>JAEZKP010000096.1 GCA_023436145.1 Fibrobacterota bacterium | reverse complement strand
TGGGTATTGTAATTTGGGTTTTGTTTGGAATTTAAGATTTGTGATTTGGTGCTTTCTGGTCTGAAAATCCAAATTCCAAGCTGTTTTTTGCAGTAATCCTTTGTTAAATTAACCGGACACTACTGATCATAAATATTACTTCAATAAAATATGTGCAGAATTTAACACACGATAATGAATAGCATCAGTGGTGTATCTCATCTCGCCTGGATTCTCATCTCATGAAATTATCGGTTCTCTTTTCAGTTCTGTTTTCCAATTTTAAGGAAACTTTAAGCGCGAAACAAACACTATATTATTCATCATCTTTGGAAAAATTAGCGTACTTTTGTGGAGTAGAAAATGGGAATTAAGACGATAACCAAAAGAATATGGGTCATGATATCTGTATCCAGCATCCTTTTTCAGGTGCATGCCCAGATTTTAAGTGGTAAAGTGGTGGATGAGGATGGGAATGGAATCAAAGGTGCATCAGTAAATCTTGTAATTGCCGGATTATCAGATACTTCTGGAGATGATGGGGCATGGAGTATTTCTGTTCCTACCGGCATTGAACCGGTGGTCAGGAGATGGCTTTTACCTGAACCATCACTGAAAGGTACAACATTTTATTTTGCCATTAACCACAAAAATGAGCATCTGAAAGTAAGTGTCTATTCTCTGAGTGGCAAACTTATTTACCAGAGAGTCCATCAGAATCTATTGCCGGGTTTTTACAGCCTTCACCCGTTTGATAAATCTTTTTGCCCCAATATCTATGCTGTGAAGCTCCAGATTGGTGAAAAAAACAAGAGCTTCAAAGTGTTGGTAACAGGCAGGCAGACTGATGCCGGAATATCATCGATGAAAAGTGACATTATTGAAGGCAGGCTTGAGAAACGTATGGTTACCATTGATACGGTGAAGGTAACCAAGACCGGTTATATGCCGGTTTCTGAACCGTTAAGCACTTATGAGAATAGTTCTTTAGATATTACTCTTAAAAAGTATGTGCCATCATATCATCTTAACCCGCCAGATCCTTGTTATAACCGCTTTTACGTTGATAGTTGCATACCGGGAGATCCTAATTCCGCCTGTGGTGGACGATGCAGGGTAGCCAATTCCTGCAGTCCTCCCGAAGATGCAAGTAAAGCCGACCTTCCCAAGACATTTATTTGTCCCCGGTTCATGCTTTTCAGCACAGAGATGCTTCAGGCAGCAAAAGATGATGCCGCTTTTTATGGCTGGGGAAATAGCGATGATCCCCCCTTTAATTATGGAGTGGTAGGTCATGATCCTGATGTGGGTGGAGTGGATGATGTGCAGAGCAGTTGTTGTCAATGTTACCAGATCGTTTTTGTAAATCCGGAACCGAGTTCACCGAAACCTCCTGAACTCCCTTACCCCAAACCTCTGATTGTTCAGAGTTTTAATACAGCTGCCAGTGGCCCAAAAGGCTTTGATGTATTTATGGGGGCAGGTGGATATGGTGCATTTAACTCCTGTTATAAGGATCCTGCATTTAGCAACACCACTAAATTCAATGAGTTTATCTATGATGAATATCCTTACCAGAATCCAGGCAGTGGGGGCATCTCATTTCTCAGGTATCAGGAGTGCATAAAGGGATGGCCGCCCACCATCGATGGAATACTCTCATCAGCATGCCAGGAAAAGATTAAGCAGATGTGCGATCAGGCCCTTGTCAAAGCATCAGAACAGATAACCGAGGATACCAGACGTTCCTGTATAGAAACCAATAAGCTTAACTCCCTTTATCACCAGAACTGGGAAGTGATGGTTAAGCGGGTGCGTTGCCCGGATAATTTAACCCGGGTAACTGGCTGCCGGCTCAAGGAAGAACGGTTACCACTGCCGCACCCGGAAGTAAAGACACCTGCAGATGCAAAAGCAAATGGAACATTCAGGGATGGATACCACACAACCACCATGCAGGATTGCTGTAAACCTACTTGTGCCTGGTCTGACTGGACAGTAGGTTATAAGCTTCCGGTGGACGGCGAGTGGAATTCATTCTATTCCTGTGACAAAAACGGGGTGCCTTTTACCAAAGAATAAAATTTACCGGAACCAGCCATAATTTATCAAGAGTTTCGCTGGTGAATTGGTTATCGATTGAAAAGGCGATTGTGTAATGCTGGTTCCGGATGTCAATATTAACGCAGTGCCGCAGGTATATATTTTACATCAGAATTCAGCACCGCCAGGAAGGAAAGATTTAAGCTGCAGTTGAGTATCTGGTTTTAATGATTAGGTGTTACTGCCTCTCAGCTTTACATTATAGTTGTTAAAATCCGGGAAAGAGGAAATCATAGTACAATTCCAGGTTAGTTTGCCTGGTTATCAGTTCATCAATCTTTGCTTTCCCATTCAACAGGAAATATATTTGGAATTTTACGTTGAGAGCGTGCCTCATGTCTTTATTTAAAAAACGATGGATACTTGCACAGCAGAGTGAAAAATCCTGGTGGGAAAAACAGATCGATGCAATCGATTTCAATTACTTTAAAAGGTTTGCCGGTGATCTTTTAATTGAAATAAATGGTGTAGCATCGATTGACTCCCAAACACGCATTCTTGAAATCGGATCCGGCCCTGCCGGGATACTAACCTACCTGCCTTCAAATCATAGATTTGCGATTGATCCCCTGGAACATTTCTATGGAACACAAAGCCGTTGCAGGGAAATCCGGGATTCTGAGGTTAAATATGCGGCTGCTCAGGCAGAGTATCTGCCTTATACTGATAATAGTTTCGATTTTTTAATAATCGATAATATTTTAGATCACTGTGAAAATATAGATGCTGTTTTCAGTGAAATGAAACGGGTATTAAAGCCGGGGGGCATCATATATTTGCGAAACTTTACTCATACTCAATGGGGAATTCTTCTTGCCAATCTTCTGGAGATTTTTAAGGTAGATCAAGGTCACCCATATCATTTCAGGGAATCGGATTTATTGAAACATTTCAGCATTCATGAATTTAAAATCCTCCGCTTAAAAAAGCGTGGGTTTTTTAAACACCTTTATAATCTGCTTTCTGCGCGGAAAGTATCTCACCTTCTGAGAGCCTTGTCTTTTTCACAAGCCGATAAAATATTATTTCTATTATCGAATACTAAAAAATAAAGATAAATTTATAAACAATAGACCAGACACTTCTGTCAATGACCTGTCAAATGATGCCGCAATGGATTGTCTGATGCAGGGCGGTAGTGGCTTTGAATGATGATATTTTTAAATTCTCATATTGTCATGAGATAAAAACAGTTATGAAGAGTAAAACTTCACTTAAGCCTCTCTGCGGAAGGGATTATATCGAACCTTCTGTTTCCTCCTTTTTTCAGTATTTCTGATCGGCAAAATCAAGGAGAGCAGTCCAGTCCTCAGAGGTCATGCCGTGACTCCCTTCCCGGAAATGTACCCCCAGGTTTTCTTCTGCTTGCAGAAACTGGTAGGCCGGTTTGGCGCCCAGATTTACTACTGCAGTATTGCTGATGATGAATTCTCCATTGGCGTTGGTGTTGCTTTGCTGCATTGTATCTGAGAGCAGGGACACCTTAGCCGTGGCTATGGCGCCCCCTTCACCGTTTTTGACTGTTCCGCTAATGGAGATTCTGTTATCGGCTGATGCTGCAAAGAGGAGGCTAAATAGGACGATAAATGAAAATCGTATTTTTAAGACTGGTATATTACCGCTCATATTCACCGGTCCTCCGTTTTTTATCCACTATATACTAGGGTATTCACTTTGCTTTCTACAAAATAAAACAGGCATTCAGGTTGTAATCACATTTTCGATTGAAATTTTTGCTTCTGCCAGAAAGGAATCGTGTTTGAAGGATAGCATAAATGATCTGGTATTGGCAAAAAAGGTGAATTTAATTTTCAGCCTCTTACCAATAGGGATTGTTGCTACTGTGGTGAACAGTGGTATTGTCTCTGTTTTATTATGGAGTATTGTTCCCAATATCTGGATCTTGAGCTGGCTGATAGCTCATTTGATTTTTGCGGTAATAAGAATGGTGCTGGTTACCATTTTTAAAATGGACACCCAAAAGTTCCAGCATGTTAAAAGATGGGAGATACTCTCAACCGTTTTTTTAGTTATATCCGGATCTTTATGGGGGGGGGCTGCTTTTTTCGGGCTGCTTCACAATTTTGTCGCTTATCAAATGATAGTAGCTGTGGTTTTGGGGGGGATGAGTGCCGGAGCTGCAGCGACTTATTCTGCATTAAGAAAAACATATTACGGCTTCACTCTGCCTACTTTGGTACCTCAGATCGTTCTGTTTTTTATAATGGGCACTCCGATTCATCTGGCTATTGCAATAATGTTAATGCTTTTTACTGCACTAATCAGTTTTTCAGCAGAAACCAACTACAGGATAATAAGCTCCAATTTCAGCTTGGTCTTTAAAAATGAGGATCTGATCCAATACCTTAGAGATTCCAATGAAAAAGCAACCTTGGAAATCAATCGACGCAAACAAGCCGAATCTGAATTGCTCAAATCCCGTGCTGACCTGGAAAAGAAAGTCAACGAGAGAACAATTGCCTTATCCGAAGCAAATGAAGGATTGAAAACGCAGATCGAGAAGCGTATTAAAGTGGAGGATGAGTTAAAAGAGAGCGAAAAATATTATCGATCGATAGTGGAAACTGCACAGGAAGGGATCTGGCTGATTGGTGAGAACCACAGGATTTACTATACCAACCAGAGAATGGCTCAGATGCTGGGTTATCGTTCAGATGAGCTTAAGGGAAAGGATGTATGTGAATTTCTGGATGAGGAACAGAAAGCATTTCATGGGGCCGATCGCAGAATAAGAGGTATACGCCAGAAAAATCTGCGAAAAAGTGACGGAACACTGATCCCGGTAATTGAATCTGAAAGCAATCTTAATGACAAAGCAGGACAGTTTCATGTAAAGCTGGGGATGGTAACTGATATCACCGAACGTCAGAACTGGGAAAAAAAGATAGTAAGACTTAACAATCGTCTACAGGAATCAAATCGTGAACTGTCCGAATTCAGTCACTCTGTTTCGCATGATCTGCGTTCACCTTTGCATACAATACAGGCTTATTGTGAGCTGATACAGGATGAATATGCAAATGTACTCAACAGTGACGGTAAAGAATATTTGTCAATTATAAAGAAATCTGCGAACCGGATGAATGAGCTGATTGGCGATTTGTTAACCTTGTCAAAAGTGTCCAGATCAGAACTGCACCGGAAAAATGTTAATTTAAGCATTATAGCCAGAGACATCATTAATACTCTGCGCAGGCGTGAACCGGAACGGGCAGTCCGGATAAATATACAGCAGGATATTTTTGCCAATTGTGACCCGGGGCTGATAAAAATTGTCCTGGAAAATCTGTTGAGTAACTCCTGGAAATTTACCGGTAAGACAGAAAACCCTGTAATCGGATTCGGTGCTGACTTAAAGGGTGAAAAGGCAGTCTATCATGTAAGTGACAACGGTGCCGGTTTCGAAATGAAATATAAAGAGCAGCTCTTTCAGCCCTTCCACAGATTACACCGTGAATCTGAATTCGAAGGTACCGGAGTGGGGTTGGCTACAGTTTACAGAATCATAATAAAACATGGAGGAAAGATCTGGGCCCAGGCCAGTAAAAATCGAGGCGCAACCTTTTATTTCACCCTATAACCCAAAGACCCTGATATTTAAAAAAAATAATCCTACCAGTAATAGAATGATTATATTAAATGATATCTGTTCAGAATGAGTTAAAAAACACTGATTCCTGTGCACAAAAATAAATCAGGTAGTCAGTATTGTTTATCGGGCAGATGTGTAATGTCAAAATAGAATATCAATTGCTTTTTCCGGAATAAAATGTTTCATTTGTTGCTGATGATGATTGTAGTATGCATAGCTGCAGGTAACCTCCATGGTACCGGGTTTCAGCCGCAAAGCATTGATTCTTCAGAAATTGAAAACATTGATGAAAACGACTTCCAGCAGAGAATCGACTCGCTTTATGATAATGCTTATTCTGATATCGATACATTTGCATGGAGCAACAGCAGAGTGAACTCCGGGAGGATCGACTGCAGCTATCTATTTGATACAGTGAAAATCGTTATAGCAGACACCTCCAGGAACAGGTATTACATTCACCCCTTCATGGGGCGGATCACCTCAAATTTCGGAAGACGCGATTCCTGGCTTTGGCATTATGGTATTGATATCAAGTTAAATACCGGGGACTCGGTGCTGGCTGCTTTTGACGGGATTGTAAGAGCTGTTATAAATGACCGGTATGGCTACGGCAGGGTAGTAGTGATAAGGCATAGCTGGGGTCTGGAGACTATTTATGGTCACTTGTCAAAGACCATGACGGTTCCCAATAAAAAAATAAAGGCCGGTGATGTTATCGGTCTGGGGGGAAGAACCGGGAGGGCTTCTGGTTCTCATCTGCATTTTGAAATGCGCTATTATGGTGAGCCATTCGATCCTAACTTAATCATTGATTTTGAAAATTTCAGATTAAAAAGTGACACACTCAAATTGTATAAAGATGATTTCGCTTACCTCAATCAGGCAAGGAAAACAGTTACGCATAAAATTAAAAAGGGGGATAATCTGGGCAGTATAGCAAAACGTTACCGTACAACTATAAAAAAAATATGTAATCTGAATGATATCACCCCTCAGACTACTCTTAAAATCGGAAGAAATCTTGTGGTAAGGACTGGCAATTAGAATACCCCGGATCCGTCATACCCGGGTTATTTTACCTGAATTCAGCAGTTTAGATTGATGCAGATAATAATAGCTTACAAAGTTGATGAGTCTTGAAAGGCATCTATATTCAGTTCGTCAATTTCACTGTCGTTATGGCATCCGCTGTCTTTTTTGTCTATAAGCTTCTTCTCCAGACAGAATAAATCGAATATTCGTTCAGGATGGCTTTGTTGAAGTTGGAGTTCGCAAATCAGAGCTGCTTGTTCAAAATGTCCGCTCCTTCTATGCAGATCTGCCAGATAAAGCTGTTCCTCTGCGGGGCTTTCCCCAAAGCCCTGTCCCTGTTCTTTTGCCTTTGAGAACAGATTTAGAGCTTTTTCTCTACATTCGATTGCTGACTGGCTATACCCGTTATCATCACAGATCCAGGCTGCAAAGACTGCAGCCCATCCTGAATCCGCAAACAAATTGGTTTGTTCCATAATAATAGAATGGCATAGAAAAGAGTTGGCTGTATCGGGGTACTCTTTATCGTTGAGCTGGAGCTGGTATTCCGATTTTTCTATGATACGGATCTCTTCAGCAGTGCCCTGGGATATTTCTGGAGCACAGTATCCGCACTCAAAGCAGCGCTGAATCCAGAGATAAACAGAGGAGCGTTGGATAAGTGATGGCCGGCCATCAAGATCTCTGGGACCAATAATACTTAAGGTGAGATCAACCAAAGGATACTGGCTTTTGCTGCCACAGGCATAGCATTGTTTTTCGGTTAAAAATACAGTTGTCACTGGTTATTACGCCTCTTGGAAATCTTGTAATCAATGTAGCTCCAGACTATATCCGGAACCAGAATTGCAAAAACAGGCAGAGAATTGAACCGTTTGTTGGAAATGCTTCCTGCGATACACCAGCCGATAGCTCCTGCGGCTATCGAAGACATGATAACTCCTTTGGCAACATTGCCGGTTTTGAATTGTTGAAAGCCTGGAATAAGGGCAGAAAAGTTTTCGCCATTTTTTGAAACTCCGCTCATCTCCGAACGAAAACCACTTTGCATTTCGCTTTTCCAGCCTGCATTAGTGGCTTTGGCTTCAATTTCTATGTCATAGCTGCTCATTCCGGACCGTTTCTTTTCGATCCATTTCTGTTCTGTCAAATTAAGTTCGTTCCACGGTTTATTAAAGTACTCACTGATGCCTATACCTGCCTTAAGCAGCCCCTCTACCTTGCTCATAGGCATATGGTTTTCCTCAATCATTATCCATTCTGTTTTGGACAGCCCCAGCCGTTCCCAGGGTTCCATTGCTTGCTGGCCATGACAGATAACAGTGCAAACAAAAAGAAGAAATGTGAGAATTTTCATCTTAACTTCCAGGGTACCTTTCTTTTGCTTGGTGTTTAATCCTCATTTTTTAATTAGTTTAGCCTAAATCGGATGTTTCTTTGGAAACATAGCGAATCGCTCTAACAAAATCGTCTGTTTGGTTTAAAATAAAAGGAAAAGTTGAGATCGCCAAATTCATTCAATATAATTATTATAAAAGGGGGTGTTTCCATGAGGGCAAAAAAGCTGTATGAGGAGCTTAATGTCGAGATGGTGGAATGGATTGATGGAGAACGGATTTCCCTGGACGAGTACGATGCCCGAATCACCGCCCAAATTAATGCTCAGGCAGGTAACTATCTGCTCAGGATAAACAGTGATTTTAATTGGATTTTTGGTTTGAGCTAAAGGTTTTTACCCCTGTCCTATTCACATGAAATAGATCTGCCCCAAGCCTGCAGTAAAGATAAAATACCCATAAATTGAATGCTCCAGTGCGGTTATAGGAAGCGAACCTGTATCATTATAAGTGCTGGAGAAAAGATATCCGCCAGCAAAGCTAAGTATTGGTGCCACCGGATTATTATAGATTATATGCAGAAAAGAGAACGCCAACGCATTGGCCAGAAAGAGAGTACTTTTTTTCCGGAATATAGGCTTATACCTTTGGAAAAAAAAGACCCGATATAAAATTTCCTGCGGCAGGGCAGAAAAAAGTGAGTATATAGGAGCGGTGAGAACCCAGTTTATTGGTTCTTTTACAGGGTAGCGGAAAAGTTGTGACGGAGTGAGGATAGCTGATAAAATGAAAACTGCCGGGATTAAAACAAGAAATCTCTTTACAATTTTTTTTTGCGTTGTGGGATTTATTTTAAATGAAAGCAGATTTTTTTTGTACACCTCCCTTTTACTTAATACTATTGTCATGGCAAATATTGAAAGCATAATCAGTACGGAAAATTTGGGCAGTGGCAGAAGTTTCATGTAGATTGCTCCCGGTAAAAAAAGGAAAGTGAGAGAGAATTCCAGATAAAGCAGTTTCTGTTTCCGGTTATTGTTTAACATGTGCGAATTTTCCGTGGCTGTCATGGCGGTTTTCCTCAATAATTTTTTTTATCAGTGACTGGGGAAGGGCTAACACAATGATATTGATAACTGAAATTCTTATTGTGCGATATCACACTTTTTATCAGGTGTTTTGAGCCTGAAAGCGTCTGGAGCATAAAACAGTAGAAATCAACCGATGTGCCAAAAGGAAGTTAACTGAAGCCAAATCAATGAGTTGTCGGGGTAGGCTGTTAAGCTCGATAGCATTAACCGGAATAAATTTTACCCGTCTCAGTACGTAATAAGAGAGATAGATAAAAAAAGTTAAATAGGAATTGGAAGCTCGATTCTTGTAGCTTCAGGCAGCTATTTAAACAGCGCTGTTACTTGTTTCCCGTTTACGACCTATTTATATTCTTGGAACTATGCCGGAAATACCTCTGGTTATTATTATCTCATCTTCCAGCAAGACAGTTCTATTTACAAATTTAATCTGTTTATCCATTTAACTGAGAATTAAAATTTATGAGTAAAAATCCATCGGTTTCTGTTTATGATGAAAGCAAGATTAAGACTTTAAGTTCCCTTGAACATATCCGGTTACGTTCAGGGATGTACATCGGGCGTTTGGGTGATGGAACCAATCCCGATGATGGGGTATATGTTCTTTTAAAAGAGGTAATTGATAATGCAGTTGATGAATATATAATGGGATACGGTAAAAAAATTGACATCAACATCCATGAACACACTGTCTCAGTTCGCGATTATGGCAGGGGAATCCCTCTGGGAAAAGTGATAGATTGCGTTTCTACCATAAATACCGGTGCAAAATACAATGATGATGTTTTTCAGTTCAGTGTGGGGCTTAACGGTGTAGGCACGAAGGCGGTTAATGCCTTATCCAGTCATTTTAAAGTAATATCCTATCGTAATGGAGAATATTTCGAAGCTGTATTTCAGCGCGGAACACTCAAAAATAAGAAAAAGGGCAGAACGGGTGAAGCAGATGGCACCTATGTAGAGTTTCTGCCAGACAGTGATATTTTTGGTGATTATTCCTATAATTTCGAGTATGTGGAAAAAAGGTTATGGAATTATGCATACCTCAATGCCGGGCTGAGGCTTTATTTTGGCAATCAGAAGTTTGAATCTAAAAACGGGCTTCTGGATCTGTTGCAAAATGAGATCGGGGACAGTGCAGTTTATAACATAGCATATTTCAAAGGTAAACAGCTCGAATTTGCATTTACCCATACCCATAGTTACGGAGAGACCTACTTTTCATTTGTGAATGGCCAGAATACCTCTGATGGAGGTACTCATCTTAGTGCATTCAGAGAGGGTATTTTAAAAGGGGTCAATGAATATTTCAAGAAAAACTATAATGGAGTAGATGTCCGTGAGGGGATCGGTGGGGCTATAGCGATAAAACTGAAGAATCCGGTGTTTGAGTCTCAGACCAAAAATAAATTGGGAAACACAGAGATCCGGGGATGGATTGTATCTGAAGTTAAGTCGGGTGTTGTCGATTATCTGCATAAGAATATCGAAGCGGCAAAACTTCTTGAAACCAAAATCATACAAAATGAGAAGCTGCGTACCGAACTGAATGCGGTAAAAAAAGAAGCTAAAGAGGCTGCCAAAAGAATTGAAATAAAGATCCCCAATCTTCGGGATTGTAAATATCACCTGCAGGATGGGGCCCATGGTGAGAATTCCACTATATTTCTAACCGAGGGTCAATCAGCCGGAGGGTCGATAATTTCTTCACGGGATGTGCTCACCCAGGCGGTATTTACTCTCAGAGGTAAACCTCTGAATGTTTTCGGGCGAAACCGTACTGCAATTTACCAGAATGAAGAATTTTATAATGTGATGATGGCCCTGGGTATTGAGGACGGCTTAGAGAACCTCAGATATAACCGGGTTGTGCTGGCCACCGACGCAGATGTGGACGGTTACCATATAAGAAACCTTCTGATGACTTTCTTTCTCAATTATTTTGAGGAACTGGTTGTTTCCGGGCATGTTTTCATTCTGGAAACGCCCCTTTTCAGGGTACGCAACAAAAAAACTACCAAGTATTGTTACAGTGAAAAAGAACGTGATCTGGCGCTTAAAGAGATTAAGGATCCGGAGGTGACCCGGTTCAAGGGACTGGGGGAGATTTCTCCCAAGGAGTTCGGGCAGTTTATCGGGCCCAACATCCGACTGATCGAAGTCAATGTAAAATCGGTAAAGAACATTAGTGAAACACTTGAATTTTACATGGGTAAAAATACTCCTGAACGCCGTGATTACATCATGGAGAATCTGCGATAATGGCATACTTAAAAAATCTTTACGATCTGAATTTTATAGAATACGCCTCTTATGTAATTAAAGACCGGGCGATTCCGCATATAAATGATGGATTAAAACCGGTTCAGCGCCGTATCCTGCACACGCTATGGGAAATGGATGACGGGAAATTTCATAAGGTGGCAAATGTTGTTGGTCAATGTATGCGATATCACCCTCATGGTGATGCCTCAATTGGTGACGCTCTGGTGTCCCTTGCCAATAAAGATCTGTTCATTGATAAGCAAGGTAATTTCGGTAATGTCTACACCGGTGATCCGGCTTCCGCAGTCCGGTATATAGAATGCCGGCTTTCACAATTGGCCAAAGAAACTCTATTTAATCCGGAAATTACCGAGTTTCTTGACTCCTATGATGGGAGAAACCGGGAACCTGTAACTTTACCATCCAAACTACCTGTTCTGCTGGCAATGGGGGCTGAGGGGATTGCGGTGGGAATGGCCACCAAGATTCTGCCACATAACCTGATAGAGCTTCTTGAGGCGCAAATTGCCTGCTTGCGTGGTGAACAGCTTCTGCTTTATCCGGATTTCGCAAGTGGTGGTCTGGCTGATGTATCTGAATACAATGATGGTAATGGAAAGATCCTGGTTAGAGCGAAATTAGACGTTAGTGATCCTAAAAGAATAGTAATCCGTGAACTTCCTTATGGATCAACCACCGAATCAATAATAAATTCCATAGAAAATGCCGCAAAAAAAGGAAAACTCAAGATTTCAGGCATTAGCGATTATACTGCTGAAAATGTGGAAGTTGAGATCAGGCTGGCCCGCGGAGTCCATTCTGAAGAAACCGTAGATGCACTTTATGCCTTTACAGAATGTGAAAACAGCATATCGGTCAACCTGATGGTTATTAAAGATGATAAACCGGTTTGCATGACCGTCTCAGAGGTCATCAACTACAATACCGCTCAGCTGGTGAAGATATTGACTGCTGAATTAAAACTGGAAGAGAAGCATCTAAAAGACCGGTTGCACGCCAAAACCCTGGAGCAGATCTTCATCGAGAATCGCATCTATAAACGCATCGAGGAAAAAACCACCGCTGAGGCAGTCGTAAAGGCTGTACTGGATGGTCTTTTACCTTTTGCTGAACAGATCAGAAGGGAAGTAACATTAGAGGATGTGGATGTTCTATTAAAAATACCTATCCGCAGAATCAGTGCTTATGATATCAACAGAGCTAAAAAAGAGATGCAGGAGATAAAAAACCGGCTCAAGGAGATTCGTGAGGCACTGGCTTCCATAACTGAATATTCCATAGGATTTCTTCAAAAACTCATCGATAAATACCAGCAGGCCTATCCACGCAGGACAGAACTGGTTTCTTTGAAAAAAGTGGATGTCAGAGAAGCTGCACAACGCAACCTTAAATTGCGCTATGATAAAGATACCGGATACCTGGGTTATGAGGTTAATGGAAATCTGCTCTTTGATGTATCTCAGTATGATCGTATCCTGGTGATCAGAAAATCAGGAGCTTACTCGGTCATGGATGTTCCTGACAAGCTATTCATAGACAAAGGCATGCTTTATTGCGGTTTTGTGGATAAAGAGCTGGTTTTTAATGTGGTTTACCGGGATGACAAAACCAGATTTCCTTATCTGAAACGGTGCAAAATCGAACAGTTTATTTTAAATAAGGGCTACAGCATCGTTCCGGAGAACTGTACTGTACTTAGGCTGAGTACCGATTCCGAAGCAATAGTAACAGTCGAATATAAGCCAAAACCGAAATTGAAAGTGCTTGAAGAGACCTTTGTTATCAAGGACTTCCTGGTAAAAGGAACGAAGGCTGCAGGTGTGCGCTTAGCTAGTAAAGAAGTTAAAAGTGCCAGAATATCTGCAGGATAAGACAGGCGCTAAAGGAAATTTAGTAGTAATAAACAGAAGGCTAATTAGCTACTGCAGCATAATAGCTAATTAGCTGAATCTGTGAATAAAAGGCAAGTACTTGCTGATTGACAGTTTTTGATTGTCTTTTTTGGATCTAGCATTTTTTGTGATGTTTCTTATGGTGGTTGAATATTTTTACCCCAATATGTTTTCTTCCCAAAAGAAATCCTGTAATCGCTCCTATTATGGCACCAAACAGATGGCTGCTAATAATGCGTAACACACCAAAAAACAGGGCCATAATCAATTTTATCGATCCCCATAGCATGCCGGCAATTCTTGAAATAATCCAAAATGGCAGGAAAAGAATCTTCCCGATCATAAGTGCTCCTCTTCTAAATGAAAACAACACCGAATGATTACCTTTATTGATAAAGCAAAAATATCTCCTGAATTTAAAAATAGCGAACAATATACAACAGTTTTCGACTGTCTGTATGAGCCAATTTTAGATTATAGGGTATATTGATTGAAAATACAATCTGTTCTTTAAATGCGTTCTGTTTTTTGATTGGACACTTTGTATTTTATCAGCTATTAACACCATGAAAAAAGATATGGAGCACTCATGAATTTAGCTACGTTTTTTACACTTTCCCGGGTACTGATTGCCCCCTTATTTGCTTATGTTTTCATTTCCGGATACCAAACCCAAGCAAATGGCTGGATCTGGGTTTCTTTATCTCTGGCTGCATTGATCGAAATATCTGATCTGCTGGATGGTACTATTGCAAGAGCTCGCCATGAGGTCACCGATTTTGGTAAAGTTTTCGACCCTATAGCAGATAGTGTTTCACGGCAGACTGTTTTTATTTCGTTTATGGTTTCAGGAATAATTCCTTTATGGATGTATCTGATATTTTTCTATCGTGATGCTTTCATGCAGCTTCTTAGAATCATTTGTGCATCAAGTGGAGTAGTTCTGGCTGCCCGCAAATCCGGGAAAGCTAAAGCGGTTCTTCAGGGTATAGCCACTTTTGGGGTAATCGCAGTCATCGCACTTCAGCGGATTTATCAGGTCAAATGGATTCCATCTGAATTTATGGGTTTTCATCCTGCATTCTGGGTTATGCTTATTCCCACTATTTATACCCTTCTCTCGGTAATCGATTATATAATCCCTAACAGAAAACTGATAAAGAAAATGATGGCTGTAAAGAGTTAAAGACTCTTTACAGCTCAGTTGAAAAATGGGGTTACTTCAGGTAAATAACTATATATGCCCGCTCCATTCGCAGACTCATTGCGCTCAGCCGCGTTGCAGACAAAGCTTGCTGGCCGGCAATTACATCACCCCCACCCCTCAAGGGGCTAAATGCCTTCGCTTGGTTTTCTCTTTTCCTCATTTAAATGTTCCCCCTCAGGACTTTCAAGAATTTGCTGCAAGCCGATACGTGCAATAGCAATCCCAAAAATTTGTTTTGCCAACAAAACGAACAGTCTCTTCAGATCCTCGCTCGGCAACATTTTTAATTCCACCTGGTATCGAAATAAAGGGAAGTTATGATGATACTGAAACAGAAGACGATCCGCAGGGTTCTACATATAATACTGTTCTTTCCGGTGATCTTGCAGGAAATGATGACAGCTTAAGTTTCTGGCCTCCTTTGGATACATCTTCAATTTTTATCTCTGATAATGTTTATCATATTATTACGATTAATCAAGGCAATACCAAAGGCATTCATCTTTTTGGTTTATCAGTTAAAGGCGGTGTAGCTAATGAAACTGGGGATACCGCCACTGACAATAGTTGTGTCAGTGAGTTCCACGCAGTTACCTTCAGAATACAGCCCTGCGCCATTTATATCTAATGAATCTCCAGATATTTTTACATGAGTCGAATCAAACCCGTTATCTAATGATTAAATATAAACTGGTGCATTCATACTAAAGATACCAGCTCCACTTTGAAGCGAATAATTGTTTTGGGGTCAGAACAGAGGTTACCTGCAAACATTTACAGAAAAACTCGATGCTTTCTTAAACGATAGTACTGGTGAATATGGTGAAGGATATGCGTATCTGAATTATGTTTCAGATATTGTCCTTCCAGTTATTTATGTGGGTATGCAGGAGACCTATTCCTATGGTCCAAAAATTGGC
>JAEZKP010000004.1 GCA_023436145.1 Fibrobacterota bacterium | reverse complement strand
TAATTTAACAAACATAAGATTGCATAAGAAGTAGGGTACGCA
Source organism: Fibrobacterota bacterium (assembly GCA_023436145.1). Classification (GTDB taxonomy): domain Bacteria; phylum Fibrobacterota; class Chitinivibrionia; order Chitinivibrionales; family Chitinispirillaceae; genus JAAYPC01. The sequence goes on along the minus strand of JAEZKP010000004.1, from coordinate 64,530 downwards.
AATAAATTACAAATCACAAGCACCAAATACTAAACAAATCCCAATTACCAATTATTCAAAATCCAAACGACAAAAGAGCAGATAGAGGTCACTATCCTGTTTCAATTTTCAGATTTTAAATTCTCTATTCATGCTCCTGTTCCTGTTTAGAATTTGGGTATTGTAATTTGGGTTTTGTTTGGAATTTAAGATTTGTGATTTGGTGCTTTCTGGTCTGAAATTCCAAATCTCAAGCTGTTTTTTGCAGTAATCCTTTGTTAAATAAACCGGACATTACCGAGTATGTAATTCTAATAATCTGGGTAGGTTCTAATTGATTTAATTGAATCTTCAAAAAAGCAGAACCGGAAATTTAGCCGGGCCAGCTGAAACGTGCCTGAAAAAAGCTATTGACATTCTGTGGATGTTATGGTAAACTGTTTATTCTTAATAATAAAAAAGGAAAGGAATCAGAATGACACACAACAAAATAGTATCGATTGCCAGAAGCATGGGTATCAGCAATGCTGCAAAACTAAAGAATACAGAGCTTATCAGAACCATTCAGGCCAAAGAAGGTAATTACACCTGCTTTGATACGGGTAAAAGTGACTGTGATCAGCATAACTGTTGCTGGAGAGAAAATTGCATGAAATAAAGACGGACAGAGTGGGAATTAAACTTACAGAAGGATTCCTGCTCTGGTTTTCTGCCATTTTATAACTGCATCTTCGGACCCGGTATCTCACTCTGATAATAATACGGTTTTGGAATCCCGTTCATTAGTCAATCTTACGTTTGCAATTAAATACTTTCCGAAAGTGTTGTTGCCTGATGCTTTAAAAGCGATTCCCTTGATAGCATTAAGGTCCAGCCGGTTATTATGAATCGCATCATCAGGTTGAAAGTAAATAAATTTTGAGAACTCCCGGAAAGGAACGATAATATCATTCCACCCGCGCAATGCTCCCACATTGGCTACAAAATGTTCGTTTGTGCTGTCTGCTATTTGTATAGTTATTCCCTGGAACTCCTTTTCAGTATACAAATGAAAACGGATTCCCCAGTGCTTTGTCCAGTTTCGCTTTAAAGAATCTATTTCAGTATAAGAGTGAATAAGGTCGCACCAATCCATAAGGGAGTAGGTAAATGACATGCACTTGAGTACATTTGCCGGGGCATTCGCAGGAGCATCAATTACTGAAATACTGCATCCGCTCTTAGGACCTTTGGAAATAACCCAGCCTGAGTTTCCACTATCCTGAAAATTATGAAGAGTGAGCTCCGATTCAGTGCTTTGAAAGCTGTTCCAATATTTCTCAAAATCCGAGGTTTCAGTGATGTCTTTAACAATACTGATATTTTCCAGATATAAAATAACTGGTACTGTGTCCTTGATGTCAGATTGAGATTTTACGCAGGAGAACCGGATCTCATGTATTGATTTCCAGTCTATGGGGAATTCTGTTTCCAGATTTAATTTTTCATCCCAGTATAATCCGATATCGGAAAAGTGACGTAAAGGGATCGAGAACATCTTCCAGTCTTCAGATAATTCTCCATACTGTTCTATCGATACCCGGGATTGCACTTTCCGTTCGTCTTTTTGGTGATCCAGAAAACCCACCTGAATACTGGATGTTTTAAATCCGACCTTAGCCCAGAAAACCAAACCTCCTGTTTTACGATAGTCCTTCAGGTCTACTGTTTTTTTCTGGTCTGTTACTATAGTGACAGCTGAGTAGTCATTATTATCCAGATAGCAGGTCATTATTTTACGATCGGAGTACATGGCATTTTTCTGAAGAACACAAGCGGTATTTCCACCGTAAACGTAAGTGTAGCTTCCGGCGGAAAGTCCTCCATCAAAAAAACTCAGTATCGTTTCATCTTTACTTAACTGGGAAGAGCGGGGAGGATAGACTGATTCAATACGATTATCCCATGATAAATCAGGATGGTATCTGGAAGTGTCTATTGCATTTGGTTCGATGCAGATATCATCCAAAAATACTGTGAAACTACGGTTTTCACCTTTTTTTATTTCTATTCTGAATTCGCTTACACTGCTCCAATCGAATTCACAGGGAATCTCTGCTTTTCTATTTGAATCCCAATAACTGCCCTGTTCCTTAAAATCGATTAACGGGATGCAAACCTGCTGCGATTCTTTTGTAATGGTGGTATATTTACTCAAAGGTAATCTTACTGCGGCTTTTTCTCTGGAACGACGGGACTGGTCGACCAGTGCTATCCAGGCTTTCTCGCCTCCTGTTTTACCTTTAATCCAGAATTTCAGTGCCCCGTTTTTTTTATAGGCAGTCAAATCAACACTACTGCCCAGGCTGATGGCACCGCCGGAATAATCAGAGATATCCAGAGTAATCTGAGCCGAAAATATTCCATTTTGGGAAACTGTATCGGTAATAGAAACCATGGATTTGTGGGGGTAAGCATAGCAGAAACCACCTGGTGCAAAATTTTCATTAAAGAAATAAATGGTGTTTAAAATACGCTTGGGATTGCTGATCTGTATCCCATTGGGGCCTGATCTGATATTCAGTTCAGAAGAGGATTCCAGGGATTTTAAACTGACGTTTGAACATTGCAGGCTGAGAATAGTTGCTGCAAGTACAGTTGTAACTCCTCTGTAGTTAAGTTGGATCCTGAACACAAAATCTCCTCAGTTTTTTTGCCTATTGCAGAAAAACATGCCGATTCATGGAATGTAAAAACGTCCCGGTAATAAACTTCAGTACTTGTTCAAAATGAACAAACAATAAAAAAGGTCACCATTCCCGTGAAGGAGCGCTGGGTTAATCTGGGTTTCCTGAGATGGATACCGTGGCATTTCTGCGTAAACAGTAAAAATAACCGGGTATGACCTGATAGTCTCATTTTGAACAGATACTATGAATCTTTAGATTACCTGCTCTGTTCTACAATTCATCAATATACATTCAAGTAATCTTTGTCTGGTATTCCTGAGATAAAATGCAAATTTTTCTGTGGACAAAATCAGCACTCAGTACTCTTTTGGAAATTATGCAACGAAAGCGGATAAGCAGGTGTAATATTTGCTTTTGTTTATTAAAACTTCCTCTGCATTTTCACTTTTTTCTTAAATAAAATCATATTGGAGTATTATATGAACCATTTCAGTCCTTTTGGGCTTATCAGTGGAAACGAGCACTGGCCAGCACTGTCTTTTCATCAGTGGAAAAGTACCTACGCCACTCTTCATCTCTGGACTCAGATTGTGGGAAAAATCCGCCTGGTTCAAACCCCCTGGGTTAACCACTCCTGGCATACCGCCCTTTATGTTACTTCCCGTGGTTTAACCACTTCACCGATTTCCTATGGCGCCAGAACCTTTCAGATCGATTTCGATCTGATAGATCATAAACTGTGCATTAATACCAGTGATGGACAAAATAGAAATATGCTGCTTTCCAAGCGCCCAGTTGCACAGTTTTATGATGAAATATTCTCAAAATTGGATGAATTAAATCTCTCTTTGAAAATTAATACTATGCCCAACGAACTCATTGCACCCGTTCCTTTCGAAAAGGATTATGAACACGCTGTTTACGATGCGGATCATGCTAACCGTTTTTTTCAAGCTCTGGTACAGTCAGACCGTGTTCTAAAGCAGTTTCGCAGCCGGTTTATCGGTAAATGCAGCCCGGTACACTTTTTCTGGGGAAGTTTCGATCTGGCAGTAAGTCGCTTCTCCGGAAGAGCAGCTCCCGAACACCCTGGCGGTATCCCTCATCTTCCGGACTGGGTTGCCAAAGAAGCTTATTCTCACGAAGTATGCAGTTGCGGTTTCTGGCCCGGAAGTGATCAGATACCCCAGGCCATCTTTTACTCCTATGCCTATCCCGAACCTAACGGGTTTGCTAACTCAGAGGTAAAACCGGATGGAGCGATGTATAATCCTGTGCTTAAAGAATTTATTCTTCCATACGATACCGTCAGGAATTCGGTTTCACCCGATGAGACACTGCTTACTTTTCTGCAAAGCACTTATGAAGCTGCTGCCAATCTGGGAGACTGGAACAGGGCAAAACTGGAAAAACAGTTCCGGTAAAATTGACAATAAAAATAATGGTTGTGTAATTGTAAAAAATTGTAAATGTGACCAGATCATTACACATAATCCATATACAAATAAGCATTGGAGATAAAAATGGGAAGATTCAGAGTTGAGGATGGGACCGAGATCTACTTCAAAGACTGGGGCAGTGGGCAACCAGTGGTGTTCAGTCATGGATGGCCATTGACTGCTGACAGCTGGGAATCACAGATGCTCTTTCTGGCATCCAACGGTTATCGTTGTATCGCTCATGATCGCCGTGGTTTTGGCCGTTCCAGCCAGCCTTGGCATGGAAACGATATGGATACCTATGCAGATGATCTTGCTATACTGATCGAAAGTCTTGATTTAAGAGATTGTGTCCTGTTTGGCTTTTCCACCGGAGGTGGGGAAGTAGCACGTTACATTGGCCGTCATGGGAGTAAAAGGGTGAGAAAAGTGGCATTGATTTCCGATGTAACTCCGCTTGTAGCAAAAACAGCAAATAATCCTGATGGTATTCCTATGGAGGATTTAGACCAGTTCAGAGCAAGTGCAATAGCCAATCGGTCTCAGCATTATAGAGATATTGCCAGTGGTCCGTTTTTCGGATTTAACCGTCCGGGAGCTAAAATGTCTCAGGGGCTTGTTGACTGGTTCTGGCTGCAGGGGATGATGTGTGGAAGTAAAAACTCGCTGGATTGTATCAGAGCTTTCTCTGAAACCGATTTTACAGATGATATAAAGAAGATCGATGTTCCCACTCTTATCATTCATGGAGATGATGATCAGATTGTTCCCATTAAAACTTCAGCATTGAAGTCATCAGAAATTATTGAAAAATCGACTTTAAAGGTGTATAAAGGTGCTCCGCATGGTTTAACTGATACGCATAAAGAGCAACTTAATAATGATTTGCTCTCATTTCTGAGAAATTGATTTCCATAAGATTCAATATATTTAGGGTTCGGGCAGTGACCTGCCCGGTCCTGTCTGACAAGCCTTTAGATAACCGTTTTTAGTGCCATATTACAAATCATTTCATACCAATATCCCTGCCATCAAATTTCAGGATCAGATCCTTATAATCCCAATATTACAGGCATTCTCTCATTAAATGCTTTACATGAGAGCTTTAACCTGCTCTACATTATACTTTATATAAACTCGTGATCAATTTGTCAAAATGCAGGTCGACGTATCTGAAGATATAACATAATCATTGTATTTACATATAAGCACTAAAATATGTTATTCCATAAGGCTTTTAAGCATTATTATATGTTTGACTGCACTGCTGACCCATTTGATCGATAACGATGCCAATTATTTCTGTTTTAATGGAACAGATGAGTTTTAGAAAACTTCATATGTTCCTCAAACCTCTGCGTCTGGCATTGCGTGAGCCACTTTTCTATCCCAGATCCATACATTTCCGGATTAGGAAGATCTTACGCAGAGCTGCTCCGTCCTTGTAATATCTTCAATTTTTTAAGGTACTTCGCTCTCAAATAAAATTTGGTTGCTATAGACGATGCCGGAATACGATATTTGTCTGCCTAGTATCAATCAGGAAAGCAGGTAAATTGTGCCACTCAGCCAATCTGTAAAAAAATCTCTCTACGATATTAAGAAAAGGCCTCCTGTAAAACTGGATCTGCAGGTGCAAAAAATTCATAATGAGGTTTTTGCAGAAACAGATTGTTTAACGTGTGCTCAATGCTGCAAAAAAATCAGCCCTATTCTATGTCGCCATGATATCATCAGACTTGCAAAAGCAGTAAGAATGCCTCTTATTGATTTTGCTGAAAAATATCTGGTATTAGAAAATGATGACAGCTATGCCTTTAAAAATGCACCATGTCCTTTTTTGTCTTTTGATAACCGGTGTGATGTTTTTGATGATCGTCCAACAGCATGTCGGGAATATCCCCACACAGATCGCCGTCGCTTTCACCAATTGATCGATTTATCTATCAAAAATGCTGAGATCTGCCCGGCTGTTGAAAAAATTCTTGAGAAGCTTGTCAGTACTACTGCTAAAGATCTGGTTTTTAAAAGAAGGTAGTTGGGGGAACGAACAGCTTTTTCCTAATAAGAAGCTACTATTCCCATCATATTCAAACTAACTTACGACAAAATTGGATCAATCTGTTTCCTGGTTTTCTTAATATTTAATAATGTATCTGTTGTTAGCGAGAACATTGAATTCCACCGTGGTATAATCCGTTTTGATACTTGTTGTTTTAAACGGAATATTTCTGGCAGGAAGGTCGCTTACACGAGATTGTTTACAATCTAAAGGTGATTTGATAGATGCGAAAGCTCTATATGGAAAATTACGCTCCGGCGTCTATATAGTCTCACTGAAGCAGAAAGATAACATGGTAAAGCGGATATTCCAGGTGATAAGATGAGAAGCGTGGTTAAAAAAAAGGAGAGAGGGCTTATTCGATTGCTTCATATACGCTATCTGGAATCGGTTTATCCGCACGGTAGTATCCCATCCGGTGCCCTGGTTTATTGGCACCGTGGTAATCTGAACCTCCGGAGGTCTTCAATTTCAGTTCTTTGCATAAACCTGCAAAAGCTGTGATAGCTTCATCTGAAGCATAGGGAGTGTATACTTCCAGTCCGTCCAGACCATATTCTTTAAGTTCTGAAGCGAAATCTCTCAGAGAGGGTAGGTCAAGGTTCAATTGGGCAGGGTGTGCAAGGAAAACCCTGGCACCGCTGTTTTTAAGCATGGTTACTGCTTCAGAAGGAGGCAGGCGGAACCTTTCGATATATGCAGGAGCTCCTTTAGCAAGAAGCCGGTTGAATGCATCATCTATCGACTTGCAATAACCTTTTTTAACCAGTACTTGTGCTATATGCGGACGGGCGATTACTTCACCTTTGGCGAATTCGGAAACCTCAGTAATATCGATTGGGATACCCAGTTCTCTAAGTTTTTGACATATTTTAATATTTCGAGAGTCTCTTCCATCTCTCAGTTTTTCCAGCATATTTTCGAAATCTTTGCAATTGACTTTCAGATTAAGACCCAGGATATGGCAGTGGCCAACTTTCCATTCCGCACTGATTTCAATTCCTGGAATTGCCATCACAGATAACCGGTCTGCGTGGGATAAAAAATGTTGTATCCCTGATGTGGTATCGTGATCGCATAAGGCAAGTGTGGAAATGCCCTCATTAAGGGCAATATCGACTAGTAGCCCGGGTGAATCGGTTCCGTCCGATGCATTAGAGTGAGTATGTAAATCTATCATGGATATTCCCCGGGTTAAGTGCTACTCAGGAAAATGAGTCATCAGATCATCGAGGGTTTCTCTCCTTCTGATAAGTATATCATCACCAGATTGATTTATTAAAACTTCAGCAGGTTTGAGGCGGCAGTTGTAGTTGGAGCTCATAACCATTCCATAAGCACCTGCATCCAGAATACCTATGACATCGTTTTCCACTATTGGGGGCAGCATACGGTCCTTTGCCAGAATGTCCCCGGTTTCACAAATATTGCCTACAATAGTTATTTTCTGCATCTCTGAATTTATTGCAGGTTTATCTCTGTAGATCTCTATATCATGATATGATCCGTAAAGAGCAGGACGAATAAGAACATTGAATCCGATATCGGTTCCGGCGTATAGTGTTTCAGCATTTTGTTTTAATGCATGAACTCTGCCAAGAAGTACACCGCATTCAGCGACAGTGAACCGGCCAGGTTCGACTTTGACAGTGATTTTTTTTCCGGTTTCCCGGACGAAATCTTCAACAAGGTTCTGAAGATATGAACCCAACAGGCTTAAATCCAGTGGTTTCTCTTCAGAAATTTTGTGATATGGGATTCCAAATCCACCTCCGAAATCAACAAACTGCAACTCGGGGAAGTTCCGGGCATAGGAGAGAAGAAATGATGCAGCGTCAATGTAGGATTGCGGAGTCATAAACAAAGATCCGATATGCTGATTTAATCCTGTCAGTTGAAGATCGAATTCTTTCAGGATGCTCTTAAGCTCACCGGTGAATCGGGTATCAACTCCGAATTTGGTGTTTTTTCCACCGGTAATTACTTTTTCGTGGTGACCTGCACCTATACCTGGGTTGATTCTCACCGCAACTTTACCGCCTTTGTTAAGTTGCCCGATTCTTCTGAGTTGTGAAAGTGAATCTGCACTTATAAGCACTCCTGAATCGATTGCAAACCTGAGCTCCTCATCCGAAACATTGTTGCAGATAAAAAGAATCTCTTCGGGTTTAAATCCTGCTTTTAGTTCCACAAATAGTTCACCTGCAGACATGGCATCCACAGTAAGTCCTTCACTGCGAATTATCCGGAGAAGGCTAAGGTTGGTGTTGGCTTTTGCAGAATAATTTACTTTAAATAAGGGATAGGAAATTAAGCTGGTAAGTGCCTTGCAGTGGTTTCTCAGAATTGTTTCATTATAAACATAAAGAGGGGTTCCATATTTGGAAGCCAGTGTAAGCGGGTCGGTATTTCCGAAAAAATTGTTATTTTCTGTCCAGATATTATGGATGTAATTCATTGAAGGTTATCCTTTCAAATTATAATATTCCGGTTTTGTTGGTTCGTTTCTGGGTGTGATTGACTTTGTTCAAATTGAAGTCTGAAAAATTCATAGTAAAGCCCCCGGCGTCCCATCAGGGTATCATGATCACCGATTTCTGCTATTTGACCTTTGTTAAGTACAAGAATTTTTTCTGCACTCCGGATTGTGGAGAGACGGTGTGCGATCACTATTGAGGTTCTGTCCTTGATAAGTTGAGAGATGGCATCCTGAATCAGGGTTTCGGTTTCTGTGTCGATATTGGAAGTGGCTTCATCAAGGATAAGAATCGAGGGGTTAAAATAGAGTGCTCTGGAGAAGGCCAGAAGCTGTCTTTCTCCAGCAGAGAAGGTTACTCCTCTTTCCATCACTTTCTGATCAGCTCCCGAGGGTAACCGTTGCAGCAATTTATTAGCATGGGTAAGGGTGGTAACCTGTTGGAATCTGGTTTCATTCCAGCTTTTTCCCAATATTATGTTATCCTTGACTGTACGGGAAAACAGAAAGACATCCTGCATCACAGTGGCAATATTTGAACGCAGTTCACCCGGTGGAAGCTCTGTAATATCAATTCCGTCAATTAGTATTTTCCCTTTCTGAATCGGATATAATCCTGAGATCAGGTTAATTATAGTACTTTTTCCGGAACCGGTTTCACCTACGATAGCCAGTGTACTTCTTGCCGGCACCGAAAATGAGACTCCTTTCAGAACCCATTCTTCCGGAGTGTAGCAGAACCAGACATCGTCAAAAACGATTTCACCCCGGAACGGTTTATCAGGCAGAGGGATTGCAGATTTTTGGTTTAATACAGGTTCTTTACGGCAGGGGGCATTTAGCACAGTCAGGATTTTCTCACCGGCAGCGGTGGCACTCTGCAGGATATCGAATTTTTCGGCAAGATCACCTATGGGTTCAAAGAAACTGTTGATGTATGCCAGAAACATCACCAGAAGTCCGTAAGAAATTGTCCCCTGCAGAAAATACATGGTCCCAAAATAGATCACCAAACCTATGCTGAACCACTTAAAAAAATCAATCAATGGACGGAATATAGCGTATATGATTATCTGGCGGAGGTTGGCATTATAGACCTGGTTGTTGATAAATCTAAATTTGTTGAATTGACGGAGTTCTTGTACAAATATCTGGATTATCCGGATATTGGAGATGTTTTCATTGAGAAATGAATTCAGATCTGCGATCCGGGTTCTGATGACCCGATACGCTTGACGGGCTTTAATCCTGAAAAGAAGCATTACTGTAATGAGTGCCGGAAATGAGATACTCACAATAAGCGCCAGACGTATATCTGTGAAAAACATTATAGTTGTAATGCCGAAAAGGATAAGTACGTCCTGTACCAGAGTTACTAAAACTGTGGAAAAGAGTTCATTGAGAGATTCGATATCGTTTGTAATTCGATTCACCAGTTTTCCGATGGGATTTTTATCAAAAAAGGACAACTCCAAAGAAGTTATATGGGAGAAAAGGTCTATTCGAAGATCTCTCATCGCATACTGGGACAGTTTCATGAGAGTGATTATCTGAAAATAGGAAGCTGCGAATTGAAGCAGAAAAAGTCCCAGGATAATCAGTACCATTATGCCGGTATGGTGGATATCATGAATCCGCAGAAGCGCAATTTCTGAAACTGTAAAAAAAGAACTGTTGTTATCTTTCAGTAAATAACGTTGGTTTGGGAAACTGAATAATATGCTTTTTTGTTTAGCCTCACTGATCCGGGCATGCAGTTTACTATCCATTGCAGGCGATTCGATCAGGGTGAAAGTGCTTGCAGAAAGAGTTCCATTGGTGGTTAGTTCACTGATTTGCTCTGGGGAGAGACTTGAGAGGTGGTTTTTAAAAGTGAAGAGGGTATCATCATTAAGAGCAATGCTTTTTTGTAACAGTTTATTGAATTCATCGCTTTTTTGGGCTTGGTTTTCATGGTTTATAATCAGGTACCCGGATTTGATGATATATTTATCAATTGTGATTCTGGAAAGAAAGGGAACGGTAAGGGTGGTGGTGGTGATGATTGAGACAAAAAAGAAAGCCAGATAGAGATTACTTCGATATCTGAGGATGTATTTAAACAGAAGTTTGATTACCTCTTTATTGAAAAATGAGTCTGGAGTGTTATCCTCATGATAAAATTTACTCACGATACCGGTTCTCCTGTTTTTTGCAGTTCGTAGAGGCGGGCATAGAAACCGCCTGCAGATAGAAGTTGCTCGTGAGAACCGGATTCGCTGATTTTACCATCTGCGAGAACGATGATTTTATCGCAATTTTTCACGGTAGAAATTCTATGGGCTATTATCAGTGATGTTTTTTTGCTGATGTCCTGAGCCAGAGCTGTGCGGATTTCTCTTTCAGTTGCGGAATCGACAGCTGAGAGTGCATCATCCAGAATAAGAATGGGGGAGTTGAGAAGAAGGGCTCTGGCTATGGCCAGCCGTTGTTTCTGACCTCCGGACAGAGTTATACCCCGTTCGCCTATTCTGGTGGAATAGGCATTGGAGAAGTTGAGAATATCTTTGTGAATAGAGGCTTTTCTGGCTACAGACTCCAGTTCCTGCTGTGAAATATCACTGGTCAATCCAAAGGTGATGTTTTCGCGGATGGTATCGGAAAAAAGGGAGGAGTCCTGGGGGACAAAAGCCATGGAGGAGCGAAGTTTTTCAAGCGGAATCTGGTTGATGTCGTATCCGTCGATAAAGATCTGATTCTGGTTTACTGGATAGAGGTGAAAAAGCAAAGAGACCAGCGTCGTTTTTCCGGAGCCGGGTTTACCGATAATTCCCAGGGAACTTCCTGCTGGAATGAACAGGTTGATATCAGAGATGATTTCCGGAGATTGGCCGTTATAGCGAAAAGAAAGCGAGCGGAATTCAATGTTTCCTTTTAAAAGGGAAGGGCTTTCTTTTACGGGATTGACAATAATATCAGATTCTGAGTTCATCAGTTCCAGTACTCTTCTGGTGGAAGCAAGACCCCGCTGAAACATGTTAAAAACCCATCCGGTGGCGATCATGGGCCATACAAGAAGATTAATGTAAAAAGTAAATGAAACAAATTGGCCGATAGAAATCTGCTGCAAGATTACCTGTTTACCACCTGTGTAGATTAAAATGCAAAAAGCCAGTGATCCCAGGAGGGTGATAGAGGGGAAGAGGAGGCCCCATATTTTGACTAATGAAATGTTGGAGCTGACGTAGGTGTTGCAGAGTTTTTTAAAGCGCTCTATTTCATGGTGCTCCTGGTGGAAGCTTTTTACCAGTCGGATTCCTGAGGTGGATTCCTGAGCTTGAGAGGAGATGGCATCGAAGGCTTCCTGAACTCTGGTATGGCGCTTCTGGATTATTTTGCCGGTTTTTATCATCAGAAAAATTATAGCAGGCAGAGGGATAATGGTGTAGATGGTCAGTTTAATATTTATGGAGAACATGAAAAAAAGTGACATGGTACTTAAAAAGAGTGCATCCACCAGACCGATGAGTGCCATTCCGCAAGCCATGCGAATGGAGTTCAGGTCGTTAATAAACAGGGCCATCAGATCACCTGTTCGGGTTTTATTGAAATAGGAGGGGGATAATTTTGTCAGATGAGCGAACATGTCCTCGCGGAGTTTGGTTTCGATTTTACGGGAGGGGCGTATAATTAACAGCCGCCAGAAAAATCGTAAAATAATGGTGCTGGCTGCCAGAGCGATTATAAACAGTGATTTTTTAAGTATAACAGAAGTGTCAAAAGGGGTATTTCCCAGGGTATCGAGAGTTTGCTGGATGATTTTAGGGATTAATAGCTGAATAGAATCTACTGCGATCAGAAAAAGCATGCCTGAGAGGATGGAGGCAGTGTGTTTCTGGAGGTAGCTGAGAAGAAATCTGGTGCTTTGGGATTTAAAATTGAGCTGCATATATAGAGAAAAATACTTTATGCTGGAGAGGGGAAGTAGAGGATGGTGGTGATCATAACCTGTTGAGAAGAATGGAAAAAGAAATCTTTTGGCATGCTTCTTGGGGAATTTTTCCCTTGGGGACGATATGGAAAAAATGCTTATAGGAATAGCGGTCGATCATGGAGGTTTTCATTTTAAAACTCCTCTTTGCACCGCTTTACGTGAGTGGGGTCATGAGGTGAGGGATTTTGGAGCCTATAGGCTAGATGCAGATGATGATTATCCTGATTTTGTGATTTCACTCTCTCATGCGTTAGCCAGAGCAGAGGTTGAGCGTGGGATTGCGGTTTGTGGCAGTGGTGTAGGAGCCAGTGTTTGTGCCAATAAAATAAAGGGGATAAGGGCAGGGGTGATTTCTGATGTGTATTCCGCTCATCAGGGGGTGGAAGATGACAATATGAATGTGATCTGTTTAGGGGCCAGGGTGATTGGTTATGAGTTGGCAATAGAGTTGGTGGAGGTTTTTTTAAAGGCCCGGTTCAATAGCTCCGAGCGGTATTTGAGAAGATTGGCAAAGATTCAGACTTTAGAAGACTAACATTTTTAAAGGTTGTCTGTTACTTTTTTGCAATTATGGTATAACTTGCAGTAGCTTTATCCGTAATTTTTAAAGAAAAAGATATCCTCATCACCTGACACATGGCAATGGGTCGGTCAGATCCGGAAGCATAGGTGTTGGGCTACACACATAACACATTTGTAATATCTGCAGGTGTTATAGTTAGAAAAGTTGGGCAAAGGAGAATCTTATGGATATAGCTGCACAAAGAGGATATGAGGCAGCCAGACCAGAGGCGCGTACTACTGCCAGAGTGATTGGAAGTGGTTCTTTTGTAGAGGCTCTGGTTGGTGCCGGTGCGGTGGCACTTGCCATTTTGGGTTTGGCTAACATATTACCGTTTTGGATGGCTGCTATAGCAACAATTGCTATAGGTGCTGCATTTCTTATTGAAGGGATTTCGATCTCTTCCAGGATGGCGGACATGATGGAATCGGACAGAACCGGTCAGTTTGATATAGCTGAAGTGGGAGGGGGGATTTCATCGGAATTTTTAGCTGGTCTAAGTGGGATCACCCTTGGAATACTGGCTTTACTGGGTGTACTTCCTACCACGCTTATGGCCATCGCATTAATAGTATTCGGAGGGGCTTTGATAATGAGTAGCGGGACTACGTCCAGACTCAATTATCTCTCTCATGGTAATTGGACTACTGATAATGCGAAAATAATGGCTAAAGAGGCGGTTAATGCGGCTGCGGGCTTGCAGGTGGTAGCTGGTGTAGGTTCAGCGGTACTGGGCATCCTGGCTCTGGTTGACCAGCCAAGATTCACGTTCGTGCTGGTAGGCTTACTTGTAGTCGCTGCTTCCAGACTTATCACTGGTACAGCTCTGGGTGGCCGGCTGATGGGTATGTTTCGTGGATAGAGGAATTGATTATTCAGGCGGCGGACGTTTAATTTCTGTATTGGTGAACCGGCAACAGCCATACAGTTTCAGGCGTTCAGCCGCCTTTTCCATGTTCTCAGCTGTATAGAGGCTGTGCACAAACTCTCCTTATGATAATTCGGAGGAGATTACGTGCATCAGCCTGGTAGGGCGGGCTTTATGGGTAATTCAAAGGAGAGGATTGCAGGAAAAGCTCCTGGCTTGACCGGTTTCAGTTTCGACCCGCAGCAAGCAGTACTGGCACGGGATCAAAAACGCCTTCTTACCATAAGGGTGGAAATTAACACTACTTGTAATCTTAATTGCAGATATTGCATTGCGCAGTGCTCTGAAAAGATACCACACGAGGTTAGTTTTGACAATTTAAAAAAAGTAGTCGATGGAGCAGCGCTTTTAAAAGCGCAATCGGTTATTATTACCGGTGGTGGTGAGCCTTTGCTTCATTCAAGATTTGCAGATATAATATCTTATGTTTCTCAATGCGGATTGCGACCGGTTGTCTTTTCTAATGCAGTGCTGGTAACTCCGGAGATGGCTTCATTTTTATACCGGCATAATGTTTCGGTTATGGCAAAGATCGATTCCTTACATCCGGCTACTCAGGATGGGCTGGCCGGAGTGCCGGGAGCCTATGTAAGGATTCAGGCAGGGCTTCACAATCTTATTGAGGCTGGTTTTTCTCGTACTGAGGATCCTGGCCATTTGCGTTTAGGTGTCTGTTTTGTGGCAAATTCCAGAAACGTTAAGGAAATGGAGGAATTGTGGCATTTTTGCCGCAGAAATGGCGTATTTCCATATATTCAGTTTATATATCCTGAGCGTGTGACCGGTGCGGAGGATTTACTGCTCAGTTGGGACCAGATAAAGGCATGCAAAAGGAAGCTTCATCTGATTGATAAGCAAAATTACGGATTTGACTGGATACCATCTACACCTTTTATTGCCGGTGAATGTCTTCAGCATTTCTACAGCATGTATGTGACTGTAAAGGGAGATATTCGTCCATGTATTTATACCAATTTTGATGAGCATCCGTTTTTCCATAAAGCTGGCATTTACCCTTACAACGCTTTTAAGGGAAGTATTTCTGAAGCTTACGAGGCAGAGCCATTTGTGTATGCACGCAGTATTGACCGTCATTTGGAGGGCAAGTGTTCGATCTGCAGTTATCTTCCCCACTGTATAGGATGTCGGGGGTATGCTTACCGCAGGGGAATAAAGCAGGGGTTATCTCCCTATGAGGCTTTACGTATCTCATGTCAGCTCTGTTATCTGTAGCCCCCACAGATGGCATTTTATTTGCAGAGGGTATTATCCATAAGATAATTGCTCTAACAATGATTTCGGGAGTGATTATATGCAGGTTCCTTTAGAGATAACTTTCCGTGATGTCGAAAAGACCGAAGAGCTTGAACAGCTTATACGTAGAAAAGCTGCAAAGCTTGACAGAATATTCGATCATATTAACAGTTGCAGGGTAATTGTAGAAAAGCTGCAGAAGCATCAAAGTAGTGGTCAGCCTTACCGGGTGCGACTGGATATAAAGATTCCTCCTGGTCATGAGTTGGTGGTCAGTCGTGATCCTTCTAAAGGGAATCTTCATCTAGATGCTGCGGCTGAGATTCGCTGGGCTTTTGAGGCTGCGGCCAGGCAGATTAAGGAGCTGGTGGACAGGTTAAATGGTGATGTGAAGGTGCATCCATACCAGCAGGTCCAAGGAATTATAGAAAAGATTTTCTTCAATGAGGATGCCGGCTTTATCCGTACAATCGATGGGCGGGAGATCTTTTTTCATAAAAACAGTCTGCTTCATTTCCCTTTTGAGCAGTTGAGAGTGGGAATGGGGGTAAGATTTTCAGAGGAAATGGGAGAGAAGGGACCTCAGGCGACTTCAGTGCAGATAGTAGAAATACCGGAATCTTATTAATCTAAGAAGGTTTAAGACGCACACAGATTGGTGCGTCCTAACTTTTATTTACTGGCGAGGGCCGCCAAATCTTTTCTTGAAACCACCACCGTTATTGCGTGGCCCGCCGGATCGCTGTTCTCTTTCCCGTGCTTCACTTACGGTAATTTTTCTTCCACCAAGTTCTCTTCCGTTGAGTTCGGAAATTGCAGCTTCCCCATTTTCCATCTCGACAAAACAGAAACCTCTTGATTTACCGGTTTCACGGTCTGTAATGATTTTTACTGAACTGACCTCCCCAACTTGTGAGAAAAGCTCACTGACTTGTTCTTCAGTTGCATTAAATGGGAGATTACCTACATACAACTTAGTGGCCACAAAGAACCTCCATGAGAAACGGTTGCAGATGTTTGATACGGTAAGGAGTGGAAAATGCGCGCTCCCGGGTCCGAATAACAATATTAAAAGGTAAATACACTTTTCCAGCAATAAACGCAAGAAAAATCGCTAGAAAAGTGATCTTATTCGCTGGTAACCTTGCTCAGGGATGCTGGCACCTACAACCTGACATACCTCATAGCCGCAGGCTGAACCTATTTCTCCACATTTTTGCAGGGGCAAACCATTTAGAAGCCCGAAAAGAAAACCTGCAGCCCAGAGATCTCCCGCGCCGGTGGTGTCGATCGCAGAACCGCTGCCCATTGCATTAATTGTAAATATCTCACCATTACTGGCGATATAGCTTCCCCGTTTTCCCACTTTCAGCACTGCAATAGGTGCTTTTTTGGCCAGACATTGAAGTGCAAGTTTTTCATCGCTATGGCTGGTGAAAGCTTTTGCTTCATCTTCATTGGCAATGAGTATATCCACATATTTTTCGGTTATTCTTTCCAGCAGTTCAAAGGCGGATTCTACGACAGTAAAGCTAGCCAGATCAAGTGAAATATATGCACCTGCTGTACGGGCTGCCTCCAGCGCAGCCATCATTAGTTTCTCGTTAAAAAGCAGATAACCTTCCAGATGAACGATAGCGCAATCGGTAAAAAGATCGGGTGTGATCTCTTCCGGGGTTGTTTCTGCGGCAGCACCCAGATAGCTGAACATCGATCGCTGTGCATCTGGAGTGATGACCGAAAGTACTTGTCCTGTGGGTGTTTTGGATTGCATGAGGAGGGGTTCCACATTGTGGTTGCGAAGGCCGTTCTCAAAGAGTTTTCCCAGCTCATCATCACCCCGTTTTCCGATAAATCGGCTGGCAGCTCCCAGTTTTCCGGCACCCAGAATAGTGTTGCAGGCTGATCCACCCGGAACAATGATCGGTTTTTGCTTCGATTTTTTGAGCGTAAGCTCAATGAATTGGTTATCCACCAGAACCATGCCACCTTTTCTGGCACCGGTCTGGGCAAGGAAGTCATCATCCTCCAGAAGGCAGATATCTACCAGTGCAGAGCCCACTGCTGCGATTTTTTTCCGGGAAGAGTCAATGGTAATTGGCAAGTTCATGAATTTCTCCAGGTTTAGAAATAAAAACGGGTTAATGCCAAAAATAGTAATTAGCACCGTTTTTCAAAACCTATATTTGCTGAAATGTATCAGTTTTAGCGGTACTTTATTCTTTATATAATCGTACTATTAAAGAGGTGTAAGTGATAAAACAGGCATTCCCTTCCGCTGAATTCGAAATTATCCATAAGCTACAGCAGATTTCCGGTGGTTGTCGAAACGATGCATATCAGGTTGGTATAGGGGATGATGCTGCAGTGCGCTGCAGCAACGAGGGGGAGAAGTTGATATTGACCACAGATATTTCTGTGGAGAATGTGCATTTTTCCCTTGAAACCATGAGTTTACAGGAAGCTGCATACCGGGCGATGGTTTCAAATATAAGTGATTGTGCGGCGATGGGTTCCAGTCCCGATAGTGCTTTAATTCAGCTTGTTTTTCCTAAAGACTGCGAAGATCTGCAACAGAAGATCCTCTCTGTTTATAAGGGTTTTAATAAGGCTTGTAGTAGATGGCAGTTTCCAATTGTAGGAGGAGATCTCTCCAGGGGGGGACAGTGGGTTTTTGGGATAACCTTACTGGGGAAAGTTGTCTCCGGGCAGAGGATTTTGAAACGCAAAGGGGCTAAGCCGGGTGATAAGCTATGGGTGAGTGGATTTCCCGGCAGGAGTGCAGCAGGGTTTGAGGTTTTAAACCGCTTTGGAAGCCAAAAAGTTCCCCCCACCTACAGGGGGCTTGTTGAGAACCATATTAAACCTGTACCCCGGGTGGAAGCTGGATTGATTCTGGCTAAAGATCCCCAGGTGCATGCTCTTATGGATCTCTCTGATGGGATTTCCAAGGATTGCAGAACTCTTGCTTATGAAAACGACCTGGGTATCATTCTCAAATTTGATACTTTGCAAATTCCTGATGCAATGATACAATTGAGCGCGGAAGTGGGGATAGATCTTAAGCAGTGGTATCTTCACGGGGGAGAGGATTATGAACTATTATTTGCTGCCTCCAGCAAGTTTGATCCTCTCAGCGTTGCACCGGAGTATAGCGCCGGTCTTGTATGTATCGGTCAGTTTACCGATAATTGCAGCGGACTGTTTCTGGATGAAAACGGACTGATCTCTGAGGTAGCTTGCGGCAGCTGGGATCATCTGGAAAACAGCTGAATCTGATGACAGTTACCAATTTTTCTCAGATGGCATAAAAATGGTGGAGAAGCGGCGTAAGAAATTAGGGGAAATACTGTTGTCCCAGGGACTCATCAACCAGGAACAGTTGGTTGAGGCTTTGCAGGAACATAAAAAAAGCGGCGCAAGCCTGGGTAGTGTACTTGTAAAGTTGGGGTTTATAACCGAAGATGAGCTTTCCAGTGTTCTGGGTGCTCAGATTCATCTGGACCATAAAAAAAGAATCGGAGAAGTTCTTCTGGAGCAGGGGCTTATTACTTCAGAGCAGCTTGCGCAGGGTCTGGAAGAGCAGAAAAAAACCGGTCTTCAGCTGGGTAAGTGTCTTACCACTCTGGGTTTCATAACTGAAAGTAAACTGGTGGATGTGCTTAGTGCGCAGCTGGATGTGCAGCATGTGGTTTTGGAAAATTTTACTTTTTCCAGAACTCTTATTCGTTTGATTCCTGAGGAGATAGCCCGTAAATACAAGGTAATTCCTCTTTTTGAAACTGATGAAGTTTTGACAGTGGCAATGGCAGATCCCACCAATCTGCGAACCATCGACCATATCAAATTTAAGACCGGAAAAGAGATAGAGCCGGTTATCGCCACCGAAAAAAGTATCATTACAGCTATAGAAAAGAATTATTCTGCAGGCCTGGAAGACATGACCAAGCTTTTGGGACAGTCTGCGGCAGATGAGCTGGATGTGGTGAAGGTGGATGAGGAATTTGACAAGCTTTCCGATGAGGAGGGAGCCCAGGTTGTCAAGCTTGCCAATTTGCTTATAAATCAGGCTATTTTGGAGCGGGCTTCCGATATACATATCGAACCGATGGAAAGATATGTGAGACTGCGGTTCCGTATCGATGGAGAACTGGTTGAGAAAAATCCCATACCTCTTCAATTGCGGGCTCAGATTGTATCCAGATTGAAAATCATGTCTGGAATGGATATTGCCGAGAAAAGAAAACCTCAGGATGGTCGTTTTCAGATACGTTTTGAAGACAGGGAGATTGATTTAAGGGTTTCCACGTATCCTATGATGACCAGAAAGCGGGGGGTGAATGAGAAGATAGTGATGCGAATTCTGGACCCTTACGCTAACAATCTGACCCTGGATAAACTGGGTTTTCTCCCCAAGATGATTTCTGATTTTGAGAAGATAATAAAATCTCCCGATGGGATAATACTGGTTACCGGCCCTACAGGCAGCGGAAAGAGTTCCACACTGTATTCCTGTTTGCAAAAGATCTATGACACATCTAAAAACATAGTCACTATGGAGGACCCGGTGGAAATTCATCTTGACGGGATATGTCAGGGACAGATCAATTCCAAAGCCGGATTTACATTTGCAGACGGGATGCGGTCCATTTTACGTCAGGACCCGGATATAATCATGATAGGTGAGATGCGGGATCTGGAAACCTGCCAGATGGCTATACAGGCTGCGCTTACCGGACATCTGGTCTTCTCTACTCTTCACACAAACGATTCTGCCAGTGCCTACACCCGTCTACTTGACATGGGCATTGAACCGTTCCTGGCAACATCAACCATTATTGCGATTCTGGCACAGAGGCTGGTGAGAAAGCTCTGCCAGAAATGCAAAGAACCTTATCAACCCGAAGAGGAACTGCTTAACAGGATTGGCCTGCGCCGTGGAGTGCAGTTCTTTAATGCCAAGGGGTGTAAATTTTGTAACGGAACCGGCTTTAAAGGCCGTATCGGACTTTTCGAACTTCTGATACCGGATTCCAATGTTTCAAAACTGGTTTTCCAGCGGGTTCCGGCCGAACAGATTAAACAGTACTGTCTGAAGCGGGGTGATTTTGATACCCTGCGACGTGATGGTTTAAGGAAGGTACTTGAGGGTCTGACCACTATCGATCAGGTACTTGGAGCAACACAGAATGATACAATTTAAAAACAGTTCTTCAGTATTGGAAAAAATGGTTCTTAACTCTGTCCAGCGTGATGCGGTACTTTACACAGGGGGGCCAGAGTTAGTGTTTGCCGGGGCAGGAACCGGTAAAACCAGAGTCTTGACCGCAAAAATCGCTTACCTGATAGATACCGGGATTCATCCGGGGCAGATCTTCGCGGCTACATTTACAAATAAAGCTGCCAGAGAGATGCGCGACAGAGTAGAATCGTTAATTGGTGTACCGGTAAATGGACTATGGATAGGGACTTTCCATTCCCTCTGTGCCCGTATTCTGCGTATGGAAGGCAGAGCTTTGGGTTACAATTCCACATTTACCATTTATGACAGTGATGACCAGCTTGCGCTTATAAAAAAGGTTCTTAAAAATCTGGATATTGATGATCGCAGTGTCACTGCAAGACAAGCTGCCTCTCTGATTTCCAGATATAAAAACCGCTGCCTGACTGCAGAAGAAGTCGAGAATCTGGCCAGGGGCTTTTATGAACAGGAAATCTCCCGTATTTATAAACTCTATCAGAAACAACTTCGTGAGCAGCAGGCAATGGATTTTGATGATCTGCTGGCTAATGCAGTGTTTCTTCTGAGGCAGAACCCTGAGTTGCTGGCCAAATACCAGAATCTTTTCAAATACATTCTGGTAGATGAGTATCAGGATACCAACACTGCTCAGTTTCTTCTGATTAAAGAGCTCTGTGCAGGGCATGGTAACATTTTCGTTGTAGGTGATGATGATCAGAGTATTTATGGCTGGCGGGGTGCTCAGATCGATAATATACTATCTTTTGAAAAGATCTTCCCGGATACTAAAGTTTTCAAGCTGGAGCAAAATTACCGGTCATGCAAAGCTGTACTGGATTTTGCTAATGCAGTTATTGCAGCTAATGTAAAAAGAGCACCGAAAAAGCTCTGGACAGAGCGCAATTCCGGAGAAGCGGTTCTTGTTTGTCGCTACCGGGATGACCGTCAGGAAGCCCAGACTGTGGCAGAGAAAATCTCAGAATCTGTCAAAGGGAAGATCCGCGGGGGAGATATTGCGGTTCTATTCAGAACAAATGCTCAGTCACGGGTGTTTGAAGAGGCTTTCAGAAAATTACGTGTCCCTTACATCCTGGTTGGGGGAACCGGATTTTATGAGCGTGCAGAGATTAAGGATTGTCTGGCATACTTGCGGTTATTGGTTAATCCCTGTGATAATCTGAGTTTTGAGCGTATCTGTAATGTACCGGCCCGGGGGCTGGGGGATAAGGCCCGTGAGCAGCTCAGTGAGCATGCTCTAAAGAATTCTCTTTCAATGTTGCAGGGGTTGATAAGTGTGGATGTTTCTTCTTTAGGCAGCAGGTACCAGAAGGGGTTTTCAGAATTAAAAAGTGTTTTCGAACTGCTTATTGATCTTTACAAAAATGGAACCGGTGTTCCGGAGATTCTAAATGAGATGCTTCAGTTGACCGGGTATATGGATATACTAACCAGTGAGGGAAGCGAGGAGTCCCTGGGAAGAGTGGAAAACATTAATGAGCTGCTTAATGCTATTACCATATGGTCGCGTGAAAATCCGGATAAGAAACTCTCTGATTTTCTGGAGGAGGTTTCTTTAGTATCTGATGTAGATAGCTGGGAGAAAAAAGAGAACGCAGTGAATCTGATGACTCTTCATTGTGCAAAAGGGCTGGAGTTCAGACATGTTTATCTGGTAGGTCTGGAGGATGGGGTAATCCCTTCGAGGCAGAATTTCGATGATGAAAATAAGATTGAAGAGGAGAGAAGGCTGTTATATGTGGGAGCTACCAGGGCTGCGGAGAGACTGGAGTGTTCTCATGTGGATCAGCGTTGGCGTTTTGGGGAGCTTCTTCCTGGTATTCCATCCCGTTTTCTTCAGGACGTTCCGCAAACTTATTTTTGTTTTAAGGACAATAGCAGTTTCTTTGGTCAGATTAATTCCGTTCCTGAAAAAAAGGCAGCTGGTATTCAGAGCCGGGCCAAAGTGGACAAGCCGCTTCAGTCTGCGGTTGAAATGCCAGGGTATGAAGACTTCTCGCAGGACACGGTGGAATTTAGGATGGGTCAGCATGTGCGGCACAAATCCTACGGACGGGGTCGGATTCTAAGTATCAGCGGTTTTGGTGATGATATGAAGCTGACGGTTCTGTTTAATGATGGTGTAAGAAGAAAACTGATGGCAAAATTTGCCAATTTTGAAAATTGAGAGGATAAGGGGAAATATGTTAGATTGCGCATTAGTGCAGAAAATTGCTTATCTGGCACGACTGAAGCTTTCCAGCGAAGAGACCGAAGGTCTTTCTGTTCAATTGGGTTCGATTCTTGAGTATATCCAGAAATTAAACGAAGTGGATACTACTCATGTGGAACCTACCAATTTTGTGGCACCGATGCATGATCCGCTCAGAGATGATGCTGAGCCGGTATCGCTGAGTCAGGAGCAGATCTTGCAGAATGGACCCAGTGTGAAGAAAAATCATTTTGCTATACCCAAGGTTATTGGCGGTTGAGGAGTCCGATGGATCAGAAGATTATTTGTATTATTCCTGCCAGGTATGGATCCACCAGACTTCCGGGAAAACCGCTGTGTAAGATTAATGGATTGCCGCTTGTGATGTGGGTTTATGAGTGTGCCAGAAGGGCGGAGGTATTTGATCGGGTGTATGTGGCTACTGACGACCATAGGATTGAGGAGGCGGTTAAATTTCATGGTGGTGAGGTGGTTTTGACTGCTTCGGATCATCCCAGGGGTACTGACCGGGTTTTTGAGGCTTTAAACAAGGTCGGGGGATCCAGGGTGGTGAATCTTCAGGGTGACGAACCTTTGATCCCTGCCGAGGTATTGCAGAATTTTGTCTCTGAGCTTAATAAAATCGATGACAATAGCTTGCTTACTATCGCCTCTCATGCTACAATTGAGGAAAGAGATAACCCTCATATAGTAAAGGTTGTCATGAACCGATTTGCAGAGGCACTTTATTTTTCCCGCTCACCATTGCCTTATGATGTGAAGGGGAATGCAGAATTTCTCAAACATAAGGGTATCTATGGTTTTACTGCTGGTGGGCTGGCTCGTTTTTGCGGTTTTCCTCAGGGAGAGCTTGAGAAGCGTGAGAGTCTTGAGCAGTTGCGTGCACTTGAGTACGGGATGAAAATTCGCTGCCTGATACATGATTTCGAATCGATCGGTATTGACACACCAGAGGATTTGGAACAATTTAAACTACGGGCAGCAGCGCATAACTATGGTAAGCCAGAATAAGCATGTTCTTATTGTTGATGATGAGACATCAATTTGTGAAATTCTAGGGCAATATCTTCAAAAAAAAGGGTATTCTGTAACTACCGCTCAATCTGCTGAACGGGCTCTTGAATTGATGGGCAATAATGCGTTTGACCTGGTAGTGACTGACATAAAAATGCCAGGTATTTCCGGGGTTGAGCTTCTTAAGCATCTCAAAGAGAAAAACAATTCCTTGCCGGTTCTGATTACAACCGGCTTTCCTACTCTTGACAGTGCTATCGATGCGTTAAAGTTCGGGGCAAATGATTATCTGACCAAGCCGTTTCATCTGGAGGAGATAAGTGAGAAGGTGAAGCGGGCTCTGGCAAGAAAGCAGCTTGAAGAGGAGAACTTGTTATTTTCGAAACTGGTATCCCTGCATGAAGTTACCAAAATTCTGGCTTCCACGCTGGATGTGACTGATCTGAACACAAAATTTCTGGATTATTCGATTCGAATGTCCAAAGCTGATGGTGGAGCATTGTTATTTTTAGAAAACACAGGAAAACTTATTCTTTCTGAGACTTCTGGTAGTTTTAACCGAAATTACTGGGTGGGTGGGCCCTTTATCAGTGCATCCCGATGGGTAGCCAGTCATGGAGAGCCTCTGGTGCTGGAGCCCTCTGAGCATAATCTGCCTAATGGATTGCAGCCGATACCATCAGAGCTTCAATCATGTATTTTTTTCCCGTTAAAAACCCCTTCCAGAACAATTGGGGTTTTAAACCTGGCCAGGTTGGCGGGGCGGGAGGCTTTTTTTAATGTAGATCTGGAAATCGTTAATGTGCTTGCTTCTCAAGCCAGTATTTCTATCGAAAATGTACGCCTTTATCACAACATAAGGGACAATTATCTGAAAACTATTCGTGCATTTGCGCTGGCTGTTGAGGCCAAAGATGAATACACCCATGGACATTCTGAGAATGTAATGAAATATACAGTGGTGTTGGCAAAGCATCTGGGGCTTCCCGATAGTGAAATCGAACTGGTGAAATACGCTGGTTTATTGCATGATATTGGCAAAATCGGGATAAGTGAGGCTATTCTCAATAAGGCGGCTAAGCTTACGCCTGAGGAATTTGATCAGATTAAAAAACATCCTGAGTTGGGAGCTCGTATCATTGCCGACGTCCCTTCGTTAAAGGCGCTGGTGCCTATGGTTCTTCATCATCATGAATTTTTTAATGGTGGGGGCTATCCTATGGGAATAAGCAAAAATGATATTCCTTTTGGAGCCAGAATCCTCAGTGTTTCTGATGCTTATGAGGCGATGACATCTGATCGGCCTTACCGCAAATCTCTTCCTCAGGAGACTGCATTCAATATACTGATTAAGGAGCGGGGCAGACAATTTGACCCAATGATAGTGGATGCATTTCTGGATATTATGCGTTCGAAGGGATAAAAAAAATGAAATCCAGATCAGGTTTAATTTTTCTGTGGTTTTTTGCTGTGGCTTTATGGGTTATGTGGCTGATAAGAAGAAATGGAGTTATCAGTCCTACGGTAAGAATAATCAGCGAAAACAAGGAAGAGTGCAGGAATACAGAGGCAGAAAAGGTTGAGCCTGAAAAAAAGGACACCAGTGAATTCTGCATAAACATAAATACTGCGACTTTGGAGGAGTTGATTCTTCTTCCGGGAATTGGCAAGGCTATCGCACAGGATATAATCAATTATCGGCTGGAAAAGGGAACATTTAAAAAGGCCGGAGATTTAGAACAGGTTAAGGGACTGGGGCCCTCAAAGCTCAGCCGGATTAGAGACCTGATTTCTTTTTAATCAGAAATTTATTTGAGGGTTTCTGGCAAAGCGGTTCCTGCAGATTCTATATTTTTAACTATATTTAATGAATCGTTTGCCCGTTGCAATTCAAAAAATGATATTTAAACCTGATTTCTGCAGTTGGGGGTGAAGGAGTAAGCAGACATATCAAATTTGAAGTGTCTGCAGTTTTTTATAAGGATATGGTGTTCCTGAATATTTTAGGTGCTCAATCCCGATTTTGTTGGTTAAATGATTTTGGCACAGTATTGTGTTAGATCGGTTATTATGAAAGCATCCAGAAAATACTTGAGTGGTTTGGATATCCAGAGCGATTACATGAGTATAGCACAGTATTCCCCGCAGGAGAATGCGGTTCTTTCTGTGGCGATACAGCCTTTTACTGCTGATAATGGGGGTGACAGTTGGGAATGTGCGGGGCAGGAGCTTAAAAAGCTGAAGAATAAATTCAAATTCTACAGTCCTGAAGTGGCCTGTTCTCTGCCTACAGAATATGCCATTATAAAACATATTCAGCTTGAGAGTGAAGAGACTGAGGTGAATGAGCTTATCGAATGGGAACTGGCCCAGCAGATAATCGGCTCCATAGATGAATATTCATTTGACTTTCAGGAATGTGTTGCTGAGGGGAACGGGGCTTATAAAAATTATCTTACAGTGGCATTTCGCCATTCTCTGGTTGAACGGTTCTCGACTCTGTTAAAAGCAAACAAATTGCACCCGCAGGTAATCGATCTGGATGCTTTTGCTATTATTAACACTTTTGAGGCAAATTACAGGGAGCGCATTTATACTCCGGCAGTTATTGTCCATGGAGAAAGTGAAAAAACCAAGATGATTCTTACCCGTAATGGGAATTACATAGACATGGAATGTTTCAACTATACTTATGAGAGTTTGAATGCTGATTCTTATTCTCTGCAGCTACAATCAGAAATAAACCGTTTTCTTGCACTTAATCATAGAATTGATGTCCAACCCAGGGTTAGTCTCTATTTCACGGGTTCATTATTTACACAGATGGAGTTCCGGGATGCGGTATGTGCAAAGATGGGGAGTGGGGAGTTGTTGTATCCTTTCCGTAAGGTTGGTTGCAGGATCGCTATCGATAGTGATCAGTTGATGACATACGCACCTCAATTGTCTGTAGCAGTGGGATTGGCACTGCGTGGAAACGAATAGATTGCATGCTTAAAATAAACCTGATAAAAAATAAACCCGGCAAAAAACATCCCAGTCCTGGAACTGTTCCTGGTAAACTGATAGTGCTGAGTGTAATCTCTGTTATTATTCTGGGTGCTGGTACTTTTTTTTGGCTTAATCTCTCTCAAAGCAAAAAGAATGGTCCGGAATCAGAGAGGCCGGTTTCTACTGATTTCCAGAGCTCTTCACATTCTCCGGATAAAGCTATTGAGGATATAGTAAAAGAAGTGAATGCTGAGAAGCGTGGTTCTCCGGGTTTGCTGGACATTGCCTACAACGATATGGCTTTCAACGAGCGGGTTACCTATGAGGTTCTTCATACAAAAAAGGTTCTTGAGATGCTCAGCCGAACCTTTCCGGAGGGGATAGGGCTGAGGAAGCTTGAGATTTCCAAGTTTCAGACTGTGTATGCGGTGGGCCTGGGTGACACTAAAGAAATTATAGGGCGTACTTTTAACTCGCTTCGTAAAGAGCGGATCGAGCTTTTACCCAAGCCATATTCTTTTATCACCTCCCATGGTAAAGGGTATCGTTTTAGTGTTACTCTGAAAACCAATTTCGGGTTGGATTTCGCAGATCGTTTTCAGGCAATTGATCATCTGGTATCCAGAGAATTTCTTTCTGATCAGGTGAAAAAGGTGGTTAAGATAGCAGAACGGGATGATATCCATCTGGATACAGAACCCAGGCAGCAGGATGTTGAGGTTGTGGGTGGGTATCGCAGATACATTTACAAAATCAAGGCTGAATGTACTTATAAAGATTTTGTCCGCTTTGTGATGGACCTCAATTTTGAGCAGATCCCATGTGCTTTTAAGGAAATAAGTATTAATGCCCTGGCTGGATCTGCAGTCAGTGTTGATGCTCAGATGTTAATTACGGTAAAGAATTAATGAGATTAAGGATAATTGCCGGGACATTGAGGGGGCGTTTCCTGAATATTCCGGATCGCGATGCCGAGTTTCGACCGACTCTTGAGCGGACAAGGCAGTCGGTTCTCGAAATAATCAAGTTCCATCTGCCCGGAGCAACAACTGCAGATATATGTGCAGGTAGTGGTGCTTTTGGTTTTGAGATGATCAGTAGAGGGGCTCTGAAGGTGGATTTTATTGAGAAAGACCGTCGCAGGGCTGAACTGATTATTAAGAATTCCGGAATTTTATCTGTTACAGACCAGTGCAGATGTATAGTTGAGGATGTCAGGACTTTTCTCAGGAAAAACAAAGAACGTTACCAGGTGGTTTTTTATGATCCCCCTTATGCTGATAAGGATTTGGCTCTTCTGGTACCGGATCTTTTGAAAGTATTGGTAGCAGATGGGATTCTGGTTTATGAGAGAACCTCTAAACAAAACTATCTGCAGAATTTATCCATTTGTGATTTCTGTTATGACATTAGAGAGTTCGGAGATACTGTGGTTGAGTTTTACCGCTGCAGTGAAAAATAAAAAAGGTTAATGGAATGAAAGCAGCATTATATCCGGGCACATTCGATCCGGTTACCAATGGGCATATCGATATTGCAGTGAGGGCATCCAGGATTTTTCCCAAGGTAATAGCGGTTATTGCGGAGAATCCTGTGAAGACTCCTCTATTTACCGCCGATGAAAGAGTGGAAATGGCGAGGGATTCTTTTAAGGATGTTCCACAGATAGAGGTGATTAAGTATTCTGGTTTGTTAGTAAATTGTTTGCGTGAATACAATGCCTCAGTATTAATCCGGGGTTTGCGGGCTTTGTCTGATTTTGAATATGAGTTTCAGATGGCTTTTACTAATAGAAACCTTCTGACATCCTGTGAAACGGTGTTTTTGATGCCCAGTGCTGAGTATACTTATCTGAGTTCCACTATGGTTAAGCAGATTGCACAATTAAAAGGAGATATTACTGCATTCGTTCCGGATTGTGTCCGGTCAAGAATCGAAGAAAAATACCGCATAATATAGGGGTGTCAAATGATGTCAATTGGAGCTCAGGGAGTTGGCCGTTCCATTAAAGCACTACTGATTACGACCTTGGCGGTATATATCCTTCAAATCCTCCCCTGGTTCAGACAGGCTCTGATTGCCTGGTTTGCATTGATCCCTATTCCTGCATTTACCCAAGGCCAGATATGGCGCTTTTTCTCCTACATGTTTCTGCATGATCCGGATTACCCTTTACACATATTGTTTAATATGTTAATGCTGTGGATGTTCGGGGTTGAAATCGAGCAGATCTGGGGTTCCAGGCGT
This sequence comes from Fibrobacterota bacterium, assembly GCA_023436145.1. Classification (GTDB taxonomy): domain Bacteria; phylum Fibrobacterota; class Chitinivibrionia; order Chitinivibrionales; family Chitinispirillaceae; genus JAAYPC01. The sequence continues at coordinate 35,464 of JAEZKP010000004.1, read as the reverse complement.
TTCACTATCTTTTACCTGATCTGTGGGGCCGGTTCGGGCTTGTTCAGCTATTTCAGCTTATTTAATCCTATGTCCAGTATTACCCCGGTTATTGGGGCATCCGGTGCTGTGCTTGGAGTGTTAACAATTTATGCCTGGTATTTTCCACATCGTCAGGTTTTGCTTTTCTTCATTCTTCCGGTAAATATTAGACTGGTGGTGATTGGTGCAGCAATTGTTTCTCTTTCCGGTGCTTTTGCATCCAGAGGTATCATTTCGCACATAACTCATCTTGGGGGGATAATTGTAGCTTTGATCTACATTAAATTGTATCCGGTGATTACTCAATGGTATCATAACATTGCTTCCGGTATAACGCAGCGCCATTATCGAAAAAAAAGAGCTGCAGAGCAGGAAAGGGAGCGTTTTTTTGAGCAGAAAGTAGATCCGATTCTGGAAAAAATCTCCAAACAGGGAATGCAGTCTCTTACTATGCAGGAGAGAAAAATTCTCAAGGATGCTGCAAGATACAACCGGCATCGACTTAAAAAGGGGCGGATTATACCATTAGATCCATTCAGGTGAGAAATGTTGGAGAAAGCTCTGAGCAGTAAGAATTGCGGCAGATTCTCTCAGAAGTTACTGGATACAAGGCCTTTTAGAATCCAAGCAGAATATTCAGATTAAACATGGTATTCTGATGTACCTTGACAATCTGTAATGAAGTGTTTACCATCAGATCTTCAATATACTGTTCTTTTTCTTCCAGAACATTTCCTTTTTCATCCATCAGGATACACACGACCGGCTTGGCAAAAGAGGTTCCGTTTGGTTTTATTACTCTGCCGATACACTTATTGTTAAGTTCTACGACACTTCCAACCGGAAACAGTGAGGTAAATTCGAGTAAAGCTTTTACAAATGTCCCGCAAAGAAGTCCCTGACGGGTCATCTTTATCAGTGTTTCCATCGCCTTGTATGGAAGATAGGCTTCACGGTGACTTCTGGGAGAGGACAATGCTTCAAAGGTATCTGCAACTGCCAATATTTTAGCATAGGTATGGATCAGTCTGCTGCTGCGTTGTTTGGGGTATCCTTTACCATTTTCCCTTTCATGAGATTGGTAAACCATAAACATTATATTGTCCGGTAAATGTTTTATTTTGTCCAGAAGTAAAACTCCTGTGATGGGGTGTTTCTGGATTTCATACCATTCATCTGCGCTGGCCCGTGAGCTCTTAAAGCGGATTTCCTGTGGAATCAGTAACATACCTATGTCATGCAGTAATGCCCCCATACCAATCTCAGTAACCTGAGGTTCACTACACCCTGAGGCAGCGGCAATATTTATGGCAATGATGCATACGTTAAGTGAATGATGAAAAAGATATTCTCCTTCCAAAGGTTTTAAATTGGATAGATTGAGAATGAAATCTGGATCTTTGAGAAACAGTCTGGCAAAATGAGATGAGATGGAGCGTACAGATTCTACTGAAACAGATTTACCCGAGGCCAGAGAGTGTAATAGATCTTCGGTTTCCTGCAAAGCATTATCATAATCGGAGAGTTGAGTGTTTTTATAATCGGGAGATCTGTGCAGTTTTTTTATAGGTATAATATTATTTTTAAATGCAGGTCCGCAAGGAAGGTTGGAGTTGGAAATTTCAAAAATAAGTGAATCGAGTTGCTGACACCTGGGATTTTTTTGTAATTCTATTAAACCTTCTTTACCGGGTTTGCTGGTGATTTCAAAAGGTATTTCTGGTATGTCAGTATGGGGTAAGTCTGATCCTGGGCCGGTACTCTCAAAATCGACATTTAATAGTTCAATTAAATCTTCATCTTCGTTTGATCCCTGCACATAAACATGTGTTAATCCGCTGTTTTTGAGGGCAGTAAGATCCTTTAAGGTTAAAACAGTTCTACTTGGTATGATAACTTTACCATCTTCAGAAAAATATGGCTGGTCATTTATTTGGCCGGGCTGAAGATAGGAGATAGGAATTTCTATCATCAATGCTCCCTAAAATATTTTGATCTCATGTTCGATGAGGCAAACTGTTTTGGGCCCGATGATTTCTTCTTTCACCAGAAAGTGACGTTCACCGAATTTGAACATTGTTCCAGGCATAGCTGAGTGTTCGATTTTTATAAATGCGTTTGCGGTATTATACATTTTTGAACTGATTTGCGTTTTCTGATGCGTGAGACTGTCCAATTGCTGCTTGTATAAGTAAATAGCCTTTGTTATCTTTTCCAGAAAGTATTTTTCCTTTGGGGGGAGTTGTTTACGGGTTGCCAGTATTTTCTGGTATTTCTTCTGGGTTTCCTGGAGTTTTGAATAATTAGCAGATATTTGATTGAAAAGCAGTTCTTTTTTTTCCAGTTCTTCAACCAGGGTGAAATCGATTCCAACCTCCAGGACCGTTTTTATTCCGCTTTGATTTCCCACAGTATAAAAGTATGCAGATTCACCTGCGGTAAGTAAACCACCTGCAGCGGATAGGGGTTTTCCGTGAACAGTTATGCATTTTCTGGCAAATATGGTGCTATTTATCGCTTCTTTGGCAACATTTACATTTTGTCTGCTTTTCACGGTCTGATTTTTTGTAAAATTCAAATTGACATCACCTTTAACATCTATGATACCTTTTCCCTGACCTATTAAACCCATCCGGCAGAGTAGATTTCCCTCAACATTAATTTTGCAGTCTTCAATGGAGCCATTGACCTGAAGGTCTCCTCCGCAATCGATATCAAAACCACTCTTGACATCTCCGTTTACAACCACATTTCTTCCATATTTGATATTACCAGTGGAAAAATCAACATGCGCAGGAATAACCAGCCCCTCGCTGATTTCTATGGTGGAGCTGGTAAAGCGGACAAAACCATCTGTGGTAGCTAAAAGCAGATTCTGGTTTTGAGGGTCTATTGCTGTATTAGGGCCTGTTGGCAGCACAGCCGGAATTCCATTAGTACATGGTATTTCCTGTCCTAAAACGTTTTTACCGGGGACACCGGGTGTGGGGGGCACAAGTTCGGCAAGTTTCTGATTTGCAACAACAGTGCTGATTATATTGATATTCTTATAATCCACGCTTCCATCGGGATTTTGTTGGGGCTTTAGTGAAGTCTCTGTGTTAAACAGCAGCTTGACAGACCCGTTTTTCCCATTTTGTGCCGAAGTACCCTCTGCTATGACTACAGGTTGATCGGGGTATTGCTTGAAGTTGAAATTTCTGACCAGTTCTGAAATTTTCTGATGTAGAATGCCGTGGACAATCCCTTCAGACCGAAGCAAGTCTGTTATTTGGGTTTCAGAAGGCATGGAGCCACCATTACCGGCAGGATGCACGATTATACTTGCAGCCATCTTATCATGCTGTATCTGAACATCGATAGTTCCGTCCACTTTTATAAATGAGACACCGATGGTACCCTCACAATAGAAGGGGATACCCTGGGTTTTGGCTATCAGAAATTTGCGATCCTCAGAAAAATTCACACTCTCCGCAAAATTTTGGCGCTGTCTGGTGGATTTATCGGTTAAAACAGGTTCTCCTAATATATTCATACCAGGAATAGAAGGAACGTCCTCCATTTTTTTGGCAATGACAGTCCCAGAGTTGACCTTCTCTATCTGAGGTGGGATTATATCTGCGACTTCCCAGAAATAATGGGCATTACTAACCTTATTCAACTGTGTTTTTAATGTCAGGTGAGGGACAGTCATTTGATAGCATCCGGTTTGTGCCGCAATTGCAGGAGTCCCTTTAACAAAATCTTTGATTTCAATTTTTTGTTTTTTCTGATTCCATTGTGATACTATCGTATCAATTTTGTTGTTATCTATCCCGTGGACAATTTTGTTCTGGTTAAGGGCATCTCTTATCATTTTGGAATCTAAATCTGAGGTGTTTTCTTTATCGCATGGATCGATAATGAGTGAAGCAGACATCAGATCTTCCCCGAGGATCAATTGAAGAACCGGTGGTTTTCTATGAGATGCATCCGCAGTATTTTTAGTAAAAGCAGGGCTGGAGTCTTGCACATTGATCTCTTTTATACCTAATCTTATTAGAACGTTGATTGTTTCAACACTGAGGGGCTGCAGCTTTCTTAGAATAACTCCTAATGTGGGATGGCTGACATCTTCGGCAATAATCATCCCTGGCTGTGCTTTTTGAGGATCAATGAACAATTTCTTCCTCCGTGCTGTTTCTGCACACGAAAGTACTGGATTTATCTACGAAAGGGCTGTAATTTATACCTAAACTTTTTATCACTAATCTGATTCTCTCTCTGGGTTTTTAAACATATACCATGACTTTAAAAAACGGTCAACAAAATTTTATTGCTCCAAAGGATGAATATGTAGTAAGTGTGGCTTTCCCCATGGCTATCTCCGGGTTGTATGACTATAGAATTCCCGTTGAGCTAAAAGGAGAAATAAAAGCTGGAACTGCAGTTTTAGTGGAGGTAAGAAATAAACAGATCTGGGGAGTTGCTGTAGAAATAAAATCATCATCTCCCCATGCACAGTTAAAACCTGTAATAGCCAAAAAATCGGGGCAATTTATTGATGAAAGTGGTTCTCTGGTCAAATTATATGAATGGATAGCTTCCTATTATCAGTGCGACTTGGGCAGGGTTTTCCGTCCTCTTGTCAGCAAGGGTTTGATAAAGGCTTCTGCCAAAACGGTTCAGGCTTTCTCAGTGATACCCAGAGAGACTGGGGAACTTAAGCCTGCTTACAGACAGATTCTGGGTATACTTACAAAGTATAAAGAATTTACAATCAGGCAAGTTGAACAACTGGAGGGTGTGAAGTCTTCAGCTGTTACTTATTTATTTAAAAAAGGTTTTCTGGAAAAAAAAAGGGTGGAGGTGTTGAGGGAAGCCGATGAACTTAATTGTACAGTTGAGAAACAGAATATCTCATTAAACGACGAGCAGCTTTTTTCTGTTGAATTAATAGCACGGGAACTGGACAAACCCCAAAAGCCATTTCTTCTTTACGGTATTACTGGCAGTGGAAAGACTCATGTCTATATTGAGCTAGCTTCCAGGGTACTGCAAAGAGGCCGTGGGGTGATAATTTTAGTGCCCGAGATTACACTGACACCACAGACCATTCAGCGCTTCAGGGCTGTTCTGGGAGATGTGATAGCTGTCATACACAGTCATATGTCTGATGGGGAGAGGCGGGACAGCCTGCAGGAACTGGTGACTGGCAATAAGAGAATGGTTATAGGAGTTCGCAGTGCGATTCTGGCTCCGGTTCAAAATCCTGGGTTAATCATAGTTGATGAGGAACATGACAGCAGCTATAAACAAGGGGATCTGGAGCCCAGGTATAATGCCAGGGATGTTGCTGTAATGCGTGGGTCAATTCAAAATGCACTGGTTTTATTAGGGAGCGCTACACCTAGTTTTGAAAGCTATTACAATGGTATTAGTGGCAAATATAATCTGCTTAAACTTTCTCGCAGATTCGGTGCTGCAACATTGCCTCAGGTTCAGATTATCGATATGGCAGAGGAGCACAGAAATAACAATTGGACTCCTCTATCCCGTTATCTATGTGAGCGAATGCAACTGTGCCTGAATCAAAACCGTCAAATAATTTTATTGCTTAACCGGCGTGGTTTTTCCACTGTATTGATATGCAAAGAGTGTGGTCATAGCTGTATATGTCCAAACTGTTCTGTAAGCCTCAGATATCATCGAACCGACCGTACCATAAAATGTCATCTTTGCGGTTTTGAACAGCAGGCTCCGGATTGTTGTCCTTCTTGTAAAGGTGAGCAGATAAAATATAAAGGTACCGGGATTCAGAAAGCAGAGGAACTGATCAGACTGAGATTCCCTGATGCCAGGATATTGCGCATGGATCAGGACACCACCAGACACAAGGGCTCTCATGTTTCCATACTTAAAAAATTTGCAGATAGGGAGGCGGACATTCTGGTAGGGACTCAGATGGTTTCTAAAGGGTTGAATTTTCCCAATATTGCTTTGGTTGGTGTGTTACAGGCAGATACCGGGTTGCATTTTCCGGATTTCAGAGCATCAGAAAGAACTTTTCAGCTGCTGGCTCAGGTTGCCGGACGGGCTGGTCGGGCTGACAGTATGGGGGAGGTGGTGATTCAGACTTATTGTCCGGAGGAGTTAGCTATAAAAAGCGCGCAGAAGCATGATTACGAATTCTTTTTTAATTATGAGCTGAAAAACCGTCAAGAATTGAATTATCCGCCATTTAGCAGGCTGGCCAGAATAGTTGTTGAAGGAGGTGTTGAGAAGGAGGTAAGGGAGAGAATCTGCCAAATTTCTTCTGCATTGCGGAATTTCGCAGCTAATGAATTCACAATCCTTGGACCGACACCAGCTGTGCTTGAGAGAATTGCCAATGAGTCAAGATATTCCCTGCTTATTAAAGCGCAATCAGCACGCAAGTTGGGACTGGCTTTAAATCAGATCAGAAAAGGCAACGCTAAACCGCCCAAAAACCTGAAAGTGATTATCGATGTAGATCCAGTTAATATGTTGTAAGATAGATACAGGTTAACTATTTTCTGATCTGCCTGTACAACCGGTTCAGGAGTAACTATTTTTCAGGGCAGATCATGCATAAAAGCGAATGCATTCAATCAGATATTACCCCGGCATCTCCAGAGAAGCAAAAACATCTGTTCACCTTCTTTAAAAGTACTCTGTTTAAAAGTTCTCTGAAACTTGGATTAACGTTTTTTTTTGTAATTCTGGTTAATAGAAGCTTAAAACAGAATGATTTTCAGTTGATTATCGGGCGGATCAGCCCTTTCTCCATATTGATTGCACTTATGTTGAGTGGATTGAGTTTTTATTTTCAGCTTATGCGTTGGCAGGTAATTCTCAGGTCTCAATCGCTGCCTTGCGGTATCCAGGTTGCTGCTAAAACAATGCTCATTGGTTCTTTTCTGGCATTTCTTACTCCCGGGAGAATAGGAGAGTTTTTCAAGGGAGTGGGTACGTTTTCTGATAAAAAAGCGGTTTCCGTACTGGCAGTGGTCATTGAACGTTTCTATGGGATTTTTCTGACTGTTACTTTTGGATTGATATCTGTAATCATTCAATTTTTCAGCTTTAATATTAATGCATTTGTCTATTTTGAAATCCTTTTGGCAGTTTCATTCGTGCTTTTCTGTTCAGCCGGGTTTTTGCTGCGGATCATTTCTGGAAAGATTGCTGAAATCAGACTTTTCAAGTCTGCTTCTGACATGATCAGGTTATCTGCATCAAAATTACATACTTTACCTGTAAGGAATTTATTGTTATTTTCAGCGTTATCACAACTCTGCTTAATTTTACAGACAGCTATTCTTCTGGAGATGTTTGGCAGCGGTAATTTTCTGAAAAACTGTATAATAGCTGGGCAGGCGTATGCGTTGATGCTTTTTGTACCATTTTTAGTAGCAAATATTGGAATCAGAGAGTTTTCGTTTGCTCTTTTTTTAAGAAAACTTGAACCAGTTTCATCATCAACACCGCAAGCTGCTGCTGTTGCTTTCGGTGTTTCAGGTTTGATATTATTGATCAATGTGATTTTTCCGGCTGTTTTTGGGCTTCTCTGGATGCTTAAGGGAAACAGGGACCGGAAGAGTCATTGTGGTGTTGAATTCTCTTCAGTGGATAAGGCGGAATGATGATTGAAAATTTTGGGATTTTTGACCATATAGTCCAGACAAAACTAGACAGCTGGGTGCTGATACTGAGGAATTTTCATGGGATCTTCAGCCAACGTGAGCTTGACCTTCTGTATCGTTCTGAAAGGGTTTTCAAATCTTCAGAAAGAGTCATTGTCTTTTTATCATTTGAAAATAGTTATGCTTCTCTGGGCGGTTTGGCTGCTGTAGCCAGACTTCTTCCTAAGTGGCTTGTTGAAAATGGGGAGAAAGTCATTTTTCTGACTCCTTTTCATTCCGGTAATTCAGCTGTTTTAAAGGCACGTGATGAGGGAGTATTAAAGCTAAAGTTCAGTGATGCTGTATTTCATTTGTGCAATTATGAGGGAATGCTTAACTGTTATGAGGATACATCCAGTGAGATTCCGTCATTTCATCTTGAAATAAAAAATCATTTTAATGCTGGGGATAACCCCTATTTTTACGATGATTCAGATGAAAAACTGCTTTTCGATTCTTTGGCATTTTCTGCTGCGGTCCCATTTGCTATGAATAGGTTGGGTTACAAGAGTAACCTTATTTTTCATGCTCATGATTGGGAAACTGCCCCCATTTCAATAACTTCAAAGTATGCTGTTATCAGTAATCTTTTAAACCAGGCACGCACTATTTTGACATTGCATAATAGTTTTGATGCCGGGATTCCAGATAAATTCAAGTTACTTTTTTTCAATAAGCTTATTCCAGGGCATACTGTCTTGCAGTGCAGTCTGCCTCTTTTGAACGGACCTCTTACCACTGTCAGTACGCCATTTGCTCATGAACTTCGTCATGATCCCATCCAAAGGGGCATTTTTACAGATCACCTCCAGAGCTACTTTTCTCTTAATCCGCCCATTGGCATTGAAAATGGCATGTTTGGTGAGCCTAGTTGTCCCTTTTCTGATTCTGCTATAACTAAGGCTCTGCAGAATAATTTCAATTCAATTTTAGGACAGAAGCAGAGTTTCCGGGAACTCTTTATTGAACAATTGAACTCCTCAAGTTATCCTGGAATCATAGGCAAACTGGTTATAGAACCGGACTCTATTGCACCAATCTTTTTTATGTCTGGCCGCCTGGATATAATGCAGAAAGGTTTTGAGGTCATTTTTCATGCATTCGAACGGTTAGCCAGGGGGAGTGCAAAACTGTTTTTTTGTCCTTCTTCTGCATCAAATACCAGAAATCTCTCTTTTTTTGAGCAATTTTCAGAGCGTTGTAAAGGTGACATCACCATTTGGCCCTTCAGAATCTCAAACAGTCAGTATCAGAGTTTCCTTCAGGGCTCCAGTTTTCTTTTAATGCCCTCTTTTTATGAACCATTTGGTGCAGCTACTGAAGGGCTCATTCGTGGAGTTCCTGTTCTGGCCAGGGCTACAGGAGGGTTATGCCTACAGATAAATCCTTATAATGAGGTGAACCTGCCACCCTTTTACAGCAGCATTTTCAATAAAAAGAAATCTGCACCACCTACCGGGATTTTATACAGAGAAAGCTATCCAGATGATCTGGCTGAATATAAATGGCGGGACTTACTTAAAATGCCTTTGGAGTCGCGAATCGAGAATCCATTATTTAACGCAATGGTTGACTCGGCACATAGTGCACTGCTTTCCGCTTCTGAATTATATGAAATACCAGAGCAATATGCTGCCATGATTTTAAACGGTACTGAAAGTGTTAAATGTTTTTCCTGGGACAAGGCTGTAAGCAAATATCGCAAGGTATATGACATTGTTTGTAACCGGGGGATATAAGCGAAATGTTTGACTTATATTCCTGGGTGAATTATAATATTATTTATCCGGAGTATACTATTAGCTTTTGACTCAAACATGCCTTGTGTTATTTTGGATGAGAACTTAACCGCTAAACGGAGGATTTATGGATTCGTCTTTTCTAAGTCTGGTTGCAGGGTTTTTAGCTGGAACCCTGGTCTCAGCTCTATTACTTTTTCTGATTTTTAACCAGAATAAAAAAAGGCAAGCTGCAGCTATTGAAGAACGCAACCAGGTAATTCGTTCGATTGCTGAAAACTTCACTGATATCGATACACTAGTCACTTCTTTCAGAACCGGATTACTTTCTGAAGATAAGTTTCGTACTTCTCTGTGTTCCAAACTGGATGCTGCTAACAAAATCTACAAGCCAAATATGCATCTGCTTGATTTGTACTTTGTAAAGTTCACCGACCTGCAGTTTACTAAATATTCCCAGATAGCTTATGGAAAAATACCCAATCTGCAGTTTGACAGCCAGCCAGATTTTAACAGTGGGATGGATTCTGTGGACAATCTTCCGGATTTGACTCCCATCCCCAATGTAGAAAAGAACAGTTCTGTTCCGGAAACTGGCTTCTTTACTGATAATCCTGTGAATGGCTCATCTGTGGGTATAATTGATTTAACTGTAAAAGACACTGATAAAAACCGTCAGGATTTTGATAGGGCTGCAGATGATCGTGTGATGATTGAGGAGGACAAAAGAGATGAATTCGATATAGATCATATTGTTAAATCGAAAGAGGAACCCATTGATGTGCAGATCGTCTCTGATGATATTGAGTGTAAAAATGAAGAACAAGTACCAGCTTTTGAATTTACAAGTCTGGGACCCGATGAAAACCCTGTAAGCATAGAGGAAGAACCGGTTATTGCAGAAGAAGAACCGGTCATTATTGAAGATAAGCCGATCATTGCAGAAGAAGAACCGGTCATTGCAGAAGATAGACCGGTCATTGCAGAAGAAGAACCAGTTATTGTAGAAGAAGAACCAGTTATTGTAGGTGATCAGGTGATGATTGAAGAGAAATATCCTGTAGTTGAAGATATAAAACGAGATGGTTCTGAAAACTTTGCAGATGAAATTATCTTCGAGGTCAGCCCGGAGAAAACTTCAGACAAAAAGAACTCAGCATTAATCAGTGATGCTACAATGGATGTGGACAAGAAACCGGATTCTGCCAGTACTGATAAGCCAATCATTGAGACTTCAGAAGAACAGAAAAGTTCATTTCAAAAGGAATTCGAGCAGGTTGCTAAGGAAATGCAGGATGAGGAGCTTATGGAAACGATTATGGACCTGGATATGGGGAAATTTCTACGTACTGGTTCCATAAACATTGAAAGTATCGATAAAAATGCCTTACCTCCCAAATATGCTTCATCTGCCAGGGAAGCTGAGGGCAGCAAGGATTTGAATGCAAAGAAAGAGGATCCATCAGAAAATACAATAAAGGGGCAGGAGAAAATTGTAGTTGCCAGGGGTGATAATGGCAGTTCCGATACAATTCTGGATGAAGCACCTGCAAATTTTGAATTAAATTCTAAAACTGATGATTCAAGTGATGTCTCTATTACCGGAGATGATGTCGCCAGCAAAATCGATTCATTTTTTGGTATCAAATAAGTTATTTGTAAAGGGAAGATGAGTATTTATGCTCATCTTCCCTCTAATCCTGCCAAATTTCCAAACGAAGTATACAACTCACAGTCCTTCTTCTGACCTGTCCTATCGATATGATAGTTACTGATAAAACATTCGGCTGAACTTTTTTGTGTAGAGTTCATAAGCTTCATTTATTCACATCAGATGTGCTATCCTGCGTTTGCATCCTAAAACAATAATTTCTTAATCTTAAGGAATAACGTTATTGTTTTTATCCCATTTTTACTATAAAATTTATTTATTGAGTAATTATATATCTGGTCAGGCAGGAATGCTGAACCAGTAACATATCAAAGCACTGCCGGCTGTGGTTATGTAAACATTTAAAGTAAGCTGGTTGAAGGAGACCTTTATGAGCGGATCATTGATGGAAGAAGTCACCACTTATCTCCAGAATTCAGGCTATAGTGTAGAAAAACAGCAGGGGTATTTCACATTTGAACACCCGGAACGGATGTGGTTTGCCGTTCAGGAGACTGACAAGGGGTTGGTTTTTTCAACTGTAGTGACAGGAGATACAGATCTGGATCCGCAGACAGCAGAAAATCTCTCGCTGGTAAATTTAATAAATAGAAACTCAGCGATTTCATCATTTAATATATCTGAAGAGCACGGATTGCAAATTAAAGCGTTTTATCCAGGGCCTTACGATCAGAGTTGTTGTGGTTCTTTTCTTGAACTCTGGGATCATGACCTGAATCTTTTTTTTGAAATGCTGGAGTAAAATCTAAAATCTAAAATCTGAAATCTGAAATCTGAAATCAGAGACCACTATGTTTGCACTTTATCTGACACTTCTGGTTTCTACAGTAATGCTTTTTAAAAGCGAAATAAACCAGGCTTTTAAAGAACCACTGGTGATGATAAATGATTGCCTTACAGTCCAGAGATCAGGCCGTGCAATGTCATTGCAGGTGCTCAACATCTGGACAATAGTCACTGTATTAATCTCTCTGCTTTATTTTATAGGGATTCAGATCATTGGTGCTTTGCCTTCAGAGGTGCTGTATCTGGCTGCGATGTATCATCTGCTGACCACTTTTTTTGATTATTCCTTCATGGCTGAGCTCAGGGATTGCAGTGAATTCGATTTTGTAAGATGGCGAGTAGATGCATATCTTCGATGTGCTACGTATATCTGGATTATCATCTATATAATCAGAAATATTCTGGTACAACCATTTTTTCCTCTTTGATTCTGCCTGCCCCAAAGATGTAGTTGGGAATTATAACAGTTTTTTAATGTTCATCAAACAGAAACACTTTAACGTTTTGTTTTAGTGCAAATTAAGATTTTAGCGTATTTAAAAGGATCCATAACATATCCATTCAAATCTGATGGACTTTTTTTCAAGATTTTTAAAGCGGCAGTGGGGTAAAAATTGTGTATGAAACCTCCCACTCTCATCCCGCACTGAATGTGTGGGGATGTTCTATTGCAGAGTGGTTTAGAGATCAAGTGAGTAGGAAATTTTGCATTTTTTAATCTGATTATCTAAATTTATGCGTTCAAAATAAATCCTGCTGAGAATAAAGTTAAAACAATATCTAATATTATGGTTTATTGTTGTTACACACTGTTACACTCCAGAAACAGTTTTGATATAAAAACGAGGTATAATAGAGGAGTGCAGGATAAAAAGACGTTCTTTTCAGGATATAGAGGCAGAGATGAATGAGAAGATATTGGTAATTGATGATGATAGAGAGCTCAATTCGTTGTTACAGGAGTATCTGGGTACTCATGGCTTTATAGTGCAGACAGTTGAACACCCTCAGAGCGGGATTGAGTCTATTGAAAAATGTATGCCTGATGCAATAATTCTGGATGTAATGTTACCGGAGATGGATGGTTTTTCTGTATGTAAAGAAATACGGAAGAGCTATACGACTCCGATTCTGATGCTTACTGCAAGAGGAGATGTACACGACCGGATTGTTGGATTGGAGATTGGTGCGGATGACTATCTTCCCAAGCCATTTGAGCCTAGAGAGCTGGTGGCCAGGTTGCGCTCGATTTTACGAAGATCAGGGGAGGCACAGCAGTCTTCTGTGCATTTTGAGCGTTATGGTGATCTGATCATTAATTTTTCTTCCAGGAGTGTGTCGCTTTCCGGTGAAGAAGTTAATTTGACTACCAATGAATATGAACTGCTTCAATACCTGATTCGATACAAGGGGCGGGTGCTGGATAGAGCCCAGCTCATTGAGCATCTTCGGGGAATAGACTGGGAGTCTTCAAACCGTTCTATTGATATGTTGATAAGCAGGATTCGACAGAAGCTTGGTGATGATTCCAGAAATCCTATTTACATAAAAACAGTTACCGGTGTAGGGTATGTTTTTCTGACGAATCAATAAGACCGGTTTTATGAAAAAAGTTTCACTTTTCACCAGATTTACAATCCTGATAGTTTCCGCAACTTTAGCAGTAGTGTTAAGTACTCACATCGCTCTGCATGTTTACTTCAGTCATTTACGTGCTAAGCTTCCGATTCATGAAATTTTTCTGAGTCATTCCAGATTCATATCCGGTTTGATAGATATGGAAGATACGGCTTCTGCTTTGAAGATATTGAAAGAGCAGGGGCTGGCAATGAGGTTCAAAAACGATACCTTTGAGTGGTCCAGTTCCAGTGAGATACCTGATTTTGATCTTTTCGACAGAAGATCCACTAAAAAACCGGTATTATGGTATCGCAATCGTCTGGTCTGTTCATTCCAGACTGACTCCGGGAGATACATTTTTCAGGTGATAAACCCTTTTTTGCAGCTTAGTTTTCCCTGGGAATTATTGCTGATCTGGTCTGTGATACTGATAATCGTATTCGGACTTACTCATATGTATATTCGTCACCTGCTCAAGCCACTGCGAGTACTTCATAAAGGGGTAAAGCAGGCCAGTGGGGGTGACTTCGATATTGAACTTCCTAAAAAATCTTCTGATGAGCTTGGACAACTGATACAATCCTTCAATGATATGGCTCGTCATATCCGCAACGACATAAAAGCGCGGGATCAGCTACTTCGGGATATAAGCCATGAGTTGCGTTCTCCATTAGCCAGGATGCTGGTTGCATTGGAGTTTTTGCCTGAGGGGAATATAAGGCAGACTATAAAGAACAACATCTCCACTTTGGAGAAGATGACCAGTGTTATTCTGGAGGAGGCGCGACTGGATAGCTCTTATGGAAAAGTAAAGCTGGACAGAGTAGATCTTGGGGAACTGCTATGCGAAATTGCAGATAGCAGAAAGCAGATTAAACCTTCAGTAACGTTGAAGAGTAATGGTGCCCTGGATGTCCAGATGGATAAGGAAAGAATGAGAATGGCTTTGTCAAATATCATCGATAATGCCATCAAGTACTCTAAACCGGAAAGTAAGCCGGTGGAAATCAGTTATGCTGCAGTTGAAAATAAGGCTGTTATCATTGTCAGTGATAATGGTATCGGGATTTCTGAGAAGGAACTGCCGTTTATTTTTGAGCCGTTTTACAGGGTAGACAAAGCAAGGAGGTATAATTCCGGGGGGTATGGACTGGGGATGAGTTTAACTAAAAAAATAGTGGAAGCTCATAATGGCAGGATCTCGATCCAAAGTGATCTGGATATCGGGACAACTGTTACCATCACTTTACCCTTATAGAGAGATTTGTTAAGGTGTTGTAACCAGATGCTCATAAAATGTTGTTACAAAATGTTACATGGACGAAAAGAGGATGTTACACCATGTTCTTATATTTTACACTTGTTTTGATAGTGGCCTGCCACGTCTTCTTGAAGCCTGGTAGACCGATGCAGGAAATCTTACAGGGGGGTATATGAAATTAGGAAAATGTTGTGCAAAGCCGGTTCGGTATACACTACTGCTACTGGTTGCAGGAGTATACCAGATTTTTGCACAATCAGTGCAGAGAGTTGAGGTATCTGCAGAGAAAGCTGTTGAGATGGCGATGAAGAATAATCATTCGATAAAAGTGCTTGAGCATCAGCAGAAACAGGCCGAATACGACATAAAGAGTGCTACGACTGAATTTTTGCCAAGTGTTTCCGTGAGCGGTTCCTATTCCCGAAAAAAGATAGAAGGGATAAGTGGCCTTTTTGATCCTGGTATGGCAAGTGCATTCGGTTTGAATGAGAATTCATTCAATTATGGTCTTCAGGTACAACAGCCGATATTTACCGGATTTGCGATATTGAACGGACTTAACAGCGCGAAACTCTCCAGTACAATTACTAAAGAGAGTGCAGAAACTGTGCGGCAGAAAATCCGCTATGCAGTCTTGCAGATTTACTGGGGTATAGTCAGTCTTCAGAAATCAGGATCAGTGGCCAGTGAAGCCATAAAACAGCTTGAAGAATTGACTTCCAACCAGGAGGCCAGGATGGAGCAGGGGATGTCTACCGAGCATGATTATCTCCTTACCAAGGCTTCACTTGCTCAGGCCAGAATGAATGAGTTGAAGGTAAACAAGTCGGTTTCATCGATGAAACGGCAATTCGCCATTCTCCTTGGGCTTCCTGCAACTACAGAGATAGAATTGATAGATACCAGTGCAGAAGGTAATTTGTCACGCAATGTGAATCTGGATTCTACAGTGAGCAGTGCATTATCAGGAAGATCTGACCTTAAAGAGGCAAGACTGAAGATGAATCTGGCGGATCTTGGCATTAAAGCTGCCAAATCAGCATTTTATCCTTCCATAGTTGCAGGATTCGGTTATTCAAATGAGAGCCCAGAACCTGATATCAGGGAGATGTGGAGATACAACTGGGCAGCCAGCATATCATTGAAATTTGATCTGTTGGATTGGGGAGACCGCAATTTCAAGCTAAAGAAAGCCAGGGAGCAGCAACTTGCACTTAAAGAGGTGCTGCAGGAGAAGAAGGCTACAGTAGAAAAGGAAGTGCTTGACGCTTATCATGAAGTCGAACAGCTGCAGAGTGAAACTGAAGCTGCCGATTTACTGATGGAAGCCCGGGAAAAGGCTTATAATGCATCGCTGGCAAAATATGAAGAAGGGGTGATTCCTATGTACGAACTACTTGATGCTCACAACTCCTTAGTCTCCGCTAAATATGCAGCATTGCAGACTGCTACCAGTCTCAAGCTGGCTGTAATCAATCTGGACATGGGTGGGCTTGGTTCAGGTTCATCAAACAGTGCTCAATAATCAAAAGGAAATAAGGGATAAACTTAATTATAAGGAACCATTATGAAAATGAAGTCAGGTTTTTTCACATTGATTGTTTTGTCATTATCGGTAATGATAATCGGTTGTAAAAAGAAAAAAGTGGAAGAGGTTGAGAGAGTCATTCCGGTGGAGGTATATGTAGCTGCACCGGATTCCATTTCAAGTTATATCAAACTGACCGGTGGTATCGAAGCAAAGAATGACGCTTTTGTATACAGTAAAGTTTCGGAAAAGTTGACTTCTGTTAACGTTAAGCCTGGAGACAGGGTTCAAGCAGGGCAGATTCTGGCGGTTCAGTATAATAAAGCTGCATTGCAGGGGAAACTGCTCGCCGAAGCAAGTCTGAAGAGTGCAAAAATCCAGTTGCAATCAAAACTAGATGATTATAACAGGATGAAGAACCTGCTGGCTAAAAATGCTATCAGCAAACAGCAGTTTGATATGGCCAAAAGCCAGTATGATGTAGCTCAGGCAGCCCTGGAACAGGCATCTGCCTCGATGGAACAGGCAGATGTGCAATATGAGAACACCATTCTGAGGGCACCCTTTGATGGACGTGTGGGAATGGTTTATTTCGATGTCAATGAAATGGTTGCTGCAGGGCAGCAGGTTATAAAAATCGTGAATGCAAATACAGTGAAGGCTAAACTGAGAGTACCGGCAGTGGATATACAGAAGATATCTGTTGGACAATTGGTAAAAGCTTCTTTTCCGTCATTACCCGATACTCAGTTTTCAGGTGTTGTGGATAGAATAGACGAAGCGGTTGACCCTCTGACCAGAACTCTGGAGATAGAGGTCAGGTTGGATAATCAGAATAATCTGTTAAAATCAGGGCTCTTTGGTGAGTTTCTGGTGCAGACATCCAGCCATAACAGGACTGTGGTGGTTAGCGAGTTGACTGTGATGACTTACACACATGTTCTGACTGATGAAAAGGGTATTCAGACAGAGAAGCCCGATTATTTCGTTTATGTGGTGAATAAGGGCAGAGCTGTGAAGAAAAGCATTACTCCGGGATTGCTCTCCGGTGGTTTTATAGAACTGGCCCAGGGTGCAAATTTCGGGGACAGTATAATAGTTGCCGGACAAAATATTGTAAAAGATGGAGACTCTTTAAGAGTAATTACTAAGGCGGGACGGTAAAAAGATGAACTTAACTGGAATCTCAATAAAAAGAAAAGTCACGCTGG
The DNA here is from genome assembly GCA_023436145.1 of Fibrobacterota bacterium. GTDB lineage: Bacteria > Fibrobacterota > Chitinivibrionia > Chitinivibrionales > Chitinispirillaceae > JAAYPC01. Next base: position 17,941 of record JAEZKP010000004.1, on the reverse strand, counting down.
CGATGATCTATATCATTGCTATCGGGTTTGGAATTTTCTCTTTGACCCAATTAAAAGTAGCAATGACTCCGGACATTGACTTCCCGATAGTGCTGGTGTTTACCAGTTATTCGGGAGTCAGCTCTGAAGACATCGAGAATCTGGTCACCAGGCCTATCGAGGAGGCGGTGAGCGCTACCGAAAACATCAAGAAAATCACCTCCAATTCGACCAACGGCAACTCTATGGTAATGCTGGAGTTTGTTTATGGAACCAACATGGACAAGGCAGAAACAGATGTAAGAAATGCTCTTGACATGATAAGGGACTATCTTCCCAGTGATGCAGAGGAGCCGTTTGTGCTGGCTTTGAACCCATCAATGATGCCCATATTGATGTTGTCCATGAACTCCAAGGATCTTGGACCGGCAGAGCTTCGCAAGCTTGGTGAAGACAGGGTGGAACCTCTTCTTGAGCGAGTCGAGGGAGTTGCATCTGTGGAGATTTCCGGTGGATTTGAGCGTCAGATCAATGTAGATCTTAATCCGGTGCTGTTAGCTTCGCATTCGCTTTCGCCTCAGGATGTGGCTATGGCAATCCAAAGCAGTGCAGGCCTGGTATCTTCCGGAAATATCAAGACATTTACCAAAGAATTTAATCTCCGTATTTACAGTGAATACAGAAGTCTGGAACAGATCAGAAATGTAGTTGTAAAACCCGGAACTGTTCCTTTGAAACTACAAGATGTGGCTTCAGTGAAGGATGGTTTTAAGGAACAGACCGGTGATGTACGTGTTAATGGCAGGCAGGGAGTCGCATTAATTATAAGCAAGCAATCGGATGCCAATACAGTGCAGGCTGCCGGACAAGTAAAAAAGGAACTGGAAAAAATTAAAAAAGTCCTTCCTCAGGGCGTTGATTTTGAAATACTGTTTGACACTTCGGAATTTACCTCCAACTCTTTAAAAAACCTCTCTGACACAGCAATAATGTCTCTTATCGTTGTGATTCTGGTTATTTTTGTTTTTATACGAAGCTTTCGCGGCAGTTTGATAATGGCTATTTCCATGCCGATATCGATAATACTGACCTTTGCTGTGCTGTATTTGTCCGATTTGACTCTTAATGTTATTTCCATGGCTGGACTTGCACTGGCAATAGGAATGCTGGTGGACAACTCCATCGTTGTTCTGGAGAATATTTTCCGCTATCGGAGCCTGGGGCATAAAAGTGTAGAAGCTTCTGAAAAGGGAGCTTCTGAGATGAGCACGGCAATTATCGCCTCAACTCTTACAACTCTGAGTGTTTTTGTCCCAGTGCTTTTTGTTCCAGGAATTACCGGGCAGCTATTCAGGGAGATGGTACTTACCGTTACCTTCAGTCTTTCGGTTTCACTTCTGGTTGCTTTGACATTGGTACCAATGATGGCATCGGTGCTTCTGAAAGTAAAATTGGATAGTAAAAAAAGCAAGAAGGGTGATAAGCCAAATATATTAAAAAAGCTGACCGATAAATACCAGAAGCTTCTGCACTGGTCGCTTTATCATAAAAAATATGTGTTGCTTATCACAATAGTGATGCTTGTCTTTTCCTGTTGCTTAGTGCCATTTATGGGTGGTGAATTCATGCCAGAAAACGATCAGGGAAGGATCAATGTAACTATTGAATCTGCAACAGGAGTGCCTTTGACTTCTCTGAGAGAAACGGTTATTAAGGTGGAAAAGATTCTTCAAGAAACTGTGCCTGAGATTGTTACCGCCACTTTCCGCTTTGGTGTACAGCAAGGTTTTAATCCTGGTGGTTCTGCAGGTAACACTATTAATACTACTCTGAGACTTCAGCCCCAAAGCGAAAGGAAAAGAAGTCAGAAGGAGATAGAGATAGCTTTACGTAAAAAACTGGATGAAATTCCAGGGATCTCTTATCATTTTGAAAGCGGTAATATGATGTCCAGTGGAGAGAGTGCGATAGAGATCAAAGTTGTAGGTAATGATCTGAACAGAGCCAAAGCAATTGCCGACGATCTGAAAGCACGAATGGGAAAAGTGGAGGGACTGGTGGATGTAAGAGTGAATGTAAACGATTACATTCCGCAGCTGGATGTACATCTGAAACAGGATGTATTAAATGATCTGCGCCTGACCAACATCCAGGTTGCCTCAATTGTGTCAACCGCTATTCAGGGAAAGACTGTTTCGCAATACAGGGAAAAGGGCGATGAGTACAATATTTATGTACAATTGGATAAAAAGTACCGCCAGGACAGAGAAGCCCTGGGGAATCTGCTTATTCCGATCCCTGCAGGCGGAGCCGTTCCTTTGCGTCAGATTGCAGATATCCGGGAAACACAGGGACCGGTTACCATTTACCGGGAAAACCAGGAGAGATATGTTTCAGTAGGATGTAATCTTGCTGGAATCGATCTGAAGACTGCTGTAAAGAAAGTGGAGCAGATCCAGTCGGAAATCGCTGTCCCCTCTGATTTAATGTTGATCATGGGCGGTACCGCTGAGGATCAGCAGGAAGCATACTTCTATTTAATACTAGCTGTTCTGGTTGCAGCACTGCTGGTTTATATGGTGATGGCCAGTCAGTTTGAATCACTGGTGGATCCTTTCATCATAATGTTTACAGTTCCATTGTCAATTATCGGTGTTTTCATATTTATGTTTATCACCAATACTCCGATCAGCGTCATGGCATTGATAGGTATAGTGATACTGGTTGGAATCGCTGTAAACAACGGTATCGTTCTGGTTGATTATATCAATCAGCTTAGAGCCCGTGGCACTGGTTTGTATGAGGCCGCTGAAGAAAGTGGAATTACCAGGATAAGACCTGTGCTAATGACTGCTTTGACTACCATTATCGGTATGATTCCGCTTGCTCTTAAGTTAGGAGACGGTTCAGAGACCTGGGCTCCCCTGGCAGTAGCGGTTATCGGCGGTATGACTGCAACCACACTATTGACACTGATTGTGATTCCGTGCCTTTACATAATTTTCGAAGAGTGGGGTGAGAAGATCAAATCCCGGTTATTCGGAATTAAAAAAGAGGCCTGAAAACTGATTCTTAAAATAAGGGGTAAGGTGAAACTTTACCCCTGCCTTTAATAATGCCTCACTAACACTGCTACTTTTTTTCTGCTTTATCTTATAGAATTCATACTTACCAGAACAAATAGTCTGTTCAGCCAGCGCCTAAAATTATTTTATCCTGTTATCATGATTATAAACAAGCTCAGGGAGGTATTATGAATGATGTCCGTCTTAAGGATGATATTTTCTGGGTTGGAGTTAATGATAGAACTACCGATCTTTTTGAGGGATTATGGCCTATAGATGGTGTGGGGATTTCTTACAACTCCTATGTTATTAAAGACAAAAAGAATGTGCTTGTCGATCTCTCCAGAGGTTTTAAAACAGATGATTTTTTCGACCAGATCTCCAGGGTTGTTGATCTTAAGCAGCTTGATTATGTTATAGTCAACCACATGGAACCTGATCACACCGGGGTGCTTAAAACCCTGCGTATGATAAATGACCGCTTCGAGATAATCTGCACTCAAAAAGCAGTTAAAATGCTCAAGGATTATTATGATATAAGTCAGAATATCAGAGCTGTCAATGATGGTGAGATTATCGATACCGGCAATCATAAACTTCAGTTTTTTCACGTTCCTTTTGTTCACTGGCCGGAAACCATGGTTACTTATGATATTTCTTCCAAAGTGCTTTTTTCATGCGATGCATTCGGAGGATATGGAGCCTTGCAGGGGGCTTTCTTTGAAGATGAATATGGTGATTTGTCTTTTTACGAAAAAGAATCACTCCGATACTATGCAAATATTGTGGCCAAGTTTTCCACACCTGTATTAAATGCAATCTCCAAACTGGGTGACCTTGACATCTCCATGATTGCACCATCTCACGGGCTTATCTGGCGGAAAGATCCGGGTAAAATTGTCAACCTGTACAAAAGATGGGCTCAATGCAGTAGCGATGGTGGTGATAAGGGAATCACTCTTCTTTACGGAACAATGTATGGAAACACAGAAACCATGATGAATGCGGTGGCCCAGGGAATAGCCGATGCCGGTTTAACACCTGAAATCTTTGACGTTGCCCGCACTCACACAAGCTATATGCTTCCATCACTGCTTAAAAATAAGGGGGTGGTCATAGGAGCTCCTACCTATGAAGTCTCCCTGTTTCCTTATATGCAGCAGATTCTGGAAAAAGCAGTTCTGAAAAACATCCGTAATAAAAAGGCTGTGTACTTTGGAAGTTATGGATGGAGTAAGGGGGCTTTTAAAAAGGTGCAGGAGATGACTTCTGCCATTCAGTGGGAGATCACCGAAGGATTGGAGTTTCCCGGAAAAGTCAGTCCCGAGCTTTTTAACAGCGGATATGAGCTGGGGAAGAGATTTGCCTCAAGCATTGTGAATATGTAAATGGAAGAGCTTTTTTGGTGCGATCTGTATCGCACCTTTTCCCTTTTACACCTCTGTTAATGATATTTCCTGGTATGCAGATCCATTTTCCCCTGATTTCCCGGTCAACATTATTACATCTCAGAATACCCTTCTCTCTTTTCCTGCTTCCAGTATTTCTGATTGCACTGACTGTATCGCCCGGGTTTGATCCCTGCAATGCGATTGTCATTTTCATCTCACTTCATGTGTTTCTTTATCCGGGTGCCAGCGGATTTAATGCATATTATGACAGGGATACCGAAAGTATCGGTATGCTCAGAAAACCTCCTGTGGTGACATCTGATTTACTTTGGGTATCTCTGGGTTTTAAAACCGCAGCAGTCTTGACAGCGTTCTTTGCAGGACCGGTTATGGCCTGGGGATGTCTCCTTTATGCTTCAGCTTCAATTCTTTACAGCTGGGATAAGACCCGGCTTAAAAGGTGGCCCTTTACAGGGTGGCTTATCACCGGCATAGGGCAGGGTTTTATCACATTTATCGCCATAACATCTTCGCTCTCAGAGAATGGCTTTGCCCTGCCATCATCAGATCAGTTGATAGCTGCTATTTGTATGACTTTGATGATATTGGCGGCATCACCACTGCTTGAAATCTTCCAGCATCAGCAAGACGAAAAAAGAGGAGATATTACCATCAGCAGATATGCAGGCGTCAGAGGAACAATCATACTGTCTGGGGTGCTGTTTGGGGCTTCGGTAACAGGCTTTACATACCTATTCATATCAATTATAGGAACAATGTGTGCCGTTTTGTTTCTATTGCTTCTGATTCCGGCTTTCTTACTTTTTTTAAGATTTTCCTGGAAAATTGTCTTTAATAGCTTGTCCCCTGATTATCATCAGGTCATGCAAATCGCGATCGCAGCTTCAACCGGGTTTAACAGCTTTGGTTTGATTACACTTTTATGGAGATAACTTTACTTATCTTCCGCGGGAATTATTTTTCACCCTATGACTTCCCGTATTAAAAATTTCGTTGATCTCACTCGTTTGCATTTTGCTCCGGTGTGGCCGTTACTTTTCTGCTCTGGTGCTATGCTTGGATTTGAGGCTACTGGTAGATTTTCCTGGCTCTCTCTTCTCCATGTTGCACTGATTGGTTTTCTGGGAGGAACTGGTGGCATTGTGCTCAATGATTATGTCGATCGTGAGTATGATAAAAAGGATATTGAGACTGACGGGCTTACCCGTTACTGGCGCCCGTTTGGACGGCGTCCGATAGCGCAGGGGCAAATGAAACCATCGACCGCTCTTTTGGTGTTTTGGATTTTTACCGCTTTGACTGTAATCCTGATTTTTTTCCTGCCATTTCCGCAGTCTGTTTATGTGTTATTGTCTTTATGTTATTGCTATTTAGTGGAAGTGTTTTATCAGGTGAAAAAACGCAACCAGCGTTTCCCGTTTTCGCAACTATTAGGCCGTACCGATTTTACCTTGTTTCCGGCTGCAGGTTTTATGGCTGTGGCCGGGCCAGCGCCTTTGGCTTTTATCTACATGCTGGTTTTTTATCCACTTGCTCAGGTTCATTTGGGTGTAAACGATCTGGCTGATGTCAGCAATGATGAAGCCCGTGGCATGAAAAGTATTCCGCTGCTTTACGGTAACCGTGGAACCGCCTGGTGGATAGTCCTTTTCTCAGTAGCACATATTTCATTGATATGGTTGATGGTGAATCAATTACAGGAGTGGGCTGCGTTTGTCGTGCTGGTACCATTATGTTTACTTGCCACAGCTTGCATCGTAATCTTATCTGCGCCTGTTCCAAAGCGCAGTCTGCGAATGCTTCCATTGATACATGCAACCATTGCTCTTGAAGCAGTTATTATAATCGTATCTGCTGCACAAGGGATAGCCGCTTGAAAGAAAGCTTTTCTTCCCTGAAATATCTACAAATAAGAAGAGTTGCTTAATTTCACTAAAAGTCCCTGAAGTTTCCATGCTTACCCGTCCTTCAGGTGAAGCAATAAATTAGGCCATTCTGGTTTAAGTGTGGAAACCACTTAGAAAATTGTATCTCTGTGAATCTGTCATAAACATGATTCGCAAAGCAAAATGTCGCTCATTTATAAATCCACGAGTCCTTCTAAGTAATGTCTTTATTTTTCCATTCAGGCTTTCCACAAACCCTAATGGAAGTTTAATATCACAGTAATTTAAAATGCCATCCAAATGCTTCTCGACCATTGAATAAAACTTCTCTAACGGCAATAGTCGTTGCCATCTGAGTTCTGCACGCCATCGATTCAAAAAGTTCAGTGCCCAGGTTCTGTTTTTATAAAACCACAGATGTCCAAAGATTTCCTTAAGGTAATGTGCTTTTGACAACCTTCTGTTCATTGCAAAAACATCCTTCAAGAGGTGTTTCTGACTGACAGAAAGATTAAACCACCTGCGCAACAGCAGCCATCTTTTGCCGCGAATCATTTCTCGCTTTTCATCACCTTTTCTGAAAAATTCATTTCTTCTAACTTCATCCACCGCGTTATTAAGATGCCTCATGATATGAAATTTATCATAGATAATTTTGGCATTTTTACAATTAATCCGGACACTTGTATCAAATGCCTTCCACATATCGATACATACCGCTTGTATACCGTTACAAAATGCTTCTCCCACGTGTTTGAAAAAAGAATCAATAGAACCAGTACTGTTTCCAGATATTAATCCCAATACTTCACCTCGCTCCAAGTCACTTACTATGGTATAAAGGTTACTTTTGCTGCCAAAGCAAATCTCATCTATACCAAGCCACTTAACTTTTTTGGGTGGACCTTTGTACTTTTCCCATATCTGTAAATATTTATGCTCAATATTTTTAACGGCATCCCAGCTCATTTCCCAACGGTTACTAACTTTTGCAATTGGTTCTTCTATGGTGTCCTTAAACACTGACACTTCAAATCTCCTGGTGTAGTTTGAACGGTCATCTGCAAACTGCGTTCGCTCTGATCTGACTCCACATTTACTGCATCTTACACGCCTCTTATAAATCCAGATTTCAGCTCTCCAGATACCAAAAAAAAGATCAGTATACGCACGGAGCTTCCTATCTTTTACCTGATCGCATAAACTCCCACAATGGTTGCAGATAGCAGAATGTTGAGGTACCATGAAAAATCTTACTGTTTTGTTCTCCTCATCGAATTCTGTTGTTGTTAAATCTATAACATAATCCTTGATATTTATTAGCCGGTTTAGTATTTCTATTTCCGTTGGCATCCTTTACCTCCATCATTCGCTGTGAAAGAGGTATAAAACTAAACTATAACAGGGGTGCCAACACACTTTTTTCTAACTTTCCACACTTAAGTCAGATTAGCCATAAAATTATAATAATTTTACACCAGAACAGAAACTTCTCTTATTGCTTCCTCCGCAGTGGTGATACTATCGATGGGTATAGAAAAAGCATTCTCAATAATGTAATCAGCCCATCATTAGTGTGGCTATTGGCTACATTACGAATTGTTTCAGATTTTATCATGCGTCTATTTGAGAGCTACATCATGGATATTGTCATTTACTATAGTAATGGTGGATGTCGTCAGGTTGATAGAAAATCGTTTTTCGGATTCTTTATACTCTTTTTGACTTTTCTCTGATATCGGGCCATAGTGTTTGGAGATGAGCTTAAGAAGGTTTTCCCGCTCGATTTTTTTTTGGTTTTATCAGTTTTCCGGTAAAAAGTTGCAGTTTTTGCAAGATGTCGGGGTTATCAGGAGAAAACATCATGGTTTTCAGTCTTCCCCCTGGTGTCTATATTATAAGGAATAGCAAGATATTCAGTTGCCAGACTATAAGGGATATATGACAGGATAGAATGGGAGATGGAGAGTTCCTGGGGAGGGGGCTTTGGTTCTTTTATTTCAATTGCTGGAGTGGACAGGTTCTGCATGGTAATATCCGGAAAAATTGATGATTTGGAAGAAGTAGTATAAATGATGGAAAAGAGAGTAAAAGTGTTTTGTTAATGATAAGCGGGTGAAAATCTGGAATGAAGAGGATTATTCAGAATAATTGTTTATTACTACCAATATGTAAATACAAATGACTCATTGAAAACTAATTTACTCAACATAATGAACAATGAAGAAAAACATCAAATATGGTGTTGACAGTTTTTGTCAACACTTTAGTAAGAAATTTGTTGCTTTGCTGAATATTCTTATTTATCTTAACTTATTATTATTCCGGCAATTAAATACTACTCAACATTTTTCTGAAATACTTAAAAACATTAGGAAATTCAGAATAAATGTAGTAAATATGGGTAACATTTAATTGCCGATGTAATAATTTACAAGCATATCGAATATAACAAGATTTATTTGATTGTTTTGATTTTACTTAATAGATGTACTTTATCATTTGGTGAAATGTGTCAAAACTGGTAAATAATTTTACAAGGTTACAATGAAATGAAACAAATGTTCATCTGGTTAGTGGTGTTTATAGTAACTGCAAGGCTATTTGCTCTTCAGACATCTTCGGAGTCTGTAAATCCATTCAATCAGTTTATGGCACCTTCTGGAGGATGTGATTTGTATTCCGGTAATGCAGCATTTTCAATTCCGCTCATTAGTTTACAAGGGCATAACAGTACCGATGTACAGGTGGCTTTGTCATATTCCAGTAATGTGACAGTAAATTCACGCAGTATGAATAAAAACGGGCCTACGTCCTGGGTGGGATTAGGCTGGAGTCTTCAGTTCGGTTCCATAAGGTGCGACCACAAAGGTACCACAACCCATGATGATGATGAATTCTATTATGTGGCCGGTGCAGGAAATGTAAACCGTCTGATAAGGCCGGACCGGTTGAAATACAGGCTTTGCAGCAATTATCAACATGGTACTTTGGATAGCATAAATTCTGATTCAGTGAAATTCGATGAAAGCGGGAGTTGTTCCTGGTTTAATTGCCGTCGCACAAAAGAAAATTACAGATATGCCTTAATATTTGAAGGAAAACTGCTTTTGCATGTTGGTGGTGAGTATTGGTTCCATGTACGATCTGATGATGGATGTAGACTTTATATAGATGATACCTTGGTAGTGGATTGCGACGGAATCAAACCTTATAACAGCACAGAAGCAGAAAAAAACGGGAAAACCGGGTTCAAAGCTGCTGGCTACCATAACATTAAAGTCGAGTATTTTCAGGCTGATGGTGACCGGGGACTTAGTATTGAGTATACGCCACCTAATGGAACAAGGCAACCTATTCCTATTGAAGACCTTAGGCATCCTGATATCCCTGCAGAGGATTTAAATAAGAAATTCTATGTTGAAAACACACCATGGCTTAAATGTGAGCCAATCGATTTCAACGGGGATAAAATATATGACTGCTGGCAGATAACAAATACCGATGGAACAATAATGATTTTTGGAAAGTCTGGTTCTAATGATACCTTGAAAAGCGCAGTACGATATACTTTTTCCCGCAATAATGTGGTAGGTACAGTTACTATTGGAAATCCATCACTTTATCCTTATCAGTGGGATTTGAGAGCAGTAATAAATAATTTTGGTGATACTGTCAAATACTGGTACCAGAAAGAGGATTGTGCTGTTGTTACTGATGATTTTGATAGTCGCAGCTTAAATCTGTATTATACCAAAGCATCTTACCCGGATTCAATAGTTAATTCCAGCGGTAAATCATTAAAGTTTGTTTTAGAGGATAAAAAGAATGGCACATTGATCGAACCTTATGATCCATATAGCTATCATGCTGAGCCAGATGGATTTATGGAGATGTACGAAAGTAAGCGGTTAAAACGGGTTCATGTGTATTCTCCTGAAATCGTCACACCGGTAAAAACTATAGAATTAGATTATCAATTTCTTAATCAGAATCTTGGAAACAGTTTTGTCAAATCGATGTTGAAATCCATAGAGTGGAGGAATAATCTGGCTGGTGCAGTGGAGAATCGTTATGACTTTCAGTACTATGATGATTCTACACAGTCTGGTGATTCTATACAAGGTGGATATAATCCGGATTATCATTATGGGGCCATTAAAAATATTAAAGATTATCATGGTACGGTAACTGAATACAGTTATACTCAAATAAGTCAAAATGATTCTACTTACAACCACTATGGTCCTGCAGGTAAGATCGGTGATGTAGTTATAAAAAATGGATATCTAAAATTGTACAGGAATGTTTTAGATAGCAATGTTGGGCCTTGGGTTCATGGAGATGACGGAATACAGGTCTATGGTGGAAGCTATGATAATGGAAAAGAATTTATTGTTATTCATGGTGGACGAAGTAAAGATCGCCTGTGGTTGTACACTTTTGATGGTCATACTTGGATACTGGACTCTGTGTTTAATTGCATAGGCTTTCATAATACAGATCCAAAATCTGTAGTCGCATTTGATAACGGGATTTTATACACTAAAACAGGGACTACAAATAATGATGCACTGATTATATTCTGGTATAATGGTAAATGGCATTTGAATAATATTGCAACTGCACATCAAGACAATCATGTGGTAAATGTATGCTTGGGAAACGATTTTCTGGTGATTGTCGGAGGTGACGGGGATCATGATGAAGATAGGATTTGGGTTTATAGAAGGTATCAGGGAGAATGGATTCATGATGCACAGCTCTTTGAAATAAAGGTACATAATAGTCAGGAAAATCTGAAAGTGGCAACTGGAAATAATTTCTTTGTTGTTACCGAGGATAATTCAAAAAAATCATGCGTATATAGATGGAATGGAAATGTATGGGTTCGTAAAGACTTACTACCAAATAATTCATCTGAACCTTACCGAATTACTTATGCATGCAATAATTACTTCGTAATAACTGGTGGCAGTAAAGATGATTATTTATGGTTGTATTACTGGAATGGTGACAGTCTTAAGGAAACCAGATATAACTGTACACTACTAGGAAATAAGGGGAATGATTTAACTGTTTATACTTCATATGACTATTTTGTAGTTAAGGAAAAGGATACAACTCAAAAAAATATATGGATAATATCGTGGAACGGTAAGGATTGGATAGAACAGAAATCGGAAAATCTTACTGGTGGCGAACACTACATAAATGTTTTTCCTGGACCTGATTTTATCGCAATCAGAGGTGGTGATGCCGAAGTATATGATAGGTTCAGGCTATACAGGAAGCAAAATCATACTCTGAATAATGCACAGGACAGTATCTGGGTTAAAGATATCAACTGGGAGCATCTTAAGAAAGAAGATGGAACTGATGTAGGTGATGAATTCTCTGCAGTTGCAGGAAATAATAGTTTTGCAATAACAACCACAGGGAAGAAAAGCCCTCAGGGCAAGATGTATCGTTGGATATACCGTTTTGATGGCAGTGGTTGGAAGAAGATTCATTATAATACTGCAAATAGTTTGCCTGAGCATAATGATAAAGATAACAAATTACGATATTCCCTTTGTTCAACCAATGGTGGTTATGGATTTGCTACGACAAGTTATGTCGATGATCACAATTTACATCCACAACAAATAACCATCGAATTCGTCCACAAATTTCAGGACAATTTCAACTCAATCAAGTCCTACGTAGTTTCCAGAAAAGATGTTATCTCACTCTCTACAGCAGAAACTCTGACTACCACCTTCGAATATGACAGCAGCTATTTTGATGCATATATCGGGTCATTAAAATTTAACAAGGTGAGTGTTGCCACTGAAAATAACGGGAAGACAACCAACTATTTCTATAATGACGGCGACTATTACACCGCAAGACCTGATTACAAAGAATTGGATGGCTTAGTATATAAAACCGAAACCCGCAATGAGAACAATCAGCTCCTTTCCAGCCAGATGTCATTCCATAAACTTTTCAGAAAAGAACACTGGCCTTACGGTATTCATGAGAAACGAAGCGACACTACCCTCTCCTGTAATACCGGGGTTTATGACACAACCTGCATTTTAGATTACAAATACGGGGCTCCATCGTTAACTGCAAAAATAATGAATACCCATAATACCCAGGTTCAGGGTATCATTTTTGCCCATGAAATTGATACTGCCATGAAGAACCGGTATATGCTTACTCAGCAATACCAATCATTTGTATATGAGAAAGAAAAGGGACAAAACTTATTAACCCCACAATCAAGCGATTACCGTTCCTCTCAGGTAAACCTGTGGCGCAAACAACCTAAATACGGATTTTTCGCCCCCTGTTCCTCATTTGTCTGGAATGCTGCCTGTGATGCCAGCGGAAATCCTGCTCCCGGACAATTTTATCAATTCGATCACAATGCCTCTGCCTCATACAATATAAATAGAAACTGGGACTATACCGGATCGGTAAAGAAATACAACCGGCATGGAATCCCATTGGAGAAAGAGGATAAATCCGGGAAACTTTCAGCTACCATCACCAGTACATCCAGAGAGATTCCAATCGGTAGTGCCGATAATTGCAGTTATCAGGAACTGGGAGTTTTTACATGCGATTATAAAACCGGAAATTCTACTGACTGGTGGGATTCCCTGCAGGGATGGAAAAAGTATACAAATGCTTTGCTTGTAAATGATTCAGTCCATTTCGGGCAGAGATCTGTCAAATTTACCCATAGATATGCAGTTTGCCGTGACAACCAGATAATACCCGGTAAATCCTATATAATGAGTGCCTGGGTAAAGGTTAATTCAGGGCTGGTACTCATGAAAACCGATTTCCGTCATTCTACTCTGAATGATCAGGATGTCTGGCCTTTACGTACACTGCAGCTGGCTGATTCTCTTGGTACCATAGCCGATTCTCTGAACTCTACTGATTGTGCCGGGAAGTGGAAACTTATGAAAATCGAAATACCGGTGTCAGTGACATCCAGAATGAATCCCAGTTACGACTGGTATGCAAGGGCCTGGATCGGAGAGCCCGAACACCTTACCGGAAGCGTTTGTGCTTATGTGGATGATGTCCGCTTCTATCCTAAGAATGCACATGTCACTACCACCTATTATGACACTCTTTATTATCAGCCGATAATAACCATTGATGAAAACAATAATCCTGGAATGCTGGTAAAATATGATCTTCAGGGACGTCCGGAAGAATGGTATAAAATCAATAAACATGAACCAATGCAAAAAACATTGGTAATGAAAAAAGAGTACCATTTATTCGAACAGGCGTTAAATCCCTGATATTCCCAAACCGGTCAGAGCTGGGATCAATTATAAACTGAACCCCAACCGTAAGGGCTGGGTCCACTTTCATTAAGGTGCATCACCTATGCATAAAAAACTGACAGTATACGTTCTGCTTATCTTCCTGGCATCAGTCCAGGCGTCAGAACCAGATTATATCCGCACTACCGTATATAATGTAGACGACAGCGGCAGTAACCTGGTCTCAACTGTTTACAGCAGTTTCGGGCGGGAGGTTCAGTCCAAATTCAAAATTGATAACCGTACAGACCGGGTGATCAACACATTTTATGATAATCTCAATCGAAAAAGAATAGTCACCAAGCCATTTATTGATACCGTGTTTGAAGGTTCATATCTTCCTGGTGATTTTGATTCGGTTAACATTTTTCTGAAAAGTACATATAAGGCTTTTGATACTCTGTCAGGTGATCCTTATGCTTATTCAGAAATTCAATATTATAAAGACCAGAGTGGAAGAGTAAAAATTACCGGCGCACCTGGAGTGGATAACCGTGTCGGTTCAGGTAATGAAAACCGGTCCTGGTTTTTCAGCCTATCACTTGATACTTTGACTGTTTCATTGCCACCGGGAATTGTTTTCTTTAAAAGCGGGTTGATAAAAAATCTTAATGTTAACAGCGGATCTGATACAGTTGCACTTCTGGATTCTTTATACGGGTATCTTCTGGAAAACAGTTCGGTCTTATCTCCACGCAGTCACTTTCTTACAGTTACTATGGAACCTCTTGGAAATTACATCCAGAAACTGGATAATGAATTAGGCCGGACTATCGCTTCATGGTCAGATCCTGACAGTGCTGCAAATAACGAAATATTAGCCAGAACCAGATATGATTTTTACGGAAATCCTCTTGAAGAGATCGCTCCTGTTAATTTTTTAAATCCTTCGGATACGACACTTATTGAAAATTCTAAATATCTTTATAACACATTGGGTCAGGTGATTCGCAGGGAGACTCCTGACGGGTTAATAGATACCATTTCTTACAACAGTAGCGGAAAAATTTCATCGGTTATATCCTGGTCGTTTGCATCTGATAGCACTAAATTATACTATGAAGAAACTGGTTATTCTTACGACGACTTCGGAAGGCAAACCGCTGTATTGAAAAACAGAGGAGGTGATCCGGCAGGTGCTATCTTTTATTTTTACGACCGCACCGATCAGTTAAAAACTCTGGAAAATTTTTATAATATTCCACCGGGTATTCTGGATAATTTGACCAATATTAATAATAAACTGGTCGGCGTTGCTGCTTATAATTCCGTGGATAACAAATATTATATAGTGGTTGATCTTTTTTCCTACAATGATGAAGGTGAGATTTCAAAGAAATACAAGATAGTGCCAGGGCTTCCATTACAGGAGATAACCTATACCTATGATATTCATGGTAAAGTTATTGACCAGAAAATCACCTGTGGCAGGGATACAGTGATAAAGCATTATTCATATGATGCCTATGGCCGGCTTAGAAAAATCACTCATCAGAATAACGGCGGGAAGGAACTGGTTAAGTATGCATATGATAATATGGGGAAAACCACTCTCAAAACACTGGATTCAAACCACGACATTGAGTATCTGTACACAATTCAGGACCAGATTAAAAAGATACAGTCCAGCGGCCCCGCTGGTTTCAGAGAGGATATTACTTATCTTCCAAACAGCAATATCGGTACCCTTAAAAGTTACTATAAAGGTGCTGTGACTGACAGTTTCATTAACATCTACAGTTATGATAATGCCAACCGGCTCCTTGCGGTCAGCAGTAACAGATCTGAGTACAATTCCAGTTACAGCTATGACCAGGCCGGAAGATTCAAAAAGAAAGAAGAAGGCTCTTCGGTATTATCCGATTATACCTATCATCAGAAAACCAATCGTCTTCGCTTCGCCAAAGATACCATCAGGGACTATGTCTATGACCAGAAAGGCAATCTTATAGTAGACCGGTTTAAAAATATGGTGATTTTTTACAATGGAGATAACCTTCCGGTTCAGTTCCGGTTCTATAAATCGATCCCTGCTGCTGTAACTGCTGACGCGCGAGGAACTGTGGTGATATCCGACTCCACATTTGTGGGAAATATCTATCAATATATGGAACGTACCTCCAATACCGATCTTAATTACAGTCTTATATCCACAGTAACTATGCTTTACGATGCATCAGGAAACCGTGTTCTCAAAATGGAAAACATACAATGAGAAAGCAACTAATAAGCGCCGTTTTGTTTTTACAGATCTTCGCAGCATCTTACTCTGCATCTGCTTCCATCTCTGTGAATGTCTTTTCCAGAGAAGAGTCTAATGAGACAAACCATACCAAGCCCCGTATCTATATAATGAATACCGGAACCGAAACGATTTCCGATATGTACTATTACTACTATTTTGAGGTGGAGAATAATAAAACTCCGGAACATCAGATTTTCTGGGCACCCAACCACATTATTACCAGAGAATACCTTGGTGGCTCATTATACCGCATAAAATACACCATCAGCGGAACAACCGTAGCCCCGGGGGCTATGTTCGTGGCACCAGATGGAAACGTCATCGGCATTCATTATTCTGACTGGTCATTCTGGGATAAGACAAATGATTTTTCTTATAACGGAAGCACCAGTTTTCTGGAAAATCCCAACATCGCAGTTTATGTAAACGGTACAAAAGTATATGGAAACGAACCGGGTGATTCCATACCATCCGTTTCAGGTTCAGTTTTCCGTGAAGTATGGACAGGCGTTTCCGGTATTATAATTGACTCGATACCTTTAGATAAAGCCCCCAGCTGGACAGGTACACAGCCGTCCCTTGAAGCTCCACGTGGTCAGGGTGACAATTACGGAGCACGGATATGTGGGTATATCACCGCACCGTCAAGCGGCTATTACACCTTCTGGATATCAAGCGATGATTTCTCGGAGTTCTGGATCTCTACTGACAGTCTTCCCTCAAATAAAGTAAAGGCAGCCTGGGTATCAGGGTACTGCGACTTTCACCAATGGAACAAGTATACAACCCAGAAAAGCAGTCTTTTTTCTCTTGTGAAGGGTAACCGTTATTACATAGAAATTCTCCACAAAGAGGGTGAACAGGATGATCACTGCTCGGTGGGATGGAGTAAACCCGGCGAAATCGACACAATTCCCTCAGAAATAGTCCCTTCAAGTGTACTTACTCCTCATATTCCAAAGGTTATTCCAGCTGCGCCTACCGGACTGAGAGTTACGGCGGATTCTCCTTTCAGAATAAATCTCTCCTGGACTGATGCATCCTGGAACGAGTCCGGGTTTCGTCTGGAAGTAAAGGAAGGAAACGGCAGGTTTACTGAATTCGACAGTGCCGCGGCAAACCAGACCTCTTATCAGTTAAACGGGATTACACCTGATACCCGGTATTGCTTTAGAATAAAAGCATACAATTCAGCAGGAAGCTCAGGATACTGCGATTCGGTCTGCACTATCACCGGATCGGCATTAACTGGAACAGTAACCCATGAGCTATGGACCAATATTCCGGGAATCGAGGTCTCAAGCATCCCACTTTCAACACCTTCGGATAAAATTGACTCCATGACAACACTGGAATCGTTTCAGCAGTGGGGTAATAATTATGGACAACGCATAAGAGGATACATCACTGCTCCATCCAGTGGAACCTACTATTTCTGGATCTCCAGTGATGACCACTCACAACTATGGCTTTCTCCGGACAGTAACCCTTCATCCAAGGTCATGATTGCCTCGGTATCAGGTTACACCAGCTACCGGGAGTGGAACAAATACAGTTCCCAGAAAAGTTCTGCAATCAATTTGACAGCAGGAGAGAAGTATTACATCGAAATACTTCACAAAGAAGGTGACCAGAATGACAATATGTCTGTAGGGTGGCTCAAACCTGGACAGAACGGTTCGCAGCCTTCTGAAGTGATTCCCTCTTCAGTGCTTTCTCCTTACATAATACCTGCAGTTGTGTTGGCTCCCAATGGAGACTCTGACAACGATGGAGTAAGTGATGGAATTGAGGTACAGGGCCCAGTGAAGACAGATCCCAAAGATTCCACCAGTTTTATGGATTATGTCATCCCATCCAGAACTATACTGGATTATTCGGTGGAAAATGGGATAACTCTGGATTTTGGCAGATTCTACCCTGGTTACTCCAATTCCAGTTCCATTCCTTTCAATATAGGAGCTGATATTTTCAGTGGAAATCTGGCTCCTTTGTTCCAGATGCGAAACCTTCCCAA
>JAEZKP010000078.1 GCA_023436145.1 Fibrobacterota bacterium | reverse complement strand
GCCTTAACTTGCTGAAAATTTAACTTTATGTCAGAATTGCGAGAAAAAGTCCCAAGTCATTTTCGGTATCCACGACTCCCCGGCGGTATGTCCACCATTGAAGGTGGCTACTTTTACCGGATACCCTTCGTCACAGCCTTGATAATCGTGGACTTTATACTGACCACTGCTCCATGCGGGCAGGTTTGTCGGATTATCGCAGTGGTTGTCCTGTGCATGTCCGATCGCACAATATTTTCCACCCCGTCCCCCCTGATCCCAGGGACAGGTACCATCGCTCATGCCGGTTGTCTGCAGATAGGCAATGGGCAGATGCTTGTTTGTAGGAAGGTAGATATTATAATTAGCCGGAGCATAGCAGGCGACGGCGCGCAACTGTTGTTGATGGCTCAATGAGAGTGAGTAAGTGAACATTGCGCCGAAACTGAAACCGCAGGAGAAAACCCGCGCGGTATCGATGCACAAAGTGTCTTTGAGAAGGCTCAGCATATCGTCAAAGAATCTATGATCCTCTTCAGCACCCCAGGTACCCTGATTGTTGGGTCCCTGAGGAGCAACGAGAATGGCATTGGTTGCAATTGATCCCAACCCATAATAATTATAAGCGCCGTCGGAGCGATAGTTATTACCTGCAATATCCTGAGCACTGGCGCCCATACAGTGCATGGCGAATACCAGGCGGTATGGATTCGTCTTGTCATAATTATTTGGGAATTTTACGATAAATGTTCTATTCTTTCCGGAGCTTTTAATAGTATATGTCCCGGATTTATTGATGGCCCCCAATGTCTTGCCGCAACCGATACTGCCGGTGGATCCACCGCCAGCAGGGGCAAGAGTGATATTTAGTTGTTGATCGTAGGATTCGATTGGAACCTTTTTATCCTCATAACCCTCAGCTGTAACTTCGATAGTATCTTTGATTGCCATAAGCTTCGCCATCCGAACGTTTACCGAAGTACCGGATTTTTCTGTAGAAGCAGCAACGATCGATTTTCCATTAGAAAGCGGAAGGTAGCGGAACGTCATCTCGGTCTGCCCGGCAGATGCTTTAATAATCATAAGTTTTGAGGCAGATGTATTTGCCGCAACGTCGAAACGGTAGAAACCGGTGGAAACATTCGGCATGTACTCCTTTTTAAGAAGTTTACCATTTACGTCAAAAATTCGGATCATCACCGGAGAAGGTTTCGACAGAGCAAATGCCAAACCACCGTTTATCGGAACAATACTCTCATATCCAGGTTGCAACAGCGGCATATTGACTGCGGTTATATTGGAAATTTCATAGGCACCATTGGCATCGGTAGTATCTTTCAACCCCTGACCAATTATAGTAACAACTGCACCGGTAATCGCTTTCCCAGACTCGTCCAACACCTTCCCTCTTAAATTGATATCCTGAGCATTGACCATTGATGAAAATCCGATTACGACTACCGTAATTAGTAATCGAAACAACATATTCTACCTCCTTAAAAAGATTGCAAAAATATTAGACGGGTATTCCAGCTAAATCGCCAGCATCTCCCTCAATAAGAACATAGTATTCAACTTCCTTCATACAATATACACTAAAATTTATGCTTTTACTGCTGTATTACCGTTAACGCACCCAACAACCGATAGGGTCGGGCCTCGCTTAATCACCATAATTTCAATGTTTTACCCCATTTTAATGTCAATTTTTAATCGATTAATATTTTTCATCATCTCCCATCAGCCATTATCGATATCACTTTATAATTCGGGAAAAAACAATTACGTCACAATGATACTCAAGTGGTAAGGATCACAGTAACCTACTCCATCAGGGTCGGACCTTTCTCAATCGCCCTAATTTCAATGTCTTATTATAAACTAATTCATCTTGTCAGTGGCATCTGCGGGTTTTTGTCTATAGGTTTTGTGTCGCTATTACCGACTCCTTTTCCTTATATTCCCCTTTTTTCAATCATTGCAATGGTGAATTTTACATTTCAACTTCCCTTCATTATAGCACAAAGATACAACTGTGAAAGATTTCTCCGCCTGAAGGTCACATTACTGAAAAGGGAAAAACAATTTCAAAGAATGGTATGACTACCCCACTAACATATTTTACATTATGAATATTTGTATTTAGTAAATTATTGCTGACAGTTCTGGCTAAATAATACTTCAGGCTTTTAAATCCCATTTCCGGACCAAAAATACCGATAAAACATATCCGTGTAAAAAGAGTTTAACAAAAACTATATTCATAGTAAAACATTATTATTCTGAAGTTGCACCCGTTCTATAATAAAAAATCTACAGATCAGAAAAGGATAGGACACCATGACCAGACTTGTGAGTTGGTTAATTTCTTGTGGTATTTCAGCCACGATAATTGGCTGTGCATCAACAACCTGGAACGGCTATCAGGCTGGTACAGTTAAATTCAGCCAGATCGATTACAATTATACTGCCCAGCCAGTCTTGAAAGACCCTGCAAACAAGACTTATCAGATTGATATTGATGCTTCAGTCGGCAATATCAATTCCATCCCCGATCTGGAAAAGCGAGGTGTCCGCAAAGTTGCAAGCGGAGCCGATGTAGTGTTTATCATTACTTCAGGAGAGATCACCCATGAACCCGGAGGTCTCGGGTTTGGTGCTCCATACAAACCAGCCGTGTTCGCTACCATGCCTATCAAAATCCAGGTAAATGACAATGCTGGTCGCACGGTTCTCGAGCGTCAGCTCAAACATGAAGAGATTCTGACCGTAAATGGTGCAAAGGAATACAATACACGTGAAGAAGCAAAGGCAGCGATGACTGTTATCGACCAGTTTACCAGATCAAGTGCCGATGCCAAAGTCAGAAGTGAAGCACCTACAACTATAAGGAAGAATCTGAACCTGCTCTCAAAAGACCTGTTCGAACCCCGTAAAGTGAGTGTAATTCTACCAGCCCTGCGTTCATCGGGCAATGTCGATATGGAAGCCGCATACACACTATTAGCTAACGCAAAAAGTGATGATCAGGTTAAAGCTGCTTTAGCTGCATACGTCACCCTTGGTGTTGAACATAAAAAACCCGATAGTACTGATGATTTTCTGGGAAATTATGGAGTACTGTGCGGCCTGGCTTCTGCTAAAATTTTGGCTGGAGATCTTGCTGGTGCCTGGGATGACACCAGAAGAGCCTGGAAAGCATTTCCGGAAGGCAAAGAATACAAGATGATTGCGAAAGTGCTCAAACAGCAGGAGGAACAGACCGGCATATCCATAGTTGGACAGGATGATTATAATGAAATGATCAAAGATAACAGTGGAGTCAATAACACAGCCTCTGAAATGATGAAAGACCTGTTTAAAAAATGATTCTAAATTCGAAATGCAGCTAATTTTTCAACAAGCTAATAAACAGAGTCATTTTGTCTGATATTGAAAATTCATCACTTAAAATAAGAATAGCTGCGAAAAAGAAATGAGAATCTTCAGATTCCTTTTTCGTTAACAGAAAGTTAACTTATGTTACTGCTTTTTTTTAATAAAAAGCGGATTTTATTTGTATACATCAGCGCAGTTCTTTTCAATATTATTAATGTAAAATGCTCTGTTTTCATTTATGATTGCCGAAGATACACTGATAATGAAACAAGGTCTCAATTTTGTGATATTCATGATAAAAAACTTTCTTCAAAAACAGTCCGCATCTATTATGGTTTATACAGGCAATTAGAATACCTGTATACACCTAAAGAGTACAGCAAAAAGATGATTTATGATTCATTATATCTGGTAGTTCTGGATAAAACAAAACATGCTTTTATCGGGCACCGGGCCAGAGGTGGTTGCCTTGTACATTGGAAAAAGCATGCAAAAATATTTTTTTGTAAGGATTGCAACTCTGAAAGATCCTTGTGGATCAAGAACAACCGACATCTGAAACCTTTTCCATATTACGGAAAAGAAAACAGCATTCCCAGTATCACAGGATGTATACAGAGTTACGAGGCTCCCAAAAGAGCAAAACATTGATATTTAAATTGATGGTGAGCTTAAAAATATTTATCATGATTGGCAAATTGAACATTTCAATTCATTTCAGTTCTCTGACACACATCCTGGCAATATCAAACATGAGCATGCTGCGAATAAAATAATAGCATGGAACAAGCCCCTTACCGAAAATCATTTCCATTTATTATGACAAAGGTTAAAATGCAAAAATATCATTTAAATAACAGACCAGACCGTGAATTAACAGATGAATCAGAAATCAGTAAGATTTTAAAAAACGGTAAATACGCTGTAATCTCTATGTGCCGTGATAATGAACCGTATATTGTAACTTTAAGTTATGGCTACGATGCTGAGAAAAACTCATTGTATTTTCATTGTTCGCCACATGGGTTGAAGCTTGATTTTATTATTACAAATCCTCAGGTTTGCGCCACTGTGATAGAAGATGGTGGGTACATAGTTAATGAATGTGGGCATAATTACAGGACTGCAGTTTTCCAGGGTACAATAAAGATTGTATCGGATTTAGATGAAAAGAAGCTTGGGATGAAAGTATTATTAAACCATCTTGAATGTCAACCAAATATAATAAAAGAAAAATTGATAAAATCGGATGATTTCTATTCAAAGATGGTAATATTACGACTTGATATTGTTGAAATCCATGCAAAAGCAGGAAAGTAGATATATAAGTGACATGAAACGCAGGGTAAAATTGTGTGGATTTTTCATGCAATTTGCAAGTTCAGAGCTTATACAAAAGCATATTTGGTGTTTATAAAAAGATCGGTTGTGTTTTTTTTATTTCTTTCAATCTCAGCGTCCTTCGGGCTCTCTGCGATTAAAACTCCTTTTCTCATATGTTAATATGATAATTAATAATGATAGGATTGATTAAACTATGATTTTTGATGCACATTCTGATTTCGGTTTATTTGTGTTTAAAGAACACTTGAGAAATAATTTTGGGGTACTAAGTCAGGATCATTATTCAAAACTAATGTCAGCAGATGTATTCGTTGAAGTCCTTACAGTGGGTGGAGATTTTACGTTTTGGGAAATTGATTTCAGTAAAAAAGAGAATGTACTTCAAACCATTTCTGCCGTTAAAAAGGAAATTGAAATGAGTGAAGGTAAATTCTTTCTCATTGAAACGGAATCAGATTTTATACATCTGAATACTGGTAAAATCGGTATCATTTTAGCATTAGAAGGTGCAATGCCTTTATTCGGAGATAAAAACTCTTTGGATGAATTTTATTTTAACGGGATAAGATCGATCATACTGACAACCAATAATGAAAATCCCTTTTCTGGTGGATCTTTAACTCCGGATATCGGTTTGTCTGCAACCGGTAGGAAACTTATTAAACAGATCAATGAAAAACCAATGATTCTTGATCTAGCGCACATATCTGAGCTTTCATTCTTTGAAATCTCTGATTCGTACGACAAACCATTTATCGTATCGCATGCAAACATAAAATCTGTTTGTAATCAACATAGAAATCTGTCTGATAAACAATTGATCCGATTAGCTGAACATGATGGTGTTTTAGGAATGAGTCTTGTGAGCTTGTTTATCGAGAAACACCACTCCAAAAGAACTGATCTGGAAATGCTCACGAAACATTTCCAATATGCTTCTCAACTTGCTGGAACTCGACATGTTGGAATTGGCCCTGATTTTATGGATTATATGCAAGATACATTATCCAATTACATAATCGACCACAAATTGCCAATTACCATGTTCACCTATCCTCAAGGAATTGAAAGTGTAGAGGATTTACAGCAAATCTCAAACTTATTGGACAATAAATTCGATAAAAAAGACGGAAAAGATATTTTATATGGAAATTTTGAACGAGTATATAAACAAATTTTATCTGAATAGAAACGCGGATAAATACTGATCGATTCAATAGGCTTCAATACATAATTACCATTCATATTAATAACTTATAATGGAGACAGAGGTAACTTAATAAAATAGAACTTTGGTGCTCAGATAAATGGGACCATTTATGCTCAGATAAATTCCCTCTTTTATTCCCACTTTATTACACAGAATAAGAACTAAACAATTGGCTTTAGGATTAAATTATTGAATGAAGGTTTCCTGAAAGGATTATCATACTCCTTTCAGGATTTTAAAAAAGAAGTTTTTACTGTGATTATAAAACTTGTATGAAGCTATTCAGGTTTCGTTTTTTCTGCAGCATATGCTATCTTTTTTGTTCGTATACTGATACATTTTGACATATTGAAGACAGTGCAGTTCTCAGTTATTCTATCAAGTAGTGCAGCAGTAATATGCTTATCGTTAATAAAAGAACCCCACTCCTCAAAACCAAGTTGAGAGGTAATAATTGTGCATTTTTTACTATGCCTCTGCTTCATCAGCTCAAAAAACAGTCCGGCTTTATTCTTATCAAGCGTTGAATATCCGACTTCATCAATAAGAAGACATTCTATGGATGCAAACTGACGGATTACCTGTTTTTCGGTATGATCAGCAATAGACCGGTACAATGTACTTATCAGATCATTAAAATCGATAAACTTACCCCTGCACCCATTGTTTATTGCATGTATCAGGTATGATGTACCAAGACCGGTTTTACCACATCCTGTGGGTCCTATAAATAGCAGAAACTGATTCTCGGTAAGAAATCTTCTGGAGTCATACAATTCCAAAACCATTTTTTTCTTCAGTTGCGACTGACGATCAAATGGGAATGTCTCCATTACCAGCAACTGAGGAATCTTTGCAGCTTTAACACGGGCTTCACGACGACGCTCAAAACGGTAGAGATATTCGTCAGTGATAATTTTGCAAAGAAGCTGGTGATAAGAGGTTTTGTTTTCCACTGCATCTTTGAGGTACAGATCCCATCTATTCCGTAAATTTTCCCATTCTAAATATTTCAGATATGATTCGATCTGTTTTTCCATGAATATCTCCTGACTTGTTGTTTGTGGCTGGCATTAATTGTAATCGATATCATTTTCTTCTGAGAATCTGCCAGTTTGATAAGACTGGCGGTTTTGATAATCTGAGTATATTTCTGCTGCACTGTATTGATCTGCAATAGCTGGTTCCAGCAGTTGATAAGCAATTCTTCTTACAGACTCCAGTGTATTTATGCGATAATTAAAAGCCCGCTGGATTGTTTCTTCAAACAGAGGTTGTGTTATTTCTCTGGATAATGAGTAAAGGGGACACTTCAGGAAACGGAAAAAAACGTACGTTAAGGATTTGAAAGTGGCCTCAATGGTCTAAAAAAGCCTTTTTTAAGTTCTTTCGACGAATTCCAAACATAATCCCCAGTTAAATTGATATGTTCCCATCCAAGTGGTGATAAGTGTTGAATCAGTGTGTGATCGAAATCGTGGCCGTTTGCTTTTAATGCGCTTATCGCACGTTCAATATAAACTGTGTTCCATAAGATTATTGCTGCAGTGACCAGGTTCAAACCACTTGCCCGATAACGCTGATTTTCAAAACTGCGGTCTCTCATTTCTCCAAGCCGATTAAAAAATACCGCTCGTGCTAAGGCATTTCTGGCTTCACCCTTGTTCAACCCTGCATTGACTCTTCTCCGCAGTTGGATATCTTGGATCCAATCTAACATGTAAAAAGTACGCTGAATTTTACCCAACTCACGTAATGCAACTGCTAATCCATTTTGTCGAGGGTAGCTGCCCAATTTACGAAGCATCAAAGATGCAGTTACAGAGCCCTGTTTTATTGATGTTGCAAGTCGAAGAATTTCATTCCAATGCGTTAGAATTACCTTTTGATTTACCGTTCCTCCAATAAGAGCTGATAGGGAGGGATGATCCGATTTTTTACCTGGAACGACAATTCGCTTGTCTGAAAGATCTCTGATACGAGGTGCAAAACGAAAGCCTAACAAATGCATTAAAGCAAATACGTGATCTGTAAACCCTGCGGTATCAGTGTAATGTTCTTCGATCTGCAGATCTGATTCATGATATAGCAAACCGTCAAGAACATAGGTCGCATCCCGCACGCCCACATTGATTACTTTAGTATGAAATGGTGCATATTGATCTGAGACATGAGTATAGAATTGTACTCCTGGTTCACTGCCATATTTTGGATTAATATTTCCGCCAGCTTCAGCACGGCCACCTGCTTTAAACCTTTGCCCATCAGATGATGATGTTGTACCATCACCCCACATAGCAGCAAATGGATGATGGTATTGAGCATTAACAATTTCTGCAAGAGCTGCTGAATATGTTTCATCACGAATATGCCAGGCTTGCAACCATGCTAATTTTGAATATGTTGCTCCAGGACAAGACTCGGCAATCTTTGTCAAACCAAGATTGATTGCATCGGACAGAATGACTGTTAGAAGTAATGTAGTATTTTCGGCGACTTTGCCATTTTTTAAATGCGTAAAATGACGGGAAAAGCAGGTCCAGTTATCAACTTCCTTCAACAATTCAGTGATTTTTACATGTGGTAATAGAGTGCAGACCTTCTGCATTAATGCATCAGCTTCTTCGGGCACAGAATTTATAAGAGGGGTAATTTTCAATCCAGACTCATTGAGCACTACATCTGGTAACTGGTTTGATTCTGCCAAATGATTTGCTATTCTCAAACGTTCTTCAAGTTTGCTAATTTGTTTACTCAGATAACCATCTCCATCAGAGTCTACGGGCAGGGAAAGGTTACCTTTTTCTTTCAATGAGTTAAATTTTTCAATAGTTACAAGATATTCATTGAAATCCTTGAACTGTCGTGATCCTTGCACCCATATGTCCCCGGATCGTAAAGAGTTTTTTAATTCGGAGAGTGTACACATTTCATAAAATCGTCGATCAATGCCATCATCTTTTAATACCAGATTTTCCCATCGTTTACGAATGAATCCTGTAGGCGCATTCTCGGGTATTTTCCTGGAATTATCCTCATTAAGCATTTTGAGTATGTTTACAGCATCGACGACCTCTCTTGCAGCCGGTGCGGCAGTAAAATTAAGTGATTCAAGAAATGCAGGAGCATATCGTCTGATCTGTGAGTAGTTATTACCGATCCGATGTAGATAATCAAAATCATCAGAGTGGGCCAGTTTTTCAGCATCGGAAATACTCTTTATGAAGATATCCCATGATATTATAGCCTCAATAGCAGCAAACGGATCACTTCCATTTTTTCTGGCTTCTAAAAGAGCATTCCCTATCCGCCAAAAAAGATTTACTTTTTGGTTGATTTCTTTCCCGGAATTTTGAAATTGTTGTTCATGTTTGCGCTTCGCACGATTAAAAAGACTTCCCATAATCCGGTCATGCAAGGCTACAATTTCATCGATTACGGTTGCTTTTGTTTCAATTACAAGAGCAACCAGTGTGGCATATTTTCTCTGTTCTTCAAATCTAAACAGATCATTTGGTGTCATCTGACTACCTTCACGAGCAATCTTTAACAAACGATTCTGATGTACACTACATTCTATTCCATCTGGTAAATCAATATCCCGAAGATGATTTAATCTCTCGATATGTTCAAGCAAATGTTTTGCATTAGGAGCTAAAGGTGATTGCCTCAACCAGGTTAAAGTTATCAACCCATTACTCACTCTATTGATAAGTAAATTATCAAGCTGTTTCTGGTGCGATTCTGAAAGTAATTCCGTAAGTGATTGATAGATGTGTCGGTTACTTCGAGTGATCGCCTCAGCACAAATACGTTCGATTACAGTAACAGAGGGAATAAGTACAGATCTATTACGCAGGAAAAGAAGTAATGATTCGGCTAAAACTATCGGTTTGTCTGTCTGACAAGATACTTCCTGCAGACTTTTTAATCCGAACCTATAGTATTCAAGAGAAAATTGCTTAAGACCCAGAATTTGCAAGAGTTCGAGCATGTGTTCCCGGCGAGTCTCCTGTCGTAACCCATATTCTTCCCAGATATCCACAGGTGTACTTAATTGAGAAGCAATGTATGTTAATAAACTTTTCGGGGGTGTTTCTTCAACTCCAAGAGAAATGCCAGGAAAGCGCATTAATGAAAGCTGAACAGCAAATCCCAGGTGATTCGCTGCTCCACGATGCTGCTTGATGATAGATAAATCAGCTTCGCTAAGCGTATAGTATCGAACGAGATCTTCCTGAGTTGTAGGAATCGCAAGCAGATTTTCGCGCTCTGATTGAGTAAAAATGCCGCGTCTTGGCATATTCAGCTCACTGTACGTAGATATTGATATAATGTTTCGCGACTGATACCAAATTCTCGGGCTAATTTAGCCTTACGTTCTCCCCCCTCAGTTCGTTTGCGGAGTTCAGCGATTTTTTCAGGTGAAAGTGCCCGTTTTCGCCCTCTATACGCACTGCGTGCCTTTGCAAGTGCAATACCTTCCCTTTGGCGTTCACGAATAAGTGAGCGCTCAAACTCAGCGAAAGCTCCCATGACTGAAAGCATGAGGTTAGCCATTGGAGAATCTTCACCAGTGAATGTAAGGTGTTCCTTAACAAATTCTATTTTTATTCCGCGTTTCGTAAGTTGCTGCACCATTCGCCGAAGGTCATCCAAATTCCGCGCGAGTCTGTCCATACTGTGCACAACTACGGTGTCCCCTTCACGCACAAACGATAGCAAAGCTTCTAATTGTGGACGTTGCGTATTTTTTCCAGATGCATTATCGGTGAATTGTTTTTCAATAGTAACATTCTCTAACTGGCGTTCGGGGTTCTGGTCATAACTGCTCACGCGAACATAGCCAATACGCTGCCCAACCATGATAGTCTCCTCCGAAAAAAGGGTATTGTGTCAGGAATGAATCTAAGACTTGGTCGGGCAAGTGTCAAGAATAATAAAAGTTGGCTTTAAACTGACAGGTTTATATTGAAAAACTGACGTCCAGATAGAGTATACTCTATTCTGACAATAAAAAGTATAATTTGTTTAAACATATACTTTTTTTCATTTCTTGAGCAGAAACACACTTCAACGATCTTTCTATGTAGAACATCCAACAATTGATAGGTTTATTATGTTCAAGGCATTCGGCAATTTTGCTCAATCGTTGGTGGAAGCTCCGGATCTTTCGGTTCTACACCAAATTCTTTTTTTGCCCATATTAAGAACTCTTTGAAATATCGTGCAACATATTCCTTATCTTGTCTTTTCTGACTATCAATCCTCAGAAGATATAAACTGTCATTCAGAAATGGGTTTTCCGGAAAATATCTACTTACTCCCAAAACTATTGGAAACCTCAAAGTTTGGGTTGTACAAGGTGGAGCATCAGCATTGATCTTATCCCAATCGAAAGAAGGTTCATTAAAATGTACGATTAGTGCCTGCAAACACCTTTTGTTTCCCCTTTGTAGCAATTTCTTAACCACATAGGATTTTTCTCGGAAGTCTGGATTAGTATCAAGAGCTGCAATCATTTTATTCTCAGAAACAGTGTCAGACAAGAACTTTCTTACCTCTTTTTCAATTGAAGATGTATCATTTTTATTTTCCTCTATTATAACACTATCCGATGCTAAAGCTAAAAGCCATATTCTTCTTTCTAAACTGATTAAAGATGAATGGGAAAGTGACTTCTTTATTTTATCCCGATTTTTTCTAAGATGGTTTATAGAGGTGTTTTCGAATAAAAGATTGTATGCATTAATCGCAATATAACTGGAATCAGATTGCAAACCTTTTATCAAAAAATTATAATTAATGGAATCAGATATCCAAAACCCAGCTGAAAGAGCACGAATGATTCTGCTGGATTGGCAAAAGTATATTCTCGCAATCTCGTCTCTTTGTTTATCATTTATGTCCTTCGATTCTAAAAGATGTATTATAGAGTCTCGCATAAAAAAATAGCAATTTTTAATTCGATTTTTAGAAGGAGAACAAGAAAGAAATTTATTGATAAGGACATCCCTATTTTGAATAAGAACATTTACAGAGTTAAGATTTCCAAAAGCCATTTGACAAAATACAAGCAGCAATATTACGAAGAATGTATATCGATTCATACTTTTATTATCCTTTTAAGTTTTATTCTATCGCTGAATCAGAGTCCATTGGTCCTCGTTTCCACTAATTTCAACTCTTCTTATAGGACGATATCTTAATAGTAGGCCATCTGCATTTTTATTGTACATAATATTATCATCATCAACCACATGTCTTAGAGCACCAGATATATCCATGTGCAAAAATTCATGTACAGCTGTCCGCTGGTCCGCATTTTCTCCTAGAACAGCAAAGTTTTCAAAGCGAGAAGTTTTACCTATGATTAAGTTATCAGACCAAATCGAATGGGTTGCAGCAGGATGTTCATATCTTGTTCCTCCTGTATCATTTGAATCACGCTGTACATGAATCCACCCCGCTGACATTGTTTTAACCCACATTTTTTCCAAACCGGTTGAGCTACTATCTACTGGTCCAAAATATATATATGCTCCAGGGTAAACGGCATTGCCATCGCCATATTCAACATTTATAGCTTTACTCCCAACAAGGAATGTACTAACAAGATTTATATGTAATCTGATGTTCTCTTGGACAATTACAATGGCAGGATTACCAGTTTCCCACCATGATGAATCCATTGCAGCAGTTTTCAAATCATCCCACTCGCAAGCTGTTGGAGGATTTGAAAACCAAATATCTATTCGACCATTCCCATTTTTATCATAAAGGGATTTGTTAAAATTTAAACTCGATATCTTCCTTATTGGTTCAACTTTAAATACTGCTTGTTTGAGTATGGTATCGAATGTTTGCCCAATAGTGTCCCAATCAAATGCATTTGCATTGAGTCTGACAATATTCAATGGTACAGTTTTTTCATTATAAACCAGAACGTTCATATGATTTTTTTCAATATAACAATCCCCGGTATTTTCTTCATTCGAACACCCAAATATATTTATTTGGCAGAATTTTGGAAGTAATCCCGAGCAGATCTTAACTGGATTATTGCCACTAACTAAACTTACACCTTCCGTTACGATCGCAACTGTTGTATCGCTTGTTGCCGCCGAGCCTTTTGGAATATTCGATAAAGAAGCAATAAATTTTGTAGAATCATTGCCTTTCT
This sequence comes from Fibrobacterota bacterium, assembly GCA_023436145.1. Classification (GTDB taxonomy): domain Bacteria; phylum Fibrobacterota; class Chitinivibrionia; order Chitinivibrionales; family Chitinispirillaceae; genus JAAYPC01. The sequence continues at coordinate 2,589 of JAEZKP010000078.1, read as the reverse complement.
TTAACGAAATGTACGATTCAATTTCTGTTGATTTAATATCCAAACCATATTTAGTATCTGCATGAGGCTTAAAACTTACTCCGCCTTTAGACTTTGATTCATTATTCCCATTACCGCCATCTCCACTTTCAACATCTGAGAAGCGACAAGAAATAATTATGCTAAGTTGCACAGTGATATAAAGCAAAATATATAATAACTTGTTCATTTTAAGCTCCATTTCTGATTATTTAAATTGATCATACCGCACTGTAACTCGTACTTTTCCACTCTGAGCACCCAATAATGCATAGGCATATCTATATTCACCTATCATGCCGGGATCAGATAAAAAAATCAAATGTTTTCCCCTGCGACCACCTTCAAAGGTGATCGAACGGAAATACTGAGTACCAGCGACCCGATACAATGGAATGGAAATCACAGTACCTATAGGTTTACTTGAGGAATTCAAACCTACAACTTCTGCGGTTATTATGTTCTTTTTGTCAGTATATTTGTTTTTCGGAACAACTATTTGAAGCACCCTAGTTTTTCCTTGTAGAAGCGCATCATTGATATCATCTTCATTGGTGATATCAATAAAGACAGGAAAGTTTGTAATTGGTATGAAAATTCCTTTTATAAGGCGTCCAAGCATTTCGTTCTTATTGGAAAGAAAATAAGTGTAAGCTCCTAAATCACATCCATAATAGGAAAATGGACGTTCAATTTCAAGAATATCTATCGTTGGTGCACCAGTAAAAATACCTTTATTAAGGCATGGAGAAGTCTCTTGTAAACGCACTCCATCATCAAGATTACCCCATTTGCCATCTGTTCCTGATGGCTTAGAAGGATTAATAAATTTCGGATCGTTTGAGAAATTTGCAGTTCCAGTATGCCCCCCAGTAATACATGTGTAAGTGATATTAAATCCAGAATCACTTACCTCGTCCATTGCAGATGAATTCCATAAAATAGAATTCAGTACATCTGATACTGCACTATTAATATTAGTTATACTAACCGCTCCGGTCGAAACATTAAACGCAAATGTACAATTGGTAACTTTAAGCTTTCCCGCATTATTCAAAATCGCACCATTAACTGATTGTGATTTGTTTTGTCCTATAACGCAATTTACCATTTCGATGTCTGTAGCTTTGAAATAAATCGCACTGCCACCATAGTCCGATAATGTGCTTTCGGTAGTGTTATTGTCAAAAATCGAACCGTCTATTAAAAGAGATCTTTTCGATTCATAAAAGAGCCCTGCACCGCTCCCGTTTTTTGAATAGTTGTCTTGAATAAGGCAATGCTTAAGAGAGTTAAGACCGCCGGATTCAGTTACGCATATGCCAGCGCCATTCGATACTGAATAATTGCGAACAATTCCGACAAACTCAAGACTAATATTGCCCGATTCGACTAAAATACCAGCCCCTGAAGAATTTATTCCTGTCCCATTCGCATATGCCTGGCTGATAACCAGGTTGCTTATTCGACTATCTGAACAGCTATGGTTTCCATTATCGGTAACAACATGATAAACGTTATCATCCACATATTGAAGTTCTGAGCTGCTTGGAGGCCAGGTTGTACAATTCGTGTCATCCCCATTGACGTCTCCGGAAAGTATGGTGTTGAAGGCTGAACCAAGGGGAACTCCGTCAGTTTCTGTACCAAGAAATCCGCCCTTAATATCAGTTCCGCAAGGAATTAAAAAAGTTGCAGATCGTGGGTCTAAAGGATCTGTTCGTTCAATTGGTTTGTAGACACCTTCTCTAAGATGTATCTCCTGACCTGTTTTCACTGAAACATCTATTGCATCCTCTAATTTCTTAAAAGCAGTCTGCCATGTTAAACCGTCTTCAGTTCCAGGTGTACAGGAAGAATTCGGGTCAACAAAGATCTGATAATTTGCTGATCGTGTCACTTTGAGTTTGTATGCCGTGTTACCGCATGCTTCCGGATGAGTAAGCAGCACAGTGATATCAGTTTCAGTCCCCGTAAGATCAACAGGATATGACGGATCTTTACCATTTATGGTTACGGTCTGTCCGGATTTCATTTCCGGTTTAATACTAATTATTGATGTAACATCAGGTACAATTGCTTTATAACTAAACACCATCGGATCGAACGGGGGTGCCATAGCACCTTCTGAATGGGAAAGCTCTAAAAGAGTGGGTGGTTTGCAGATTTTGACATCGGGTTCGATTATAACTCTTTTCCCAAAGACAGAACCTGTAACTGTTGTGTTCGAGTATACATGAACTTCCGCATCGGGGGCATAAATTAATCCTTTGATAGTTGCATTAGTTCCCACATACAGTTGTGATGCTTGTGCGCTATATATGCTAAATGAATAGAAGGAGGTTACTCCTGATGGAAGTGTCATATTCGTACCATTTCCAAGTCTGCAATCGTCTTTTACTTTCAGCTTTATGTAACCATTGTCACCAACATTAAGAAGAACGGTGAATTCCGGAAGGTTTTGTGGACAAAAAGTTAAGCCACACTTAACAAAATAATACTAATTTTTGTATGGAGGTGTGGTATGAAACCTGAAGGGATCAAAACCCGTAAAAAGTATGATGCAGATTT
>JAEZKP010000061.1 GCA_023436145.1 Fibrobacterota bacterium | reverse complement strand
CCTGCTCATCCTTGTAGAGTTTTTGGTCTCTGATGACACAGGCAGTTACATGATGAATAGCCCCTGGTGAGTAGGGTCTGGGTTTTCTAGCCATGGTACAGTTGAGCTCCTTTTTATGGGTGGGGGTAAGTGAGGGATAAAAGGAGCAATTTCTGAGCCGGAGGCTTTACTTGGGGGACGGAGGAATGAATCTTAGTAGCTTTGTTTCCTCCGTCCCCCCCGGGCAGAAATCCGCTATCCGTGGTAAGATATTGAGAAATTTGAGTAGTTAATTTTTTCTTGTTATCTCAGTAGTGTATTTGGTCTCTGATGACACAGGCAGTTACATGATAAATAGTCCCTGGTGAGTAGGATCTGGGTTTTCTATCCATGATACAGTTGAGCTCCTTTTTATGGGTGGAGATAAGTTAGGAGTGAGGGGTAAAAGGAGCAATTTCTGAGCCGGAGGCTTTACTTGGGGACGGAGGAAAGAATTTAAGTAGCTTTGTTTCCTCCGTCCCCCTTAAGATGCGAAATGCGCCATCTGGCACATATTCAGTATCTTCATTTAACCCATCCAGAATGAGCGTTTTTTCTCAATTACTTCCCCCCACTTTGAAATCTACCGGCTTACAAACATTCGGTTCATGCAGGATAAAAACGATATGTTTCCCATCAAGTATCTGTACTGCATTTTATCTATCAGCAAGCCTTCTTTTTCCAAGCCTATTCTGATTTGTGCATTTACTAAAGTTCTTGGACGCAAGATACTTTTACTTTTGGCAGTCCAACACAAGCAGTCACCCTTCGTATCTGGTGATCCGCCCCCCCATAAAACATCCCTTTCCCATACTTATATCTTTAAGGATTGATCACCAACTTCATAATCTTGCTTTTCACCTGCTTATTCTGCTGGGGTGCAGACCCTACGATCTGATAAAGGTAAATATCGGGACTTAAGAGTGTACCTGCCTGATCTCTCCCATCCCAGAACTGTCCGTTGACTGCATTTTTAATTACACACACAGGCTTGCCGCTCAGAGTATAAATTTTAATAGCGACATGAGTCTTGCATGATGTACAAGTGGGGAAAAAATAAAACTTTGTGCCCCTTCCCATTTTGAATGGATTAGGAGAGTTAAATACCCGGTCCAGTTTAAATTCCTCTGGCGGGGTAATTTTTACAACAAATGAAGCCTTTGATAAGTTACCCTGAAGATCACGGGCAGACAATTTTAATGTATAAGTTCCCGGTTTTAAAGCATGTTCTCTTATAAGTACACTCCCTTTACGGAAATCACCCTCATTGAACCGGAATTTGTGATTTATATTCTGCTTGCTTGAGAATCCTTCAATTTCCAGAGTAATACCCTCATCAGGACCGATACCTATGACATCCACGCCGTTTGAATCGAATATATCAATCTCGCACTTCAAGGAATCCATCACAATAACCTGATTATTGAATGACATTTTTTCAGTAGAAAATTCCGGATAATCATGAACTGGTCTTATAGTGATCTGGGGACCGCTTGTATCATTGTTACTTACGGTTGAATCAGTTCCACTGAAAATCAAGGTATCCTTAAAACCTGAGGCAGCTTCAGTCCGACCATCTCGCCAGGCATAAGCAGTCAGTTTCACTCCAGGCTTATTAAAAGTAAGATTCCCCGGGAGTTGAATTACTTGTTGGAATCTTCCATTGTGAATTTCAGTTCTTCCCATAAACACAGCTCTTCCCGGCATCTTGTAACGTACAGAGATATCAGCACCACCATCCTTCCGGCCGGCTTCTTCAGGCGAATTAAAAAGTCCCAGATGAATAAAAGCTGGTTCATTGGGGGACCCAAAACCGGAAATAACACTACCATTTTTATCTTCAACGGTGCCTTTAACCGTAATCTGTTCCAACGCCATCAGAGTATCTTTTTTCAGTCCAGCTTTATTATGAATCTCCATTTTCACCTTATAAACAGGTTTATTGATAATAATCGATGGATCCCCTAAAATTGCATATGAACGGGAATAGTTGCTGAAATTTCTATCCTTAGCTTTGTAAAAAGCCATTCCAATAGAACTAATTGTATCCTGGTCGAAAAGTACAGAGTAAAAATTTATGGCCAATCTCTCATTAGATGAAGCATATGCGGTCCTGGTACTGGAAATAGTGGCAATCGCGCCACATTTTCCGGTGGTTACCAGTACAGATGAGAGACATGGTTCTTCAGGTGAATCAAATCTCCCTACTGAACAGGAGAAAGAGGATATGAGAGGATATCGGTTTTCATTTTTTAAATTTATCACATTCTCGTTCAAAAGTACTTTTTCCTGAGCCCATTGCAAATGAGAGCCATGTCCGAAATAATTAACATAACCAACCCCATTATCTATCACATTAAAAACGGCTTTAGAAGCTTCCGGTTTCTGACCTGCAGAATTCCACTTGTAATCAAACAGATACACCTTATTCATGTTGATAGCAGGATTCTTTTTTTCAATAACATCTGTCGAGTAGTCCGATGATTTATGATGTGCAATCCCATCATGCGTGCTACCTTGCATGTCATCGTCAGCAACAAACAATGCTCTGTTTCTCCAATCAGAATAATCTGCTTTTTCAGGATCTTCCATAGCGATTATTTTGTCTACCACATCGAAAGCTTCACTTTCTTTATTGCAGGTTATTCTTCCCACAACCGCTTGACTAACTCCATTGTGAGTTGTAAAAAAATCCTCCAGTACAGTAAATCCATCATAATAAACAGGAATATGGATTGGTTGAGGGCGAGGTGAAACGCCCTTATAATCATAATTTCCACTTCCAAAAAGCAAAACATAGTCGAGATGCTTACTGTTTTTCCAGTAATTCTGGACATAGGTGATAAAATTACGGATAGCAGCAGGATCAACATCACCACCCGAAAATGCATCATATACATCCTTAACAACGACCACACGCGGAGCCTTAAAACCGATCTTTTTCTTGTGTGCGGCCAGTTTTAAGGAAGCCTCAGTAAAATCGGCTCCAGTAATGATAAGAAAATCGGTACTATCAGTAACAGCCCGCAGATTATCCACCAGAAAATCAGACTTAACCTTGTTTGGCGCAGCACTTCTTTCAGGCAACAAGCTCAAAGCCCTCTCACTGCAGATCATGTATCGTATCCCTCTGCCTCCGGTATCTGCCCAGGTAAAGGAGCGGTTTGCAAAATTTCTGATTGTATCTACAAGTGACACTCTTTTCTCATCATTTGATATTCTGAAGATATAAAGTAAATCATTGGTGGTAACCTGAAGACTGTAGGTACAAAACAATGAGTCTGCAGGAGAGAAAAACTCCAGTTTTTCAGCATCTCCGATGATTAGCTTACGTTTATAATGTACCTCTATACTTTGCAATTCCAGCATATCTGATTTAGTCGAAATTCTCAAATTCCGGTCACCCCATTTATTTACGATATATTTATCCATGTCCGAAATTAACGGTTCTCCCAGGAAAGCCAGCACAGATGAAGGCCTGTTTGCTTTAATGATAATACCACCGCCAAAGGAAGTGTCCAGTCCCGGAAGCTGCAAATTATAGCTATTTACATTATTTATATTTTCCCAAAACCAGCTCAATCCACCTTCATTGCCAGATGATTGTATAAGGGATTTACTAAAAATAATCCGGTTGTCGACAGAAAATACCGTTTCACCTGCAATATTGGAAGCCTGCATCAAATCAATTTCTGCAGTTTTACCTGAAGAAGCAGTCAGCCAGTATTTACGATAATCATCATACCTGTCAAACCTGAAAGTATATCTCCCTGACTCATCATACGTCCAGTCAGATGCACCAGTGACAAAAGCCAGAAAATAGTCATCCTCATCAACAAAGGTGTTTCTGTTACGGTCGATTCGCATCAGAGGCACCTCAACAAGCCCTGAAGGAATTCCTGAAATTTCCAGGCTGCCAACAGGTAATTCTCCTTTGAAAGATGCATATAATGCTACCTCATTAATCTTTATTCTCCCAAAATTGGTGGTTATAGCTCCTCCTGGAATCTTAAGAATCCCGTTCTCATTTGTAGTCATCTCGTTGAATCCGGCGTTACCATCACCAATACTGAAACGATAAACTTTCTGGCCAGCAGTAATCGGAAAAGCACTCGCCGCCACTTTTGCCAGTCTCCCATCTCTATACCATCCTTCTGCAACAGAATAGTTGACCAGGTTATTACTTAGAACCAGCTTTTGATTGGTCACCTTTGTGATAGATGTAGCCGCTGTGGGATAGGAAGGAAACTCTATGGTGCAGGTACCACTCTGCAAAACTTTTAAAGTATTGGTTTTTTCATCGTGGATAAAAGGACGGATGATAAGGCGTGCGGTGCGTATCCCTTGAAGCTTACCATAGACGGGTTCGCAAATCCAGGAATTATTGAAAATCAAGTCTGGCTGTCTTCTCGTTATCAGATTTTTATGCTTGAGCACAGGCGATTTCAAAGGAACCGTTTTAACCGCTTCAGAACTGAAGCTCACCCTTATATCTCCCTCTGGAGGTATCCCCAGTAGTATTGAGTAACCCGGCAATACTGCTTCACCATCTTCTCCCAAAATCGTGTTAGCTGTAGAAAAAGAGATTTCAGAAAACTTCTGACCAGAATCGATTTCCGTTATCTCATAATTTTGCAGATTCCAGGAAAATACATATCTGGATGAATTGCTCTCGGAAATCTGAATTTGAGCTGAAAGTTCAAAAACAGCAAGACTAAGAAAAATCGAAAGGAAATATTTTAAAGCCATAGTAGAAAACCAATGGAAAAGTTGACCAAACTATACGTCTTCTAATCCCAAAATAATAATTTCCGTTCGATATTTCTAAAAAGATGTGTAGTCATGCTAAAGAGAATACCTATTAAGTAGATATTCTCTTTTTTTTATCCTTTAAATTTTTACCATTACCGACTACCAGATCATATAAACGGACTGGAAAGTTTTTATGGGTAGGACTGTGATGATTTTTCCTTTTATGAAGGATGAGGTTGTGAGTTCTTCTGGCCTGCAGAACGAATGCTTCCAAATTAGCTTCGATCAATTGTGGGAAAGGCGAGCCATCGGTTTCAATAGCCAGAAAAGGAAAATTATCTAATTCAGAAAAATTCAGATTCTGCTCCTGGCGTCCCTGCATCCGTTTTTTACCCTCCACATTCATCTCTTTTTTCAGAATCGCCTCTGCAACTCTGGAGGGCATGCATCCAAAAGGACCTATGGAGATTACTCCACATGAATCATTTAGAATTTCCCGTAATCCCAGGCCAACTGTAAGAATCGCTTCTCCCCGAAAATTTTCATTTACCAGATGGCTCACGCCTTTAATGGTTTTGGCAACATCAATCATTTCAAAATTATATAGACCGCTTCTGGCCATAATGGTTTTGATATGATATTCCCACCATTCCTGAACCTGGGAAGTAAGTCTCAACCGTAACTGTTCTTTTAAAGAGAATTGTCTCTCTGACAAACCGGAATTCAAAACATAATTGCTATAACACATGTATTCTGCAATCGGTGCGACTCTGATTGCAAACCCATGCTCTTCAAGGTAATCGACTATATTCTTTCTGGAAAATTCCTCTCTGCGTACATATATCTCGCCGATTAACGAGATTACAGGTAATTTATGAGGATCTTTATTCAGAGGGATTAAAGAGAGCCGCGAAGCAATATTTTCCAAAAGAGTCGTAAACCGGATTGACAGCTTTCCTTCAAAAAAGCTCAGCAGCTCCTGCCATAGGGATTCCAACTCATTAAGAGCAGCAACTTTATCCTTAGCAGCAACCCTGAGCACACTTTTAATATCGCTGAAGACATCTGAGACAATGATTCCGATCCAGGACTTGAGAAGTGTACGCGCACCCATGCCACCATAACTATTTTCATCTGTTAAGGTAAAAACAGCAGCATCAGAGATCTGTCTTTTTTCTATCAGATGTTCCAAAGCGACACAATACTGCCCCAGCCTGCATGGTCCACCCCCAGTGGGCAGGAAAAACAAAGTTACGGTATCAGTCTCTTTTTTTTGCCGGATATATTCAAGAAATGATCCGGTGGTAAGGATATAGGGCAGACATTCTTTACATGTAGTGTTTTTCCGTCCTTCGAGAAGCACATTTTTATCCGCAATCGGCAGAGCTTTTCCTTTAATCCCCATCGATTTGAAAATTGCAGCAACCACCTCTGTGCCATATCTGCCCATTGATGGTAAAACAACTTCCACGTGAGGATCAGTTAAATCATATTCTACACCCTGAGAAGAGATTACCTTTAAATTCTTCTTTTTAATAACTTTGGCAGCCCTAAAAGAGAGATCTTTTGTATTTTCGATACCCAGTTTCCGGTAGCTGGATATTATGTCAAGTGCAGCTTCAATTCTGGTGTCAATTCCTGCATCGGCAGTATGCTGGTCCAACTCGAGAGTAAGAGATGGTTTTGAACCCATTAACCTTCGGAAATAGCCTAAAAGAAAAGAATCCGGGCCACACGAAAAGTTTGTGATATAGAAACCGAAGAGGTTTTTACGTTCTTTGACAATCTGAGCTGATTTCATGATTTTCTGACCTGTAGCCCAGAACATTTTCTGATGGACATTGACATGAGAAGAAGGAATCATGTCGTGAGGTATGATATAATATCCTCTGGATGCCACTTTGTGAGGAATCCCCATGTTTGCATCATCTGCAAAAGCATTGTAAGGTCTGCCAAAAAGAACGATTCCGGACATTTCCGGATGATCATCCAGGTATTTAAGAGTTTTTCGGCCGATCTCAAGCAATTCTTTCTCAAAATCATATTGTTTCCTGCACGCAAACCGGTACGCTTTTCTGGTCTTTTTTTCCGGTACACCGATTTTTTTCATCATTTCGACCAGAGTATCTTCTGCTGCTTCATACCCTTTCTCCAGCTTCAGGACTGGAGAGAGCAAAACTGAAGGCGACTGCTCAATCTCTTTGCGAAAAGTGACTTTAAGATAATACGGCTCTCCCTGAACAAAGACACACATTCTGCTGTAAGTCTCGACATTGGGAACGGGAAGCTGCATGATCTGAGGAATAAAGATGTAATCCGGCTTCTTTTTTAGCAAGTTAAAAAAGCTGCCGTGGGTTATTTCAGCAGGAAGACAAAAAGCAGCCTCGATTCTTGAAATTCCTTCAGGATCAATTTCATCAGATAAAACCACCCTGAATCCTAACTGGTCAAAAAAGTTGGAATAAAGGGGAAAAACAGAGTGGGTAAGAAATGACCTGAGTATACCAACCGTTCTTTCCGGCTTATCCTGATTGATATTTCTGATGGGCGAAACAACCCCGTATTTTTCATAAGTTAATTTTTGACGTAACGCGACCAGATCATATTGACTGGTGTCTATCTTTTTATTCAATCTCAGATTATAATACTTGTTACAAACCCCACCAAAAGGAAACATTGTGTCATCAATGCGGATTTTTGAGATTTCACATTTACGATCACACTTTTCAGTGCCCCCTGCACAAATAAAACTGTTCTCTCGTATGGCTTCCCGGTTAATTAATGCCTTGAGATCAAATGACTGAGGTTCTGAGATTTTGGAATTTATCCGTTTTTTAACCTCCAGAGCAACTCCGAACGCCCCCATCAACCCCGGATCCGGAGGAACAATGATTTTGCAATTCATAAGCGAGGCCATAGCCAAAGGAACTGCCCGGTTATAGCATACCCCCCCTTGCATAAAAATCTTTTTTCCCACAGGACGGAAACCTTTAACCCGATTAAGATAGTTTAAACATATTGAGTAAACCAAGCCTGCCAGCAGATCATTTTTTCCCACACCTTCCTGACTGGCAATTTTTATGTCGCTGGAGATAAAAGCAGAACACTGATCAGTGAAATTTGGAGGATTGAGCCCCTGCTGAGCCAAATCCCCAATCTGCTCAGTGAGTACATTCAAAGACTCTCTGGCAGATTCCTCCAGGAAAGATCCTGTACCTGCGCTACATGCTTCATTCATGGCATAATCTGAGGGCACGCCATTGGTTAAGTAGGTATATTTTGCATCCTGCCCGCCAATTTCGAAAATTGTATCTACATCCTTATCAAAGAAAGCAGCAGCAGTAGCATGTGCAACGATTTCGTTTATAACATTTTCAGTCAATGCATGAAGAGCAGCGATCTGCCTTCCAGAACCAGTTACTCCCAATCCCTCGATTTTAAGCGGGTTATCACCAATCTGCTCCAGGATTGCTCTATAGCAGTTCCGTGCTGCATTTACTGGATCACCATTGGTGCGCAGGTAAACAGAAGCCAGGATATTGGAATCATCCTTATCTATCAGCACAGCCTTTGTGGTAGTGGAACCTACATCCAGTCCCAGAACACAATTCTGAGCCGATTGAACCGAGCCTCTGCTGAATTTTTTAAAATCAACCAGATCGAGTGCTTCCTTCAACGGTCGATGTACTCCAAACGAGTTGGTTTGATTTCTAAAAAGCTCATCAGGGTTTGATGGAAGTTTCAGACATTCATTATCCAGAGCCCAAAGAGCTGCACCATAAGCTTCGAAGCATTCCGCATGATCAGGGATGTCCAGCTGCCCAAAACGTGATCTGAGGATTTTCACCATAGCAATATTTAGAGATCCTCCTCCGATAAGAGCGACTCTTTCACACTCAATATCCTTGACCAGATCACTTATCTTATCAGCCATCATCAAACATAATCCAGCAGCAACATTCTCCCTGGGTTCACCCTTGTTTAGTGCATGAGTACAGTCGCTCTTGCAAAATACACTGCACCTGCCGGCAATCTTGTGAGGAACACCAACAGAAGCCATTTTTACCGCCTCTTCCAGCGTCAGCCCCATTCTTCTGACCTGCTGAAGAAAAAACTCACCAGTTCCTGAGGCACATTTATTACCAGAATGAACTGCGCTGATACACCCATTCTTATCAATGAGATAAACCAACTGCGTTTCACCCCCAGAACTGATCAGCATTTCAGGATAAGAACCAGTTTTGTATTGCTCTTTGATGGCAGATTCCAGAGCCTGTGGTTCAGAAATTGAAGTTAGTTTGATACTGTTTCTGAATGAACGTCCAGTAACAACCACCCTATCAATCTCCTGAATAGAAATACTATTCAGAAATTTTAAAAAAGCATCTCTGGGATTACCTTCATGGGTAATTCTGTTGACTTGAATAATTTGTGGATTATTCTGCTCAAGACTAATTTCAACACATTGAATTGTAGTTGAACCGAAACATATTCCTAAAGTTTTCATCTGGTCTCTTTTCGGCGGATGATAGGTAATAGATGTTTTTCAGCGTTCGGAGAATCGCAAAAATAATGCCAGTAACTAGATAAAAATATATTTTCAGTACCAATTTTGATTTGATGAATTAAACAGAATTAATAAATATAAGTTATTTAATCGATTATTCCAATTAAGGAGCAAACCAAAGATGTACAATGAGAATGATCCACTGTCAGTAGAAAAATACTCTTCAGCAGTAACCCTCTCTGACATGGAGGTTTTCATATTCCCGGAACTGATGCTCTCACTTGTTATGGCAAACATTATGTCACCAAGGTTATGGCAGTGGAAAAACGACCCCTGGTTCAGCAAAATGGACAAAGCAAGTCCACTGAAACGAGTTCAAAGACTTAAGCAGTACATAATGGATCATTTTGCCTTCAATCTCGATCTTGACACCTGGGGGTTAACTACCAAAGAGAAAGAACTTTCCAGATTTAGTGCATTTATTAACGAATCCATTTTATCTCAAAGTAATGCGCTTTTTGGATATGAAGGAGACAAATACTACTTTGACATTGACATCAGAAAACACTTCGGTCTGGATAAGTATACATCCAATGTTATACCATACTGGAAAACTGAAACACTGGAAGCTATGGAAGCATTCAGATTCAAAGAAGGTTACCCCACCGGAGCAGGTGAATGTGTGTCGTTGGCAGCACTCTATGCTGCCAGTGCCGCAGTGGTTGCAGAAATATCACTGAATGACATTTACATGATGGCCACTCCGCTTCACTCACAGAATTTTCTGGACATTGGAGATGGCGTACTCACCAATAACCGGCGGATTGTCACCAAAACCATGTGGTTTAACGGCACTGAACTCACAGCTAAAGCTCGCCGTGCCCTGGAAAACGAAAAGGTTACCATCGTAGCAAATAGTACCGGCTATATTCACACTCTCTATGATAACGCTACAATTTCTCCATCCAGTTATTCTCATTTCAGAAATAAACTCACAAAATTCCTTAGAACAGATATAAATTTTGAAATTCTGGCTAATTTCCTTCGTCACCACAGCTATCTTCAGAAATGTTTCCAGATCTCACATAACTGCTGTGGTAAACCCCGATATATAGAAGCTGAGAAAGTGTATCAGTATGAGCATTCCAGCAAATCGCGCGTTGGTGATTCCACTATGAATAACCTGCTTCACGAAATTGAGGAAGATGAATTCTATACCTCTCCGCTTCCCGAACGGATTATGCTCTCTGATCTGGAGGCTTTTTTTAAAAACATGCATGTTTCCATAGATGATTCATCCATGGTGGAAAAACTAAAACAACACATGTGCAACAACTGCCTCTCTATTGACAAAGTGATTCAGGACCTTAAAAATTTCTGCAAAACCAATCCAAACCTTCCAGTCAGCAGTAAAAACCGGGAGAGCATGACTCCGCTTAACCTTGATAATATTACAAGTGCAGAAGAAGCCATAGCCCGAGTATATAAACTTCGTGATAAAAACATAACCGCAGACCTAGCCATAACAGCCTTCCGCGATCTGAAAAATTCTCCCTGGAAACCATTTCTAAAGGCAGCGCTGGAGAGAAATCCTGTATCCATTCATAACACCGTCAACTTGTCTGTAAAGGACGCATTTAATAAACTCAGCTCCTTTGAAAGCACCTCGATTTATCCGGGAGTTTCCAGGCTTGCCCAACCAGATGAAGTCTGGAATTTTCAGAGAGGAGATGGACTGGAAAAAGCAATCTGCCTTATCAATATATTGAAAAACCGATATCCGGATGACCTGCCACAGCTAAAAGCCATTGGCGATAGAATATATGTTATTCATAAAAGCGGAGAATTTAAATTTCAAACTTCTAAAGAAGTTGATATGCCTCAAGAAAAGGATTTTTAGGCTTGGGGATTCTATAGCAGGAAGTCCTGTGACAAATCAGAATCTGTTTTTTCTCTTTCTTAGTTCCGCAAATACCGCCACAGGTGACCTGTCTACCATGTCCAGATACTTTCTAATGGCTAAAGTGTGTGCTCTCAAAAAAGGATTTGTTCTTTTTTCCAGTTCAATTGTGGATGGAACAGTTATATTACCCTTTGATCGCAAAAGCCTAACCTGCCTTAGTCTGCTTTTTACATCTTCATTATCTGCATCAACCATAGCAGCAAATTCCAGATTTTCCAGAGTGTACTCATGTCCGAAATAAACCAGAGTCTCTTCTGGAAGCTCAGAAAGCCTGATAAGCGATTGATACAATTGCTCAGGAGAACCCTCGAAAATTCTTCCGCAACCTGCTCCGAAGAGTGTGTCACCAGTAAAAACCATCCTGCTCTGGGAAAGATAATAAGCAACCTGATTTCTGGTGTGCCCGGGCATCCCCATAACCTCAATCTCAATACCACCCAATGAAAATGTATCACCATTTCCAAAGACTTTATCGACAGAGATTATACGCTTGTCGCCTCCACAAACCAACGCCCCCGTCTTTTTTTTCAGGTCCGGTATTCCTGCAGTGTGATCACTGTGATGGTGAGTCGCCAGAATCATACGCAGATTTAATTTCTGTTTTTCTAACTCTGCAATAACCAAATCAGATTCAGATGGGTCAATCACTACGACATCATTACCGTTCTTTAACAGATAGCAATAATTATCAGGAGCCATCCCGATAATTACCACCTCTGGTTTCATGAGCGTTTATCCTCAGCAAGATCATTTCCGGATGCAGCCTTTACTGCTAATCGATCACAACGTTCGTTTTCTGAATGGCCTGCATGCCCCCTTATCCATTGAAAACGGACCCTGTGTTTCTCCAGAACCCTCAGAAGCCTTTCCCATAAATCAGAATTCAATGCTTTCTCTTTACTGTTTCTCATCCATCCGCAAGCTCTCCATTTGCGTGCCCACCCCTTCTCAATTGCATTAACCAGATATTGAGAATCGGTAACCAGAGTCACTTCACAGGGTTCTTTTAGCGATTCCAATCCAACAATTGCCCCCATCAACTCCATACGGTTGTTGGTAGTGTTTTTGTACCCCCCGGATATCTCTTTTTCAACTCCGTTAAACCGGAGAATAACCCCGTATCCTCCAGGACCTGGATTTCCTGAGCAGGCACCATCACTGAATATTTCCACTTTTTTCATTTAAAACTGATTCTTCTTCTGAAAGTTATATTCTACCCTTCTTTCTTCAATCCTCTCCCTAATATCTAAAAGACAGAGAAGCCATGAGTTTATGCTGAGAATAATCCTGATATAGATTTCCCGCAAATACTCCATCATGGTTGACTTTCTGCACAATCTTCCACATAGAATAGCTATATGCAATGTCCAAAGACACGTTACTGCTGAAAAACACGATTCCAGTTGACATCTGGTGTCTATCCTGATCTACAATGAAATTATCATCATTCCATATAATATCTTCATTATTATACTTGCTGATAAATCGGTGAAAATCAACTTCATCAATGGAATACCCAGCCCGAATCAATATTGGCATCTTTGGAACCGGCAATTCCAGTCCCAGCCCACCACCAACTTTGAAATAGTTGGCTTGAGAACTGCCGGGGATGTCCTCAGACGGGAACATAAATCCAAAGGGAAATACCGCACGCCCTTCAGCCGATATGGTAAGTAAAGGTAAAGACAAACTGACACCTGCGGCTCCACTATATGAAGAATACATTTTCCCTTTGTACTTGTCACTATATTCTGAGTACTGCGGATTAATATCAGGAGATGAAACAATATATTTATCATTATCTTTCTCCGTAAATCTTATCACCTGAGGAAAAGTGAACCTTAAACCCGCACTCAGAATATCGTCTTTGTAAAAAGCTCCCAATCTGACATCATACCCTGCGTACTTACCATCAATACCATATATTTCTGAAACATCATAATAACCATCATATGTGTCAGTAATACGTTCCAGATCCTCATTCCCGTATACAAAAGATACTGTGGTTCCAATTGCAAAACGAGGTGCCACCTGAAGCCCGAAACCACCACTTAAGTATTTTAACCCACCCGATGTCCTCAGTTTTTCACCTATACTGAAATTCTGGCTGTAATAATTAAAGCTTACATTTGCATTAGAAACATCATCAAATACAAAGGGATTACTGTAAGAGAATGCGATGGTCAGCCCTCCCTGAGTCGCAGGAAAGGAATACATCATACCAGCATTGGAAATTTTTAAGCGGTTCATTCTAGAAGTCTGCCGGTCAGCAGAAAAAGTAGACACACCATCAAGCGATGATGCATCAAAGGAAACCTGAAACTCCCTTACTAGAGAAAATGACAGCGCAGCCGGATTCCAGTATATAGCCGATAAATCATTGGATAAAGCTACATAATTATTGGCCAGGGAAAAAGCTCTGGCTCCGAAACCATTCTCAAAAATAAATCTGACATTATCCTCAGCAAAGACATTTACTGCAATGACAGTTGCGATCAGTAAAAACTTTTTCATATGATTCCTACCACCTTGAATTTCTTTTCGGTCTTGTTCTCGGTTCACCAGAAGTGTCTATTGGAAGAGGCCTGTTTACCGGCTCAACCGCAGCCGGAGCCTTAGATTCCGGCACAGCCTCAACTTTCTTCTTCTCGACATTGCCGCTCTGAACTGGGGGGGCTACAGTCTCGGTCGACGTCCCAAACCCCCTGCTTCGTTTAGGTCTTTCCGGAACTGGTGGCGGGCTGACGCTTGTACTGCTATTCCCGGATGACTTTGGCAGTGCAGCCCCACCTTGTTTAACCGGTGGTGAACCACCTCCCCCAATTCCACGGGAACGGTCTGGCATTCCCTGGCTTACACCAGAACCACCTTTTCCCCCCCCAATCCCTCCCCTATGATGTCTATATGGGTAGGATTGGTAATACTTACAACAACCGCAGTATTGATCATAATAGTAATACCTGGGACAGCGCTCATAATCATACCAGTATGCTGATTTACGAAACCACCAGGGAGAATTGTTATAGAAAAACCAGTCTCGTGAATAATAACTGGGAAAACAGCGCAAACGAGGCATTCCCGTAAAATCACGTTCCCAGATACAGATCTCCTTTTCTCTGTAAATGATGGTGTCCACCTGAGCAGTGACTGCGGTTGAATCGCCTAGAGAATCCACCTCACCTAAATTGTTGTATTGCTCTCCTGGTCCATCAAATGAGCCAAACCTGGTATAACAACCATTCAGCACGAACAGAGCCAAAAGCGAAAATGAAAGATTTTTAATTTTCATAAAATTTGCTCCAATGAAATTTCCTGAAGGAGAAAATACAACCTGTATGGAAGGTATGCATAACAGTGTAGGAATATTGCATATAAAAGCACCCTAAATTTAACAACTTTTACCTGAAAGGACAATTCGTCTACAAATTATCGCCAGTTTATGTTTTACTCTGTTTGATGCCATAATCTGCAGTTGCGTTACATCGGGCAATACTGTATATTGAATTATCATTCATAAACAGGAGCGAATCCATGCCTAAACGTATCCCGATTCTTCTCTATATTATAATTGTATTCACACTGAATATCTGTGCTTCGGATAAGACGATGGTAATAAAATTTGGTCCCTGCTGGCCAGAAGACCTTAAACATTCAGAACGTACCACAGCACTTAACTGGTCGTTTTTATCCGGTATTAATTTTGAAAAAGTAGTAAGCCTGGGTGCGGCATTCGACTTTTTATGGAATAAAAGTATCAAAGAGGATCAAATAGCCCGCCATATATTCAAAGAGGAACTCCTGGAACGTACACTTATGTTCCCACTAACTGCATTTATCTCCATCTCCCCTCTGCCAGATTGTATTGTCACACCCAGTCTCTCCGGACAAGCCGGTATTGGTTTCATGCACTACTCCAAAAAAGATGTAGAAATAGTAGAAACTCGTCCAGAACTATATGATGAAAATGGATGGTATTTTGGCGCAGTATACA
Organism: Fibrobacterota bacterium; assembly: GCA_023436145.1. Classification (GTDB taxonomy): domain Bacteria; phylum Fibrobacterota; class Chitinivibrionia; order Chitinivibrionales; family Chitinispirillaceae; genus JAAYPC01. The sequence continues at coordinate 32,913 of JAEZKP010000061.1, read as the reverse complement.
AACTCGCACTAGATGCGCTTATTAACATTAAGCCAAAGGTTGGTCTCTTCGGTGGAGTAGACCATCTATGGTCGAAACCTAAAAAAATGAGACGCTCAGATCCACATCTATTTACCCGTCGTAACATGAACGGCTGGGGCTTGAGATGCGGTGTCAACCTCATCTATTAAGATAATTTTCATGAGCAACAAAGTAATGCTGTTCATGCGACTAATCTTTCCCGGATTATATCACAATCTTAACCATCTCCGAGTATATTCATAGATAATGAAACTGGTATTGCAAAGAGTAAAAAAAGCTTCTGTTCGAGTTGGCGACACTATCACCGGGAAAATCGATAAAGGTTTACTGATCTTTTTAGGAGTCTCTGAGAAAGACACCACTGAAACAGCCGATTTTCTGGTCAGCAAGTGCGCAGAACTAAGAATATTTTCAGATGAGAACAATAAAATGAATCTTTCGGTGAAAGATATAGATGGTGAAGCACTGGTGGTATCTCAGTTCACCCTTTTGGCTGATTGTAAGAAAGGTCGTAGACCTAATTTTACCGGCGCAGCAAATCCGGAAAAAGGAAACCAGCTCTACACATATTTCGTCAACAAATTGAGTTGCGAAATCCACAGGGTGGAAACCGGGATTTTCGGTGCAAACATGGAAGTAGAACTGATAAATGATGGTCCGGTAACGCTGATTCTGGAGAAATAATCAGCTTTGCACAACTATAAACAGGGTGACAGTTTTCCAGAGAAGTGACCTGTTGTCTAATTGTAAATGCAATTCCTGTTTAATATTTTCAATCTCCTGCTTTTCACAACTTCTCTCCAATCTCTCACCAAGTGATAAGCGGTCTTTTCCAGCGGTTTTTCTGAACCAGTATTCTATATCATTGCTTTTAAAAATACGAGGACTGCTTTCCACCACCTTATTAAAAATGATTTTCACACCTTCAGTTTTTCCGATTTCCGTTTCAAGAGAATCGGGTGTCCAGTTAACAAGATGATCAGAATTATCATTGAATAGCTGGTTTTCGGCATCAATTAATTTATTTAATAAAGATGCCTCTATCCTGTCATGGTTTATAAGGTCAGTTAGTCGCTGTCCTTGAGAAAACACTGTTTCCGATAAGACAAGTCTGCTGTTTTTCCCCAAAAGTTTTAAAATACGAGTAAAAACATCCCTTTTATTATTTCTTCCAGCCAACACAGATCGACCTACTATTTTATCGAATCTCACGTTCTCACCAGATAACTTCTTTAAGTCAATATCAAAAGTGCCCCAGTCTGTCAAGACCAGCTGAGGTTTTTCCAAAGGATTGATCCTCTCTGTAAGCTTGGATAGAGTTGAAAATGACTTTTGATCGTGTACAAGAGCCCATACACCACCATCAGGTACACATCTTGCTGCTTCAAATGTCAAAAGCCCGCTCCCCGCATTCAGATCCAGCACCAGATCATCGCGGGAAAACTCACACAAAGACATTATTTTATCTCTGATTTTTCCAAGCAACTCCCCACTGCTACCCATAGTTCTCTGGATCCATTGCCCTCTCCCGCTACTTTTATCATGAGCAAAAAGAGCCGAAGAGTCGTTATCATCCAGAATTGCCTCCAATTGAGCTTCTCTCAATCGGCAAACCTTCTCCCCAATGGATTTTTCATACCCCTGATCCGAAGGTTGATAGAACAGCTTTCCCTGCATGGCTGAAGGAAGATATTGCTGAGCTACCCAGTGGTCTCTATATGCATGAGGATACAGATACCCTGCTCCATGTCCGAAACCCTGCCCATCCCGGTTTGCATCACGCAAGTGGTCCGGTATGTCTTCTGTAGCCTCTTTTTCAACAAGACTTATTGCATCGAAAAACCCCAGACTGGAATTGCTTTTGGGTGCGGTAGCCAAGTAAAGACAAGCGTGTGCCAAATGATACCTTCCCTCTGGCATACCAACATAATCGAAGGCATTTGCAGCATTCATGACAATTCCCAATGCATGCGGATCAGCCAAACCCACATCTTCACAGGCCAGAATCAGCATACGACGGAAAATAAACCTGGGATCTTCACCAGCATACAGCATTTTTGACATCCAATATAATGCCGCATCAGGATCAGAACCCCGGATCGATTTGATAAATGCAGATATGGTATCATAATGCACATCACCATCTTTATCATATAACACCGCACGTTGCTGAATGGATTCCTCAGCTATTTTACGATTGATACGTATCACCTGTTCACTGTCAGGTCCGGTGGTTTCCACTGCCAGCTCCAGTGCATTGAGCACCCCGCGGGCATCCCCGTTGGCAACCTTCACCAGATGATCCAAAGCATCATCATCTACGCGTATGTTCATTTTTCCATATCCCCTCTCCTTATCAGAAAGGGCTTGTAAGGCAATAGCTTTCAAATCATCTTCGGTTAATGTTTTCAGTTGGAAAATCCGGGACCTGGAAACCAGCGCTTTATTTACCTCAAAATACGGGTTCTCTGTAGTGGCTCCAATAAGAATGATTATGCCGTTTTCAACATGGGGAAGAAGCGCATCCTGCTGAGATTTATTAAACCGATGCACCTCATCGATAAAAAGAATTGTCCTCTTAGAATACAGATTCAATGTTTTCTGAGCTGTGTCAATAGATTCACGTATATCCTTTACGCCTGCTAATACTGCATTTATGGAAAGAAACTGGGCTTTAGTGGTATTGGCTATTATTCTGGCAAGAGTTGTCTTCCCAGTTCCAGGCGGACCATAAAAAATAAGACTGGATAACTGATCGATCTGAATCGCTCGTCGCAATAATCTTCCCTCACCTATAATGTGCTGCTGGCCAATATACTCATCAAGTGTACGAGGACGCATTCTATCAGCTAATGGAGCCAGTCTCCTTAGCAAATCTTCACCATTCTTTTTAAATAAATCCATTTTTCCTTCGTTTTTCTGTTCTTGCATGATTATGGAAAATATATTCTCATTATGCCCCATAAAAATAACCTTTCCCGGGAACAATTAAAAATTCTCTCCCTCCTTCTACTGCTTTTAACCTTGAGCTACATCATTATTGCCGGACTCTGGCCGTTTAATATTTACCCGTTAAATAATATCCATTGGCAAAACAATTCCTGGGGAAAACATCTATCCATCACACAACCCTCGGTAGCATATCTTACTCCTGAGTTGACAAAAATCGACTCTCATGAAGGCTTTTCCATCGAAATAAAACTAAAATCCAATTCTGTAGCCAACAGCCACATCGCCAGAATATTCTCTCTAACCAGCAATAATACAGAACTTTTACTGATAGGCCAATGGAAAAGTGGTATACTTGTCAGATTGCTTGATCCTTCGATAAACAAAAAATATGAAATGTATGTAAAAGAGGTCCTGAAATCATCTGAACCAGTTCTGGTAACTTTTACAGTATCAAAATCCTCATACCTTATACACTGTAATGGAAGACTGGTTCTTAATAAAGAGAATTCACGATTCACTCAGAATACCCCACTTGAGGGAGTCGCAATAATAGGAAATTCCATTACCGGTGAGCATGGATGGAATGGAGAATTGCATTCACTGAAAATCTACGACCACCCTTTACTACAACAGGAGTCAGTCAGAGAAAAAGATCAGAATTGTTTCAGTTCTCCATTGCCAAACCACAATCTGGTCATACCAAAACACTTTTCACCCCTCAAGCGAAGGATTTTAACTCCACCCTGGGTAGATTTCAAACCCAATAAATCTTATCTCAGTGATATAATCCTTAATTTTGCAGGTTTTATACCTTTAGGATTCATTATCGGAGTATTAAGCGTTCAAGCCAGAAAGAATAAAAGGCAGCCCATAATCTTGTCGTTTATATTTTGTGTACTAATCAGTCTGACAATTGAGTTACTCCAAATTTTACTTCCTTCCCGCAGCTCACAACTTTCTGACCTTATTTTAAACACGCTGGGAGGAGTAAGCGGTACACTGCTTCTCCTCTCAATATGTAAATCACACACTTTCTCTTTTCTCAAAAGTATTTGCCAGTGGCCTTAACCCTTGCTTAAATGCCTCGAATGAGTAATTATGAGTTAAGGGAGTTGTAACTCTGCCCAGTGCTGTTGCTTTGGGTGCTCCCCACAAAGTTCCGGATGGTACGTTACGGGACACCACAGTACCGGCTTGAATAACAGACCCCTGGCCGATAGTGACATCCGGGAGAATAATGCAATTAGGACCGATAAAAACATCTCTTTCTATAACCACTTTCCCCTGATGGTTTTTCTGCCTGGGCCCCCAGTAAAGATGTGTGATTATCATAGAACCGATTCCGATTGTTGAATGGTCACCAATATAAACAGCTTCGGGGTGCAATTCATCGATATACACATATTGACTTATCCACACTCCATCACCAATTTTCACTCCTCTAAGTTTGTGAAGCAACGGACGTACAGTATATCCCCCTGGAGCATTAAAAGCAACTTTTCGTAACATTCTTTGAAAAATACCCGAAAACATAATAAACTCCATCGAAAAATAAATTCACTCAGAGCATCTGACAGTAAATGAATCCATATTCTGCTCACCCCATCTTTTGAAGACTTCATGTTTAATTCCCAGCAAATCCATGACCTTACCAGCGAAATAATCACACATGTCCAAAATTGTCAGCGGATTATTGTAAAAAGCCGGTATAGGAGGACAGATAACCGCCCCCCTGGATGCCAGATTCACCATATGCTGCAAATGCCCCTCATGAAACGGCATCTCCCTGACACACAAAATCAAACGCCTTTTCTCCTTAATGGTGACATCTGCAGCCCTGGTCAGCAAGTTTTCATTGTAGCTCATCGCAATAGCTGAAAGACTTTTTACCGAACATGGCAAGACCACCATCCCATCGATAAAAAACGATCCACTGGCAACAGGTGCACTCATACAGTCATTATGATAAACATGCCGGGCAAGTTTTTCCACTTGGGTGATTTCGTACCCAGTCTCCATCGCGATAATCTCCCTGGCTGCAGCTGTAATTATCAGATGTACTTCCGCACGGTTTCTTAAATGCTCCAACAACCTTATGCCCATTATCACCCCGGAAGCACCGGAAATTGCAACTAAGATTTTTTTCATTTAAAAATCCACCCTGATAATCAATTGCCGTATGTATCCATCAACACAACCAATCCACTTCTGATCATCTGTCATAATGGCATCCAGATGGTGCATTCCATGACGAGTCCATCCGGTCCCGCTGTTTTTTAAAACCGGATTCCATGATACATCCTGTTCAGAATATTCTTCCTTTGTTAATTTTGTGATTTTATAAGCATTAAGCGCCTTGCCATAGGTAGGACTGCAATCCTGAGAATAACGGATCAGATCATTCTCCCATAAAATGATTCTCCCCCCCGGACGAGCCCGGTTAGCATCATCGGAAACAACCGGACTCATCGGATGCTCTGTAAAAGTGCCTGTAAGATCGTCAGAATAGTAGAGCTTCAGAGTATTATGAGTAAATGGTTGTGAACAGGCAAAAAGAAACCAGATATTCCTGTAGAATACAATCCCATGATCTCCAAACTGCCCCTCCAGAAGTGTTGCTGCACACTCCCATTGATAAGGAAAATTTACTGCCCGGTAAAGATTCAACTGATTGGCAGTTGCACTTTCCGGAATCATGTATATTACACCATCATGTTTAAACAGGTAGGGATAAGACAAATGATATTCTTCATTCAATACAATTCTTTCATACCTCCAGACCTTTCCGTCTTTACTTGTGGCAAGACCGATATCACCATGCTTACTCAATGAATTCATCACCTCAAAAAACATATACCAGACACCTTCCTCTCTGAACAAGAAGGGATCTGCAACAAATGAAGCTTTCACATCTGTTACATCCGAAGCACTGATTACCGGATTATCGATATCGGGTGGGTCAGAAAAATGATATGGTGAACTTCCCTCATATATTCCAATCGCCCAGATATTCTCTCTGGACACACTTACAGGATAAATGGAAAGCAAACCAAGCACGAAAAATGCAGGAACAGCAAGCAAAAATGTTATGACCACCTTTTTCATTTTTTCTCCCCTGTATTCTCTCTAACCCTGCTTACCAGAGTCCCTAATCTGCCGGACAACTGAAACAAAGAAAACAACTGGTACTTCAGGAAAAAATTCTGAACTCTCTGACGCAGTTCCGAGCCGTGAAAATTCACCAGATTTAAAGCACTAAGGACTGAAAACAGCTGATGATCTTCCGCCCCAGGTACCCCTACTGACATACCTCGAAATATGGCATCAGGACGGATTGCCACATTCCTGACCTCAAAAAGATATGCACAGGGATTTATTCCAGGTTTTCCTGCATAATCAAGATAAGGTCCGTCTTTAACCCTTTTACCCCTTTTAATTATTCCTTCCAGCACATATTCCGCATCTATCGGAACCTCAAGTTTAACCTCATTACACCGGCGCAACCTTACCGGCCTTCCCAGAAGTGCACCTGCAAATGAAAACTCATCAAATCCTAAAGGTACTGATGATGCGGCAGCCATAACCATAACCTCATCCACTCCGATCGCAACCGCCATCTCCAGATCCCTTTCCAGCATCTCTGCATTTCTCATGTGCATTGCAAGATGACTGTTTTCTGATACACTCACTGATGCCTGATTTTCACCGATAATCTGCATTCTATAAACACCGGAATTCCTGCATCCGGTAAGCGGATCAGCTGTGATGTTAAGATGCCAGGTGCCGATATATCTACCCCCATCAAGAGGATTCCACCATGGAACAGGTAATTCATACAGATTAACTTCACCCGCGCTTTTAAGAGAGTAAACCGCAATGTCCGGCAGATGAACCGGCTGCAGCGGCCTTTTAAAACACTGCTTCATTAAATCTATAAGTACTTTCCTGCTTACAGGTATCTTCATTCCCAGATTAACTCCAAAAAAATCGATTCTGGAAAGCCCGCCGGTAAACAATCTACAACCGGGATAATCAACTATATTTTCAAAAAGTAAAGGTGACATATGATTTTCACGGGCAATTTCGCCTATTTCGTATTTCCAATTGACTGGACGGGTCACTTTCTGCAGATACTCATTCTTTTCCAGAAAAGAGATAAACTTTCTGAACTCCATCTTTACACCATTCAGTTTCTGCTTTGTATAATTTCTTTCCCGGCAACCTGCCACCCATCCATAAAAGCATCCTCCATGGAAAAATAATCCCACGATCCAAACCTTCCTGCCGTGTAAATTCCTTTCCCCTGAAGGTAATCCCTGATCACCTGAAGACATTCTTTACGTTTATGATCGAATATGACATAGGCGTAAGGGATATCGATGGTATGTACCATGGCCACCTGTTCCCTGTTGCAAATTATCCTCATATCAATTACGCTGTTTATACACTGCTCCACTGCACCGGCTTTATCCAACCCCTTTGATGGATCGTAGGATATTTCTATGTATATGGAACTGCATCCCGGTGGAGCCATATGCGGGGAAAAATTGTGAGTAAACCCAATCCGGTGGAAAATGAATTTATCTTCAGGAACATAAATCCAATGTTTATCGGTTATACTTCCAAAGACTCCCAGATTAACATTTAATACTGAAACATATCTGAGGTTTCTGGCACAGTCTTTAATTCTGTCAATCTCATCTTCACAGGACTGGATCAGCTCATTCAACGGCTGAGTCGAAATTATTCTGGAATAAGAAACCTCTGTACCCCTGGAGGTAAAAAGTCGCCTGCTCCTGGGATTTATTTTAACTACTCTTTCTGAAGCTTTTACAGAGACATCTCTGGCCAGGCTTTCCACCAGAGCCATTATCCCTCCCTTTAGCGGATATAAAAAGAAAGAATTATACCCCAGATTCTGCTCCCCCTCTCCTAATGCTCCCCGCAAAAGTAATTTCAAATCGGATTTTGGAATAAACCTGCCCGCACAGTCCGGTGTCAGCTCCGAAGGGTCCCTTCTGAATAATTTTGTGTTATAGGGAATTAAAAAATGCCTGGCAATTCCGCTGCCGAAACTTGCCTCCATCCATTGACGGAAATCAGCAACAGGTCCGGTGTAGGGAAGAAAATGACGCCGGCTGTATTCGTATATACAATCGATAATTATCTCTGCGGGAAGTCCATAAAGATTTGCCTGAAAAGGATACCTGGTAAAAACGCCCCTGGAGAAAACCCAGGCATTTCTCTGTTTATTTTCCAGAACCGGCTCTTTTAAAGAAAGAACCAGTGATTTGAATGTTTCATCTTTAAAATGCAGGAGATGACCAGTGTAGTCAAAAAAGAAACCGTTTCTGCTTTCGGTCCGGCATAGCCCCCCAATCTTTTCCTCTTTTTCAAAAACTATACTCTCCATCCCCTCCTTTTTTAACCTCAAAGCTGCAGCCAACCCTGCCATACCAGCTCCGATTATAACCGTGTGGCCCATTCGGCTCCTCTTCTTTACATTTAATTACGGGAGTCTGATTTTTTCCGATAAAGCTTCTGATACATTGTCATCATACTACTGGCAAAGGTGGAAGGATGAAACCTGGAAAATGCTCTTTTGCGACCATTCTGCCCCATACTACGTGCCTTCTCCCGATCAGTAATCAACTCACCAATCGCCTCTGCCATCTTCTCTTCATCTGCAGGTGGAACAAGAATTCCGGTATAATTGTGATCCACCAACTCCGGATTACCACCGACATCGGTCGCCACTACCGGAAGCCCCATTGCCATTGCCTCCAGTACAACAATAGGACAGCCCTCTGTTCTGGATGGCAAAACAAAAACATCCATCTCCCTCAACGCCTCAAAAGAGTTTTCCTTGTAACCGGTAAATTCAACATTTGCACTAATATTCAATGATTCACAATAAGCTTGCAGCCGCTCCTCCAATGGCCCGGTACCCACAATCGTACAACGTACATCAGGCATTATACCAATCACCCTGGCCATGGCCCCAATCAGAGTATCCACAGACTTCTCTTCTGAAAGACGACCCACAAAACCCACCCTTCTACCGATAGACTCTATCTGCTTTCTGGGCGTGCGAACCGCTATGTCATATTTTTCCAGATTAAAAGGAGGATAGATAACCTCCAACCGATCACTGTTTTTTCTATTAATCCACTGCCTTTTAATGTATTCCGATGTGACCATGAATTTGTCTGACCTGTTGATCATAAATGCTGCAAACGGCTGGAGCAGCCTATCCCTGAACCTTCTTAAAGCTGTTGAAGCAGTATCCTTTAGGGTCATTTCAGTCGTAATCACCACCGGAACGCCAGCCATTCTGGCCGCAATAGTTCCAAACAGATTTGCCTTTAATACATGTGTCTGCACCACATCTGGTTTGTATTGTTTGAAAAATCTGCTTAATCCCATTATCTGCCGATGACTGCTTCCTAACCCAGGTTTTATATCCAGATTGAAAATTCTGGCTCCCAGCTTTTCAAATTTCTCACCAAAACAGTTGCCCTGGTATTCGTTCACACAAATACCCAGTTCAAAGCGTTGATGATCCAAATTCTGGGCCAAAATGGTAAGAATCTCTACCAACCCGTTATACACATTAAACGATTTATAGACATGAAGTATTTTAATTTTCTGCATGAGTTTTCAACCCTGCTGTATTTTTACAAGCTCCCTGGCCAGATCCTTTGCATGGTAAGTGATAATCAAATCGGCACCAGCCCGTCTGAAAGAAGTAAACATTTCCTTCAAAAGTGCCGATTCATCCACATACCCCATTCTGGCCATCCCCTTAACCATAGCGAATTCACCACTCACATTGTAAACAGCAAGCGGCATCCCGAATTCATTCTTGGCCCTGTAAACAATATCCAGATAAAACAATGCTGGCTTTACCATTAGGATATCGGCCCCTTCCTCTATATCTAGAAGCATCTCCCGCATAGCCTCATCGGAGTTAGCCGAGTCCATCTGATGGCTGGATTTGTCCCCGTATTTTAAAACCGATCCTGTACCTTTGAAAAACAGCTCATATAGTTTTGATGCATACTTTGCAGAATACGCCATTATCGCAGTGTCTGTAAAACCATTCCGGTCAAGAACTGAACGGATTGCTTTTATCTGTCCATCAAGCATGGCTGCAGGTGCCACCATGTCCGCACCAGCCTGAGCATGGGAGAGAGCTACTCTGGAAATCAGCTCCAGTGATTCATCATTAAGTAAATACCCGTTTTTCATGATCCCGCAATGCCCATGATCAGTATATTCGCAAAGACATACATCAGTTATCACCACAATTTCTTTATCCACCCTCTTAATCTCTCTAAGGGCCCGCTGTACTATTCCATCTTCGCAATATGCCCCTGAAGCTATACTATCCTTATATTCGGGTATACCAAAAAGCAAAACAGCAGAAATACCCAGTTTCTTAATTTCACAGATCTCCGGGACCACCTGGTCTATCGACAATCGATAATTCCCGGGTAACGACTCAATCTCCTTTCTCAACCCTTTACCATTTGCCACAAACAAAGGATAAATCAGATTTGATACAGATAGCGTGGTTTCCCGCACCATTTTACGGATTGTTTCGCTTTTTCTCAACCGCCTCATTCTATGTACCGGAAAACCCATCTTCTCCCTCACTTACTTTTCCAGATGAAAGGGAAGAATCTTGCCACTGGGAGTGGTCCTGGGATACTCACGCCGTACCCTCACCATCCTGGCCTGATCCCACATTACAGTACCTGACTGGGCCCACGACTCCGGACTGCTTTCAGAGTTTTTGAGTAAGCGGATAAAATGACTTACCACCAGGTCCTCATCCAACCGGCCCAGCCTGGGACTTATTAACAAGCGTAACCTGTTTAAACCCTTGCTATCCTCCTCCTGAATAAGCTGGTAATCGGTACTGGTGCCCCCGAATTTTTCGGGCAACTCCTTTTCTATAATACGGAAAAAGTCGGTATCTACAAAAGTGACTCCTTCTCCGGTTAACTTTTCATAACTTCTGATTGAACCTACAAGCGTATTGAAACCGATGCGTCCAAAAGGACAGTCAGACTCTTCAGTGCTCAGTTTTCCATAATCCCCCATTCCCACATTCAGCAGAAGTTTTGGTGATTCGTAAAGCAGTGATGTGAAAAGCAGGGAATCAACCACCGTATCATAGTGAGAAACCATATACCTATGAGAGATAATAGCAGTGGTATCCTGGTAGATATGACAGTGATCACTTTGCTGGTTAGCATGCACTCTGTTGCATCCTGCTGCTATGACTCCGGCTTCAGAGATTCCATAAACCGGTACCGCAACAGCCCCTACCCCCTCGATCTCCTTTTTTTTCTGAGCTGTAAGAGTTTCCCCGGTAACCAGAAACCTGACCCCTCTTATGCTTATATTGTTTTCTGCAGCTGCCATACAGACCCTGACAGCTGAAGTAGCGAAAGTATAGATCACACAATTTTCATTATAAGAGAGCATCTGGTTAGCCCACAAAGCCACCTTTAAGGCATTGTTAAGATTTACATATTCGGGCCTTGCCAGGAATACCCCCTTAATTCTGGCCACCCAGAAAATCAGATTAGTCCCCCAGGTTTTTTCCCAGTTCACTTTCACCTGCGATTTCTCTACCTGCGAAAACCATCGTCTGGGAGGATTCCCGATTCTGGTGAAACGTAAAGATGAATTGATTCCTGGGGCACCCGGAAAAATTGGAAACCAATTGGCAATAGGCGATTGCAGTGCATCATGCACATTCAGAAGAAATGCATCGTAGAGTGAACGCTGCCTCAGATACTCAAAATCAATCCGAATCCTGGTACCAGCACTCCTGGTAGCTCCACTGCGTACTTCATAAGCACTTGAGAGAAATGGATTGTCAAACATCGGTTCGCTACAGCGAAACCTCAGCCCGTTTCGTTTTACTTCTGTCTTACCTTTGAATTCATCTACAGTGAAGTATACCCCTCCCTCCAATAACTGCTGTAAAGCAGCTTCAACCCCCCCCTGATTTACCCAACGGCAAATGTCCTGATAGCTGATTTTAGCGCGCTCCAGAAGCAACAGATATGGACTTTTTTCGTATGAGAAAATTCCCTTTTTTATCAGGTTAAGAAAATTCTGCTCCCTTCTCTCCAGACGCTCCCTCAGAAGACTATAAGCCTGCTGAAGTGCTGCAAGCGGTTCCAGCCTGTGATCGAAATAATCGTACAACCCGGTAACAAACCGCATGTATTTACGCATGCCCTACAACCTCCTCAGCCCTTCAGCCGATACAAATACCTTTTCAATTATTTGTAATCATTTTTTATTATTTTACCGGCATTACTGTATTCCCTTAATTTGATTTCAGAATGATACAGTATTTTTCTTACTATATCTTTTGTCAGTTCCTCGATTATAATTTTCTGCTTGCCTGAAATTGAGATGTCATTAATAACCTGAGCTATACTGTTTTTTCTGATTTCCTCTGCCTTGCAACGAATAGAGACCAGAGTAGGAATCAGATCCGCCATATCGAGATATGTACTCAGAGAGGGAATTTTCTGCTCTATAAGTGAGAGCGCCTTTTGTGCTTCTTTCTGCCGCACCAGGGAATTGGATTCAACAATGGACCGGAGATTATCTATATTGTAAAGATAAACGTTTTCCATCCCAGAAACCTGCGGATCAATACTTCTGGGGACAGAGATATCCACCATAAATAAAGCACCGCTCTTACCCCGGCGGTAAACATCTTCGACCATATCAGCTGTTATAATGTACGAGGGAGTCAGAATAGAGCTTATTAGGATGTCCACCCGGGGAAGATACTCGCAGATCTCATGAAGCATGACCGGAACACCACCAAATCTCTCGGCAATCTCCACCGCTTTTTGAAATGTTCGGTTGACTACCACCACTTCGGTTATTCCTGCATCGATAAGGTTTCGCAACGTAAGCTTACCCATTTCTCCAGCTCCCAAAATCATCACCTTTTTCCCTTTTATATCCGGGAAAACCGATTGGGCCAGCCTTACCGCAGCATAACTTACCGAAACATTTTTCTCTCCTATTGCAGTCTTACTGCGAATCTTTTTAACCACAGAGAATACCCGGGTAAACAGATGCTCAAAAGTATATTTGACCGCCCCCCTTTTAAAAGCCGCAGCATACGCATCTTTAAGCTGAGCAAATATCTGTGACTCACCAAGAACCATGGAATCAAGCCCGGCAGCAACAATGCAAATGTGCCTGATCACTTCACTTCCACTCTTCCAATAGAACACTGTTTCCTGATCGATACTACAATTGTGATAATCTGTTATGAAATCCTTCAGAAATAAAGCTGAAGGCTGCTCCATCATGGCATAAATCTCCACTCTATTGCAGGTGGAAAGGATAACACACTCACTAACCCCCTTTGCACCCAGTAGTAACCGGTATGCCTCATCCAGATCCTTCTCTTCAAATGAAAGCTTCTCACGCACTTCTACAGCAGCTGTTTTAAAACTTATACCCACCATAAAAAGCTGCATAATCATTTAGCACCTCAGGATAAAATGTCATCCCTTATACTATGTAAAAAAGCAATTAACAGACCAAGCTGCATTCAGATCGGAATCAATTATCCTCATAAAACACTATAACGGAGAAATTTGATGGTTTTTATTATTCCATGCAAAGGCGTTCGTTTCATTCTGGTTATTATCCCGCTTCCAAAATTCCTGGGTGGATTAATCACATATCCCAATGTCTGCGGCCACATCCTTCTAATCAAAGCCCGGTGAACCAACGTGTCCGCTGAACGCCTGAACCTTGGCTTTACTCCCAGCATAGTTGTCAGAAAAAGCCGGCAGTTCATAGGTGAAAAACTCTCAAAGGCTATATCATATTCACTGTAAGACATAGCAGCCCAGCTCCCAACTCTCTGCTCCCAGTAAAAAAGATCCAAAACCGATACACCACTCTCCCTGCTCACCCCCCTGGTGCTCTCAAGCCAACTCTCAAACTGCTCCATCGCCAGCTTACTACCCCTCATCCTGGTCAGAGAACACAAGGACACACCATTGACCGAAATAAGTGCAGGCAGATAATAAAAACCGCGAGTGATCTCACCACATACCCCATTAATAACCACCCGCTCCTTTCCCTGCTCCAGAAAATGACGATAAAACGCATACGCATTGAGCCCATGACCCAATCTGGCAGTGCTAACATTTCTACGGTAAATACTTTCAAACTGGGGATCCATTTTTTCACAATGAAACACGATTCTGTGCTCAAGCCCCAGTGCAGGAAGCATCCTGGAAGGAATCAGGATATCCGCCCCCCTCAGATCCAGACCACTATGAGTATGTGTCAGATAATCGATCTGCGAACCGACTTCTCTACTTGCTGCAAGTATGATTCTACTGTCAAGCCCAGCAGTAATCCCCTGGGCAAGCTCAAAACGCTTCTGCACACTTCTATACAGGCCCTGCAATATCTGTGAACACTTCTCCACACAATCACCGATCTGCTGTTCAGCCACCCGCTCCTGCGGCCAGTAACGCACCTGTTTTGTTGTTTGTAAATCCAGGTAATGATTTGGAATCAGATGCCGTACATCACTGTAAGCAGTCAATTCACCCGGATACCAGTACTCATGAGTACCTGTAAAAAGAGGTAAACTGTAAAGATCCTTCTCCACCTTATCGTCTACCTTAAGAGCAAATATCTCGGAAAGTAATGAAGGCTGTGATGCAACCCATAACCCCCCACGTGAATCCCTCCTGTAGAAAAGCTGCCTGAATCCACACGGGTCACTAACCATAAATTTCTGATTCCGCAAGGAAACCAAAATCACATACCTTCCACCCAACGCTTCCAGATATCTGAACAAATCCTCCCTGATCCTACAACTCTTAAGCATGTCTGCAATGATCTGCGCATTGTCCCGGCAAGGATTGAACGGATCTAAAACATAGCCCATAAGAGCAATGAAATCCTTATCCCTTCTGGCCACCAGGCAGTAAAGATCCGGATGCACATAAATAAAGGAACCATCGGGCAATTCTTTATGATGCCAATGGGAGAAATTATTTATTTTTTTTGGACAGATAATAAACTGTCTACGGAACAAATATCGGTCTGCTTTCATATAATCTCCTGATTTTAAACCAGTTATAATAATTGAAAGCAAGTCTCAAGCCGCTCTGAAAAGTGAGCTTTTCAGCTAAGATTATTTTACCAGCGGATGAGGGTAAATATATGGTTTATAACCAGGTAAACTATCCAGAATGACATCCCGACCGTACTGAATAAGTTGAGGATGCCGGATTTTCAGTACAACCCGCTCTCCATTGTAGGTATTACCCCAAACATGGATTTTTCTTATCTGATCAAGACAGGGATATTCACAGTTTCCATCCCCTTCACGCCCCTCATGCATCAGATGTAAAGGAGAGATAAATTCACCTTCGATTTCATTATTAAAAATCACTCCATCCCCACCTCTTATGTTTACACCCGCCCACCTGTGAACCGCCTTAATCTTGTTACCATATATTTCGTAACTGCGACTCCCCCGCTTCCATCCATACTTATTACCATGCGCATCTATGGAATGTGAAGCCATGTACCCGTCTTCGATTGTATTATATCTGAAAACATATCTGGAACCATTGTTGGATGCAATATGATGAGCCATGCTCTTATGCCCCACATTCCTTTGAGTGAAATAATTGTCCTCAACATACACCGCATTGCCACTTCCCAAACGAAGCGGCTCTTTCCATGCCTCCTCCCCATCACCAAATACCACCACCGATGTATACCAGTTGTCTATAAACCTGTTGTGATCAATAACTCCCCTGGCTCTACCATGTACCTCTACCGCCCGCTTATAGCAATGTTCAAACCTGCAATGGTCAATTCTAAAGTCACTGCAGTTGTTTTTCATAAGAATACCCGATGAGGGGAAAGGTGCACACCCCTTTACAGTAAAGCCACTGAACCGAATCCGGCCCACGCCGCATTTAACCCTGAAAACCCAGGTATCAGCACTTATCAGACTATCAAACGCCAAAACCGTCTCCGATACTCCAGCCCCCATAACCGTCAATCCATGCTTTATATGAACCGACCGATCAACTACATATTTTCCCCGGGCAATCAATACCGTGTCCCCCGGGGCAGTGCTGTTTATAACCTGCTGAAACTGACTGGTAAATTTTTCCCTTATCAGATGTGTACGCCCATCTGCCTTTCCACAACATACCACGATCATAACCCAGACAGCCAGCAGTAAACAGCAGTTTACATTATTAATCAGGCAATATTTAACAGCCATCGAGCATTAACCCCTGTCTTCTTAAACTGCAACTATCTTTTCCAGATTTTAAGGCATTACTTCCAATAGATGAGCCAGAGCCTTATACATTGTGGCCTGTCCCCAGTGAAGCATCGGAGTTCTGGATTTTATTCCTGGAAGCTGCCGGAAATAAAAATATCCTTTTCTGTCCTGCATGTTATCTATAGTCCAGTTGGCCACACGCTGTGCCAGAAGAAGAGCTTCCTTGTCCTGATCTGCAAAGTATGCCAGGGTATCTATTGCCTGTGATGCACATTGAATGTCAACCGGATACACACGATTGTGATAATACCTGGGCCGGCCACTGTTTTCAAAAAAATGACTCTTATAATACCTGAAACCCCGTTCCAGATTCTCCCGGTAAGTTGTATCACCAGTGGAATCGATATAGCACTTTAGACTATCAAGATTGTATCCGGTATGGAAATTATCGATCCATCTGGTCTTTAAACCCTCACCATAATACCAGGAACCATCCGGAAGCTGCCTTGAACAGCTGTACTGCATAGCATCTCTGGAAACCCGCAACATATCTTTATTACCAGTATACTTTGCAGTTCTGGCAAGCATGGCCGCACCCAGCATATTTGAATTGTGAATCGAACTTTGGGTAAAAGCCACATAACTGATACAACTTCCACTACTGGTCCTCTCCCTGGGAAGATCAAGAATCCAGTCACATATCATCACCGCAGTTTCCAGATACTTTTTATCATGCAATAATTGATAGGCATCTAAAAAAACCTGACCTATGAGACTGGTCCACACAATGATAGGCTCCTGCTTGGGAAGTCTTCCTGCCCGACTGGTAAAATCAAAATGGTTTCCCCAACTCGGCTTGACATACCCCGGTGCCTTGTGCTGCAAAAGCCAGTCAAAACAGGATTGCACCTTAGTCAGATATTGACGTTCACTTGTAGCCCTGAATCTCTTCAGATATCCCCAGGCCATATACCCCCTGCCTTTTGTTGACTCCTGAGGCTTAACCCCCAGCACCGGCCTGAGATTTATGGGACACTGTCTGACAAGCTGTTGCAAAAGCCTCTCAGCCAGGATATTATTCATGGTTACCGGTCTGAGAAATGAAGAAAGCCCGTCAAAGGGCTCATAACCCATGTACCTGTTTTCCTCCACCCATCTCTCAACCTTCTCCAGACTGTTTTCGTAATATATTCTTGAAACCTGCACCTCTACCTCCTGACAATAATTATCAAAAGTCCTTTTTCAGCAAAATCATTTTTACAAGTTTCATCTTCAGTCTTCTTCTCTGCTCCTGACGATGAAATTTTATTAGTTTCTCTGAAACCGGATTTTCAAATCCCTTTATTCCAGCATAAATAAAACCTGCCAATAAAGACACCCCACCTAAAACATAAGGCTTTCTGGTCATCTGATAAAATGATCTGAAAATCTCCCACAGCGGATCTCCCCCCAGATAATAATCCTTCTGACCGTGAAGAAATCGTGACATCAGAATTCCATGTTCCGCAGTCCCCATACTCCGGTGATGAATATATTGTTTTCCTGGGAAAGTTCTGGTGATCCACCCGTTCATTCTGGCCGTAGTTACCGCAGTCCAGTCAATCCCCCCACCCTTTATAGGTACATACCCCCCGATCTGCTCAAAGCAAGTCCGCCTGAAAATCTGACAAGGTCCGGAAACATGATCCGGATTGAGCACCATTGGCCGATAAGAACCCAGTTGCCTTTCGGTAAAAGGAGTCCCTGCCACCCCCAAACCCTCTATCATCTCAAATTTCTGCAGTATAAACTCGAAATAATCGGGCTCAAATGACACATCCGCATCCAGATTACCAATAATTTCGAACCGCTTATTCTTTATCCTCTCATATGCGGTATTGAAACAGACCGCCTTAGCAGCAAAATGCCTGTCCCTGTGCTCAGGCATACGCAAAAACTCTATCCAGGAGTATTTTCCAAGATAGCTTTTTACTATGTCATCGGTACCATCGGTAGATCCATCACTGACAATAACCCACTTCACCGGCTTTACCGTCTGGGAGATTACCGATTCAATAGTATCTTTTATATACTGTTTTTCATTTCTGGCCGGTGTAATTAACGCATATCTTAATTTTTTACCAGTCATATCCCTCCCTTCTCTCTTCTGTCGTTAATTTTTACCCCCACAGCAGCACTGAGCATTCCAGCGTGATGAAAATAACTGTCAAAAATTCTCATCCTGATACGCTCCCCCATGGGCAAAACCACAGGAAGAGAAACAGTATAGGCGGTAAAAGCAACGATGGACTTAAATAATGCCCCAATCCGTTCAATCCTGCTTTTACTGCTGTATGCATAATGCTTCACGCGCCCACGCAATAATGCCCTTTTCACATAATACCTCCTACTCCACCTGTCAACCGGAACGGTTTCAAATACAGATGCCTCCTGACACCACACAAATTTCAAGCCACAATTGACAGCTCTTCTGAAGAAATCGGTATCTTCACCACCGGTTAAGCCATATGACTGATCAAAGAGCAGACCTGTACCGGTAAACACCCTCCGGTTAAAAAGCACATTACCAGTACGTGTCTGGCTCGGCTTAAGCAGAGTTCCTGAAGGAAAGGAAGGACGCATACAAATTCCACTTTTTTCCAGCCACTGCGGCGCTCCTGATTCAAAATAGGGTATCACCGGACCCAATACCCCGTCGGCTCCGGTTTCTTTTATCATTTGGTAATGCGTATGTAACCAGTATTTCTGCGGAAATTCATCATCATCTATAAAAGCCACAAATTCACCTTTGCTACATAACACAGCCCTGTTTCTGGCCAGCGCAATATTTTGAACTGGCTCATTTTCATAACTGATCTGAAATCTTTTCCCACCAAGCCTTCTCACCACCTCATATGCAGATCTTTCCTTGTCATTATCTACCACAACCACTGAGAAAGTAAACTCTCCAAAAGTCTGCTGCTGCTTGAGAGCCTCCAGAAGTCTCTTAAGTAACTGAGGACGTCTGTAAGTAGGTATGCAAACTGATATGTTTTCCTTTTTCATAGCCTCTATCCTGAAAAATCAACCCACCGGTGAAATTGCAGTCAACTTTCTTCTTCTCCTGCTGAAAAACCTTCTTTTTTGAGTGAGGTTACTCCTCTTGTCTACCACATCGGCTCTTTCAGGAAACGGCTCCGGGATATTGATTGAAATCAGCAGAAAAAGAAACCAAAGCAGTGAAGTCGGCTTCATGAAACTGCTCTCAGTTATGTTGTAAATCAGAATCATGACAAGCAAGGTCAATCTGAATCTGCCATAATCGGAATCGTTACTGAGATTTATCAGTACATTACGGTAAGTGACTACAATCAGACTTAAAAGAAATATCAACCCTATAATTCCCAGATCGATATAAACATCCAGATAACCATTATGGGCCTGCCCCGGATTCCACTGAAAAATCTCCCATAAATTGTTTCCTATATTACCAATCCAGAACCCTCCATATCCAGTGCCCAGAAAACGATGCTGAGCAGCGATCCTCATCAACTCATCCCAGAGGATTGTTCTTCCGGTAAGAGTAGGATCCTCTCCAATAATCCCCGCCATCCATGGAATCAGATCTCTTGAGTAAAGATATTGAAGCAGCATATTTCCAACGAATAATCCCCAGACAGTCACCGTTACAATAACTCTGGTAACTGCCACATTCTTTTTCAAAAGTAAAAGCATGGTTAGCACCGCAATCCCTATAAAATAGACGCCCAATGATGTTCTGCTGGTTGCAGTCCTGGACCCCATAAGAAGCCATAAACTCATGATAAGAAGCGGAATATCAAAAATGAATAACCTCTTGAAATACCTGCTTAACAATATCCAGCTTAAGAAAAAGGCACTCATACAAGCCAGCTGCCCCAGACTGTTTTTATGGGTCGTAACTCCCACCCACATCTCAAAGTGCCCCGCCCTATCATACTGCACCCCCAGGTGCCGGTAATATTTGATAAACAGCACAGAAAGAGGCACCAACAGAAAAACCCACCACCGGAACATCCTGGGCAGTGCTTTGAGAAAATTATGATCTGTTATAATGATTAGAACCATCATCAGATCACCAATGGTCCTAATCCATCGCTTGAAGGAAACAGATGAAAAATCAGACCACAAAACACTTACTCCCATATAAAGATAGAGTAAAAAAAGCAGTTTATTTCGCTTGAGCACTGTCCACCAATCTATTTTTCTGGACAAAAGAACTGCCAATCCCAATCCTTCCAAAATCAACAGGAATGTTCTGTCAATAGGACTTCCCTGCAGATAATCGATTTCAGTATCTACCGCCATTTCAGGATTAAGCCAGTAAGTTATACCCCTGGATGCAATTCTTAAAAACCAGAGAAGTGGTATCAGCAAAGCCCATGATACACCTTTTTGTTTTTTCTCATCCATATTTATCCTGACAGTTTAAGTACGACTTCATAAAGAATCCACTATATTCAGATACGAGTGCTTTTTAACATTCCAACTGTTTTGCTCTATATATCTAAATGCATTTTTCACCAGATATTCACGAAGTTTTTTTTCTCTCCTTAGAAGAATAATGCAGCGGGCAAGATCCAGCTCGTCTTCTGATTTGAAAAACTTAACCATGCTTTCGTCAAAATAATGAGTATGCACCAGTGTATCAGAAGCAATAACCGGAAGCCCTACAGTCATGAATTCAAGAATCTTAGTACTGAAAGCCTCGTTACCAAATGATCTTTTCAACTTCGGTTCCACCCCCAGGTCCGATCCAGCCATAATCCCTGGTAACATTTCGATGGGTACCATGGACCTGAAGAATATCTTATTTTCAAGTTTCAATTTCTGTACCAGTTTTACAAAGTACTCTTCATCTGTTCCTTTTCCGTAAATATGGAATTCCAGACCAGGCAATTCATTTTTAATTATATCAACCGCCCTGATAGCAGTTTCTAACCCCTGATGAACACTGAGTGTACCCGGGTAAATCATTTTAAAGCTGCCTGAAGTTTCCACAGAAGTTTTCCTGACCGTAAATATCGAAGGATCCGGATAATTCATGACAACCGAACATTTCTGTGGTGCCACCGATCGCCCAATAAGCCTGCCATACCATATGTGATTAGCCACAATCACATGATCTGCAAACCACATAGACACCCTCTCCACCCACAAGAGAAGCCGGAAAAAAAGGGAATCCTTCCCTGCCTTGAATTTACCGGCAAATAACTCCGGAACTATATCGTGAATGTCCAGAATAACCCTGGCCCCGCTTAACTTGGCAAACAACGTGGCAAATACCTCAAAATCCGGTACAGAGTGTACATGTATCACATCGTAGCGTTTCCATAAATGAAGCTGAGTAAGTTTCCAGGCAGACTTGAAAAGAAAAAGAAGAAGCTTTAAAAGATACTGGATTTTAAACTTCTCATTGATACTACGCCCTTGAATCTTGTAAACATTAACCCCGGAAACCACCGCCCTTGACCCTTGCCCGGATTGCCTTAACACAATGGCATCAACCTTATCACCCCTTTTTACCAGCGTTTCTGCATACCTTCTGACCCGATTGTCCGGTTCGTAAAAAGTATATGCTACCATGCATACTCTCATACACTCACCTCTCATCCTGAAGACGCACCGCACTGCTTCGGCTGGTAGTTATATAGGAAGCTATCTCCCGAGGTAGCGCATTCCAGTATTCTCCACCATACTTATTATTGACATAGTGCATAAACTCCCGGTAGTTATTTACCGGATACTCCTCCATCTCACACTCCCCAGATCTTATTCTCATGTAATCCGGATGAGTGTTGATTAAGGCCATTCCCCCATTCTCAGCTATCCAGTCCAGCTTTCTTTTCCATACATCGATGTTTTCATGTCTCATCAGAATGAAAATTGTAAAATCCTGGGGCATAGTATATGGAATTTCCACATAGCCCCTATCGGTACCGGCAGCTCCAACCCAGAAAGGAAAAATTGTACCCACTCCGTCCGGTTGCGGCTCAAAAGGATCAGTATCAAAAGTAGAGCAATCATAATCCACATCGAGTTCACCAATCCACTGAAGATTATGATGCATCGCACCGGCTCTGAATCCCGATGCATTCCAATGATGCAAATAATGATTAATCCTGGGTGCCCTGTTCAGAAATATCTTCCGTGAACTGAAAAGCTTTCCATCATGATTCAAATCATGCACTCCCACCTCAAAGCCATTTTTAATCAGGTAATTTCTAAGAGATGCAGAAACATTGTATCGTTCAGGAACAAAATAGAAAGCAGAAGAGAAACCATTCTCCTGCTCCATTGCAGAAATAATTCTGCAGCGACTCTGGCCCCTGTCCCATTCCACATCATGAGTCAACACCAGCGCGAACTGCTTTCTTTCAGGCCACCCGGGCCACTGATTAGGAATCCGGGCCGAAGCCGGATCTATAGGCCATACATCCCTGTATAATTCCATCAGATATTGTACTCTTTTACGCCGCAGAAACAACTGAAATTGACGTGGAATAACAGGTTTCAGTAAATAGAATAATTGATTAGCCAGCATATTAATCCTCTCTGATCATCATATAACCGATTATCGATCAGCCTGGGGAAGATACTCTTTTGAAAAGAGGTGTATACTCTGTGCAACCCGTTCCTGCTGCTTTTGACTTAGAGAAGGAAACATGGGAAGAGAAAGTATCTCTTTTGAAAGCTTCTCACAGACAGGAAAACTCCCCGCTCTATACCCCAGAGCCCGGTAGGCTTTCTGCTGATGCAAAGGAACCGGGTAATGAAGTCCGGTTTCAATCCCCTGCTCTTCAAGAAATCCTTTAAGCATATCTCTATAAAAAGTTCTGATTACATACAAATGATAAACAGAACGTGCCCACACCGGCTCCAGAGGCGTAATGACTGTTGATAAATTCTCCAGAAGTGCATCATAAATCTTTGCCCGTTCCCGCCGCTGCATGTTCCACTTTTCCAGATATTCCATCTTCACATTAAGAACAGCAGCCTGGATAGTATCCAGCCGACCGTTATACCCTTCCATCTCATGGAAATATTTTTTAGTCCGCCCGTGGTCCCGAAGCATCATCACTGTCTCAGCCACAGCTGGATCTTTTGTAGTAACCGCTCCAGCTTCCCCGAAAGCACCCAGGTTTTTACCCGGATAGAAACTGAATGCAGCTGCTTTACCCATAGAACCGGCTCTTAACCAGCTTCCGCTTTCTTTTGAGTAATATGTTGCTCCATGCGCCTGACATGCATCTTCAACCACCACCAGGTTATATAATCCTGCGACTCTTACAATCTCATCCATATCTGCAGTTTGCCCGTAAAGATGCACCGGTACCACAGCACTCACTGCTCTTCCGGTAGCTATATGGATGGTCTGAGCAGTATCCTCATCAATGAAACAAGTGGTTTCAAGAAATTCCAATAGACGCTTTGCCGACATGTTAAATGTCGACTCATCAACATCTACAAATACCGGTAAGGCACCAGTCTGGCTAATAGCTTCCGAAGTAGCAATGAAAGTATTGGGGACAGTAATTACAATTTCGCCCTGTTTTACTCCACAAGCCAGAAGAGCAAACCGTAAAGCATCGGTACCACTGCTCACCCCTATTGCAAATCTGCAGCAGCAGTATTTAGCAAACAGCTTCTCAAACTGTGCAACCGCCGGACC
Organism: Fibrobacterota bacterium; assembly: GCA_023436145.1. Lineage (GTDB taxonomy): Bacteria > Fibrobacterota > Chitinivibrionia > Chitinivibrionales > Chitinispirillaceae > JAAYPC01. The sequence goes on along the minus strand of JAEZKP010000061.1, from coordinate 8,920 downwards.
GTTTATAAACTCTGATGAGCGGATCACTTCATTTAAAGCCTGCCAGAGAGAGGCCTCCAATTGCCTTATTTGAACACCAATATCGGAAAAAGGAATTCTATCTGAATCCATTCAGGTCCCCCCTGTCAATCTGGCGAAACAAACTGCGGCATCCCGGAAGCATCAGGATGGATCAGTTTTCATGGTTCCATATCTTCAGGACTATCTAATGCGTTGACATCCATAAGCTGGGAAGTGCGAATCTCCACCGGCCTCCCATCATTGCGTAAAGATAAATCACAGGCCTCCAGCATTCTCACCACCTCCAATCCCTTGTGCCCGTTGTTAACCGGGATCAGATCTTTTTCTATACAATCAACAAAATGACTGCATTCCAGCTTCAACGCCTCGGTCTGTTCGATTTTCGGAGCCCACATGTCTCCGGAACGATAGCTTACCAGCAAATCATAGATACCTTGTTTACCTCCAATATCCACTCCTTTGTCATATATTTTTATTTTTTCATCAGCATTGACATCATTCCAAACCAGCATTTTACGCTCACCGCCAATAAGAGTAGTTCTTACTTTCACCGGCGAAAGCCAATTGACACTGAAATGCGCTATTATGTTACTTCTGAAACGGACAGTAACATAAGCGATATCCTCCATACCATTTATATGACTTTTCCCCCATGCACTCAGAGCAACCGGCGACTCATCAATCAGATGTGCCATGATGGAAAAATCGTGTGGAGCAAGATCCCATACCACATTGACATCATGTTGAAACAAGCCCAGGTTAACCCTGATCGAGTCGTAATAGAAGATTTTACCCAGTTCACCGGCAGTGATCAGTTCTTTGATTTTCCTTACTGCACCAGTAAACAAGAATGTATGATCAACCAGGATCTTGAGATTTCTGGTCTCAGCCAGCTCTATTAACTCCTCAGCCTGTGCATTATTGGAAGTAAAAGGTTTCTCCACAAAGACATGTTTTCCATTTTCCAGAGCTTTTCTGGCTAACCCATAGTGCGTGGATACCGGAGTCACTATGGCTATTGCATCAATATCCACGGCACTTAGCAGAGCCTGAGTATCCTCGGTTATGCGAATATCAGGATATTCCTTACTAAGCCTGGCAAGCACAGCAGCATTTCTGTCACTGACCGCAACCACTCTGGCTCCCTCTGTAGAATGGAAATTTCTCACTATATTGGGCCCCCAGTATCCATACCCGATTACACCAATGCGAATCATCCTGCAACTCCTTTTATCAATATGCCCCCTTAGCAAACAGCAATGCAGCCGGCGTTTTCAACAACAGCTTGAGATCTCCCAGAATTGACTGGGCTCTGCTGTATCTGATATCCATTCGCACCATACCATCGAATGTGGTTTGACTGCGTCCCTCCACCTGCCACAGACCGGTTATTCCAGGCTTACATTCCATAAACCTTCTGAAATGCCATGGCTGGTAAGCTGCAAGCTCATAGGGTATCGGCGGACGAGGCCCTACCAAAGCCATATCCCCTTTAAGAACATTGAAAAACTGTGGAAGTTCATCAAGACTGCTTTTTCGCAATATCCTTCCCACCACAGTCACCCGGGGATCATCAGTGATTTTAAATACACCATCACTCTCACTAACCTCCCCCCTTATAAGGCTGGTCACATACCGACGGTGTATCGAATCATCATTATTTACATACATAGAACGGAACTTTAAAAACGTAAACACTTTTCCTTTGTCACCAATGCGCTGCTGCCTGAAAAAAACCGGCCCAGGGGAACTGCATTTTATGGCTAGAGCAATCAAAAGAAAAAGTGGCAGCAACACCACTATCATCAGCAAACTCACCGTCATATCAATTAGCCGCTTCCCTGCCGCAACCATTTTTTTTTTTAAATCAGAATCCCCATGATTATAAAACTTTAAAAACTCCTCACCCAGCTGCTCCGACTGCTCAGAAGGAAAGCTGAAAAGTTTATATTCCACCAAAGTACCATAAACTCCCACAGACTGCTTTACCCTGGCCAATAAAACATCCTTCTGCCTCAATTCTGCCTCAGTGTAAATAACCCCCAGAAGACGATGTTGCTCATACCAACCAAGGATATCTGTCTCCCTGACCCGCTCATGAAAAGACTTCATAATCCTATGAATATCTTCAAAGCCCCTCTTTCCCTCTTTGAACAAAGCCTCAATATTTAAAAGCACCAACACAAAAGGACGCTTCGAACGCTCAGTACGCTTTCTCTCCGCAACCAACATTCTTCTGAAATGCTGTTCGGCCAAAAAGCCATACTTAAGACAGTACACCCCCTGACATCCGGTCTCCATGCCCCCCGCAGAAAGCATCTCCCTTCTGTCCATATCTACCCCTTGACATTTTTTGCGGTAACTAACGTGTTTCCAAGAGATTAAAGAGCAAAAGGAGGGCCAGTCCGGAAGATTCCCGGAACGATGTAAGTCTAAATAAATGAAGATTTTATAGCAGAAAACAGATAGCGGCCAATTATCCGCTCAAAAACATTAAGAAGTGAATTCTATCAACCTTAACTAAACAAATACAATGCCGAAAACTCAAACAAAACACCCGGTTCCCAAAGCTATTCTCAATTTGCCACAAATCAGGAAAATAACTCCAAAAGCTCCTCCCGTGTAAATACCTTCAACATATCAGCTCTATCCTCCTCCAACATCCTCTCACTCAACTCCCGCTTACGCTCAATTATGCCCCCAATCCGCTCCTCCAACGTCCCCTCGGTAATCAGCTTGAAAACCTGTACCACCCTCCTCTGCCCAATCCGATGCACTCTGTCTGTTGCCTGTTCCTCCCGCGCCGCATTCCACCATCGGTCATAATGAATCACCACCGACCCAGCCACCAGGTCTATCCCCACCCCTCCAGCCATTAAACTTCCCACAAAAACCCTGCACTCATTATCCTCTGCAAACCTGCGGATTGACTTTTCCCTATTGACGGTTGAACCGGTTAAAACCACGTGCCCGATCCCCTCCTTCTCCAAATACCTGTCCATAATCTCCACCATCCCCACATACTGGGTGAAAACCACCACCTTCTGACCAGACTCCAGACTCTCATCCAATAGCTCAATAAAAAGATCCCACTTCCCTGATCTATACAACTCAAAATCCTGAACTTTACCCGCAGCCAGCGCCGGATGATCACAGATCTGCTTCAGAAACGTAAAAAGAGAAAAAATATGCATGTAAGGGATCGGTTTCTCACTATCCTTAAGATCCTCTATAATGCTACCCCCACGCTCTCTTACCGCAGCCTGGTAAATAAACTGCTGCTCCTCAGAAAGATTACAACTTCTTATATCCTCAATTTTCTCCGGTAGCTCCTTTAAAACCGCCCCCTTTAACCGACGCATAATGAATGGGGAAATCATCCTTTTTAACTGCTGCGATTCAACATCATCACCCTGCTCAAGACTGCTGAGAAACCGCTCGTCCTGAAAATTCCCCCTATCCAAAAGTCCCGGCAGCACCAGATCAAAAAGCGACTTTAAATCCCCTAAATGGTTCTGTACCGGCGTCCCGGTAATTCCTAACTTAACATGCGCATCAATCCCCACCGCAGCCTGATAACTGAGTGTTTCCTTGTTCTTTAGCTGGTGAACCTCATCAAATACCGCCACATCAAAACCAACATTCTCCAACTTCATACTGTCATTGCGCATTATTCCATAACTTGTCAAAAGTACATCATACTTCTCCTTTAATATTTGCTCTCTGCCTGCCGTATGGTAAACAGCCACTTTCAATGATGGTGCAAAAAGCTCCAGTAACCTTCTCCAGTGACTTATAACCGATGTTGGACAAACTACCAGAAACTCTCCTTCAAATGCCCTCTGCTCTCTTATCCCCAGAAATAAAGCGATAATCTGAACTGTCTTTCCCAATCCCATTTCATCACAAAGCAATCCACCGAAATGATTATCGTAAAGAAAAAGCAACCACTGAACCGAGTTCTTCTGATATTCCCTCAGTTTACAGTTTAACCCCTCCAGTGGCTTTAAATCCTGTATCGGCCTGAATTTGAGCATCTGACGTATTCTGGAAACCAGTTTTTCGTCTCCATGAATTCTGGTCGATAGTCTACTCCCTCTGAACTGAAGTAAAGCCGCTTTTTGTAATGTAACTTTACCATCGCTCAAGCCTCTCGCACCAATAAGTACAGATGATATTTTTTCAGACGCCAGATCTATTATCCCCTGACCGGTGTAAATAAAACGGTTCTTTCTCCTCTTCTGACTGATTAATTCCGATAAAGAAATACGGAGCTCCCCAGCACTGTAAAAAACCTCCATTACACAATCCCTGTTATTCATACTTACAGCATTAAGCTCTATCTTTTCAAAACAATCTATAAAGTGCGGCTGAATTATCCTGCCAAACCCTCTTGCCTGATTATCAGCAAAAAGATCCAACGCTACCACCCCTGCTGAATCCGTTCGCGTTTCAATTGATAACCTTACCTCTTCATTCTCCAGAAATGCTGAGAACTCCTCAATTTTCATTTTCTTGATGTCACAAAAACCAGTAGCCACAAGTTTCATACTGGAATAACTCAACAGAAAAAAACGTCTGCACTGGGGTAGATACAGATTGGACCCGTAGATAAACCTGCTCTCTACATCCAGAAACTGCTCCTGCATACCTCTAAGCACCGGACCCAAATAAATTTCATCTCTTTTTTTCCAGATACGGAAGAGCAGTTCTGACTCCTCTTTGTCTACTTGCGAATCTGAAATCATATTCTTGCTGATCAATACCTGAAGTATAAATGGTACAGATGATGGGGGTATGTCAATACTCATGACCAACTCACTACCGACACTCAATTGAAGAGAAAAAACTCCACTTTGTATGTCAATTACCGGCTCTACACGGTAATCACATCCGTTATACTCACGATAACAGTGGTATGCCAGACGATACCAGAACCCATCTTCAATCGCCTGACGCTGAGTTTTATGCCCTAAAGCTGCAAGTGCCCTCTCCTGATCGCTCTGCACAAATTCAGCTGCCATATTCATTAATGTAAACCTGGATAAAGCAACAGGTGTAATTCGGCTCAGGAAACGCTCCCGGTCATCAGAAGTTGAAAATAAACGAAAAAACACCCTGTTCTGCTGATCTTTCACCGTGATATTTTTATCAGCCTGAACCACCTTTAGAGAAGAAACCGGATTGGTTAGAAATCTGGTAACCGGCTCTAATAATAACCAGAAAAATGACCTCTCAAAATCTTTCGTCGGTGATAAAATACCCGCTTCCTTAAAGCAGGAATCATATATTTTCTGCAATTTTTGAGAGTTTTCACATCGGGCATACCCCTTTTTTGAACAAGAACAAAATAACCGGATCTTGGGCTCTTTTCCATCCGAGGGGATTAGAAAAGTCTTGTGTTCACCCTTTTCATCAGCAGCTATTGTGAAACAACTTCTATGAAAATCAATCAGATGCAAAGAATCAGACATGAGAGAAATTCCTTCAGGCAGTTAAACTCAGCGCAAAAAATAATAGCAAAATACTAGAGGGAAATTGTGGAGAGAAGTGCTAATCCGCTCTTTTTTTGTCTATATAGCTAACTCTTTAATTTTGAATCAGTTAGTGAAGTAAAAATAGGAGTATAGCTGTAAAGTGGCATCTAAAAGTATTTCCGGTTTCATAATTTCCCATTCGATTCCTGAGTCCGACAGGACACTGTTCTTTTTGTTACGACATGTCAATTTCATCAAGAGTCAACGAAAATCAGGCTGTTTTTCTATAAAAAAGAACATTTTTCCCTTCATCCCGCGCCAGATTTCTCCCTTGTCATCATTAAATCAGACTGACAACATTTCCCGCACCTCTTGCAGAAAACCTTTTTCATCCGCCCTTGATCTGATGCAATTTTACAATTATTTTGCTTTTTCACAAAGAAAATCAAAAAAGGTGGGGCCGGATGCAAAAATATGGCTTATACTCATACCGTTTTTTTATTCTCTTTTCTTTTTTTACCTATGGTTTCTGCATCGATTCGATTGCAAACACACTGATTTCTGCAGATGACCCAAGGATAAATTATTATGGGCGTTTCGATATGAGTGATCCTGCAAACCCGGTTTTCAACTGGTCCGGTGCAGTCATTGAAGCAACCTTTGAAGGACCCATCATAGGTATGAAAATGACCCATAATAATGCATGGTATGATATAGAAATTGATGGAGTCATAGACACAGTGATAAACTGCGGTTCCGGTCAGAACCACATTTTCAGTACAAACCTTTCAACCTCCATGCATTCATTGCGTATTATTCTGCGAAATGAAGACCACTTTACGAAAGCTACTTTCGGAGGACTTTACCTGGCCGATGGTAAATCACTTGGTCAGGCTCCTGCAAAACCCTCCCGTAAAATTGAATTTCTGGGAGATTCATACACTGCAGGTTATGGAGTGGAAAGCCCTGGACGCACATGTGATGCCCCGACCCTGCACAAATTCACCAATGCCAACAAGACCTTCCCCATGCACATCACCAGAGCATTTCATGCACAAAGCATTATCCTGGGATGCTCTGGTAAAGGAGTGTGCAGAAACTACAATGATCCCAACAAACGCTCTGATAAACCATATTCTTACTACTACGAAACTCTTCTGGGAGATGCCAGCAGCCAGAAATGGGATTTTTCAAGCTGGATTCCAGATCTGGTAGTGATCTGTCTTGGGACAAATGATTTCTCCACAAATCCACACCCGGATGACAGCATGTTTGTAGGTGATTACCATAAACTTATAAAACGGGTCATCACCAACTATCCTTCGGCTAGAATTGCCTGTGTTTCCACTACCGATGAAAAAATCAAGCGACTGGTCAAACAGGTGGTTTCTGAAGAAAACAGCATACTTAACCATTCCCAGGTGTTTGCAGCTGATTTCCCACCTTCCGTGGAAAACACAGGCTGCGACTGGCACCCATCCTTATCCGACAATCTCTCCATCGCCAGAGGAATTGTTGATACTATTATGAAAAAACTCTCCTGGGATACGGCAGCCACATCTATTACGCTTCCTGCAATTTCAAAACGCGAACACCGTTTTTCAAATTTAAAAGTCAACTCAAATCATTCTACAATATCCTTCACAATAAACTTAAAAGGCTCGAAAAGCCATACAGTCTATCTTACTTCCATTAATGGTCAAAAGGTTGCCCAAACATCTGTTGGTGTTGATGGAAAAGGGGTATTTTCCATCTCTCCATATTCTCAGGGAATGTACATCATAGGAAGCAAAGATCTTGGATGGAAAAGAGTATCTGCCCAACGGATCAGCAAATGACAAACATCGCAAAGTTCAAAATGCATGCAAATATTTGATTTCAAGCCTTTCCAGGACCGGTTTGAAATACAGTCTGCATTCTTTTACCGCTCCACTATGACTTTACCGGCCAGAATGTTGGATTTGCCAATTCGCATCTCCAATAGATAGCTGCCAGGTGCACAGTTCGGGATAGGCAATGAATGAGTTCCAGCCTGCATAAAACTATGCCCCATTGCTTTTACTCTCTGTCCACGCAAATTTAACAAATTAAAAGTTACCATAGATGGATTAGCGAGTGTATATACTATCTTTTCCTGCACTCCTGTTTGGATAAAACTTATCTCCGGTATAATAACGCTCCTGACAGTGCGTTTAGAAGCAGATTCGTGTTCGTATAGATAGATGGAATCAGCGGTTGCCACCACAAGTCCTCCGGATGAAAGCTGTTTTGCCAACGCTGGTATGGAGGAGTCTACCTTGAAACTATTTTTCCATAATATCTTACCTGTCATATCAGCGGCAAGCACCACCTGTTCCTGGTCACCCTGGCTGAAATTATAAACACCTGCATATCCCCCAACAATGAAAGTATTACCAACTTTTTCCACCGTTTTTCCGTAATTAACAGTCCTCATACCGTAACTGCTATCAAATAATACCTGTCCATCTTTTCCCATTTGAACAATAATAAGATCAACAGCAGGGAACCAACTGATTTTCTTCAGGAAACTATCTAAAACCTTCATATCGGTAAATGATGAAGATCCATTTTCAATAGAACCTGTGATAAGCACGGAATTATTTACAGATTTCAAACCGTAGATACTGAAACCGGGGCGTGATTTAGCCCAGATTTCATTTCCCTGGGGAGAATACGCCGACACCCATCCGGGCAATCCTTTACATATTCCGGGGCAGTGCACTCCTGCGGCTATATAAACCCCCTCTGCCTCCACCACTGCAGTACCCTGGTAAACCCCCATCTCAGCAGTATCTCCTTTTGTTCTTGTCCATAGAGTATCACCTTTACGGTCAGTTTTGATGACCTTTACCATGGCAGTATTTATCTCTCCTAAAGCAATAAACCCGCTATCACTGGTCTGATTTACCGATTTAATTGTGAAATTCTGCTTACCTGCAAAAACCGGTTTTGACCACAACACCTCAAAAGAAGAATTAAGCAGAGTTATTTTGTTCAAATCAGAAACCACAAAACCACCGCCGGAAACCGGTTCGATACTGTTTATCCTGGAAAAACCACTCACAGTTCGAATTGCCTGCCCCGAATTGATATCGATTATAACAATTCTGGTAGAATCAGCACTGATAATCTGGCCTGAAGCAGTCTCGGTAAGATGCTCTGGTGTAATGTTTATCTCCTTAGAAGATCTGGCCCATTTCAAAGGTGGGAGACTCTCAAACCCCAAACAGATGGAGAGAAAAGTGAGTATAGACAAAAATGTCTTTCCTGTTCTTAACATGATTTCTCCGGGTAGTGTTATTGATATGTATATGCTGGTTATTTATCGTAATTATACATAAAAAATATTTTTCAGGAGCCAATAATCCACTGATGAACCCAACTTTTCGTATTCTGGCAGA
>JAEZKP010000025.1 GCA_023436145.1 Fibrobacterota bacterium | reverse complement strand
CCTATATTAATTCTCTTACTGTATTTTTTATCGGAACCACTAACATTAATAACCGCCAGATAAGTACCTGTACCCACCTTTCTTCCATTATAATTGCGCCCGTCCCATACAAAATATAGCCGGTTAGTTTCACTATGAAACACCATGTTTTTTTTCTGAATAACCGGATTCTGAACTACATCGTAAATAGACACAGTTCCTTTTAAAGGATAAAAATGAGAAATGTTACGATCCGGTTCAACAACAATTACCATCCCATCCCCAGGCATACTCACGTTGTTAATGGCATAAGCTTCCTCAACCGTCTGAGGAATGGATCTTTTACCCTCTATAAAGGGATTGTTTTCTGCCATATACCTCAACTGGAAATGGTATGTAACTGTGATCAGTACTTTACGGTTAATATAAGCACTTTGAATATTGTTTTCCAGATCGGCAACTCCTGCATCATCGAATATCCAGATTGAATCATTTGGCTGTATTCCATTGGAGTGCGTAGCATTTTGTACCTGACCAATATAAATGGCATTGGAGACCCGGTTATCAGGATACATATTTACCACATATTGTCCCCCATCCGGTTTTTGAAATAAAAATGGCTGATTGGAGAAGATTTTTCTTACCGGTTCTGAGAAGGTAACTCTATGCATCTGGTGATCGGGGTTATACCAGTCCAGATGAGCGCTATTGATGACAGGAGCAACACTATCTATGACCGAAAGTGTACCCCCGAGTAAATATCCTCCTTCGGGAAGATGTCCACCTTTAACTTCGATTTTGTCCCTGGGGAATACTGCTGTCCTTGGCACCCTGGAAAATTCCCTGACCGATAATAATAGAACCGAATCACGAGTGCTGATTGTGAGAATGGAAAAATAGCGGAAAGATGGTAAACTGATAAGTTCCTGAACAATCTGTAAATCATTAGTATGTAAAGGTCCGGTGTACCGTATTTTAATTCTGTCGATAAAGCCGTCCCTGTTTAAATCAAAATATGCTGCCTTAGTGAGCATAACTGGGAAATCAAGCAGATTTATGGTAAGCGTAACACGTCTGTTGAGTGGGTTCCGCTGAACATTGGATACCAAATCACTAACCGATGCGCCAGTGTTTATCCAAACCGAATCCCCTAACATAATTGAATCCTGCTGGACAGAGATAACCTCTGCAGTATATCTACCCATATTATCCTGAAAAACAGCCCTGAGCATCACCCCGTATTCATCAACCCCAGGTCTTAAAAATCGGAAAGGCTGTTGATGATTTATTGCAGTCACCGGTTCAGAAAAACGTATGAGAATAGAATCCTCACCCACATCGTGAGCATCCAGATGAGCCCACAGAATAACCGGAGCAACCCGATCCTGTACCTTAATACTGGTTTCCAAGACCAGCACTCTGCCCTGAATCACCCCCTGAGTTACCTTAATGGTATCAGCTGGAGCAACTGCGGTATTAGGTTCATCTCTATTCTCATTTACCAGAAGTATTAAAGAATTCTCCACCAGAAACCGGTTAACAATCGTAAAGTTGCGATATTCAGGTAAAGATATCAGAGAAAGGACTGCATCCAGATTGGCTTCTCTGAGAGGACCGGAAGTATTGATTAAGATACTGTCGATAAAACCATCTGCGTTACGGTCAAAGTAAGATGCTGCTGAAAAAGAGATTATATCATTAAAAATCAACTTCTCCAGAAGTACTCTACGATTTGCAGGATTTCTCTGAGAGTTGCCCGGGATATCAGTAATCAAAGCGTCGGTATTGATCCAGACCGAATCACCCGGATTCATAAAGGATACATCATTTGGAATGCCTGATAATATACTGTCAATCAAAGTTACAGATTGGAGATATACTAAGTATGAATAACCTTGGGGGGATCTGAAAAGAAATGGACGATTATGATTAAAGGGTCTGATTCTTTCTGAAAAAACAACCCGCAATGAATCTACTATTTCTCCGTAAGAGATCAGCTGTGCCGACTGCAACACAGGTGCCACACTATCTATCGGGGTAAGTCCGTTTTCCATGACTTTGCCCCCTCCAGGCAAAATTACTTCAATAAAGCGGATGTAATCATCACTGGTAACCGAAGTCACAGGATTATCACGGTTTTCCTCTACTAAAAGTACCACGGTAGCTTCATCGGGAAGAAGCAGTCGGAAGTTGGTGGAAAAATTCCTCCATGCAGGAAGCCGAATATTCTGTCTCAATGTAGAAATATCAGAATTGGTAATAGGTCCATTGTGCCTCAAAACAATACTGTCAATAAATCCATCTGCATCATTATCGTAGTAAACCGCTCTTGAGAAATAAATACTCTCATTATGTGCCAAAACCGGAAATGCAACCCACAAAAGTGATGCAAATATCACTATCTGTTTTCGCATTTATCACCTCACCACCCCATTTATTGTTTTCCACTATGTTTATTAAAATCTGCTCCAGGTTTCACGTATTCAGATTTACTCTTTTTTTCCTCCATCAGTTTTCTGTTCCTGATCATTGCGAATCCTCAGAACAGTAACCAGTGCATATTCCAGATCCTCCCGCAATTTGAGAAACGCTTTTTCAAAGAACAGGATTCTCTTATGTTCATCTGCATTCCTGATATTCAAATCGATAGTGCCTTTAAGCGATTTCTGTTTTTTATGAAGATCCTTAATGTTTTCATCTGTGATTTTTATCAGATTCAATTGAGCAATCCTGGTGATCTGACTTGCCAGTGAATCATAAGCACCCCTTATACTGTGATATTGGCGGTCCTGTTCCAACGAGACTTCCGGACCAGCGGTTTTATATTCCTCCATGGTTTTGACAGCTAGCTTAAGAAACTTCTCTGCCGTAAGGTATTCTTTCTTCTGTAAATATCCATACGCCTGTAAAAGCTGCCCTTCAGATTGAATGATTTTCTTTTTACTGACAGACTCAATCTTCTCACCGACTTCAATACAATCCTGCCACTGCCTGGACTTCACCGCCGCCCAGCCAAGCCCAAGCTGAGCATCTTCATAATAGTAGCTTTCCCTGGGAATCATTCTCAGAGCAGCCACCGCTTTTGCCATCGACTTCTCTTCGTAGTAAAGATATCCCAACATAATCAACGAACGATTGACAATCTCTTTCTGAGCAGCAGTTTCCACTTCCTGGGCATTTATTGCATTAAGCAGGTGCTTTTCGACTTCCCTGTTTCCACTGTTTAAAAAAACATGAGAAGTGGCAAGAGAATGCTGAGCAAACGGGTAGAGTGAATGATCCTCACTAATCAGTTCAAAGACAGAAGAAGCCTCTATATAATTTCCAAGTGCCATCTCTGTTTCACCCATATAATAGGCTGCATGCTCTTTTATAGAATCGGATACATCGCTACTGGAGATCTCTTTGTATTGCTGTTTTACCTGCTCATGATCTCCATTTCGATAGTGAATACGCAAAATCCCCAGATCCGCCTTAGCCGCAAAGGGGCTTTCCGGATATTTCTCCTTTACTTTCCTGTAAGCCTGAAGTGCCGCGGACCTCATGTCCAGAAGTTCCAGACAGGAAGCGGCATAATAGGCAATCGCATCATTTTTAAAAAACTGCGGATAATCGGCAAGAATCCGGCTGAAAGCAAAATAAGCATCCCAGTAGTTTTTATCGTGATAACTACTCATGGCTATGGTGTAAAGGTTATTGAGAGTATACTGCCCTCTCTGTGCAAGGCGCATCGCATAGAGCTCTTCACGATGAGATCCAAGTTGCGCCGAACCATAAAGGGAATGGCTTCCTAACAGGTCAACCTGCATATTCTGACGGTACTGGTATAGAAATGCCAGCTCCTTTCCCCTGTTTGCCATAGGCATGTTCACTCCAAATACCAGCCCGAAACTTCCCAGATCATTCCACTGATTTATATCGGTAAAGGCTAATATTTTCAAATAAGATATCGGTGAAACGCCAACCTGAAATTCCATGTCCCAGTCAAACTTTTTGTTTTCACGGAAAAGGGCTGTACGCGAATTTAAATCACTCATACTAAGTTGATAATCCACAAAGAATCTGTTTTGAAAAAATGAAGCATGATACTGTGTTTTCAGCTGTGCGGAATAAGGCATATCTTTACCAGTGGAAACCCGGGGTGAAAAAAGATTCCGGTAGGAAAGGCCGACTGTATGTACACCAAATTCCGGATGGATCATAATTCGGTAGCTGATTCCCAAATCTGCTCCAAAACCCCAGGCTGCCTCCCCGAAGTTTCCCTGATAGGCAAGATTGATGTTAGTGCCGATACTGATTTTTCCCCAGGGATTAATCGCATATGAGCCCATAAACAGTAAGTTATTGTTTCGGGATGTTCCTGCTTTTTCCAGCACTTCATCATCATTAAAAACATAATCCACCACATCGTTACCGCTCTCCCCCAGAATTGAAATCCCGACAGTCTGATAAAGGCTTAAAGGCATTGTAGCACCCAGCTCCCAAAGCCGCGCCGGATCTGCAGAAGAAAAGGACAACACCCCCCGCACTCTCAGATATGGCTCCTCCGTTATGAGTGCAGGGTTATCCACAGGAGAGTATCCACCAGCAAAAATCTGGCGCCACTTGTTTGACAGAAAATATTCACCAGGGAGTCCATCTCCAGAAATCAATTTTACTTGTAATAGTATGAATATCCCCAGAAGAACAGACTTTACAAAGTTCATACAGAACTCCACTCTCTATCTTTTTTTGGGAATCGTGGCAGATAGTAGAAAACTCTTTTCAATGACAATCAATAGTATTGTCATAGCATAAATTCTGCCAAAAAAAAGCAGGGAGGCTCAGATGTGGAAATATCCATCCACAGGGATAAACCAGCAAACCTTATCCACTGGTGAATTCAAAAGAAAATTCACCCCATCTGTTAAGCTTAAGAAAAGATAAAAATGGAAGTTCTTAAGGCCGGGCAGTAAATCGGCCATATTTCATGAAGCTTTGTAAAGTCCTCCCTCGGAGCGAAGGAGCTCCAGAGTCTGAACCGGTTTGAATTGAATAGAATAAATTGTCGCTATTACTTCACGATCCATAATGGTGAGCATACCAAAGGTTGCAGGCATATTCTTATCCATCGGCCCCTTAAGGTGCCCGGGATTCATGTATAAACGACCATCCTCCAGCCGCATCTCATAGCGGTGAGTATGTCCATAGAGAATTATATCCGACCTGGAGATATCCTCCTCTTCTGTATCTTTCTCAAAACTGTGAACCAAAAGAATATTAAGCCCTAAAACCGACTCGAAGGTTTTAGCCGAGAGTTTCCCGTTTTTATAGCGCTCATCGTAGATTCCAGGTACCTGTACAATTTCCAGATAAAGCTCCTCCAACTCCTTGACATCATCATAATCGTCGCCCAGATGATACAGGGCGACAATCTTCTGACGATTCACAAGGTATTCTGTAACAGTTCTCAGATACTCCTTATTTCGATGAGTATCGCTTACTATTCCAATTTTCATCACCAGACCTGCCTTTATACATTGTTGGCAACCGGAATTGACTGGGAAATACGGGTCAGCATGTTATTATACTCTTTCAAATATATTTCGACCTGCATCGCCACATTTTCTGCAGTAAAGCCAAACTTTTCATCTAAAACCTTGTAGGGTGCGGATGCCCCAAATCTCTCCAGTCCAAAAACTTTTCCCAGAGGACCTACCAAACGACTCAACGAATCGGGTAAGCCAGCTGTAAGTCCGAAAACAGGTACACCAAATGGTATAACCGATTCTCTGTATTGTGAAGATTGCTCGTTGAAAAGGCCCTCCGATGGTACAGATACCACCCTAACCTTAAGAGCTTTTTCAGCTTCGATTATTTTTGCGCCTTCAATCAAAGTAGCAACTTCTGAACCATTGGCAACCAGAACAAGATCCGGAATCCCTTCACATTCCTTGACCACATATCCACCCTTATAGGACTCCATCGCATCCTTATATCTGGTTGAACCTGCTTTTGCTGGAAGGTTATTTATATTCTGCCTGGATAAAATCAAAACTCCAGGAACATCGGCTTCCATTAACATCTTCCAGGCCACAGTAGTCTCATCCACATCCGCAGGCCTTATCACCAGCAGACTTCTTTTGCCTTCAAGATTGGCCATTCTCTCCAGAAGCCTTATCTGAGTCTCCTGCTCAACCGGTTGATGAGTCGGTCCATCCTCGCCCACCCTGAAGGAGTCATGAGTAAAGACGTACTTCACAGGCAGCTTCATAAGCGCAGCCAGACGGATAGCTGGTTTCATATAGTCTGAAAATGTAAAGAAAGTAGCACAAACCGCTTTTACTCCACCATGTGCCGCAATTCCGTTTATCACGGTGGCCATCGTGAGTTCTGCCACTCCTGCCTGAAGAAAGGCACCGGAGAAATCATTTTTCTTTAAAATTTTGGAGTTTTTAAGAAACCCATCAGTTTTATCACTGTTGCTCAGATCAGCAGATGAAACTATTAAATTATCAACTTTTCTGGCTAAAGTACCCAGAACAGTCCCGGAGGCATTTCGAGTAGCCGAATTGGCTTTTTGCTCTATCAGAGGCCAATCGACATTGACAGTTTCATTTGACCAGAACTGTTCCCATCTGGCTGCAAGCTCAGGATTTTCTTTTTTCCACTGCAATTGCTGCTGCTTACGTACTGAAGCGTTCTTTATCTTCTTATCCCGTACGACTTTATAGTACTCTGCAACATCGTTGAAAATAGTGAAAGGATTCTCGGGGTCTCCTCCCAAATTCTGAATCGTCTTACTGAATGAACCACCAGCTTCAGATATAGGCATTCCATGGGTGGAAATTTTAGCTTCAAACGATTCTCCAGATTCGCTACGGGCACCTTTGGCCATGATTGTTTTACCGATAATAAGAGTCGGCCTCTCAGTCTCCTCATTTGCCTTCTTCAAAGCTTCCCTGATCTGGTTCTGATCGTTTCCATTAATGGTAATAACATTCCATCCCCAGGCCTGATATTTCAATGCAGTATCTTCGCTGGTCACATCGGAGGTAGAACTGGAAAGCTGAATATCATTTGAATCATAAAACATGATGAAGTTGTGCAACCCAAGATGCCCGGCCAGCCGCCCCACACCCTGGGAAATCTCCTCCTGAATTCCTCCATCGGAGATATAAGCATAGGTCTTATGAGAAAGCCACTCGCCAAACCGTGCAGCCAGGAAACGTTCTGCTATTGCTGCCCCCAGAGCCATGGCATGCCCCTGCCCCAAAGGTCCGGAGGTATTCTCAATTCCCTTTTCCACATCTCGCTCCGGGTGACCGGAGGTGATACTACCCCACTGTCTGAACGACTTCAATTCATCAATGCTAAAGATGCCAGCTAATGCCAGAGTGGAATAAAGCATGGGAGACATGTGGCCCGGATCCAGAAAAAAACGATCCCGATTAACCCAGGTTAAATCAGATGGGTCATAATTTAGAAATTCTGAATATAAAATGTTTATAAAATCAGCTCCACCCATTGCCCCGCCCGGATGCCCTGATTTTGCTTTCTCAACCATGGCAACTGTGAGAATTCGAATATTATCTGCAGCTCTGTCTACTACCTTCTGATCCACAAATGCCTCCTTTTATTCACTATTTGTTCTTCATAAAAGAGGTTAAAATAATTAATTTTATACTTCAGGAGAAAGGAATTCCCAGAAAAGTAAGCCGATTTTTCTCAAGTAATTCTTATGGATTTAATCGCTGAATCCAAGTTATATATTATCATTAAAGAAGGATTGAGTTTTCTGATTCAGACTTCAAATAGCAGAGTTACAGTTACCAGGAGACTATATTCGTTACCGAATCAGGATGCCTGAAAGACATTTACCAAAGCAGAATTTATTTTTGTAAAGAATTCAACCATATGGCTCATTCTGAAAAACTGAATAATTACCTTATATTTTCCATACTGCTATTGTGCTGTATTAGTGGTGCTCTCTTTGCACAAGGTGCCTCTTTTATCGGAATAAGAAGCTTTAAAATAGAGATGGATGACAGCGCTTTTTACCGGGATCTCCATCTGCAGCTTTATAAGCGCTTAAGTTTTGAACCCCTTCCTTACGAAATAAAACCTGCGATTCTGGAAAATGATCTGGAAAGTAACTTTATCGCAATTGCAGGCGGTTCCATCAATATGGAGAACCAGACTCCCACTCTGCATTTTGTACTGACCGGTTCGTCCCATGGCGGTGAAGAAATTAAAAACATCCCCATAAAGGGATTGGAAATTGAGCAAATAATTGATATAATGGTATTAAAAATCCGTTATTTTCTCGAACAGAATATCTCAGGTATACTACGGATCAGCTCCACACCATTGGGGTGCACTGTTTTACTCAATGGAATCACCGTAGGCACCACACCCGCCGAACTTACTCTGGAGAAAGGCTCCTATATTTTAAAACTTCAACACGACTATCTGCACCCGTTCATTGACACCTTAGAAATAGCTTCAGGAAATCAGATTTCAGTTCAACCCCTTATGCGCTTTGAAGGTCACAAACTGAAACCCTGGCTTTTCAGTGCAATTATTTTATCCTTAAGCACCACTATCTGCTGGATAACAGAAAATTCACTACACAGATCTTACTCCAGTCTTGAGCAAGGTCTGGATCAATCTGTTTATGATAGGGCATTCGGAAAATACAAACCAGTTAACTATCTGAGAATCGGATTACTAAATGCTTCAGCTCTCTGCTGGACAGTAAACGGGTTTCTCATTGTTAGGAATGCTTCTCTTAAAACGAAAATTTTTGGTAAATAATTTGAACAACAAACATTCATCAACTAACAAATATATAGTGGATAATGAAAAAGAACTGCTTGAGCAGGCAGCCAAAGGAAATAGCGAGGCGTTTTCTCAGCTATTTCTGACATACAAGACTTTGGTATATAGGGTAGTGTACCGTCTACTTCGTATTCAGGAGGATGTAGATGATGCCGTGCAGCAGACATTTATTGAAGTTTATAAATCGCTTCCAGGCTATGAGGGAAAATCAAAATTCACCACCTGGTTGTATAGGATTGCAGTTAACGTTTCCATTCAACACCTTCGTAAACGTCGTAACGATACATTTTCCGATTTCGATCCCGAGATTCTTGCTTCAGAATCAAATAAAGACAATCTGGAGAGTATGGAATTACATAAGCAGATCGAGACAGCTCTTGATTCGATTCCCTTTAAAAAAAGAATCGTTGTCATGCTTCACGATTTAGAGGAAAGGACTATGGAAGAGATTGCTGCTATACTGAATATTCCCTTGGGTACAGTGAAAAGCCGGCTTTTTCATGGACGGGACGAAATTCGTAAAAAATTACACAAGATACTGGAATCGGTATGAAATGTTCTGAATTCAAAAAGAATCTGCACCAGTTTGCAGATAACACACTGGACGAGCACATCAGACAATCTGCTGAGATTCATCTTAAACAATGCCAGAGTTGTACTGAAGAGCTCAATTCTCTGAAAACTCTTCTTCAATGCCTGGCAAAAATGCCAGTACCAGAGAAAAGCGATGAGCATTGGGAAAAAATGGCTTTCAGAATATGCTCTGAAATTAAACAGATTTCCAATTCAAAGGATTTTTCAGTTTCCTATAAGCAGACGATCCCGTTTTCCCGCTCTGTATTCGAAAAATGGTCAATAGCTGCATTGATTTTAATTTCTTCAGTAACCATCTTAAACTTTCTTTTTTTTGACAAGGTTTTTTCAAAAAAGAACACCGCTGCTATTCAGGATATATCATTATTGAAAATAGTAGAATTGAAAGGACAGGTCTTTAGCGGTCTGCCGTCTGATACCGGTACAAATAAATCTTTGGACGAAAACAATTTAAAAGTCCCTGGAAAAACCATTAAAACCGCTGAAAGCTCAACTTTAAGACTTCAAACTGATGAGAACAGTTTTTTGGATGTTGCAGAAAAAACAGCACTACTTGTAAACGAGTGCAATCAAAAAAAACAAGCATTTATGCTTAAAGAAGGCACTGTAACAGCACAAGTAAACAAAAGAAAATCAGGGCAAACCTATCACATCAGCACTCCTAATGCCTCCTGTGAAGTGGTGGGTACCAAGTTCAGTTTATCTTATCAAGACAATCCTGATCCCAAAAAGAGCCAGACTACTCTTTATGTACTTGAAGGAAGAGTTCTTTTTGTAAACGCTAAAGGTCTTTCAACCATGGTTGATTCCGGATTTTATGCGGTTGCAAATCATGACACTATTATAATGCCTCCAGTCTATAAAGAGAGCAAATCGACCGAAAGAAGCAAAATCAAAAATGAATTCAGAGACACTGAACCCCGTTTGACAAATCTCAACCAGGTCAACACCCCGGTTACACTATCTAAAGCCTCATCTCTCATGGAATCAGGGGATCTGGACGAAGCAATAAAAGAGCTGAGAAAAATAAGCTCTAACCAGTCCCTACCCAACAACACACGCATCAGTGCACTACAGAAGGAATCCCGATGCTGGAAGATGAAAAAAGATTATAAACAGGCAATCAAATCACTTCAAATGGTTTATGCCCAGGCTGACTCAGACAAACAGAAAGAATCTGCTCTCTTCCAGATCGCTTCTATACAAAGATCTGAAATACATGATTTTACCTCTGCAATAAATTATTTCAAACAATACCTTTCGGATTTTCCTCAGGGAATGTGGGCTGAAGAGGCTTGTATAACACTTGCAGAACTATACCAGCTTCAGAAAGACTATCAAAAATCATCAGAACTATACCATAGATTCATCTCCCAATATCCTAATAGTTTTCGGATAGAATCGGTTTTGTATTCTCTGGCAAGGATCTACTCTAGAGACCTGCAGGATTGCAACAGTGCATTAGGCATTTATTCCCAGATAGAGTCACAATTTCCAAACAGTAGCTTTGCTGAGGATGCACTGTTTTGGAAAGCGGAATGTTTTTTCCAGCTTAAACGTATCTCCCAATCAGTTTCAGTTTACAAACAATATTTAAACAAATATCCTAATGGTAAATGGGTGACTGAAGCTCAAATCCGCTCTGGATATAAAATGACTGCAGGAACTGACCGATGAGTAATAGCCGGTTCATCTTTTATTTTAGTTGCATCATATTTCTTTTATTCAGGTGCGCATACCGGGACAATCATTTTGACCCGCAAAGTCCCCTTTATAGGGCTACTCCTCCGGAGTTGTCAGTTGTATTGCTGTTTGACTCTTCAAAAATCAGCTTCAGCAGCAATGATACTTTCTATGCTTTCACTCCTTTGGACTTAACCATATCTGCCTCAGCCAAAGGGGGAGCCAGACAGGATACCGATCTTGATATACTTTACCTGCACTATATCAATGGAAATGAAGAAGATAAGGATCTAATTGAGGACTCGATTCATCTTGTCCTCCAGGACAGCGGAACCCACCTTCTTGAGTTTCAAACCACCGAAAAGACTGGTTCTGAAACCACAATAGAACAGAAAGTCTTTATTCTCCACCATAAAAGCGGCCCCCGCATCATAAATTTTCTCAGCAATGAAGACACTCTTTTTACCGGAAAGGATTACACCGTTCAATTTACAACTGAGGTTTTTGACAGTAATAATCTTCTCAAAGAGCTCATATATGTAATCTCCCCTTCAGACAATGTGAGAAAATCTATTGGCACACATTCATCGAGAATACTTGACACTTTATCCTACCGTTTTTTTAACAATGACACCGGAAAAAAGACAATCACCCTTAAAGCTATTGACATATTGGAGCGAGAGCACTCCATGAGCCTGGATTTGATATTTAAAGAAAACCCGCCGTATTACCCGCCAGTAATTAACAGTATCACTTACGAGCCACACAATATCAGTGTGATGCAGGAGGTGGATTTTATGGTAAATTACACCTCTTTTACTGAAAAGACCAGCAAATATTTTTTCTTTGGCGAGTATGGCAGCGCAATCTGGACTACTGAATCTTCACATCACTACAATAACCCGGGAATATACAAAGTATACGTTAAGGTGGTAGATGACTCCGGCTCTTCGGATATAGACAGCATTTTTATTCAGGTTACCCCCATAGCCAACAAACCTCCTCAAATCAGCAATTTGGTTATCACACCGGATTCGGGAGATTCACCCCTGAAGGTTCACTTTTCGGTTTTAGCCAGCGACAGTGATGGGGAGTTTATCCATTACAAGTGGATACTTGGCACAGGACACGAATTTTTCGCTGCCTCTGAATTTGTGTTTACATACTGGTATGCCGGTAAATATCCGGTTACTGTGATAGCGTATGATGACAAATGGGCTACAGACACTATATCAGATACGATTATCGTGACAGGTGATAGTGAAAATAAAACCTGCCTGGCAGCATACCCGGTTCCTGCCTTTACATATCAGGAAGTCTATTTCAAACTGGAAAATGCCCCGAAAAGCTACGACAATGCAATATACTACTGGGACTTCCCCAAAAGAGGTCCTGAGCTGGGTTCTGCTTCCAAAGAATTCCGCTTTCAGCTGGATGGCGAATATGAGGTAAAATTATCTGTTTTCTTAAAAGATACAGTTCACGAATACTCAGTTCCGGTAAAAATTATAATGCCCAAGTTTTAGCCTTTTTCCCTGTTCTCCAGTGCAAACTAATCGACACCCGCGCCATTTTTCTGCCCAGGGGCAGAATTAACTTTCTATTGTAAGATAGTGCCAGAATATTTTCTGGCATAAAATTCGCCCACTACAAGAATTGAGCTTAATTTTAAGGAGAACTAATGATTACAGATAAAAAGGCAGCAGTTATCACTGGTGGGGCTCAGGGAATAGGTAAAGGAATTGCGCTGGAGCTATTGAAGAAGGGATATGGTGTAGTACTTGCCGAAATCGATTCTGAAGCAGGAAAGGAAACTGAAAAAGAGTTAAAAGACTTTGGTTCAGTCTTTTTTATTGAAACCGACATTCGAAGCGAACCATCGGTAATCTTTACCATCAACGAGACAATCAATAAATTCGGTAACATTTACCTCCTGATAAACAACGCAGCGATTTTTGAAAGCAAGCCAATGGAGGCGCTAACCCTGCATGAGTGGAATAACATTATCAGCACCAATCTTACCGGTGCATTTCTCTGTTCCAAATACGCAGCATCCCATCTTGCAATAAACAACGGATCGATAATCAATATAAGCTCTACCAGAGCCTTGATGTCCGAACCAGATACCGAAGCCTATTCTGCATCTAAAGGTGGATTAGTCTCCCTGACCCATGCTCTGGCTATAAGCCTTGCACCGAAAGTGAAAGTAAACTGCATATCGCCCGGATGGATAGAAGTACGCGATTGGAAGAAGGTAAAAAACAGAATCGTTCCCGAACATTCCAAACATGATAAAGCCCAACAACCACTGCAAAGAATCGGTACTCCTTACGATATTGCCTCAATGGTGCTTTACCTGACAGAAAATAACCTGTTTATAACCGGGCAAAACTTTATAATCGATGGAGGGGCAGTAAAGAAAATGGACTATAAGTGAATAGAGAACAGTAAAGCTGGGAGTAAAACCTACTCCCGGAAGTATTCCGGGAAGCAGACATAAGAATAAAAGGGCGAAGCAAGTCCCTCAAAGTAACTTTTTATTGATAATGCAAGAGCATTTCTTTACTAAAAAAAGGACGGGTGAGAGGTTACCCGTCCACCAGCTCATTCCATCTCTGTAGGCAGGTGTATTAAACAGAGTTGATGTGGCCCTCCTGATCACTTAAAATATTCAGGTTAGTAGCTATTATAGCAAATTACATGCCGATAAGGCTCTGCCCCATAATGATCTGATTTTAAAAGGAATCTCAGACACAAGATCCACCCGCAAAGTTGCATTTTCGCTACAACTTAATCCCAAGTTGCATTTTTGCTACCCTGGGAAAATCAGCAAAACAGTGATAGTATATCCTGCTTGTCGAGATTTTTGAAAAATGCACCCTCTGTAGTTATTACACTCTGCATCAGGTTCTTCTTTCTCTGCTGCAATTCTAAAATGTGCTCCTCTATTGAGTCTCTGGTTATCATTTTGTAAATGAAAACTGTCTTGGTCTGCCCTATCCGGTATGCTCTATCCGAAGCTTGATTTTCTGCACTGGGGTTCCACCACGGATCTATGTGCATAACATAATCAGCACTGGTAAGATTTAATCCTGTACCACCAGCTTTTAAACTTATCAAAAATACCTGTGCTCCACCTTTTTTCTGAAAACGATCTACGACTGCCTGTCGATCCCGTGTAGCACCAGTTAAAATTTCGCTACTGATGCCAGATTCTCTGATTCGCTGCCTCAATAATTCCAATGCACTTACAAACTGGGAAAAAACCAAAACCCTGTGCCCCTCAGCTACCACTTCCTGAATACTTTGCTGTGTTAGCTGAAATTTACCAGAATCCCCGTTAAATGCAGAATCAAAAAGTTTAGGATGACAACAGATCTGCCGTAAACGCAGTAAACCTTCCAGTATCTCAAATCGACAGTGCTCAATCCCATGAGTATCTATAGAATGCTTTAATTTACCACGGTAAGTATCTCTGGTGATTTCATAAAGAGTTTTCTGCTGCTCCAGCATATCCGCATAAAGTACGATCTCATTTTTTGGAGGAAGATCTTTGGCAACCTGCTCTTTGGTTCTTCTCAAAATGAAAGGAAAAATCATTTTCCTCAAAATTCCAACAGCATTATCGTTCAATTCCTTTTGTATAGGCCGGATGAAATTGCGGGCGAAATTACTAAATGAGCCTAGCATTCCTGGATTGATAAAGGAAAAAAGTGACCAGAGCTCCGAAAGATTGTTCTCCACTGGAGTTCCACTTAAAGCCAGACGATAACTACCTCTTAGCTGATTAAGAGCACGACTGATCTGAGATGCCGGATTTTTTATCGATTGAGCTTCATCAAGAATAATATAATGAAAATTAATCGTTTTAAGAAATTCAATATCCCTCAGCACTGTCCCATAAGAGGTCAGTACCACATCTGACATGCAGATAATATCTTTATAGCGATCCCTGGAAGCTCCATGAAAAAGAACGATACCCAAAGATGGGGCAAATTTCAATGCCTCTCTCTGCCAGTTAAAAAGAAGTGTAGTAGGAACAATTACCAATGAAGGCTGCCCCTCCCCTAACTGTTTCTCATTAAGTAATAAAGCCAGAGCCTGTACGGTTTTACCTAACCCCATATCATCGGCAAGACAACCGCCAAAACGGTATTTTTTCAGAAAATAAAACCATTCGTATCCAGCCTGTTGATATGGACGCATGGAAGCATGGAAATCTAAAGGAAGAGCTTTTTTCTCTACACCGGAAAAATTCTCAAGATCCCTCCGTTTCAACTCAAATTCCTTATCAGCAATTCTTTGGTCCGCCATCTCAAAAAGCATGGATACCAATGCCAGATGAGCAGATTTAATCTTCAGGCTTTTCTGAGATGAATCTATTTCCAACACAGAAAACAAGCTGGAGAATTTCTCCAGCCACTCCTCAGGAATAATTCCTGATGTCCCGTCAGAAAGCAGCACAAATCGATTCCTCTGCTTTACAGCCATTATCAGGGAAGCCAATGTAGCCGAGATTCCATCCACACTCAGGGAGACCAGACAATCAAATACTCCCTGCTCAGAGCTCACTGCAACTGTCAATTTTGGTGTCGATTTTCTGGCATTGGTGATGGTGAGCTTTTCTTGCCCGTAGATTTCAAAACCCTCTTTTGCCAAACGGGGCAACTCATGCAGAGTCCATATCCGTGGATCACAGCAGGGAGTGTAAATGCCGGTCTGGTACGGCGTTAACTCGAAATTGGCCAAAATAGAAGTCAGGGAAGTTTCTCTGGCTTTCGAACGAATAACCCGGTATACATTTCCATCCGGGGAAGCCACCAGCCTCTCAAGAGCTGTATCGGTACGGTTAAATTCTGCCATTCCACCATTATAGGAAAAACGTAACTCAACCAGAAGCATTGAATCACTTTCAAAAAGATAGAGCCTGCCAACTGGTTTAACTGATTGAAGATCAATTATTGCAGCTTCACTGTAATTACGGGTAGGTTCTATGTCAGAAAACTGTTCCGGAGACTGCTCCTCATAAGCGGTGGCCTCAAAATCTAGCCCGACCTGTATCGCCTGATTATTATTGGCAGCAAGCATAGCAGCCACAACATGTTCGCAGGCACCGCCATAGGAATATTTACAAGTACAACTAAATTTCAGTCCGTCTTTTTCTCTGTTTAAAACGACTCTG
Source organism: Fibrobacterota bacterium (assembly GCA_023436145.1). Taxonomy (GTDB): domain Bacteria; phylum Fibrobacterota; class Chitinivibrionia; order Chitinivibrionales; family Chitinispirillaceae; genus JAAYPC01. Next base: position 128,187 of record JAEZKP010000025.1, on the reverse strand, counting down.
CAGATAGTCTGGTCTTTCACGGTGGCAATTATGCCATCTCCGATAAAGCTCAAGCTTAAAACTCTGCCTTTATTAAAACAACGCTGAGCCTGCTCAAAGACCGCTTCAAACGTGTACTTTTTAATTTCTTCTTCTGTGAATAAAACCACTGGTTGCTATATCAGTTTAGGATTTGAGGAAGATACAAATACGCAAAATAGATATTGCGAAGCAACAGAGAAAGCCAGGATTGAATAAAGAAGCAGTTTTGAGTTGCCCGATTCCAGTTCAGTTATCAGATGATCTGAACCGTAAACCAGCCAGTTCATCGGTGGGACCAGTATTGCGATTGACTCTCTGAGCCCATTCTCTAAAGATGGCCAACGAGGTCTCATCAGCATCTATCCGGAAATTGGGTTCATTATCTTTATCATCGTTAAACCAGAAAAAGACCTCAAAACAACTGTTATTATCAAAAAACTCCAGAAAATCCCGTAACCACTGGTGACGCCTGGGTTCTGAGGGACATCCAATCTCTGCAATCCACATAGGTTTATTAAAACTCATTAGACCTGCGATAGATCCGGCATACACTTTATGAAAAGATTCCCATTGGTGAAACTGGTCGTGCTGATCTCCGAAATTGTAGCCATCCAAAGCAACAATATCCACATACTCATCACCTGGATAATAAGGGAGAATGTCGGATTCAAAAGTCTTCTCCCCCCAAACCACTCCAGGACTGAAAACCCATTGAATGTTATGCAACTGTTCTTTTTTAAAAATTTTATGAACATGTCTCCATGCACTCACAAAAAGCTTTTTTTTCTCTCCCCAGGGGAACCAGTCTCCGTTCATTTCATAACCGAATCTGTAATATACCTTTGTCTGGATTTCTGAAGCCTGAGTAGCAAAACGTTTGAAGTAATCATCCCATTTGCCATCAACTATTTCCTCCAAAATCTTCTCATTTTGCTCTGGAGAGAACTGGTCTGATTTAAGATCCTGGTTAATAACAGTGTAGATATCCAGCTTCTTATTATGTTCAGCTATTTGCAAAGGAAAATCATCACCAAACTGAATATACCATAGTACATATCCAGGAACAGCTCCAAATACAGCGATTTCATCTTTGAGGCTCTCCTGATAGTCATTCCAGAGCTTACTGGAAAAGAAACCGAACCGCTGAGCATTTGTCAAAGGAAGCTCACGGTTTCCGGCAGAACAGAGCAAATAAGCAGCATTATTTGAATAGGTTATCGGCGGCTTGTAATGAGCACATGAATGAAGCAATACTAAGAAAATTACTCCGGCTAAAGCCTTTCCCCAAAAAGCTACTCTCAAGTAAAACCTCCCTCTAAAAAACAGGAGAGTAGAGATAAAATGGTTTACTCTGTATCTGTTTTAAATTTCAATTCAATATACCAGAATATAAACCTTCATTAAAACCCAACTCCTAAAGATATTATACACCATCTGAAGCCCTATCCACAAGGCCATCTATTAAATCAGTGCAAAAAAACTGCTTACTGATTTAGCCGGTGCAAGGAAATGAATTTTGCCTTCCTTTACTGGAACATTTGGTAACCGGACAAAGTTCTCAGAAGATGAAGTACGGAAGACTGAAAATTCAGCACTCGCAGAGCCCCGGATTTCGATAGGTATTTTCCATTCACATTTATCATCATTGATTAAAACGAAGGAGTCGGCGTTTCTGGTAGAGTTGCTGGAAAAACCGATGAGGTAAAGATCTGGACCGTTGCAGGCAACCTGACAGACTCCCACACCTGGCTGACCAGCTTTACAGATATGTTTGAGGAAGCTGAAATCTTTACTGTAGACAAAACCGGGTTCTTTACTTTTAAGGTTGGTACTGAGGATTACTGAGTTGACTTTAGTTCTATAGATTAATTTGTATAAAGCACAGATTGAGGCTGGATATACGCTGGAGAGTTCATCGGTGGTAGTCCAGGCGTGCAGCTCAAGCCTTCTCTTGTGAAACAGGTCTATTGCAGTGCTGCAGAAATCGTTTTCGTTGCCAGATAGCAGGGCATTTGAAGTTAAAAGCGAAACAGAGTTCAGTGCCAGAGGATCTTCTAGAATCAGATCAGCGTAGCCCCAGTCGTAAAAATTTCCCCAATTTTTGGTATCACCGGGGCTAAGCCCTACATTTTCTAGTCCATTATGATCTAGCTGTCTGCGAAGAAGTTTAAGAAAGTCCACAACCATTTCAGGAGCCCAGTACAAGCTCAATCCGGTATTAGAGTAAAGCGGAATACCCGAGCTATCCCATAGTTGCCACATTTCACCTTTGTTATGTAAAGAAAGGCAATAAACCGGTAAGTTTTCAGTTGCACAAAGATATCTTATCCAGGCAACCATATATCTACCATAGTGAGTGCGGTTAACCGGATCAAGATCACGGCCAGATAACTCCTTTTGTCTGGTCATCCATGCTGGTGGGCAAAGGCTGGAGAGCATAATTTTTAAGTCCCCTCCCCAACTTCTTACCATTTCGAGTGCGAAACGAGCCAATTGAGTATGAAATGATGGAAAATCACTGAAATGGTACTCATTCAGATCTTCAATATGCTCCTCATCATTATCCTGCTGACAATAATCTAAGCGGAAGGGATCCAGAAACAGCCTGATTATTCCCACTCGCAGGCCATCGTGACCGAAAATTGACCGCAGAAACTGCTGGTGATTACTGTTAAGAGTGAAATATTCCTCGGGGTCAACTACTGCTTTGTCGGTAAAACAGATCCCAAAACCATCCCAGTCACGAAGTTTCTTCGAAAAATCCACATGCGCTCGAAGCATTTGTTAACCTATGTTCCTTATTTAGGATTAAGTAACAGGGGTAATCACTAATGCCTGCAATCAGTATGCCGGCTTTTGGACACTGTTGTAACCAGCGGATTGGATTAAGAATAGATATACTTTTAAAAAAAGCAAAGCGGAGGAAATAAAACTGTTTACCCGGATACTTATTTTTCTTTGGTTTTGTTTGTTAAAACTGAAGAAAAAACAACAAGAAATCAGATATAGGATGTCATTCACTGACTCTTTTTACAGGCATTCTGAGCATATCTCCAGGGTTAAGCTTCACCGAGGCTCCATGTGCACATAAAAGACGGTTTGAGGGAATTTTCTGCACCGGATTTCCAGATAAATCTGTAAAGTGGGAAAATGAGATGTCGAAAGGAAATGAGAATCGTTTTACCGGAAGTACCTCCAACACATCAGTTACACCGAAGCTGTTTTTCACATCAATAACCGGTATCCCACCCTCCAGTATACCTTTGACTATGCCTAAGACTCGTGAATTGGAAGCCGCTTTTGAAGAATAAACCTCCTGCATTACAGCTTCCTGGGTATAAAAAGCGGTGGTATATGGGCGGTGTTCAATAGTTTCCAGCTCATCAATCCACTCTTTGCGGACTACAAATTTTTGCGGATCTTTCAGACACTCATCCAAAGCTTCCCGGTATGTCTTAACCACTGATGCTACGTAATGAATGCTTTTGTTACGTCCCTCGATTTTCAGAGAATGCACACCGCAAGCCAAAATCTGAGGTAAAATAGAGATGGTGCAGAGATCTTTTGAGTTTAGCAGGTAGACTCCATTCTGGTTTTCCTCAACATCAAAACTGCAATCAGGCTGGGAAGGAGATTGCACCGATGAGATACGGTACTGGAATCTGCACGGTTGAGGACAATCACCCAGATTAGGGTGTCGCCCGTTTAAATATGCCCCTAGAAGACAGCGACCGGAAATGGAAACACACATTGCCCCATGGATAAATATTTCGGTTTCAATTTCAGATAAGCTGTTAAGATGAGCAATCTGGGTTAATGTGAATTCACGCGGCAAGACGACCCTGCTTATGCCCTGATCTTTCCAGAATTTAAGAGAAAGAGAGTTGAATGAACCGGTCTGAGTGCTTAAATGCAAAGCGACCTGTGGAACAATCTTTTTACATAGTAATAAAACACCGGGATCACTTATAATAAATGCATCAGGCAGAATATCAAGTGAACTTATCTTGCACAGTGTGTCATTAACCTCATCCAGACGCCCCTCATCAGGCATAATGTTGAGGGCTATATAAACTTTTTTTCCACGTTTTGCAGCATGCTCCAGAAGTTCCGGAAGGTCCCCGACTGCAAAATTAGGAGAATGAGCCCGCAGATTGAGTTGCCCGACCCCAATGTAAACAGCATCGGCACCACGATCAAAAGCCGCTTCCGCTATGGCGAAACTACCGGCAGGCGCAAGAAGTTCCGGAGCTATCATTTATCGTTTTTTTGCATAGGAGAAGGTTCAGTTAAAACCGGGCCAGACAATATCTCTTTGAGCGCATCAGCATACACTTCTTTTGGCTGTAAACCAGGGATAGATTCTACCACTATTTTATTATTCACAATGAATACTGCAGGGATCGAGTTTACACCAAAATAAGCTGCAATACTTCTGTGGATATCCACATTCACTTTCATAAACAGAACCTTACCTGCGAATTCCTTCTCCAGATCCTTAATAATCGGATTGAGCATACGGCATGGGGCACACCAGGGAGCCCAGAAATCCACAAGCACCGGCACTTTCGATTTAATAATCTGATCTGCAATCAGCTGAGATGAATCGACCACAGACTGATTTCCAGTTCCCGCACTCAGAGGCTGAGCCTGCAAGTTAATAAACAGCCCTGAAATTAGCAGAACAGAAAGATTCAATAACAGGCATTTCATAACGAATCCGTTTCCTTTAAAAATGAGATACATAAACCAGTTTCAACTCTCTTCCCCAGCTCACTGTACTGCCATCTTTGCGTTTCCTATTCTCAAGTACGTCTCTTGCATCAAATTCGATATAGAAATTTTCTGAGAATGCCCAACGCAAACCAAGATTAAGGTAGCCTTCTGACGGGCTGGCATAGACTGAATGACCAGAGGAGCGTTTATCTTTAATATTGAATCCAAAATCATACTCGACAACCAGAGCCAGTTCCTCATTTACTCCAAAATCGATACCTGTCAGGAAATTGGGCCAGCTTACACTCCTGAAATCCTCCATGGAATAGGTTAAAGCCCCATGGATTCCGAACTGGATCTTTGTGAACAAAAGATAATTTTTGCTTAATGCAAGAAAGAACCCTGGAGATTTGTAGATGTTGCCTGTATATTCGAATTCAGAAGTATCAGCACTACCACCATGTCCCTGGTGATCATAGCCCAGAGCTACTCCCGGGAAGTGTATTGCTTCCTCAAAAATTCTGTATTTAACAAGAAAACCGGGATACCTGTCAAAATTTACATCCTTTCCCCTTCCCACAATTCCTTCACCGCCATAACTCAAGCCAATCATCAGACGATTTGTCACCCCCACATTGATCCCCAGATTTACTCCAGCCCCTCTGGTGTTTTCACTTCCCGGATAGATGCGGCATTCGAAATCAAAACATCCTCTATTTAAAACCCCTGCGGTTGGAGCATCAACCAGACGCCTTGGCTGAATCATTTCTTCAGAGTAAAGGAGGCTGAAAGATAATATCGCCACAAGACCGAAAAAGCGCAAAGAAGAGGCAGATAGATGGAAAATTGTCACGGCAAACCAGATCCTTTTTTTCTAAGCTCATTTTGACGGCGGATTAACAACTTTTTCTTTGTATGTTCCTCATTTGTCCTGGAGAAGTCATGTTCACCGGAGCCATCCCATTTGGCGACAAAGTAAAGATCTTTTGTTTGCGCAGGTGCGATAGCGGCTTGCAGAGCTGCCTTTCCTGGAGAACAGATCGGGCCTGGCGGAAGACCTGTGAACCTTCTGGTATTATAAGGCGAAGATGAATTAAGCTCAGAAACTTTCAATGGGCCATTAAATTTACGCAGAGCATATCGCACGGTGGGGTCAGCGCCAAGTGGATAGCCCAGTTTCAAACGGTTATGAAATACTCCGGCGATTCTGGCACGTTCCCATGCCACAGTAGCCTCTTTTTCCACTATTGAAGCGATAGTTACAATCTGATGTTTGTTATATCTGGAGATAACAGAGGTATCTGCCTGCAAAGAATTATACACATTTTCGAAGCATAGTACCATTTTGCGGATTATCTCTTTTATCCCGGCATCCTTGGGGAATCGGTAGGTATCAGGAAAAAGATATCCTTCCAGAGAGGAGGCTGAGATACCCAATTCTTTAATGAAGCCAGTGTCATAACACAAACGGTAGAACTCGGCGGTATCGATATGCATTACTTGAGAAACCCGTAATGCAGTCTGCTCGATAGTGAGTCCTTCGTTAATGGTGAACACAACCTCGATGGGTTTGGCACACAGCAGACTATCGGATGCTCTGAATGCTCCATCACCCACATTGCAGGTTATTTTTCCCGCCTGAATTTTACGCTCTGTTCCCCTGAACTTCATCCATAAGCGCAGTGCTGTAGTGGAGGTGATAATCTTATGATTTTTCAGGGAATCTGCCATAGCAGCAGCTGATGCCCCCCTGGGAATTATAATTTCTACTCTTTGACTTCCATCACCCAGAGGTAGAAACAGATAATAAAAAAAGGCCGTAGATAAAGTTAAAAGCAGAGATGCAGAAATCAGAGTTATTCGTTTTTTCATCTTAGTTAATCGAACCACAAAAAAAATTCCATATAAAATATACCCTAAAATGAAGAGGCAGAAAATAGTACCTGATAGCCAGATTCTCGAAAGATGCCTCCATATAGAGTGAATCATGATATAATTATACTATAAAGTTCAAGGAAAATAATTCCTGCATTGCAGAAGATATAAATTTCGATGCTCATCACTGGATGCCAAGCTGTTTTAATTTTCTAAACAACGTTGTTTTATGAATTCCCAGTTTTTCAGCAGCTTTGACTTTACAACCGCCACTATCGTCCAGGATGGTTTTTAGATACATCCGTTCCAGTTCTGCAAAACTGCGAATACCGGAGAGTGCTTTTGAATCATTTCCAGAGGATGCTTTATTTTTTATGGAGTCCGGCAGATGCTCCAGAGTAATAGTGTTGTTTTTACAGAAAATAAATGCGTGCTCTATGATGTTTTCCAGTTCGCGGATGTTACCCGGAAAATCATAAGATAACAAAACCTCCATGGTTTGTTGATCAATACCGGTTATTGCTTTACCATAACGGTCATTGAAGCGTTGGATGAAATATTCTGCCAGCAGGGGGATATCACATCGACGTTCGATAAGCGGTGGCAACTTTATAGTGATGACATTTATTCGATAGTAAAGATCTTCTCTGAACTCTCCTGAGTGGACCATTTGGGATAGAGATTTATTGGTTGCAGCGATAATTCTTACATCTGCAGAACAGGGGCGGGTTGCCCCGAGAGGTTCGTAGACTTTCTCCTGCAGTACACGGAGCAGTTTAACCTGCATAGCTGCAGAGATATCCCCTATTTCATCCAGAAATATAGTCCCACCCTCGGCCAGCGCAAATTTTCCCGGCTTATCCCTCTTAGCATCTGTAAAAGCACCCGCCTTATACCCAAACAGTTCGGATTCCAGTAATGAGTCCGGCAGGGCGCTGCAGTTAATGGCAACAAAAGGCTTGTCTTTTCGATTGCTTAACTCATGAAGTGATCTTGCTACAAGCTCCTTGCCTGTTCCACTGTTGCCAAAGACCAAAACAGTTACTGATGTTTGCGCGATTTCAGGGATGGAGTTAAAAATCTGCATCATCTGGGAACTGCGGCTGACCATATTGTGAAAACTGGCTTTTTCACAAAGCTCACGTTTGAGTCCGGCAACCAAAGCCTCAGCCCGTGCAGTAGCTTCACGTTCCTCTTTTAGTCTGGCTTCCTGAGCTTTTTTCCTTTCGGTAATATCCTGAACCTGCACCAGATAAACTGAAAGAGCAGTCTCGGGTGAACCCACTGGAGTTATGTACCAATCCAAAAACAGCCGTTCTGAATCATCACTGCCACAGAATTCTGTCTCTGTATTAATTGTCTCAAAGTTAGCCAGTTTTTTAAGCCTGGCCTCATCAAAATCAAAAAGCTTGAAAAGGTCTGAATTGGGACTCTGATCTTCTGTAATGTTAAACAGTTTTCGAAACGACTGGTTCATATCGATCAGAAAACCATCAGGGCTGAATAGTGCTATACCGATAGGCGATTCGGAGTAGATAGTTCTGAATCTTTCTTCACTCAGGCGAAGTTTTCTCTCCGCCAGAACCCGGTCTGAGATGTCAAAAAAGCAGGTCCGGATTCCGGTAATTACTCCGTTTTTAAAAATACCTGCAGAACTAAGGAGAACATAAATGAGAGTCTTATCTTTTTTGTAAAGTGCATAAACCGAAGGCAGGCTTGGTTCCCCTTTAAATATGAGGACTGTGGTGTTGTCGAATTTTTCCCGGTATTCCATTGGTACCAGATCCCTGACACAAACCCCTTTCTCAAACTCCGCTTTTGTATAGCCAAACAGCCTTAACCCTATTTCATTTACATATGTCAAATACAGATTTGTGTCCATTTCGCAGATAATACCAGGAAGCAGGTCTGCAGTTTCCTTAAACCTTCGCTGACTCTCACGCAATTCCTCATCACTGCGCTTTCTCTCGGTGATATCACGTCCAATCCCCTGTATACCAACGATTCTGTTTTTATCATAGATTAACCTTGTGCTTAATTCCAGCCAAACCGGCACATTATAGCGAGTGTAAGTGAGAACCTCATATGTGGATGATTTTGAACGGAGCGAAAGCTTATCCTGCTTATGTTTTTCCAGAAGAGGGATACATGACGGATCAACAATATCGTGGTATTCAAATCCATCAATTTCACTTCGTTCATAACCATAAATTTTCAGTGCCCGGTCGTTGGCAGAAGTTATGCGGTCGTTTAAATCTACAGTAAAGAGGATATCGTTGGCATTTTCATAAAGATCACGATATTTACGTTCACTTTCCCGCAGTGCACTAAGTACCTGCTTAAAGTTACTGATATCATAGAATGAGATTAGAGTTCTGGTTGAATCAGGAATCAACGTCCCATGCGCCATCATTTCCAGGATATTGCCATTCGCACCTTTAATACGGAACTGAAATTCTGTAGGTACACTGGATGAATCAGTGTAGCATTGGTTAAAAATCTTTAAGAATCTCTCCACGTCTTCCACTGAAACAAATTCTGTCCATCTTTTTCTTTCAGCTATCTTCTCTCTGGAGTAACCGGTTATTTTTGAAACTTTTTGGTTGAAATGAAGAATCGAAGTGTCCCGATCCAGTATGACAATTGCTGTACCGGTATTTTCAAAGATGGATTGATAGCAGGTTTGAAAATCGCTTAAATTTTTCAGCTCATCAGATGGTGTTTGAGTACTATCAGATTTAATTTCAATGAGTTGCTTTTGTGGTGCTGGTTCTGGTTTCTGTGGATCCGATTCACTCATTTTTTTATCCTGTGATGCAAAGTTAAGTATTAATTTAATACATGACAGCTCATACAGGTTTGTACAAAAGTTCAAAACATACTCAATATATTCATTTTTTTTAAAAGAATAAATCACATTTTAAGTAGTTCTGATAAATTGCTCCGGATTTTGCTCTCATTTCATTGAGGTTAATTTTCAGCAGAATATCATAGTTTATTATTGAAAAACCGATGCAACCACAACTTATAAAAACGCATAAACAAACCATCGAAATCCAGAATATCTTTAACCGGATAGGTGTGTGGTATGATCTGGTGAGCTGGATTAGCACTCTGGGATGGATAAAATACTGGAGACACTCTGCTACAGAGCTTCTGTTGAACCGGGGGCCATTACGGGTCCTTGACCTGGCTTGTGGAACAGCAGAGCAGATCATTTCACTTTACTCAACCAATATACCCCTAACCTCGGTTACAGGTATCGATAATTCTGAGAAGATGTTGCAGATTGCAGATAAAAAAGTCGCCAGACTTAAACACCGGAATCCGATTTTCTTATTGCAAGGTGATATGCACTCCTTAAAATTTGAAAATTCCTTTTTCGATGCTGTTTTTCTTAGTTTTGGCTTATGTTTTTCATCAAACACAGGCCAAGTCTTGAGCGAGGCCGCACGGGTTTTAAAACAGGATTGTCCTCTCATTATCACCGAATTCAATAAACCCAAAACTTTTACCACATTCAATCCGTACACTTTTTATATTAATTTCATTGTACCAGGAACAGGTAGATTAATCTCAGGAGCCAAAGAAGCTTACCAGAAAATAGCCACCCTGATTAACCAACTTCCGGAGCAGGATGTGCTCTTTTCACAGCTGAAGTCTGCTGGTTTTCAAAAAATCGCTAACTATCAGCTGTTTCCGGGATGTGTAACTCAATTTAGCGCAAAAAAACGCGCTGTCTGATCATTTGTTTTTTTCCTGTCCTGATTTTAATTTCTTTTAACAGGGTTTACATGAATCTTAATTTTTCTGCAGTTCCCCCCGTGCATATTAACCAGGCAGTCTGGTTTTTATTCAAAGACAATGACCTGTTAGTTTCCAAAGATAACACCTCTTTACCTGTTCTCAGCAATTCGCAAATTGCAGATTTCAAAGTTTCTTTTGTTAACTATCTGGGTGCTTTCGGCACAGTTCACTATTTTACCGCAACTCTTACTTCAGATGCCTTTTTTTCCGGGTATCATACCCAGGAGTTGCGCTCTTTATACCAAAAACTGGATAAGGATACATTTGATATTGCTTGCAGAGCTTTTGAGATAATAAACTGGGACAAGACTCATCAATATTGTGGACAGTGTGGCACGGCTATGAATCGAAGCGGAATCGATTTTTCAAAGATATGCCCCTGCTGCGGTCTGCAGAATTATCCCAGAATCTCGCCTGCAGTAATAACAGCAGTTACCAAAGAAAACAAAATCCTCCTTGCCCGACACCCCGATTCAGAGATCTTCAGTGTTTTAGCCGGGTATGTGGAAACAGGAGAAAACCTGGAAAACGCAGTTGCACGTGAAATAAAGGAAGAGGTAGATATTGAGGTCACAAACATCCGTTATTTTGCCAGCCAACCATGGGTATTTTCCCATGCACTGATGGTGGCTTATACTGCAGAGTACCACAGTGGAGAGATAAGAGTTGACGGTAAAGAGATCGAGGAAGCCGGTTGGTTCAGCGTTAAAGAGATGCCCGAGAAAATTCCCAGAAGCCTGAGCATCTCCCGAAGACTAATCGACTGGTTTATAAACCAAAACACTAACCACAGGTCTTTTCTTTAATTAATATGAGTACAGAATCCCTTTGCCAGCAGCTCTCATTGCCTCTTTTTATCAATCCTTCATTTGAAGAGGTTATTGATTTAAAAAAGATAAGCGGCCTGTCGGTAAAACTCAGTACACGCCTTAAAAGAGGCTGGTATTTAAATATTGACCGTAACAGCGGTAACCGGACACTGACTATTCCCCAATATCTGCAGTCTGCTCCCTCTGATATTAAAAATTCACTTATCCAATGGTCAATTCTTGCGCAATACTCCAGAAGATCAAATTCGGCTGTAAAGTCACAGAGAGTTTCACTAGAAAAGAAGATTCAGACTTATATCAGGAATTTGTCACCTGAACTTTACAGATCAACTCTGGATACCACCCGGCTGGATCAGCAGACAAAGGGAATTCGTTTTGACTTGCGTGAAATTTTTGATGATATCAATGTATCATATTTTAAAAACAGTGTAACTGCATCCCTTAGATGGGGGGCTCCCGGTTCGCTCACTTCTTATCAGACAGTCAGAACAGCAAAAGACGGCAACGCAGTGAACCTTATCACCATTGCCGGTGTTTATAATCATCCGGATGTTCCGCGTTTTGCATTGGATGCAGTCATGTATCATGAAATGCTGCACATAGTAATCCCACCCTACATCCGGAACGGAAGAAGAGTTGTTCACGGTCCTGAATTTAAAAGTATGGAGCGTCAATACACCCATTACAAACAATGGTGTGAATGGGAAAGAAAATGTCTGAGGGCTCTGGCCAGGAGGTTGAGAAAGATGCATTTGCGTACTTTTAAAACCTGATGTTTTTAGCACCGTACTGCACTTAACGATTTAACCGTAGAACTTTATTCTTGAAGTGTACAGATCACACATTTATGGAGAATGATTATGAGTGACAACAAAAGCAGTGACTCCTCAGCACCAGATAATTGTTCTGAACTGACCGCTTACCGCCCCTTAAGCGACTCAGAGCGTGAAACACTGTTAAAAAACGGTAACAGTGCCCAGTCATGGGATCTTATCCGTGTTCACCAGTATTTCAACCCCGGGTTTGTTTACCGATGCAGGTTTTTTGGAGAAATCTATATTGGTGCGCTCAAAGAAGGATTTGTTGAACATGAAGGGTTTTCTTTGCCTGTAGGTTTGTATGACAGTACCTTTATTAACTGTTCGATAGGTCATTTTTCTGCAATTAATCTGCTGCATTACTGCTTAAATTGCGATATCGGCAGTGAGGTTATCATCCATAATACAGGTGAGATCAGAAGTGATGAATCCGCGCGTTTCGGAAATGGAAGTATCCTGCCAGGTGATCAGACCGGCGATTACCGTTATATACATCTGGTAAATGAGAATGGTGGAAGAAAAGTACTTCCATTTTACTCAATGACCTGTTCAGATGCATATATCTGGATAAAAAATCCTCATGACAAGCTGCTTCTGGAGAGACTGAAGGAAATTACCAATCAGAGTGTTCTGGAGAAGTCTGGTTGCAAGGGTATTATCGGTCATGAAGCAGTTATTAAAAATGTTAAATCAATAGTCAACACCAGGATTGAAAACAATGCGATTATAGAAGGTGCGGAAAAAATTGATAACTGCACTATTCGCAGCGACGATCTTGAATCATCAACGATCGGTACCGGTGTGATTCTGGTTGATTCCATAATCGGTTTAGGTAACCGGATTCTGTCCGGAGCTCAATTACATTCCGTTGTTACCGGAAACGGAGTCAGTGTCACTCAGGTTTCCAGAATAAGCCATTCATTTGTAGGTGATAATTCGGCAATAGCCTGTTGTGAGATTGCTCACAGTTTAATATTTCCCTCACATGGACAGCACCATAATAACTCTTTTCTTATTGCAGCCTTGATTGGTGGGCAGAGCAACATTGCTGCCGGTGCAACTATCGGTTCCAATCATAATTCCAGGATGAATGATGGAGAAATATGGGCATCTAGAGGATTCTGGCCTGGACTGTGCACCAGTTTCAAACACAACAGCAGGTTTGCATCCTATGTGCTGTGTGTCAAAGGCGATTATCCAGCAGAGCTTGACATCCCTTTCCCATTCAGTCTTCTTGTAAATGATCCGGCTAAAAACATACTACTGATAATACCAGCTTACTGGTTTTCCCATAATATGTATTCACTAATGCGATCACGCTACAAGTTCGCTAAAAGAGATAAACGTATCCACAGGGAACAGATTATTGAACATGATCCTTTGGCCCCGGATACCATCGAGGAGATTTTCACAGCCATGACTATGCTGAAAGAGATTGCCGGAAAAAAATGGTTTGAAGAAAATAAAAAGACACCGGTTTCAATCATGGATTGTGAAAAGAAAGGAAAGGAACTGTTTCAGAGCGGTGCATACTCGCCAGACCACATTGAACTGTCTGATACCACTTTCCAAAATGGTAAACGTCCTGTCTACATTGTAAAACCAGCACAAGCCTGGAAAGTATACCAGGATATAATCTGCTGGTATACAGTAAACACACTGATCAATTACCCTGAATCCGGCAAGCTGAATATTGCTGAACTTATGACCAGGACACGGGAGAAAAACTGGATCAACTGCGGAGGCCAGATCTTGCGCAGGAAGGATTTTGAGACGATTATTAACAGAATAAAAAATACAAATGAGATAAAATCATGGCAGGATATCCATCAACTCTATAACTGTTATCAAAATAACTATGAAACTCTTAAATTTCATCATGCCGCTTCTTTACTTCGCAGTTTTATAAGTTCAGATAAACCTTTCCAGACACAATTAATAACTCTGCTTAAAAGAGGTGCAGATATAAGTAAATGGATAGCCGAACAATCCAGAACAGTACGCCAGAAAGATTATACTGCTCATTTCAGAACAATGGTATATGAAAGTGCAGAGGAGCTGCAATCTGTGCTTGGCAGTATTGATGAAGACAGCACTATCGAAGACATTGAACAGGAAACACTTAAACTGGTCCAGCAAATCGAAAAAAGAATCAGTGAATACAGTGAATGAGGAAATTGAAGACAGGATTACAATGGACATAATAGATTTCCATACACACACATTTCCACCGGAGCTTGCAGCAAGAGCGATTGCCTCACTACTTGCAAACTCACCTGAGTCTGAAAACCACACTGATGGAACAAGAAGAGGATTGCTTGAGTCAATGCAGCGCAGCGGTGTTATAAATTCAGTAGTTTTACCTGTAGCCACAAAGTCCTCACAGGTACCTGTAATTAATCAGGACTGTCTGCAGCTCAGATGTGATCAGATAACTGCTTTTGGTGCTCTTCACCCTCTTACTGCCAATGTTGAGCAGGAGATCGCTTTTCTAAAAGAAAACAATATCCCCGGAATCAAGTTTCACCCGGAATATCAGAATTTCCATGTGGATGACAGTGCAATGTTTCCTGTATATGAGCAACTCTCCGCAGCAGGCATGATCGTAGTTTTTCATGCAGGGAAAGATCCTGGCCCATTTACATGCGATCATGCGCTGCCATCATCTCTGAAGACTGTCCATAAAAATTTCCCTGATTTAAAAATTGTAGCAGCTCATCTGGGAGGTTGGAAACTGTGGAATGAAGTCGAGGAGCACCTTTGCGGATTACCGCTTTTTCTGGATACTTCAGCTATATCAGATTTTATATCTGTAGAGCAGTTTATGAGAATAGTCAGAAAACATGGTGCTGAAAATATTCTGTTTGGAACTGATTCGCCCTGGTTTGATCAGCTAAAGGTGATTTTATGGCTTGATAGAACAGATTTAAGTTACTCAGAAAAGAAGTGGATTTTTTCAGAGAATGCCAAAAGGCTGCTTACTTGGGCAGTTTAGGATCGTAAGTTGGATAAATAGATTTGTCTTTTTTTCCATAATGAAGCAGTATCTCATCGGTGTGATGAAGTCTGCGGGCGATTTCCCGGGCAATATTGAGAATAAGCAGTGAAAAAAGCGATTTATCTGTGTCAAATATTTTCATCAGAACCTGCCTGCTTAAAACAAGTAATGTAGCATTTTCTGTTACAACCGCTGAGGCACTATGATCCTGAATTCCAATTACCGAGGCTTCTCCGATGCAATTGCCTGGACCAAACTCAGTTAACACTATAGGATCATCATCGTTAAGCCCCAAAACTATGGTTACCTTACCATTAAGAATGATAAAAATCTCTGTTGCCGGCGTAGCTTCCTGAAGAATTATTTCACCGACCCTCGCCTCCAGAAGCGAGCAGTTTTCAAATATTCTTCTGACTTGAGAATCACTTAATCCGGAGAAAATAGTTACACTCTTAATAATCGGTAGAATCTCATCTATAGAAAATGCCCGATTCTGCATACCTATCCCTCTTTTCAGTTCTCAATTAAACTGCCAAAAAGCCCAGGAGAAAATAACTCACCCTGTTAACAATTTTTATCCGTATTGATTGATCTAAGGACCTGGCAAGTGGTATTTTATCGTCCTATCTGATCACTTTTAATCTGAAAAAAATTATGAATGATGTTAAAACACCGGTTTTTTTACACCTTGAATTCTACATCTTTCCAACCATGCAGTTCTCTTAAAAGCAGGAAACATGTAAACTATATTTAGATACTCAATAAAAATATACATCCAATTATACTATAGCGGTCAGAAATTTACCATTTATATGATGAGTGAAATCAGTTTTTTATTTTCGAAAGGATCGTTTTTTCTATGAAGTTTTTCCATTCTGTTTTTTTATGGATAATCTGGAACCTTTTCTCCCGTCCTTTTGTAAAAACTTACGTAAAATATCATTACCGTTTTTCCATAGCTAACGGTAAGCAAAAATTCCCCAAACCGCCTTTTATGGTAATAGCCAATCACGGAACTTTTTTTGATCCCTGGATGATTGGAGGTTACTCCCGACACCCCTTTTGCTATATGGTCAACGATGATGGTTTCCGGGGAAAAAGTCTATCATCGTGGTACTTAAGAAGTATTGATGCTATTCCTAAAAAGAAGGGGGCCTCTGATTTTAAAGCCATGAAAACCACCATGAGCTATCTTCTGGACAAAAGAGTGGTATGCATTTTTCCTGAAGGTCAGACAACCTGGGATGGGGAAACTCAATTGCTTTACAAAGGAATCGAAAAAATCATCAAAAAAGTAAGCTGTCCTCTGGTTATGGTAAGACTTCAGGGTAATTTTCTCACAAAACCCTGGTGGGCTGACACGTTACGCAAAGGTAGAATACTGCTTCATTTCAAGACCCTTCAAAAAGATGAAATCAGGAAACTCAGTTCTGAAGAACTCTTTGAAGCCATTAAAAACTACATTTACCAGAATGATATTAAAGATCCTCAAAACACAGCATACCCGTTCACCGGTGTAAAGCTGGCCGAGGGACTTGAGCGCTTTGTATGGATATGTATGCATTGCGGAGCAGAAGATACATTAACTACAAGTAATAACACCATCAGCTGTTCATCCTGCAATGGTTCCTGGGATATCGATGCACATTGCCGGCTTACTGCTCATAACCCCTCCTTTAATTGCCTGAGTGATCTCAAAGACTGGTCCGATATGCACAGAGAAAAGATCCTGCAAATTCTCTCTCAGAGAAGTGGTGAGCTTACCAGAAACAATAATGTCATGATGCAAACCGAAAACAGAGGACATGAGTTTGAGGATAATAGCAAAGGAACGATTCGACTTACCATGGAAGAACTCTGCTTCGATACGACATCAGGCACCCGCAGATGGCCTGTCAATGAAATAGCTGATTATGTTATTCAGAAAAAGGATATTTTTGAATTCAGACACGGAAATGACTATTACCGTTTTATGTTTGATAAGCAAAGTCCTATGAAATGGATATACTACTTCAGGTATCTTAATGATTATTCTGATTGTGAAAAGCAGGGATATTACTGACTATCAGTTTATTTCATTTGTCTGGCAAGACCGGTTATCTTTTTTATAAATTCGGATTTGGCATCAGTATAACCGTCCCTGTCGTTTCTGAATTTTACAGCCAGCTTAGTTTTTAATTCCCCGTATTGTTTTCTGACAACTGCATTATTTTTGAGGTAATCTCTGAAATACAGCTCATCCCAGTCACCTGGATATCTGACATGTACATGGTATGACTGTCCTTTAAACCCCTCTATAGTATATCCTTTTACAAACATCATATGAGGGGGAGGATTCTCCGGTTTGGAAATATAATGATATCCAATAGATTTCAAATTATTGATAACAGACTGGCTGTCAGTGTTTTTTTTAACTTCCAGCAGAATATCTATTGTCGGTTTGCAGATGATATCCGGGACAGCAGTACTTCCGATATGCTCAATTCTTGTCACAGATTGTTTGCCAATATGCAGACAAATCGACTCTTTCTCTTTATTAAAAAGCTCACTCCATTTTTCCTTATGACTAGAAAGGATAATCGGGAAAATTTTTCCCAGTTCTTCAGCAGTCATCTGATCCAAAGTTTTAATCATATTGCGATTTTTTTCTCTCTTTCAGTAACGGTCTGCCATTACAATACCATTTTTTCTTTTTTCACAGTTGGAGATTTTCCATAAAACTACTTTCTGTGACACTCTTGCCGGAATTGAAAAAGTAGAATTTCCATTGATTGTACTGTTAAACAGAACCCGTCCACTGATATCTGTCAGTTCCAGCGATACAGTATCGCAACTTACCCCGTTGACGGAAACTGTAACCGTACCGTTACTTACAAATGCTTTAATCTGCAGATCTTTATTGCCGGTAAGTTTTTCTTTAGAGTCGGATAGAGCATGGTCATACCATTGATATAGAGCTGGTGCAGTGATTTCAGCTTCTGGTTCAACACGGCTAAATTCCGCCTGTTTGCTGGCAAAAGTGTAAAAATCGGATAAACTGTAATAAACTCCACTGGAGACAGAAACAGATTTAAAAATCCCATCACCTGACAATTGTGCATCCCCGCAGATATCTGCCGGACCATTTATGCAGACAGTACCACCAATCCTGGCATTACCATATATTCTGGCTGAATCATGGTCAACGACAGCCATTCCATTTACTTGTGCGTTTCCATAAATCTCGGCAGCCCAAATCTTTGCATACTGAGAGATTCGAGCTGAATCATAAACAAGCCCTCCATCCACTACCGCATGTCCGGAAATAACCGCATTATCCCGAATTACTGCATTTCCTTGTACAATGGCATGGTCCTCAATCCTGACATTTCCCCTGATAATGGCTTTACCCAGCACCCGGGCATGAGAACCGATATAAACACTTTGTTCAACGGAAGCAGTGGATGCTACAAATCCACCTCCATTTCTATGAATTGTTCCATCGATACAGATGAGATTCTGGTAAATATCAGGAATAGCACCTCTAATCTGAACCATCCAGGGATAGCGATATATTGAATAATAGATCTGATCTTTAAATATTCTGGAACCATTGACAGGGGTTGCTGCAACAACAAGGTAAACCTGATCATCGCCTTGTTGCAGATGTATAGTGCAATCTGGATTGCCATCTGATGCTCGTTTTATATGACTGTAGCGGATAGAGTTATGATTTGCCACCACCAAAGCATATCTCCAGTCAGATCCGGGTTGTGAGTATTCATGTGGCTCGAGGGGATGTTTTCCATCATTTTTCTTACTGTAACTCTCATTCTGAAATATACCACGAAAACTGATGGCTATGCTGTCTGTAAAGGTAGCAGAATTTTTCTCTGGTAAGAGTCTGACAATGTTATACCCGTAAGGCTGAGGAGCTGCTAAAAAAGGAACAGCATAGAGACATTTCGAGCTGTCTATTGATTGCAACATGGTATAACGGACAGCCTGCAACTTTTCATTGTCAGTTTCACTTTTTTTTGATTGTCCTTCGGCAGATTTAAAGAAAGATCTCTTAATTGCGTATTCTGTAAACAGATCTCCAAACTGAAGCTGGTTCATGCCTGAGGATTGCATTATAGTTGAAAACACATCCCTATGCACCGGTTTCTTATCATCAATACTGTCCATTTTATTCCATATAGTGTTAATAAATCCGGTTCCGTTCACCTCTTCGAGAAAGTCCAGAAACTGCCATGTACAATGACGTGGATTTCCGAAATATAGGTAGGCTATTTCAGCGTAAGATTCAGAATAACTGGTAATATCCGGATACATCTGATTAGTCATCCAGATTGCATGGGCTTCCTTAAACCATTGAGCATAGGGATTATTTTTAAGGTTGCTGTATAATGCCTGAATGGCATGGCAGAATTCATGTGCCAGAAGTTTTTTATCTGTCAGTGAATTATTATTAAGCAATATTACAGGATATCCCTGCGTGTCTGAACTTTCGCATAACTTATGATCTTCTGACAGGTAACAGTTGATCTTATAGCGTCCTGCTGAAAACAAATATGATTTGCCAAACCCTTCTTTATAAATTATAAATTCGAATATTTTCTCCATCTCTTCAAGAACTGCGCCGGCAATTGAATCGTTTATCGGAGAAATATCTGAATACCATAAGACCAGGTGATCAGATTGATAATGTTTACTGAAATTGTTTATTGGAGGCTGTTTTATTTGCCAGAGTTCTGCAGAAATTGAAAAGGTGAGAATAGTAAGAAAACTGCCAGCGCGAAACATCATGCTGCCTCCCTTACATATCAATTTTCTTATGAACCAGATATTTCACTGGTAAAATAGATGAGTATCATGTGTGTGAATTATAAAAGCCAATATAAGGAGAAATAAATAAAAACTCATGGTTTTCATTTTTCATCTTTGACTTTCATAACTTGTTGGTTTAAATTTTTTCCCCAATTGTTCTAAAAAATTAAAAATTATTGCATTAATTTCCAGGGACAGAGATTTTTGAAAAAATCTTTTTTATTTTTTTGTCTTTTGGGTATAATAAGCGATATGTGTTAATGTGTAATTCACCCTTGTTTTTAATATTTTTTTTAATTAATAGTTGTCTTCCATGAGGAAGTGTGTTAATTTTATTAGATAAAAATCAGTAAGTATTTATTTTTTGATGGAATACCAAAATTATGAGGAGGTTTTGAATGCTTAGGACAACCAAAATGGTTCTGTTGCTCTCTATATTTGTGTTTTCAATAACCGGATGTGGTTCTCAGAATCAGATCAATAAAGGGGATCGTCTGTCTGTGGAAGAGACTCTGGAAAGAGAAAAAATTGAAACAATCTGGGAAGATGAATCCTTTTCTGATGCTTTTAAAAACGATATCCCAAAAGGAACAATTCTGGAAGTCAGATATTCTCCACGTACAGGTTCTACTGTGATCGAGTGCACACCAGTTGAGATAAATGGAATTAAAGATGCCGACTCGGTGGAAGCACTGCTTGTTCCGGAAAATATACGTAATAAAGATGGTTACAAAGGTTATACAATTGCCATAAAAGTGGACTACATCGGAAAACAGGTCAAAAAAGTAAAATAATACATCTTTGAGAATATCAATTAAAAGCCTCATAAAGTAGAATGCTGCATGAGGCTTTTTTATTTGCGTCTTTTACCGGTTCTGCTGACTTTAACTGTTGGCTCTGATTTATGCTGCATCTCATGATTAGTTAATACTGTTTTGAGGCTGTCAACCAGATTACCAAGAGTTCTGATCTCATTTTCCAACTTGATCATTCTGGAAGAAGATTCTTTTTTGTATTGATCATATTCAGTTTTATCCACAATTTTCTCAATGATGTTTTTCATGGAATCAGCGACGCGGTTAATTTTTCCATTTACTGACTCCAATCCCAGATAACCTAATGCTCCCAAAGCAGCTGTTAAAACTACTACGAACATTACTTTCAGAACCGGCAATTTTTTCTCCTGATTTTCTAAAAATTCCTCGAAGCCATCATCTTCTTTACCTTTTTTCGCACTGACTTCAGTTTTTGGAGCGGGAGGTAGTTCCATCACCTCGATTTCCGGTTCCAGGTTATAGTGATACCAGTAGACTCTTCCATATTCATTTTTGCGACTGGTGACCATACCTTGACGAAGCAACTGACTCATGTAATTTTGTACAAAATGCTCATCCAGTTTTAAATGAAATGCTATATCTGCAGTTTCCAGATCAAGGCCGGGGTTAGCCTGCAGAAAACCCATTATTTTTTTTGCATAAAGATCCATTTTTCACCTCCGCAAAAGATTAAGAGGTATGTATCTGTACCCATTATTTATTCCCAAAGCAGACTGTTCCTTAGTGAGACCCTTTTGAATAGCGGGTTCAACATTTACAGCAGTCTGCTTTTGACATGCAGGACATATCTGAAAGCTGATATGAGAAAAAACGTAGACCCGATAATTAAAGGGAGCAAATGGCGAGTCGGCTCCATTGGGATTGCCTGCCTCAGGTTTAATATAAATCAGCACAGAGTGCAATTTTATTTAATTAATGCCCGGAAGAACCAAATTTTAAAAGATTTATTTTAAAACCCTGATTCCATAACACTTCTATTCCTAAAAAAATACAGTATGAAGTTATCTTCGAGTTACCAAACAACATCTGTCTTATTTTGAAAAAAATAAAGACTAATCGGAATCCTGTGCTTCCTGATTCGATTCATCTTTTAACTCCAGGGAGGATTCCTCCAGCGCCATTTCCTCCATACGCTTTTTTTTGTGAACAACTGTAGCGATGAATCCCGACACTGCCAGAATAAGAATAATGATCCATATAAATGTTTCATCCAATAAGAAACTGAAATGATATTCCGAACGGATTTTCTGGTTTACAATAGAATTTATTTCATCACTGCTGAGTCCAAAAACTTTAATGCAGGCAAATTCAAAAGAAGAACGTTTTTTTATTTCTGAAAGCAGTTCAGGCAACAGATCCTGCCCATATTGCTTCATTAAGAATTGAACGGCAAAATGGCTCTGGCAATATGCCAGATGCGCTCTATCTCTTTTAAACCTGTTTACAAGCTGTATAGAGTCCAGAGATAAAAGATTTCTTCCCAGAACTGCTTTTGACAATACTACAGGGGCATCAGAATCAATTTCCCCTGACAAAGCCATAGCCATTCCCTCATGAAACCAGCGTGGAATATTAATGTTGCCATATTTTCTGCAGATAATCAGATGAACCATTTCATGAGTCAATATTCGCTGGAAATCTGAACGGAAGAACGCATACTCAATATCTATCGGAATAAAAATGCTGTCAGTACCAAGTGCTCCACCCCCACCCCACTCAGGAAGTCTTATCCCCAACTGTGGTATTTCGGATTTTTTATAAAATGTAACAATGATCGCATGAGTATCCGTAGTTTGCGGAGTCTCTATCAGCTTTGCTATTCTCTTGTATTCATACTCAGCAAAACTACGATTAATACCGGAAGGAACTGAACCATAAAAGTGGATCTCTACCGAAAAAGCGGCAGTATTAAGCAAAAGTAATGTTATGAAAAAAATAGGTATCAGTCTGCTGACTATACCTTTAACATTATTACAGGAAGATAAAGAATTATATTGAAAAGGTTTCAGATTCTGCATATCTCTACTTTATCTTTGATGTTGGTGAGAAAACAGTATATTATTAAAATCAATTGATCAACAACATAATACCATATCTTGCTGGAAATTTATTCAAAAACTAAGCGCAAAAATAATGAATCACACATGCTTGACATTCATTACTATTGTAAAAAAAAGGAAATTCAATATAATGGGAAAGATACTTGATTGGGCCTGAATACAGGGCTTTTTATCTTCTTTATCCTATATTTTAAAACCAGATTTTCATCATTAATACTGTGAAATCGCAAAACAACGTTGTATATAAAGGCACCTGAGAGTATATGCATGGTTTGTTCGGGAGAATATTTCGGGTGATGAAAAATGATAAATTTCATTATTCTCCCTGTTTTCAGTATCAAAATGAATATTTATGCTAGATTTTTCTGGACAACAGATTAGCACTGATTTATACTTGATTTCATAAATTATCAGTTTCATTTTTCCACTTTGTTTCAACAAAAGGAGTGCGCATGGCAGGAAAAAGCCTGACGCAATCTCAGATCGTCGCGAAGCTGTCGGAAACTCTTCAGCTTCCGAAAAAACAGGTTAAGTCCTTTTTGGACACACTGGCAGAATTGGCATACAAGGAAGCTAAAAATGGTTTCACTATGCCAGGACTGGGAAAGCTCGTTCTGGTACAGCGTAAAGCCAGAATGGGAAGAAATCCGGCAACCGGAGAGCAGATCAAGATTCCTGCTAAGAAGGTTGTTAAGTTCAAAGTTGCAAAAGCTGCCAAAGACGCGATTGTTGGCGCACCGGCAAAAGCACCGGCAAAGGCACCTGCAAAAGCAGCCAAAAAGAAAAAATAACTTGCAAAAGTTAAACGGGGTCGAAAGGCCCCGTTCCTGTTTACATCACATTCAGCTTTTCCACCAGTTGCCGCATATCCTCAGGTAACTCTGCTTCCAGTGTAACAGTTTCTTTGATATAGGGGTGAAAAAAAGACATCATCCTACAATGCAACGCATGACGAGGAAACTGCAATTCATCTTTTCTTTCTTCTGGATAATCTCTCCATCTTATGTACTCATCATCACTCATCCCATAGAGCTTGTCGCCTATGATCTGATGGCCTATTGCAGCAAGATGGATTCGGATTTGATGAGTTCTCCCAGTCAGGGGTTTAACAGTAAGCATACAATGACGACTGCCTATCGTTTTACATCCGTTAAGCAGGGTGGTCGCAGGTTTTCCTTCAGCTGTTACACAATATTTATAACTGATTTCAGAAGTTGCTGATTTACCTATAGGTAAGCTGATTTCCCTGTGAGTGGAAATATCAGCAATACCATGCACAATGGCTAAATATTCTTTATCTATTTGGGACTCCAGAAATTGCCTGCCAATCTCTGCTCTTGCCTGTGGGGTTTTGGCAACCAGTATCACTCCCGAGGTATCTCTATCCAGACGGTGAACGGTATGAGCGGTCTTGAACGGCGGTTCATGAACATGACGAAGTTGATAGATAAGATTATTTCTGAAGGATTTTCCAGCCCGGTGCACCAGCAAATTAGCTGGTTTATTGATTCCCAGAAACCATTCATCTTCAAAAATAATGGAATAATTCAGATTGGCCGGAGGCTCTTCAAAATCACCAGGATCATAGATCAGTATCATCCCAGGGGTAATCGTATCCTTTACAAATGGATAACGATCATCAAGCATGACTTTACCACGTTTGATTTTCTCAATCCACTCGTCTCTGCTATGATATGTAAATCTTTGAACAAGATAATCAATCAGCCTGGTTCCCGGTGCAATGTTTGCGGGTATTTTGGAATTAAATTTCATATCTCATTTATATAAAGCGGTTTATACCCCTTATATACTCTGGAAAAGTAATTAATAATGATTATTTCGGTCCTGCGCGCCTGATCAATATTTATAATCAGCCGGTCGATATATTTGCGAACGATAAAAAATCCCCTGCCATGAGAATCATAGAGTCCCAGCGGCAACCCATCCTGATTACGGCTTATCTGCCGGTTGAGCCAGTAAAGGATGTCGTATTTTTTCAGCCTTCCCCCAAGATCACTTATCGAGATGGCATACTTCTGGTCATCTCTGGCTACTGATACCTGGATGGCCTGCTCCTCGGGGAGTAAAAAGTCATGTGACCATAACTCCTTTTTATCCGGTACTTCATTACGGATGCCATAAAATATTGCATTGGTGAGTAACTCGACAATAACTAATTCAACACGTTTGGGCTGATCTATAGGTCCGATCTGACCAATAATCAATTCAGCATCTCTATCCAGGGACTTGGAACTACGAATTTTCATCTTTTTTATGGGAATCGAATCATCAAAATAGTGAGATAAACCAAATATATCCCCATTCAGCAGATAACTTATGATAGAGGAGAATTCGGAAAAATTAAATGGAGCAGTTTTTACAAAAATATTGCCGATATCATATTTCAGTGCCAGATTGAGGTAGTCCTCAACATTGTAAGCCGTTATAAGCACTCTTTTAACCAGGGGGAACCTGTCTCTGACTTCTTTTAACAGATCAAATCCCTTCATTCCCGGCATATTAATATCAGAGATAACCAGATCGGTTTTATTACTTTTTAATATATCAAGAGCCTGTTTACCATTTTCCGCTTCCAGTACATCATAACCTTCACTATCCCTTAAAAAATCCGAAATCATCTCCCGAATTTCATAATCATCATCAACAATTAGAATGGTAGAACCTGTTTTTTGCATATAATTACACTTAATACTCCGGTTATTTCAGCACTATCAGCTTACCAGAAATGTCTTTACCAGCAAATATTCACTTTTATTATATTAAACTGATTCTTTCCTTTTTTTCAATATTTAGCTTTCCAATCAGACACTCTTGGAAAATTTTCGAGTTCGTTTTCACCTTCGCAGCAGATTATCTGTTAAGCAGAACAATTGTATCAACTTTAGTTTTATCATAACACAAAAAACAATGAAAATCATAACTGAATTATGCTATTCAGTTTTCAGAATATTTCCTGGACTGGCCCTATGGGTACGATTTCCAGGTCTGATCTGCTGGGCAGCAGTTACAATGGGAGTAATTGCAGCCAATTTAATTCCCATCGGATCATTTAAAGTGCTGATCCCAGTAAATCAATTTTACACTATTAAATTATTTTCAGCAATATTTTCCTTCGCTACAGCCATTCTTTTCCCCTCCAGGCTATTCCGTTTCATAATATTTTTCTCACTTGCTTTTCTTTTTTGTACACTCAGGTCCGCAGAGCAGCTCTACATTACAGATCTATTAAACAAAATACAAGGTAGCCAGAAACACCATATTTTATCCGGTGAGATCATCTCCAGCCCGGTACCAGTGAAGCGGGGATACCGTTTCCTTGTCAAATGCGATTATCTTTCTTGTGATTCATCTGGTAAATTGAAGGGCAAAATATTCCAGTGCACTGGAAAAGTAAGTCCGGTTTCCTGTACTAAAGTAGCAGTTTACGGTCATTGCATGGCACCCGGCAAAGCCTTGAAAGAGTGGGAGTTTGATGAGTCGCGTGTATTATTATCCAAAGATATATGGGCAAAAATGAAGGTGGATTCCATTCAGATAATTTCACCACCAAATACTTTTTCAAGAATCTCTGAAAGATTTAGAGGGGGCGTACTCAACATTCTGGACCGTCTGCACAGTCCTGCTCATCGGGCAATCCTTCAAGCATCCTTTCTGGGAGAGAGTGACTATCTTCCGGAGGAAATAAAAGAGTCATTCAGAAAATCGGGAATCTATCATCTTCTGTCAATATCCGGACTACATGCAAGTATGCTTATTGCTGCAGCCTATTTTTTTTCCTCTATCTTGCCTGTAACCATCAATGTAAAGCATCTGATTGCACTTTCAGTTCTATGGATTTACCAGTTTTTCATCGGATTTATTCCATCACTGTTTCGGGCCACAATTATGGCGACTCTTATTATAGGTTCATTTTTATATCAGAAAAAAAACTATTCTCTGCAGTCTATTGGACTTGCCGGTTCGTTGTGGCTACTATACTCTCCGGAAAGTCTTTTTATGCCTGGCTATCAACTATCTTTCTCTGCCACAATCGGAATTATAACCATGCCCCCAGTTCTAAACCGGCTATTTCCCAGAATTCAGTCTGCTGTGGCGGATTATATCCTGTCCAGAATTGTTTCCACATTCAACATCTCATTATCCGGATTTTTAAGTACTTTACCGGTTTTAATATTTCATTTCGGCTCAATCTCATTTTTTGGACTGATAGCAAACCTTATAGCTGTGAGTGTTATGACCCTGAACATGTGGTCTTTCTTTGTCAGTCTTTTTTTTGAGATGATTATCCCATCTGTGAGTGCTACGGCCATGAAATTTTCAGCCTCAATGATGGATCTGATTATCTGGATAGCCAAAGCAGCAGACCTTTTCCCCTGGAGTATGGCACTGGTGGATAAACCCTACACAGAAATTTTATCAGCTTACCTGATATTTCTAACTGGTTTCATATGTATAGACAAAAAACACACTCTGAGCTATTTAAAATGGTGCATACCTCTGCTTATTCTCCTTTTTCCTGCAGTATATCTTTCAAAAACACGCTATGATGAATTCTATCTGGAACGGTTCAGCTCCGCAAACTGCAGGGTTGTGAGTGTTTGCTGGCCAGATAAAAAAGTATGGATTTTGAGCGAAGGCTCCAGTTATGAATTTAAAAGCTTATTCAAATATTCTATACGAAGCTGGTTAAGGCATCATAGAGGTGCTCAGGTAAAAAAAATCCTGATCTTCTGCAATGACTCTTCAAAAATTATGGAAGTCCACCCTGATTCGCTGAATGAAAAACACATCTTCTCATCAGAAGCATCCGGTTTAACACTGGAAACCGAAACTGGCCATTCGATCAATTTTATCACCAATTTCAAATGCGGCAAAAATGACATCGATTTCAGAATTGAAACAGATAACCAATGGATCAGCTTCAGTTTTAAAGATTCTACAGTTTCTTATAGCACACCAAACGGCGAATCACACCGGATATCATCTTATCCGATAAAAATTAAGCTGCCTTTTCCATGAAATATCTTTTACAACCTACTGTCATCCGATATGTATTTTTATTATTATGCAGCCAGAAGAAGAATTAATAACAAGAACAGAGAAGACTGGTGACTGGTTTGTCATCTTTCTTTATGGCAAATTTGTGGTTAAAAATTTAACCCGCATCCGCCAGGTTTTTGAAGAGGCTGAAAAAGCTCTATTCCCAAACACCGCTATCGATTTAAGTAACGTAACTCATATCGATTCAAGTGCAATCACCCTATTGGCCAATTTTCACAAACGGCTTCTGGAAAAAGGCTCTGGTTCCATAATAATTGGAGCTGCCCCCGATATCTCAGAAATTTTCTCCATTGTTGGACTGGATAAAGTGATACCAATCAACACCAACCAGAATTATTATGAAAATATTATCCAAAATAATAAAAATTAAAATAACTGTTCTGGTCTTTCTTATAATAACCGTCTTTATACAATGCGAAAGAAAATTGACTGCAGATTCTCAAACCTTCAGTTCCTGGTTTATTAATCCCTCAGCAGAAATCGACCGGAGTTTCAATTCTTATACAGCAGAAGTAATAGATTCACTGGTAAAAAATATCAGAAAGCACTCCAGAACCGGTACAGTGGTGGAAACCCTTTATGATTCGGCTAATACCCCCTACTTGCTTGGGTATAAAACTCCTGAACAAATAAAAGCGGATTCGAGCTACCCACTGATAATTTATCTCCATGGAGGTACAGGTACAAAAATTAATACCAAGGGAGAACGTGCATTTGAGATGCTTTCACCACTGGCTGACAGCATGCAACTGTTTCTTGCCAGCCCATCTGCAAGCGCAAATGCCCGGTGGTGGGATCAAACCGGAATGTCCAGAATCCTGCAGACACTCCGTTATATGACTCTGCACTACCCTATCGACAGGAATAAAGTATTTCTAGCCGGGGTTTCTGATGGTGCAACAGGGTGCTGGGCTGCCGCAAATACTATCTATGCACCTTTTGCCGGTTTTTTTGCCATTTCCGGTTATGGTGGAATGCTTCCTGCAGCGGCAGGAATGCAACTGCATCCCGAAAACCTGATGCAGCGCCCGATTTACAATGTAAATGCAGGAAAGGACAGGCTATATCCGCTGGAGATAGTCAATCGGTTCCTGGAATATATGATTGAGAGCGGAGTTCAGGTAATCTCAAAAACCTACCCTGAGCAGGATCATGGTTTTGATTACAGAGAGCAGGAATTCGGGAATCTTTGCCAATTCATACACACCTGGTCACGTCCCGCTTTTAACAGTATTAACTTCAGATTCGTTCCACAATTTCCCAATTGCCCGGATAATATTTTTCATTGGAAATTGAAGAACGAGACTGCACAGAAGTGCAATGTCATATTCAGTAGAGACACTTTGTTGATTAACACAAAAGGACTGGAATCTCTCACCATCAGATCATTTTCAGGCAATAGTCCCTGTTTAGTAAAAATAAATCAGATGCCTGTCAGGAAAATACCAGTTTTCCGTCCTGATAATTCTGAATATCTGCAGATTTTAAAGCAATCCTGTTTTCCCGGCTTTCTTACTGCAAACCTGTTAAAAATAAAACTGTAAGGAGGATTCAAATGTCTCACGTGATCACCATTCTGGCAGATGGTTTTGAAGAGATAGAGGCTGTTAGCTTTATTGACCTTCTCAGAAGAGCAGACATTAAGGTAAGTATGCTGGGCCTGAAATCAAAAGAGGTTCGGGGTGCACATGGTATAACCATAATAGCAGATGCGCTACTGAATCCGGATACTGAAATTTATAACGGGATTATTCTGCCGGGCGGACAACCCGGGACCACCAATCTCAGCCAATCCGACGAAGTGCTGTCATTAGTAGGTAAAGCATACTCACAGAAAGCACTATGTGCTGCAATCTGTGCAGCACCACAGGTTTTCTCCAAAGCCGGAATACTTAAAGGAGCAAAAGTCAGCTGTTATCCTGGAGTGGAATCACAGCTTAAGGGAGCAGAGATTTCTGAGCAGCCGGTAAGTGTATGGGAAAATGTGATCACCAGCCGTGGAGTAGGAACAGCCATAGAGTTTTCCCTGGCAATTATCAGGTATCTATCCGGAGAAGAAATTGCAAGGAAAGTGGGTAGAGCGATACTTGCTGAGTGATTCCTTTTGGGGTGCAGAAGCAATGTAAATGAGCATTGCTCCCTATCCCACCGAAAAGGGGTAAGCACCTCCTTTTAACTTTAGCTTTTCAGTGCACCTCTCATCATTGTATTTTATACCATCTCTTATGTCTTTCCAGACATATTTAGAGATATTATAATCACTCTCTATTCTTTCCTCAAGCTGACAGAACTTTTATGAAAAAAACTATACTCTTTGATAAGCATTCCAGTCTGAATGCTAAAATGAGCCCTTTTGGCGGATATCTCATGCCTATGCAGTATGAAGGTATTATAAAAGAACATGAAGCTACCAGAAACGCTTCTGCTATCTTTGACACCTGTCATATGGGCGAATTTCTCATCAGTGGACCGGAATCGGTTAGTGATCTGGAAAATCTTCTCAGCTGTGCAGTGGCTTCCATTAAAAAGGGACAATGCAGGTATGGCTTTCTCTGCAATCAAAAAGGCGGGGTGATTGATGATCAGATTCTTTACCGTATGGATGACTGTCAATTTTTTATGGTAGTTAATGCCTCCACCGAACCCGCTGATTTTGAATGGATTAAAAGCCATTTATCGAAGTCAGTATCAATAGTTAATCTGACAGCAGAAACCGCGAAACTGGATCTTCAGGGACCGCATTCTGCAAAAATCCTGCAAAAACTTCTTAAAGACTCATTCGCTGAATTAAAATTTTATCATTTCCAGCATAATTATTATCAAAACGAAAAGGTACTGGTGAGCCGGACCGGGTATACCGGTGAGCTCGGCTTTGAAATCTACCTCAGTCCCCAATCCGCTCTTAAGTTCTGGGATGACTGCATAAACCTGGGTGCCACTCCGGCAGGACTGGGGGCAAGAGATACGCTAAGACTGGAAATGGGCCTCCCGCTTTATGGCCACGAGCTTAACCAGGATACCAATGCTGCAGAAAGTGGTTTTTGCAGATCTATTGCCAATAAAAAATTTATCGGTTCAGAGGCAGCTCTTGATCCCCTGGCCGTTAAAAAATGTCTTAAGGGTATACTGCTGGATGGCCGAAGAGCCGCCAGACATGGTGATAAAATTCTAAGCATTGACAATAAGGAAGAGATTGGTTACCTCACCAGTGGCAGTTATTCTCCATCGCTTCAGCGGGCAATAGCCATGGGTTATGTACTTTCATCCTATGCAGCTGAAGGTCAGCAGATACTTATCAGAACAGATCGTGGCGAGTTAACCGGAAAAATCACTGAAACACCGTTTTACAAAAATGCCACAGGACGAAACAAACTGGCTGATTACTTGTGATAATGACAATTTTCCCAAAAAGGAGTTAGATAATGGCACCAAAAGATCGTATGTACACAAAGACTCACGAATGGATCAAAATCGAAGATAATAAAGCTTTAGTGGGGATAACTGATCATGCTCAGGATTCTCTGGGGGATATCACTTTTATTGAATTGCCCAAAGTTGGTGCCAAACTGAAAAAAAGCGGAGAATGCGGCGTGATCGAATCGGTTAAAGCAGCCAGTGATCTCTATTCTCCCATCAGTGGAGTAGTGTTGGAGGTAAACGAATCGCTCGAAACCACTCCTGAAGACGTAAATAATGATCCTTACGGTAAAGGCTGGATCTTTAAACTAGATAATATCAATCAGACTGAAATTTCAGATCTGATGGATGCTGATACTTATGAGAAGTTTCTGGAGACTGAGGAATGAGCTATATAGCCAATACCGATGAACAGCGCCGCGAAATGCTGAAGCTTTGCGGTGTTGATTCTATAGAGATGCTTTTCTCTGATATCCCGGACAGCCTTCGTCCACGCTCTTTTAACCTGCCTGAAAGAAAATCGGAACTCGAACTGGTAAACTACTTTGAAAAGCTGGCCAAAAAGAACTATTCTCATCTTATAAACTTTGTCGGTGGAGGATTTTATGATCACTTCATTCCGGCAGCTATCGATGCACTGGTTTCAAGAAGTGAGTTCTTTACAGCGTATACCCCCTACCAGCCGGAGCTCTCCCAGGGTACACTTCAGGCTATTTACGAATACCAAACCGACATATGCAGACTTACCGGGCTGGAGGTTTCCAACGCATCGCTTTATGATGGTGGCACCGCTCTCTATGAAGCATGTCAGATGGCAATCGGTTCTACTGGTAGACGAAAAATAATAGTTGACGGGGGTGTAAATCCCATCTACCGCAAAATGCTCAACTCCTACACGGCTAATTTGTCAATTGAACTGGTAGAAATTCCGGTTTGTCACGGCCAGAGTAACCGCGAAAGTCTTTTCAAAGCATTTGATGATAAAACTGCTGCTGTCATACTCCAGAACCCTAATTTCTTCGGGGTTATTGATGATCACAGCGATATCGTTGAAAAAGCGCACTCTTTTGGAATGCTGGCTGTTCAATCGGTTTATCCGATTGCAGTATCGATTCTTAAAACTCCGGGTGAACAGGGATTTGATATTGCCACTGGTGATGGTCAGTCTCTGGGTATTCCACTTTCCTTTGGTGGTCCTTATCTGGGTTTCATGGCAGCAACTAAAAAGCTGGCCAGAAAAATGCCCGGAAGAATAGTTGCCAGAACAGTGGATGTCCATGGTAAAGAGGGATTTGTGTTGTCGTTACAAGCCAGAGAACAGCATATTCGCAGGGAAAAAGCGACCTCCAATATCTGCTCGAACGAGGCACTCTGCGCTTTAAGAGCTCATATCTACCTTAGTCTTTTGGGTAAAGACGGAATCAGACAGGTTGCATCACTTTGTGTTGACAAAGCGCATTATGCCAAGGAAAGAATCAGTGCAATTCCCGGAGTGAAGGTAATGGAATCATCACCCACGTTCAATGAATTTACAGTTAAACTTCCTGTTGACGCAGGCGAGTGCGTGGGAAAGATGATCGATTATGGTTTTGCTGCAGGATTTCCACTTGGACGCTACTATCCTGATATGGATAATTATCTTCTCATTGCAGTCACCGAAAAAAGAACCAAATATGAGATCGGACTGCTTGCAGAAACACTGGAGACGGTACTATGTCAATAATTTTCCAGGAATCGGTTACCGGAAGAAAAGGAGTCGGGCTTCCTCAAAGTGATGTTCCTGTTCATCATACGATTAACAGCAAATATCTTCGAAGTGAGCCGGCCAGACTTTGTGAACTTTCCGAACTTCAGGTAATACGTCATTTCACAGCTCTTTCCCGTAAAAACTACGGAGTAGACACTAACTTTTACCCGCTGGGCTCATGCACCATGAAATACAACCCTAAGGTAAACGAAAAAATTGCTTCCATGGAGGGTTTTGCATCACTGCACCCTTTATTGCCGCAGCTTATTCGTGGAGGGATGTTGACTCAGGGTGCCCTGGCTGTGATTTTCGAACTTGAAAAACTCCTCTGCGAGATCACTGGTATGGACGCCTACACTGCACATCCTATGGCCGGAGCACACGGGGAACTTACTGGCATGATGATCATTGCTGCTTACCACAAAGATAAAGGTAACCGCAAAACAGAAGTGCTTATTCCGGATGAAGCGCATGGCACAAATCCTTCAAGTGCGTCAATTGCAGGTTTCCAGGTCAAATCTATTCCCACAAATGAAAACGGCGTTCTTGATATTGCTGCTCTGGAAACGGCAATCAGTGAAAAAACAGCTGCAATCATGCTTACCAACCCTAACACTTTAGGCTTATTCAATCCCCTGATACAGAAAGTTGCAGCCATCGCCCATAAATACGATGCGCAATTGTATTACGATGGAGCCAATCTTAATGCAATCCTGGGAAAATTCCGACCCGGTGATGCGCTTTTTGATGTTATGCATGTCAATCTGCATAAAACTTTCTCCACTCCTCATGGAGGAGGCGGTCCCGGAGCTGGCCCGGTTGGAGTTAGAAAACATCTGGAACAATTTTTGCCCATTTCTAGAATCATAAAGCGCTCCGATGGTACTTACGCCTTAAGTTACGACTATCCTAAATCCATCGGCTATATTGCGCCTTTTTATGGAAATTTCGGAATCTGTTTAAGAGCTTATGCCTATATTTTGACTCTGGGTGCAAAAGGACTAACCGAGGTCAGTGAAAATGCAGTACTCAATGCCAATTATATAATGCATTCGCTTAAAGATTTCTATGATGTACCATATTTAAAGACCTGTATGCACGAATGTGTGCTGAGTGCAAAAAAACAGCTGGAAAATGGGGTCCATGCAGTAGATATCGCCAAAGCCCTCATTGACCGGGGAATTCATCCACCAACGATTTATTTTCCGCTTATAGTAAAAGAGGCTATGATGATAGAGCCTACGGAGACTGAAAGCAAGGAAACTCTGGATATCTTTATTGATGCCATGAAGGAGATTGCGAAGCTGGCCGAAACTGATCCGCAATCACTGCACAGAGCACCAATAAGTACTGTTGTGGGGCGTTTGGATGAAACCAAAGCTGTTAAAGATATGGATTTCTGTTTCCAGGATTAGCCTTATGCCACAACTTGCACAATTCATTCTTTGCTGTTGCATTCAATATAAGAATTTATTATACTATGATATAATAGACGAAAACTGTCCCTCATAAGGGTACAATCATAAAAAGGAGCTTGTTTATGCGTTTAATTAAATGGACTGTCTTACTGGTTTCTACTATCACCTTCTTTGCTTCGGCTCAAAAAGTCGCCCAGCCTAACAAAGATGGCGTGGGAGTCTACAAAAACGAAACCCGTCAGTTATACGAAGAACCAATGTTGACCGTGGGTACCAGCGATCGTCTGCAGGTTATTGATAGCAAAAGAGATATGCACAAAGTCAAAACTTCAGATGGTACTATCGGATGGGTCGAAAAAAAGGAAGTCTCCATGCTTTCCGGTAAGAGCAAAACCTTCGTGTTCGATAATGCAGAAGTTGTGGGATACCTGGATAACCCTACCCCGGTATACATTATCGACACCGATGATCCCAATGCTGATCCAATCAGCTTGGACCGTTCATTTAAAGATGCTCTTCGCGAAAACATCGATAAAGAAACTGTGGAACGCCAGACAAAATAGTTTTTATTAAAACTTCAGCAGATTTTCTTGGAGTAGCTTTAAGCTACTCCTTTTTTTTACGATTTTCCAACGGAAAATTAACACCTCCCCTACTCTCTACATTCCATTCTTATTCTCTCAACAGTTTTTATTTGCCAAACTCTTTCCGGACACACCAAGCCGATCTGTGTTCCGCTTGTTTTCTTATCCCTTACTTTACGGAGCAGGAGTTCAATTACTCTACCAATCCTTTCCCCTATCTACTCATCCCTAATTCCTTAAAGCGAAATAGCCCTCTGATTGAGATATACATATGATTAGAATTTGGACACAATATATATTTATACTAAACCTTTTGGTTTATTTCCAAGAGGGAGCTTCAATTCAAAACCCTGATTTCATTTTGTCTATTTTTTTTCGCGCTCTCAGATTATATGAAAAAGCCTGCTGCACACATTACATCGGCTTTAATGCTGATTACAGTATCTTTTACAGGCCTGCTTGCCCAAAGCACCTTTTATATCAATGATTTAAAGCGCAAGACCTTTCCGGCTGCTCCTGTTGACAATTGGGATCAAATGGAGGCTCTTCCTCTGCCAGAGATTAAAAGTAACATAAAAAACACACTTTTCAATGATTGTTACTATTGCCAGGAAGAGAACAGAATCTGGTATGCTTCGGTTAAAGATCTCTACATTGCTGCTTCCAGATGTGGTCTTGACTATTTAGAAACACGTATAGATCAGATTTTCCGTCATAAAGATGTTTCTATTCTTACCAGAGTATATTTATCATTATTCCGCAAAGAAGTTATCATTGATTCGGTATTATATATCAAGCAGGATTCGACCAGGAGCATAAAAAAGGTGATAACCTCTGGCACCACAAGGAACAAGCAGAACCTCTTCATTTCCGGTCAGTATACTGATAACCCTGCCAGTATTGGGGATAAAAAACCTTTAATCGACTCTTTACTTGATATGATTTCTGATTTCCGGTCTTTATCAATTAAATCCAGAATATCAGATAGGTTCAATTACACATTCTGTCTGAACGGTATGGAGTACAATCTGGAGAACAATTTACTTGTTCAGAAGCCTGTTGGAGAATGTGGCGGAAAGACTGGTCCGGTCGATTGCAGGTGCTATTACAGACTGGGTAAATATAAATACGATTCTGATTGTGGATCAAAAAACAATGTTAATTCCGATATTAAATTGATTCTTCGAGATCATTATATCTTCAATCAATGCATTATTGATTATGAAATATCATCCGAGTCAGACCTCTCTCAAATTCATTTTTTTGCTGAAAATCTGATTGACACCACAATCGGTTTCAAAAAAGCCAAGCGGGTAAGCAGTTCGGTTTCAGTGGGGTTTGGTACAGGAAAAAAGGCCCTGGACGTCGAAGTTACCGATGTTCATGGTAACGTAATTCAAAAAAAGATAGTTATTTTCCAGAAGTTTGATGATTATAATAAAAAACGCAACCGACAAAAATGCACTTAGTCAATCCAGAAAAGAATGGGCTGAAAAAAAAACCATTAATTCCGCAATCAATTTTTTAGGCAGATTTGAAGGCAATCCAGTCTCGTCACTACTCAATCTGTATTGCGAAGGCAAAGCAGAGGAGAACCTTCTTAAAAAACCCGACCTTTTTAATTGGGACAGTGCATTGGTCTGTAAATTACCCTGCGAGGGAAGAGTGCCGGCTATCCTGACAGATAACATTCACGGAATGGTTTATAATTTCCCGCTCAGAATCTTTGCCAGAAAAGGACAACTCAATGGTGGCTCTTTTGCGCACTTCATAGAGGAGCCATCTCTGGATCATACAGGTAATCCGTGTTATTCAATCAACATGAGAATTCCTCTGGCTGAGGGCTACTATACCAACAGATGGCAGTTGAATAAGTCCAGGGAATCAGCCCAAAATGTCTCAGGAACAGTTTTTGTGTGCAAAGAAATAGATACAAGTAATAACAGGATAACTTTTGGTACCATTCCCTATATCATAAATGATCCTGTAAGCTCACTTGATTACCATCTGATCATTATGAGTAACATATCCGGTTGCGATTCTCTGATACTAACTTATGTAATGATCAATCTGGACAGGTCCCAATCTGTATCGTTTCGGACAATATATTATGAGAATAGCAGGTTAGTTGGTACAGATAAGCATAAAGGAGATGGATTTGAGCTGTACCTGAAAATGGATCAATATATCCGTAGTAAAGAGCGGTTAATTATCTCCCAAGAGAATTTGCAATCAGATGATAAATTGCTGGGGTTATACATTTTTGTGTATTCTGTTAATAGAAAAGAGTCTATAGGAGCCGGTAGTATCTGGATGCAGTAACAGTTATCTTCTTGGTTTTTGATAAATTATCGTCTGTTTACTCCTCTGTTGCATGCACAATTCATCATATGTCCTGATCTGCATCTCTAGCTGTACTCTTTCGAATTTATCATATGTGTCTTTCAATTTTTTCCTTTCAAGATAGGCTTTCCAGCAGGGATCATCTCCTCCGACTGCATTCAGTACCTTCATACATGAGAGAAACAGCACGCTGGACAGGATAAATACTGTTT
Source organism: Fibrobacterota bacterium (assembly GCA_023436145.1). Lineage (GTDB taxonomy): Bacteria > Fibrobacterota > Chitinivibrionia > Chitinivibrionales > Chitinispirillaceae > JAAYPC01. The sequence goes on along the minus strand of JAEZKP010000025.1, from coordinate 90,614 downwards.
TCAGTTTTTTTGCAATATTTTTCCTCATTTAAAATACAAACCTTACAAAATAATTTTCAGGGTAAAACCGATATTTTCACATTGGGGAAGCGAAGTTAAAGTGTCACAGTCTGGATTTTGAAATCGGGATGATTACACTTGTTCACATCCCGACTTTTCCAATCAGACTTATCTACCTTGTTTTTATTAAAAATAGAACATTATTCCCGGGGATAATTCAAACCCCAGATGGGTCATTTTTTCCGGGTAGGTAACTGGGATACCAGCTACATTCAGTTCATCAAAATGATAAAGTTTCGATTTTCCGAAAGGCAGTCCGCAATCAAATGTCAGTGCAGTCTTCTCATTTAATTTAAATTCACTTCCCAGAAGCGCTCTTCCGCCTACACCACTTCCGCGAATCCGCCTGTGAGCAATATCACCGGTAGTAGTCACATAGGTATAGGTTCCATATACTCCCCCACCTATTCTCAGTTTAAAGAACTCCTGATTGAGAACGCGTACCCATAGATTCAGTCCCCCCATGGCGGTATAGGAATTCACATGAATATTAGCTGCCGGGCCACCGGTGAAATACATCTGTTTACCTGCCCACATGCTCTGGGCAAAAGGGACAGCACTGAAAAGCGGTCCAATATCAAATGTCCCATTCACACTCAGAAAAACCCCTGGCCCCAGGCTCTTTTTTTCGACCGGACCGGCGATATAATCGGTCAGAAAAGCATCATAAATATCTGTAATAAATTGATTTATCTGATCCGGCTGATGAAATCGGACACCAAGCTGAAAGCCAATACCTGTTTTCAGCAGTTTCTGTGATGTGGCCGGTTGCGACTCTGCTTTGTTAGCAGAAAAAACCGATACCATTACAAAACATAGGATACAATTCCTCATAATGTGCATGGTACATTCCTTCCGTATGAAGCGTTTGAATTTAACTAAAAATTTATTTTTGCAAAATTGTATATATAATATATATTAAAATACGTTTCATCAGACAATATTCTTGATCGGACAATTATTTCACCAATGACTGCTGTTAAGAGAACAAATTCAATTACCGGCTATATTACCAACAGGATACTTTTCCAATATATTCAGAAGGAGGAATAATGCGAAAGTTACGGGCTTATTCATATGCTCTACTGATCGGCACCTTTATTTTTATGAATCTGAAATGCGAAAGAACGCTGCTTCCGGTGGATTCAAGTAAAAAAATCGATTACGAACAGGGAAACATAGAGGCAAGGGTTGTTATCAAATTGTTTGACAGTCACTCAATGGCTCCGCTTGCCGATGCGATGGTCAATATAGACGGTGTCGGCTCATCACTTACTGATTCCAAAGGAATGGTAATATTTGATTCAATCAGAGCAGGTATATATCTGATTACCTGCAGCAAAGCCGGTTATGAAGATATTATAGATCAGCTGAGTCTGACTCTGGATTCAAACAGCAACACTGTTCCCATTCTTAATCAATCAAATGACAATTACTTCATGGCCAAAAAGGGCGCAGCTATAAAGGGTAATCTTTATTATGAAAAAGATGGCAAATATTATCCGGCAACAGGTGCTTCAATCGAATGCCAGCTGGTAAATAATCAGCCGGATAATCAGATGTTTCAGAAACCACTGAGAACAGCGACTTCAGTAAACGGTACATTCACATTTACCGATCTTCCCGAGTATACAAGTTATAAAATTGCCGTTCGTCCATTTAGTGATGGAACACTGTTATATAAACAGGAATCACCACTTTCCTGTGCCGGAAAATCAGCCGGTGATACAATCCGGGTCAATGATATCATTTTGGGAAAATTCACCGATGGTAATTTTATTGTTATGGTCCATAATCTTGATACATTTACTAAATCAGAAGGAATCGTTTTTGACTTTTCAGAAGCTGTAGATATAAGCAAGCTGAGCCAGGACAGCATTTACGTTTTTAAAGGTGACCCGGCCAACAGGATCCTCCTGCAAAAAGAATGGCAAAACACTAATAAACGGCTGGTTATCAAGCCTTTCGATGGCATTTGGGACCCGTATTCCACTTACACTCTGGTAATAAAAAAGATTGTCAGTATTTCAGGCAAATTGCTTGATAATTCCGCTTTCCTGACCCGGAACTTCACACCTGTCACCACCGGTGCACTGGGAAATGTAGCAAACCTGATGGTTTTTGATCCGCTTACCGATACTAATAAAGTTGATTACAATACCAATTCGATAGTTCTTGATTGGGCACCACTGGCAAATGCATTAGATTACCAGATTTATCAGAAAAAGCCAGCCGATTCATCATGGTTTTTCCTTAAGACGGTTAGCGACACTTTCACCACGATCAGTACCAATGGAAGCTTCAATTTAGGAAAACAGCTTAAATTTATTGTACTGGGAAGAAACAGTACCGGCGTATCTCCTTTACAATCAGCTACTATTCTTACTGTCAGGGATCAGATTGGTCCGGTGATAGAAATGTATCCGATGCCCACCAGAAACCAGTTCAATCGTACCGGAGTCAATCAATCCTCTTTGCCCATTAGTATCACTTTAGGTACTAACTATTTTTCTGAACCAATGGACACTACCAAAAAGCCGGTAATTAAAGTTATTGAAGGCAGCTATTTTGATACAACGATTTCGGTGATGAGAGGTGATTCAACCTACCATGTATTGCCCACTCTTTCTATCTGGAATTGGACAGGTATGCAATCAGGTGTTTTAACCGTAGTCGCCGATGGGCTAAAAGACGGCTCCTATGACACTCTTATGCTTGATTTCACCGGACTTACCGATGTTGCAGGAAACAAGGCTGATACCACTTTTGGAGCGGGTATTATAAAAATTCTTACATTACCGTAAGAGTTTCTGTAAGGCACAGTGGGAAAAATCAAGCTCCCGGAAGTAAACTTCCGGGGGCTTTTTTGTTGATAAGAGCGGATTATGCTGGGTAGTTGCCGGAATCAGAGCTCGGAGAAAACATATGCTCCAGAGGGCAACTTTTAGGAAATTATTTCGAAAAATACAACTATAAAAACGTCAACTTTTCGTGGCGTAACTTGTGTCCACGAAACCTTCCCTTTATTATCCCTGACAAAATCTGTTTGTACTTTACTGGTCCTGTATATTTTTTATTTAAATGAGGCACATGGGTATAATATTTGCTGATTTATTTCAACCCTATCCTAAAAGAGGTCAAATATGAAAAATACTGAAAATATTACAGTTTCTAAAGATATGTTAGTGAAAATAACACAGGATAATAAAGGTGGTGAAATTTATGCCATCTATGGCCCAAATATTATCGCAAACATTACAATCTGGGAAATATGGACGTATTCTGAAGGTTATTATGAAACAAGATTTATCACGAAATCAGATAAAAAAAGTCCAATGTATTTTGACAGCTTTCAGAATTTAGCAGTATATATTAACAAAATACAAATTAAATTGAGTAATAGTTCTATTAATAGCAGAATTATTACTTTTAGGAATTGCATTGCAGGAGTAGCGTTTATTTCTTCATTATTTATTCTGTTTCATATTATCCTTAGGCAGGTTAGTACAACGACTCCACTAATTGTATTAGCTGGAGTTATCTCTAGCGGATCTGCCTTTTATTTTGGTAGATGGATTAATCCTCTTGGTAGATCAAATAACAAAGCTTCTAACGCCCCCCTCTCTCCCACTTCTCCCCCTTCTTCAATCTCATCAATTCCAGATCAATAAACATTCCAGGTAAAAGTGTAAGAAACAACTCTTTGGGCTTTTCCTGGACCAGAAGTGCTGCATTCTGACCCGGAAGCTGCAATGGAATCATAGATCTTCAGTGCCTTTTTCCTCTCATAAATGATAGCTTTATAAGCCTTGTTTTTGTAAGTCATTTACATCGTATTGACACTTCCATTGTGTGGCAGAGGAAATACATAAACCATGCTTTTAATCTGAAAACCAGGATTAATAAACAGCTGTCTAAGACTGATATGGGCGAAGCCATCTGAAATAATTACATTGTAACGCGAATGCGCGGGAGACATGCTAAATGTAATACTGTTGATTGAATCTCTTACAACACAAACCGGTCCTTTGATTTCAGAAACATCGAATACGATCTGTGAACTGGTTGTAAAAATGTTCGCCGACAATAAAAATGCAATTTAAAATGAACGTTTAAATATCACATGCCCTCTTCTTTTTATGTAAAATTATAAAAATATCTGAAAAATAAACTTCCAAAATTAAATATATGCACTTTTAGGGCTAAATGAATCGTTGCGGAGTTAAAAACGCTCTATTTATTAAAGCAGCCATTTTTCATCATCACAGGTAAGAATGTTTTTCGGACTTGCGGAGTAGAAAGTCTGGTAAGATTGACTTTTATAATTTTCCTTTTCGAATTTTGTGCTTGTTGTTCCGGTTTATATTAATGATGATCTTTTCTGGGATTTTTTTGGATATTACCGTTCTGCATAACTAATATCCCATATTGGCCCTGGTTAATCTGATTGGAGCGCGTTAATGTTTACATCCAGCCATTGCAATCTGCTGTTAAGCCATGATTGTAAATACCTGACTTCACTTTTATAATCTCCGGTTACCACAGCATTAGGCCACACATACATGCCTAAGATATCCCATTTCTTAAAGTTGATCTGCTGTGCTCTGTATAAGTACTCAGACCGAACGTCAATGTATGAGAGCAATGTAAAAATATCAGCCTTTTTTTCGTTCCACCTGGCTTTAACAGATTTTACAAATGCAGGATCTTCAAATAATCTGGCGATCCAGGCAGCCTCTTTTACGTAGAAACCTTCCGGTGATCCCCCTGACCCGTAATCAACATTACCAAAAGCGAGGTCAAAATCCCAAAGCGGCCCCATATATAATTTCTTATCTGTCGGATCATAATACATATACACACTGGAAAAAAAGATTGCGTCAGTATTTTTGGTGATTTCATTGACAAGATACCAATCAACAAACGATTTTACATCTATGTACCTGCAATAACCGTTCATTGTATCGGCAAAAGACTCCGAATAAAGGATGTCTTCAACTTTCTGTGTATTTGAAATGATTTTTTCAACAACCCCCTCCAGTTTTGAATCCGGATCTTTACAGTTAAAAATCAGCCCTGAACTATAAGTAAATTTAAAAAGTTCTCCTCCTCTCATATCGACTTCCAATATGTAGCCTCCGGCGGGTTGGCTGGATGAAACAGCAGGTGAAATGTTGACTCTGTTCTGATCAATCCTAATTTGTTCGACCAGCTGGTATACCCCCTGGTAATGCTGATTTACATATAATACTACGAACCGGGACCGCGGTGTCCACTTCAAATTGTCAAGTGTCCCACCTAACTTAAATGCAACATCAGTACGTAACAGCGATTTATCACTATAATTAGCCAGCAATACCCAATTCCTGTGGGAAGGCATTCCAAGAAATGGCTTACCTTCACCTTTAGGCAGCTTTATATTATAGGATTTTTTTGGCATCTCAAAAGTTGAATTACCCCTGCATCTGATGGAAATTGAGCCATTGAGCAGATCATTGTTATCACTGATAATTTTGTATGAGGCACCATCAATCCAAACCTCTTTTGAAATTATTGGAATAAAATCCGGGGTGTTGATAAACATTAAAGGAATGTCACTCTGTTCAAATATCACAGTATAATGTGATTGACTATTATCGGATGCGGTTACGGTATAAATTTCTTGATTTGTGATATCAAGCGACACTGAAGAATCAGGACTGATTGATTTTCCAGTGTGAGTGACAACCGGTTTTATACTTTTCATATCAGTTTTTTTGGGTATGACCACATATATTTCTTTTTTCTGTTCATCTATATATCCTCTTATCCCAAACTCGGAAAGGAAGAAATCGGTAATCGTTTTTTCACTGTTTATAAGAAGCCCGATATCCACCGGAACGGTATCCACCGGAACGGTATCCACCGGAACGGTATCCACCGGAACGGTATCCACCGGAACGGTATCCACCGGAACGGTATCCACCGGAACGGTATCCACTGGAACGGTATCCACTGGAACGGTATCCACTGGAACGGTATCCACTGGAACGGTATCCACCGGAACAGTATCCACTTTTTCGGTACTTACTTCAACCCTGTATTGCTGATTGCGCCCATCTGCAGCGAAAACTATATATGTTACGGGATGAGAAAAATTCTGCGCGATATGAGAACCGGGGCTGACACTTTTTCCTGTATGAATGATGACAGGTACTAATGATGAGAGATCTGTGCCCGCCGGAACAGTAACCAGAATTGTTCTTGACATTTCATCAATTGCACCAGCCGCAAGTGGATCCTGAAAATAAAAATCAGATATGGTTATTTCAGAATCATTATGCTCTTGTACCGGTACATTGCAACCTGTAAAAAACGGTATAGTAAAAACCAATATGAATATAAATGATTTAAAGTTCATTTTATTTACCGAAAAATGTTTTTTCAGTGAGCAGGTACCTGCCATTTTTCTAGAGCGTCTTAACTTTATAGTCAATATTTTTAACAGGTCCATTTGCAATAACACATTAAAACTAGATTAATTTTTCTCTGACAACAAGCTTCAATATGGGATGCGTTTATTATTTACTTTTAGGACAGAAAGTATCATTTATTTTTCCAGTCATTTTTTCAGAGCTATACCTTTTCATTCCTGGAATTTAATCACTGCTAAGGAGGCAGATATGGAAATTAAAATGCATTGTTTTCACTCAGCAGAGATTAGCCATAGCATCCAACCTTTAATTCACTTCCTGCACTTATTCCACTACTCAGTATGATTTATAAATGGTTATGCAGAAATATAATATCATTATATAAGCAGTATCCATCTGTTTGATTTCTCTGCGATTCAAAAACTTTTGAACTGTTTGCACAAATACCCAATCTACCGGATACTACAGAAATCATATATTAAAAATTAGTGCAGTTCAATAATTAGCATATAATATAGCTATGACTAACCCAACATAAGTTATGTGAAACTTCAGAGTAGCTATTCATTTTATGTATTTATTGATATTTCTACTTAATTGGGAAATCTTTTTTCGGTGTGGTTAATAGGGTCGAAGAAGGCTTTTCCACTCTTGATGACAATTTCACGCATAAAGTTGAAAGTACAAGAGTTTTGATTTAGTCAAGGAATCTATCAGAGCGGATAATATTCAAAACAACGGATCGTATTAACAAGAAAAGCTGTTGTCCGGATTGCAATTAAGAGTATTTGCGTTTCATGAATAAAATGTTATCGACCCTATGCGACAAACCGTGGAGCCGTGGAGAGAAGCCGAAAGTGCCCCGGTTGGGGCGATGATTTTGAATTTGGAAGTGCCTATTAAACGATTAAAATTTTACGATTAATAGGATCTAAGCATTTATTTAAGAAGGGGATGAGCGAGGTCCGACCCTCTTTATTTTCTAAAAAAAGCTTATATAGTCTTCCAGATTTTCCCTTAATAATTGCGGTACATTCAGTCCATAGGGACATCTTGATTTGCAGCTATTACACCCTGTACAGTTTCTGATTGTTTCCATCTTCTCTTTCCAGTAGCTGTTATTAAAATTCTGTGATGGTGCCCTGCGAAGTAATAGTGACATCCTTGCAGTCCAGGGGATATCTATTCCTGCAAAGCAGGGCAAGCAGTACCCGCATCCACGGCAAAACTGTCCGGCCAGTTCCTTGCGATCATTTTCTATAATCTGCCACATCTTTTCATTTAAACATGGCGGTTCTTTCTCATAACCTAAAAACTCATCAAGCTCCGTTTCTTTCTGTATTCCCCAGACAGGTAACACATTATCAAACTGTCTTAAAAAAGCAAAAGCAGATGCTGCATTTTTGATCAATCCACCAGACATCGCTTTCATTGCAATAAGTCCGCAATCTGAATTTTTACATAGTTTAATAATTTCCAACTCACTCTCTGAGCTGAGGGTGTTTAAAGGAAACTGTACAGTATCATAAAGGCAAGACCGGACAGCGTTATTTGCCAATTCAAGCTTATGATTAGTTAAACCCAGATAACGCACCATACCTTTTTTCCTGGCTTCCAGAAGACCAGAATATGAGCTGTTTGGATCAGCGGGGTCGGGCAGCGTATCGGGATTATGCAATTGAAGAATATCTACATAGTCGGTTTTAAGCTTTTTAAGACTCACTGCCAGATCTTTAAGCAGATCATCTTTTGTTTTCGCAGCGGTTTTTGTGGCAATAACCACTTTCTGTCTTACTCCTGATAATGCAGCTCCGATTTTTTCCTCACTATCGGAATAGCTCCTGGCTGTGTCATAGAAATCGATTCCATTATCGTATGCTTTCCTTAAAAGCGAAACAGCTTCATTTTCTGAAATTCTCTGAATAGGCAATGCACCAAAACCGGTTCTGCTTACAACCAGATGCGTTTTTCCGATACGAACTTTTTCCATATTAATATTTCTGCTCCAATCCTTATAATATTCGTTATTAATAAATTGTTTAAAATCTCCCAAAAGAAGATCTTTGCTGGTCAGAAAGCGATATTATATAAAACAATCCATTCAAACTGATTGTTCCAATGGCTCTTTAAGTAGTATTTTTCTTGTCAAAAAAATATCAAATAACCTGTCAAATGTTCAAGGATGACGTAATGTTTAAAGCCATTTATTGTCTTTTCATGATTGCAATATGCAGTGTCTATACGCTATCTCAAGATATCAATACATCCAGGCTCGACAGTCTTTTCAACATTCTGTCAGAAAAAAACAAAGCTATGGGTAGTGTTGCAATCTCCAAAAACGGTAAAATTATTTATAGAAAAACTATTGGATACAGCTTTATCCAGGATAGTATCAAAAAGTTATCCACAGACAGTACCAAATACAGAGTCGGTTCCATTACAAAAACATTTACCGCAACAATGATATTTCAACTGATCGACGAGGGGAACCTGCAATTATCTACAACACTGGACAGGTTTTTCCCTTCTGTTGCAAACGCAAACAAAGTTACAATAAGGCATCTCCTCTGCCATCAAAGTGGTATACATAATTTTACTGACGATCCAAATTATGTGCAATGGATGACACAACCGAAAACCCAAGAGGAACTCATTGCCATTATATCAAAGCACAAAGCAGATTTCAAACCTGGCAAAAGGACATCCTATAGCAATTCAAATTATCTCCTTTTAGGATTTATTATCGAAAAGCTTACAGGAAAGTCATATTCAGAGAACCTTAATGACAGAATTATTTCCAGAGCAGGTCTCCCAAACACGTATGTCGGTAGTAAAACTGATCCTGATAAAAATGAATGCTTTTCATATCAGCATGTCACTTCATGGGAGCAAATGCCCGAAACGGATATGAGTATTGTGGGAGGAGCAGGTTCAATTGTATCAACACCTGCTGATCTGGTTAACTTTATCGAAAATTTGTTTTCCCTGAAGTTATGTTCAAAAAACAGCTTTCAACAGATGACAACCATGAAAAAAAATGTCGGAATGGGGTTGTTTCAAGTTGCTTTCTTTAATAAAAAGGGATTCGGTCATAGCGGAGCAGTCGATGGATTCGTTTCGGAACTTGGCTATTTTCCTCAGGACAGCCTTGCTGTTGCCTGTTGTTACAATGGAGTCGCATACCCAACAAATGAAATTGCGATAGGTATCTTGAACATCTGTTTCAATAAAGGATATTCAATTCCTGAATTCAGGACTATTTCTGTTAACCCAGAAGACCTGGATGCATATACTGGTGAATACACCTGCAAAAAAACACCGTTAAAAATTAAGATAACCAGGAAAGATTCCATACTTCTTGGACAGGCTACAGGGCAGCCCTCATTTCCGCTTGTGGCAACAGGAAAAGACAAATTTGCATGCGACAGATTCGGCCTGAAACTTGAATTCAATACAGAAAAGAATGAAATGATTCTATTTCAAAGGGAAAAATTTCTTTTTAGAAAATCCAAATAAACTGATAGCTATCAGTCATTTTACCCGGAAAACCGCAAGCTATGGTACTGCGGCAGAAAACGATACACGTTGACAAATACTACTGACTGGTTTAAATTGCACCAGGGGGACTACCTGGTGCAATAAATGCGTCATATACGCTCACTTCTTATCAACCTTGGATAATCATTGCTTCAGGCCTTAGTCTTCTAACATTATCTTTTCAAGAGTTAAAGGCTCAATATATTTACCGCCCTTATACGCCCTCATATTTCCACCAGAAATTTCATCAATCAAAACGATACTGTTATCTGGTTTAACCCGTCCAAATTCAAGTTTTATATCATAAAGCTCGAGTCCTTTTTTGGCCAGCTCCGATTTTATACTTCCGGATATGCGCCTTGTAAGTTCCTTAAGAGTTGCATATTCTTCTTTAGTGAGAATTCCCAACATCTCGAGTCCATCATCGGTGATCGGAGGATCATTTCTTGCGTCATCTTTGAGCGTAACTTCGACAAACGCATCGAGTGGATCTCCATCCTTTGCATACATTCCATAACGGCGAATGAAACTGCCAACAGCTCTGTACCTGCAGATTACTTCAATACCCATTCCGAATACCTCTGCAGGTTTCACTGTCATGCTGGCTCCATCAATATTAGCATCAATATAATGAGTAGGGATACCCTGATCACGCAGTGCTTCAAAGAACATTTTGGTTAATCTGAGCCCAGCTCTTCCCGCCCCCTCAATGGTGAGTCCTACAGTATTTGCACCCGGATCAAACTTACCATCCTGACCAGTAACATCATCCTTGAATTTTAAGAGGTAATTCCCATCTTCAAGCTCAAATACATCCTTTGTTTTGCCTTTTTGATAAGTCTCATACCAGGAAACCCTTCTTTTAAATGTGATTTAAAAGGTCAAAATAATTTGGGATCTTATAGTATGCCAAGGTACAGAATTCAGAATTCAGGGTTTATAGTGCAAATTCCTTACATTTTTTGTTTTTTCGGTGTACCAATAGAACTGATTACAAGGATAGTTTTGGAAGTGTTGCAATACCGCTTCAGATCAGGTGCTAAGGTTGTTATTTGAACAAAATTGGGACTTGCCTGAGAAAAAAGCTTGATCCCGGTATGGCTGAATCTGACAAAGGATTTCAGAAAGCATCAGGTAAAAACAATTCTGCTATTTACTTTTTCCATAATTTTTTACTGAAAAAAAGCACAGAAAAACAAAATCTCGATTGCGATCTTTTAGCATATCAATAAATTGGGCTTGATTATAGAGTAAAAACAAAGATAAAATAGTTCAATAATGGTTGGATGCATAAACCGGAGTTTTAGGAAACGTGAATCCGATCCAAATTGATGACCTTAATTGCTTTAGCGGTACTGATTATGAGCATCTTTACGCCAAACTTCTTTTTAATACTATGATAATAGATTCAGATGCACTGAAGTTCAATTCTTCCAGGCAAATTACTGATGTTATGACTCTGTTATCTCAGGAATTAATTGACAAACCAGCTAACATTCATTTTAAAGTTTCAGACCCACAAAACTGCCTTTTGAAAGACAGGCAATGGAAGTGCTTTAATGATCATTTCAAATTTCAAAAACAGAAAATGGCCCCAGAAAATTTCATTAAGAAAGGAAGCTATATGAAATCAGAAGATTATAATTGAGCTGGTTTTGATAACTTCTGCAATGCTTACCAGTGATGAAGATAATTCAAGATGGGGTTTTGCGGAATATCAATAAATTACCAGATTAAAAGAATTAAACCTGTTTTGTCTAATAGATTAATTGAAAAAGCCTATTACAACATAAACAGTAATAGGTGAAATAGTTGTGAATTAATCAGATCAGATTAAACAAGTCGTTTCATTTTATTTAATAAGAGGAGTTAATATGAACTTGACAAAAATATTTGTCTTTATAACAGCAGGTACGATATTTTGTTCTTCTTTGGTTAATGCAAGTCAGGTTGCAGGTATAGATATTTACGGTTATTTTCAATCTGAGCTACTTTATGAAAGATCGATAACAAAACAATTCGGAGTTTCAGATACTTTAAAAAGATCAACGTCTGAAGTCAGTGAACTGGATCTTTTTTTCAACAAACAGATAACCCCGAAAATATCTGCTCTCGTCAACCTGCAGTTAACTGGAAACTATTCATCTGAAAATTTCTGGGGAGATTTTGCTCTGGACCAAGCCTGGGTTAAATTTGATTTATCCAAGATGTTTGTGCTGAAAATCGGTCAGGTTGTACCCATGTTCAACCAGTTTAATGAAATAAAGGCTAGATTCCCGCTGCACCCATTCATAATTCGTCCCGCTATTTATGAAACAAATTATGGTAAAATGGTCCAATCTTCCATATTTTTGCCCTTGCATGCAGCAATGCAGATAAATGGAACCGTACCATTGGGGAAAACAAAGTTTGATTATGCGGTATTTGGAGGCAACAGTGAATTTATACATACTAAAAAAAATGCCTCAGATTATGTTGTAATTCCTTTCGGAACAGATTCGACAAATTTCAAGATGGTTGGAGGAAGACTGGGATTAAGGGCATTTGATCTGAAGTTTGGAATTTCAGGTACTTACGATAAGGCAAGAAATGATGATATAAACGCAACAATAGATACCGCCAATAGCACCATGAAAGCAATCCTGGGCGATTACGCACCTGTCCTGCCTTCTGTTGGGGAAGCGCCAAGATATCGTTTTGGTGTAGACCTTTCTTTCACAAATGGTCGTTTTAATTTTCAATCGGAATATATTTATGTTCATATTACACCAAAAGATAATGTAAAAAGAAATCTTGATCTGGTATCTTTAGCGACAAAGGATTCTCCAGTGCCAATAAGTAATGATCTGGATAGACAGTTCGCTTTCGCATCACTTACCTGCTACATCACAGAAAAGTTTAATGCTACATTAGCTGGTTACTATAACAATACACCTGCATCAGTAATTTTGGATAAAGGCTTTTATGGAGTTGATTTTTGTCTGGGGTATAATATAACCGATGGTGTTGCTGTAAAGGCCCAGATCAGAGATGTCAGATCCGACCGTGAATGTACTGTTCGCTGGAATGACTTCATCACTGCTGCAGGAGTCAGCGTGTTTTTCTGATAACTGTTTGAATAATAACTATGTTTGGAGGAAGATTATGAAATATTTAATTCCACTTTTATTTATTGTTTTTTTGGCTTCGCATATATCTGCACAAATTTCACTGATTGCCAATAAAAATGTCGATCTGCAGGTAAGCAACCTTCAACAGGTAAGTGATATCTATACTTTGGAAACGACATCTGCTGGAAACCAGAAAATTGCACTCTTTGATTTAAAGGGCGGATCTGTTAAGGATAGTTTTCTATCATTTATCGGGAAAAAAGCTAACGAGTTAAAAATGATATGGATGAAAGCAACGCTTGCCGGTGATGGAAAAGCTCCTGAGTTACTTGATGATGAAGCATCAGTTCTGCAAAAAATTGCATCTACTCCAGGTGCAATCGGATATGTGAGTTCTTCAAGTGTGACACCAGATGTCAAAGTTCTGTTTGAACTCAAATAAATAAAATCAATCAGGCAAATAGAACCTGCTTCTATTTGCCTGATTGAAATCATTACCAACCCTTTTCTTACAAGAATGGATGCCCTACAGGCATCGATATAAAAGCTAAACCGTATGATTATCACTATCATTCTTTAAGCGTATGATACCCGGTGTTTCCATAGTCTATTTGATTCGCGCCAAATAATCATACAAATCAGGCTAAAATACATTTATAAAGGAAGATAAGACTCTGCTGCCATTGCTAATCCTGGCGATGACCGCTTTTGATGCTCCAGCTCTAATTCCTTTAATATCAAAATTATACTCACCATTATTTAACCTCTCATTACGTACTATTCGCTGTAACAAACGACCATCAATCGAAAAAAGATCAATTGAATACATACCTGATTCAGATAAATAGACCTGCATCACTGATGAATTTGAGGATAATTTCACTGCTGATGATGATTGTCGCTTCATGATGCTTTGACTGCGAGTACTGGTCACAGATTGAACAGAAATACTCTTGTCAATAACTTGAAAAGAGACTGTATCAAAAATATCAGAATCTACATTGAAGCGTAGGCTTCCCATCCTTCGTAGCAGACTGCTAATTAGGGTCCCTTCAAAACGATATAGCATAATAACGATGCTACATACCGGAAACCATAGATTTTAAGAAACGACAGTGACAATCTTTCTGCAAATAGCTATCAGTTTAAATCTTTACTCGTTCCGCTTTTCGGAACACTTTTTCATTGGAGCTGGTTAAAATTCATGACAATTCAGTTTGCTATACCTTAGATTAAAAACAAGTAAATCTATCTCTTAAAATGTTCCAGAGAATTTGAGATCAGAAGAAGCACCTACTTGATAACAACAAAACTGGCAAATATACTAAAAAGAATTATTGTTGTTTTATGGCTGTTGCAGTCCGATAAAAAGGGTATTAAATGGTTATGAAGAAGACAGGATTATTTTTACTGAGTGTTCTTACGATTTTTACTACCGGTTATTTTTTCCAGGCTGACGCATTGAATAATGGTCTGGCCAAAACGCCTCCTATGGGTTGGAACAGTTGGAACATCTTTCACGAAAATATCAATGAAACACAGATCAAGCAGATCGCAGATGCAATGGTTACCTCCGGGATGAGAGATGCCGGATACATCTATCTGAATCTTGACGATAACTGGATGGCCACATCACGTGATGCTAATGGAAAGCTGAGAGCTGATCCGACCCGTTTTCCCTCTGGCATGAAGGCACTGGGAGATTATATCCACTCCAAAGGATTGAAATTTGGTATTTACGGCGACCGTGGTTTGAGGACATGCCATCACTACTATGCAGGGCCGCAGGGTTCAGGAAGTGGAAGTTACAATAAAGAGCAACTCGATGCAAATACATTTGCAGAATGGGGTGTTGACTACTTGAAGTATGACAATTGTGATCCTGCTCCAAATTCAAACCAGCAAAGAGATTATGAAAGAATGCGCGATGCACTTGCAAATTGCGGCAGAGACATAGTATTCAGTGTCTGCGCCTGGGGATACCAGAACTGGATGCCATCAACCGGAAACCTATGGCGCACCACAGGAGATATTACTGATAAGTGGGATAATGGCAATGACTGGTTTGTTGGCATAATCAATGCAATCGACAAAAATGCTGAGTACACGTCTGTGGCCGGCCCCGGAGGCTGGAATGATCCTGACATGCTTGAGATAGGAAACGGAGGGTGTACCACTGAAGAATACCGTACACAGATGAGCATGTGGTGTATAATGGCTGCTCCGCTTATTGCCGGACATGATGTAAGGAAAATGTCTCAGGAGATAAAGGATATCCTGCTGAATAAAGAAGTAATTGCCATAAACCAGGATTCTGCAGGTATTCAGGGAGCAAGAGTAAAAGCCGCCAATGGTCTTGAAATTTGGTGTAAACCGCTGGGCTCGATTAATGGTACGACAAAAGCTGTTGCACTGTTAAACAGAAATGGATCTGCAAAGGATATCACGGTAAACTTTTCTGATATAGGTTTTTCGGATGCAGTAACAGTACGTGATCTATGGGCCAAAGCAGATAGAGGCAGTTTCACCGGTTCTTATACAATGACAGTGCCATCACATGGAACAGGTTTATTGTTAATTTCCAGTGGTCCGGCAAAACCGATACCTGCTTTTACAAATATTGAAGCAGAGCATTTCTCTCTTAAGTCAGAAATTCAGACGGAAACCTGTTCTGAAGGCGGAGAGGATATCGGATATATACAAAATGGTTCGTATGCTGTTTATAAAAATATTGATTTTAAAGATGGTGCAGATAGTTTTATAGCCCGGGTTTCATGTGGCGGCACCGGAGGAAAAATTGAGATAAGAATTGACAGTATTAATGGGACTCTTGCAGGAACATGTGAAGTCGCCGAGACCGGTGGCTGGCAAACCTGGTCCACAATCGGTTGCAGTATAGATACAATTACAGGTGAGCATGATTTGTACTTAATATTTACAGGTGATGAAGGTTATCTGTTCAATATAAACTGGTTCAGATTCGAAAGAGGAAAAGTAGAAAACAAATACAGAATATCCGGATCGGCTGTTAGCGGCAGCAGCATATTTAAAACTTCAATTTCCAACCGGAAAATATTTATTATTCCCAAAATCAACAATATAAGTTTCAGCATTTCGCTGTTTGAAATTAATGGAAGATTGGTCACCATAAGAAACAGCCTGGTAGGAACAGTTTCTGTCCCGATTGCAGGTAAAGGTGTCTATATAATGAATGTAAACTATAATGGAATTGTAGAAAAAAAGGTGGTTTCTGTTTTTTAAGATAGCTGGATTTTATTAAGGAAAATACCTGAGACCTGATGAACGGGATCGAGACCTGACAAATACAGTAGAATTGAAAAATTCTATTTATTGCAACTACTTCTCTTTGTTCCCCCCTCTCCCGTTATCGGCTCAGGATAATATTTCCCAGAGTAAGTCAATCATCCCGTTTCCCATCAAAATCAGCACCGCTAATGTTGAAAAAGTAAACTGATTTTGCTATTTTAGCAGCATCTCTCCTCCAGAATTAAAACGGCAAACAACAACTCAGTTGAACATCTCAGCAGCAAAACACCTTGTGAACAGGCCCCAGGAGCGAACGATCGTAGAGATAGTGCACTTTATCCCAGGGTGAAATAAAAAGTCGCTCCCTTCCCCACTTTACTTTCCGCCCACACCTTCCCGCCATGCTTCTTTATTACTCTTTCTACAATTGCCAATCCTATCCCGGTACCGGTATACTCCTTTTCCGTGTGCAGCCTCTGAAAGGGCACAAAGAGCCTGTCGGCAAATTTCATATCAAATCCAGCTCCGTTATCACTGACAAAGTAAACCGTTTTGTCCCCTTCCATCAATGTGCCGACCTCTATTTTGGGGTTCTCTTTTTTAGAAGTATATTTCCATGCATTGTTAAGCAGATTTGTAAGCACTACACCAAGCATCTTCGAATCAGCGTTTGCCTTTAATCCTTGCTGGATGATTACATGAACTCTTTTTTTGGGTTGAGAATAGCACAGATCAGAAATTATCCTTCTTGCCATTTCGGTAAGATCAATCTCCACTCTCTTTATTTCCTGTTTCTTTATTCTTGAAAAATTGAGCAGATCATTTATAATGGAGCGCATTTTGTCTGTGCCCTGCGCAATTCTTTTCAGATAATCTCTCCCGGACTCATCAATTGATTTCCCATAATCTTCAGAAAGAATCTGCACAAAGCCGGAAATTGTGTTGAGCGGATTTTTCAGATCGTGTGAAACCGAATAAGAAAAGGCTTCCAGTTCCTTATTTGCAGTTGACAATTCTTCGGAATACCGCCTCAAAGACTCTTCAGTTTTCTTTCTCTCTGTAATATCCGTAGAGATACCACAGACAGCATAGGGTTTACCCGAAACATCCATAAGCGGATATTTGGTTGAGATATAGGTATGAAATCCGTCCTTCAGAGGTATTTTTTCCTCCAATTCTATAGGGGTACCTGATTCCAGTACTTTCTTATCATTTGCCCGCACAATTTCAGCCGTTTCTGTGGGAAAAACATCTTCATCTTTTTTTCCAATCACTTCTTGTTTATCTATACCGAAATTCTCTTCGGTCTTTCGGTTGACCAGCAGATATCGTCCCTGCAAATCCTTCATATAAATCGCAGTGGGGGAATTATCCATTATCGCCCGAAGCTGCTGCCGGCTTTCCAGTAAAGCCTTTTCTTTCAGGGTCAGTTCTGTAACATCAACATGCATTAGTACTATCTGAATTATCTGCCCTTTTTTATTTTTGACCGGAAAGATATATCCTTTCACCCACCTGGGATTCCCCGGCAGGTTGATTTCGGAAGGATCATACAGGATAATCGGTATCTCTGATGCCTCTCCCATAAACCCCTTCCTGATATAAGGCATAATTCCCTTGACGATAAGCTGCTTATCCTCCAGTATGTTATAGTCTTTCAACATTTCCAGGTTCAGTCCCCAGAGCATTTCATACGAACGGTTAACTTCCAGCGATCTTCCTTCAGTATCCAGGATCTGGATACTCAAAGTCGCCTGCTCAAAAAGCGTACGGAAACGCGCTTCAGACAATCGCAATTTCTCTTCTACCTTTTTGTGTTCAGTTATATCCGTGAATGTAGCCACTGCCCCCACAATTTTATTTTCCTCAATAAGCGGATTAGACGATAGAAGAACCGATATCTTTGTACCATCCTTTTTCCATAAAACATCTTCCCCCGAATGCCTCTTGCCGCTTTTATAGGATGCAAAAATGGGGCACTCCTTCTGTGAATACAATTGCCCATCCAGCCTGTGGTGATGCCAGATGGTATGACCTGGTTTACCAATCAGCTCATCGGTTGTGTATCCCAAAATCTGAGCACCGGACTGATTAATGAATGTCAAAATACCCTGGGAGTCTACTCCATAAATACCTTCCC
Organism: Fibrobacterota bacterium; assembly: GCA_023436145.1. Taxonomy (GTDB): domain Bacteria; phylum Fibrobacterota; class Chitinivibrionia; order Chitinivibrionales; family Chitinispirillaceae; genus JAAYPC01. Next base: position 72,087 of record JAEZKP010000025.1, on the reverse strand, counting down.
CGGCAGAATCCAAAACCATTTTGTAATTGCGGCTGAGCCTCTTAATTTTCTCTTTCGCCTCCTTTAATTTGTTGTTAAGATCGGGAATAGACTCCCGCAACCTTTTCTGGTCTCTTTTCTGCACATATAATTCAACAAACATCGCCACCTTCACCCTGACCACTTCCGGAATCAAAGGCTTTACCAGATAATCCACTGCACCACTTCTGTAATTTTTATAAATCTGTTTTACCTCTATATTCTCAGTGATCAGAAAAATAATGGGAATTGTTCCAGCAGGTTCGTGCTTCTTAATAATAGATGCCAATTCCAAACCGCTCATCTGCGGCATAACTACATTTATCAACAGGACCGCGAATTCATCGGAGTGCAGTCGAGCAAGCGCTTCCTGAGCGGATTTTACCTCTTCGAGCCGGTAATTGCAGGGCGCAAAAATCTCTATCAGGGCAGCACGGTCTTCCGGATTTTCATCGACGATAAGAATTCCTGCTCTGTCAAATTCCTGATCTTGCGGGTCATTGTTGGGATGATCCATGCCAGTCTATGTTACCCCATTTATATCTGCTTGAGCCAGATTAATTGAATTTTTTAAAGCGCAAATAACAGACCGACTGGCAAATTTGAGATTTTAGATTTTTGATTTTAGGGAACAGGCAGGACTCTCCATAAACAGCAGTTCACTATTTAATAAGTTAATAGATGTTTGTAGTATACTGATTCTCCTATTTTAACCCTTAAAATATACAGTCCTGATTTTTTGGGTAAAAGAATCGTTCCGGCAGACCCGGATTTATCCCAGACAGATTCCACTGAAAATCTTTGTCCGTTGAGTCCAAAAATACCAACCTGATCTGGTATTTCAGAAGCTTTTACTTCTACGATTCGGCCCTATGAGAAGGTGATAATATGGTTATTTAAAGAATAATTTGATATTCAAAACCGTAATTTGTTTTATTTAAATTAAAACTCATATTCAGCCTTAAACCAAAAGATTTACATATGCATTCAGAAAGAGACTTTCTATCCTGCATTCTTTTCATATCTTTATTTATTATTTATACCGCTAAAGCAGAAAACTCCGAGCCAGAACTAATCCTTGATGGAAGGGTAAACATTCCGGTCTCGATTCTTAAAAAGGGACTCGAAGGAACAATTGAGTTGCAGGTTTATATTGATCGGGAAGGCCAGGTTGAAAACTGTGAGATAATCAGAGGGATAGCTCCTGAACTTGATTCCATAGTAAGACATCTTTATTACAAAGCAAATTTTCGCCTGCAATTGAAAATGGTTTACCGGTACCATCAGTTATTAATATACAGGAAGCATTCATTGCCGACAGTCTTATAGGCTCATTCAACCAGGTCGAGCCGGTCGTAGAAGGGAAAATTGTAAGTCAAAAAGATAGTTTACCGGTTAACGATGCCCAGGTGGAAGTTATTTACCAGGACACAACAAGTGATAAATCGGTTAGTTCATTCTCAACCTATTGCAGACTGATTGGCAAGATTCCCGGCCAGAAATATGAGCATAGAGCTTTCATGACAGTTACCGATTCTGCAGGCAGTTTCCGTTTCCGCCTGCTTCCATCCGGTTCTGTACAATTAGTAATTACAGCGACTGGTTATCAATCCGTAAAAGATACCATATTAATTAATGAGAATTCAAAAATAAACATGAAAGTATCCATGCCGGAATACTTGCCAGATACATCACAATACGAAATCACTGTCTATGGTAAAACCGCTTCCGACAACGCCACTGTGAGCTTAAGCACTCATCAACATCAGTTTGGGATGACTCACAGTTTAAGTAATATTATCCAGAATCTTACACCTGTGAGGCGAAGTTCCAAATCAGAATCGGCACTTATTGTGCGGTCAGCTACACCATATGATAATCTTTATCTTATATATGGAGTTCCCTTTTATGCGCCCTATAATTTTGCCGGATTTGTATTCGGAGAACATGATGGGCTCATGCTCTCCGCTTTAACCGATATTAAAGTGAACATCGATGAAATTGCCGGAAGATATCCATCGGTCAGTGGTGCTCTTATTGAGGCTAATCCTGAAGTCGTGCGCCCTGCAAACCAAAGGTTGGTTCCCCGGCCTGAACTGGTTATTGACTTGGGTAACAGAAGCGTAGACCTGCTTTTTTCCCTCAAGGCCAGAAAAAAAGCAATAGATCCCTGCAGTTTGGTTTCACTGGTGCAAATTGGATGCTGCTCCAATGGATGATGGAGCATTATGGCATTAAAGAAGAGGCAGCCCTTGGTCCTGGTTTTCCATGCAGGTTTGGTAATCTTACCCTTTCAGGGCAATATGAATCTAAAAATTTGCTCTATGAGGTATTTGGTTGGTTTTCATGGGATGGATATAATGGATACAATTCTTCTTCGATAGAAGAAGATCATAAAAATAAATGGCTTTGGAGACGTCCCGTTAACCTGGGATCCAGAAATTTCTTTCCCTGGGGTATGGCGGGAGTTGGTTTGCGCCCCAGCAACAATGAAAAATGGAGATTCTTTGCCGGAGGATCTCATCAGTATTTTTCAGAGGGAAAAAGTTTCGGACCGGTATCAAGACTCAAAATTTCATTTCTTAACAATGCAAATACAACCATCAGGTTTAATCCAATATCAGAAAAGTTAATAAATGTCGATTTCGAAGGCAGATATGAACATAAGGAGTGGTATGGAGATGTTGTTCAGAGACGCTATTCTGACGTCAAGCAATTAACATATCAGGAAGGAAAAGAGGATGTATTTTCTTTACACAGCAACTCGCAGTTGAGTTTAGGTAATCTGACCATAAAAAACAACCTTCTTTTTTCATCCCGTTTTTTTGAAGGTAAACCGGTTCTTTCATTCGATCCCGGAGTTTCTGTTGGCTGGAATAAATGGAGATTTCTTATCAGTTTTAATGCGGGGAAAGTGACAAGTTTTGCTGATTTCCGTGAATTACCTGATGACAATTTCAGGAAAATCAGACTTACCACTACGGTTCTTTCTTTGCCTGTCAAGTATGATAGCAGAAGTTTGGATATCACAATACAGCCTTATCTGAGATTTCAGGATCGGCTTCCAGGCACAAATCCGGCTTTTCTTATCTGGGATACATCCGCCACCACCGCATTTTCAGCCAAAGGTCTTGAAACAAGCATGAACTGTGACCTGGCCCGATGGATAACACTCTATTCCAGTATCAGCTTAGCAGATGCTCACAGACTCAGAGGTGAAGACAAATATACATATGAATGGAAATCTCCATTCTCATCCAGAACCGGCATTCATATGAACTTTTTCAAGGAAATGTTACATTTATATTTCAGTTGGAACAATAGAAGCGGCAACTGCTATTATGATTTAGTATCAGGAAGATACATTCCTCTGCCCACAGTCAACACTCACGATCTGAGCATCCAGATACGATACCCGGACGTTAAAGTCTGTTATTTCACCAGATTCAATGGTTATGTAACATTTCATAATTTGTTCAACAGGGAAGCCATCAGAGACTATTACTGGATCTCAGCCTGGGAGGAAAAGGTACCAATAGAAACAGATGGCATTTTTCTAACCTTTGGTTTGAAGACCGCATTGAGATTACAAAAATAGATCTTGCTTATAATGGGGTCGGAACATGGTTAATTGCTGTAAATTCAGATGATTGACTAATCCTATAAGTCAAATTTTAAGCGATTAGATAGGGTTTATTGAATTTTCTTAGTGGCTAAGCTCTATAACTGTGAAACGGTTAAAAGTTGAGCTGTTGCCCAGTTTGAAAATTAAGAGGTATTTTCGGTTCACGAAGAAAATGGTTTTCAGACCCTATACGACAAACCGTGGATGGTGAAGAGAAATCTAAAGTACTAAGGTGAGGCAATGAATTTGAATTTGGAAGTTATTATTAACGACTAAAATGTTTACTATTAATAAGATCTGAACATCTATTTTAGAAGGGGAAGAGCCAGGTCCGCCCCCTCTTTTTCTTTTCATTTTTTCTCGTTTTCTTGTCTTGTCATTTCAGTTTCCAGTAATCATAATCCCAGCCTGTTGGTTCAGATCTCCGGAGTTTAATTTTATTACATAATATCCTTTGGCCAAGTCTGTATTTTTAAAACTGTAACTACCAATAACTCCATTGATTTTAATTATATCTGAAAGCATCACCCTGCCACCCAGATCATAAACTCGTAGAGTAGCATTGTTTTTTACAGGAGTCTTAAAAGTAATGTTTATTGTGTTACCATTCAACCTGACATTAAACATGTTGTTACTCCTGTTATAAAAACCAGGAATAGTATTAGTTCCATCAATTTCAAAGAGTGAGACGTTGTCTATATATACTATCGGAGTATTAGTTCCGACACTGAACCCGACATTCGAACTATCATAGGTTTCTTTTTCCATAACAAAATCAATAGTAAATTTCTTTTTTTCGGTGGTAAGATTAACCTGAGCTTCCCCACTGATGATTTTAGTTAGAAAAGAAGTATAGGGAGTTACAGGCATTCCAATATTGACAGTCATTTTCCGGTTTGCAGAAGCACGGGCATCGAATACCAGTCGGTATGCCTTGTCTTTTTCAAGCTGTATTCCAGATTGAACGACCTGAATATCATTATCTTTATCAGCAGTCAGACTAACAGAAAGCTTATATTCACCATTTTCCACACCTCCAGAACCTGTTCCACCCCTATTTTGGAAAGTCCAAGGATCTGCTCCAGACGAAAAACTGCCATTAAAGATAAGATCTTCTTTTCCGTCTACAGTTTTAAAATTGGCATAAATCAGAGTCTTTGCATTAACACTAACCTTCAAAGGATTATTGCTCCCACTGACATCACCACTCCAACTGTCAAAAACCCATCCATCAATGGGTGTCGCTGTAAGAGTTACCTCTGTTCCTTTATCATAGCTATCTTTATTAGGGTTACGGCTAACCACACCCTGCCCTTTGGTGCAGATGTCTAGGCTGAAGTTTGAACCTTGCTGGTAGTCATATTCCATATCCAACCACCGTTGTGCGGCAATCGTTCCGATTTTCACCTGCCCCTGTGCTTTATAATGAGTTCCATCCGTTTCAAAACCTTTGGTATCGAGCGTATCCACATTTTTCATTTTTTTAACTACTGCAATATTTGCGTTTCTAATTATGGTGTGATTTTGCCACTGTGATTGAGCATCGATCATGGGAATAATCACCGGTAGATCCGGAGATTTTAGATCAGCTCGAATATCGTTGATAAGGTTGGTAAGATTTTTTTCGTAAGCGTTTGACAGGTTCATATCATTAGCATCAAATTCTCCCTGCAGCCACACAAATCCAGCCCACCGGGGAGTGTATAGTGAAGTATCAAATGCGTTAGAAAAATTTTTTAATGCCTGGTCTATTGTACTCATCATGCGTTTATACAGATCACCACCAACTCCGTTATTGGAACTTGGAGGAAGCCAGTGTTCAGTTTTTCCTAAATAAGTTGATCCTGAAGAGGATTTAATAAAAGCGATTTTAGTTTCAGGCATTGCTTCAGATAACTTCCTGCCCAGGAAAAGCTCAGGCCCGATACTGTTGCCGTTGCTGCCAAAGCCAGTTCCAAGCGTCAACCATTTCCTTAACTTGGAAGCATCACCTTCCCATACCAGATCCATGTATATTTTAACGTTATCAACGCTTTTCTTCTGGTCCGAATCAAGACCTGATGCGCTGGCATAACCTGTCATATTCGATTGACCGGAAAGTAGAAAAACAGGTACATCGGTCTTTGCAATAGACATAGAAAAACAACATACTATTATCAAAAGTAATATACGATGACATTCGGCATAATTAGTCATAGACGAAAGATTCAAGAATGGATTTTTATAAAATGACATGTTGTACCTCATTTCTTTATAACTTGTTTGTGTACATTAAATGCATTGAGCAGAATTTATAGAAACAGGCAGTTCCAAACTAATTTTTTTTTTTAAACGATTATTCATAAAAACATGAAGATTACTATAACAAAACTTGTAGATATCAAATCACAAATTAATTATTTATCACGATCTAACACGTAAAATAAAAACAAATAATTGTTTTCGCCATTTTAATTATCACTAAATAGTTTATTCGTTAGCAGCACTTTACCACCCCTGCAAGTAATTGGCGCTCTTTAAAGCTCAAAACTGCCGGTTTCTTGATAATCGCCCCTTACGGCATTCCTCTGATGGTTAAAAATATTGAAAAGATCAAAGCTATAGTAAATGTCCTTTAAAAGCATCAAAATCAAAAAATACAACCACTTGCATCACTTGGCCGATCAAACCTCAGTAAGCAGTTATCGGTATTGCTGCAGACTATCTACCGATGCTATCCAGGAATACCTCTTCAAGTCCAGTGTAATGTTTCCGCCTTTTAATCAGGTTAATCTAAAATCATATATCTGAAACCTATTTACCTTAAGCATTCTGTTACCATTCTTTTTATATGTTTTTTTCTTTTTTATGCCTGTAGGACATTTATTGGAGTGAGCCTTTTATAAAAAAACCATTAATAAGAAGCTAACTTTTTTCGTTTTTTATGAAATTATTTCATTTTATATGCTTGTTATTACTAGATTTATAGCAATTATTAGTAAACAGCTAACACTATTTCCCGGATGATATTTCATCATTATAACTGCCAAAATAAATACTTGCAAAAAATGATCATGTTACCAAATTTTTATTATATATTAACACACATGCATGAGGAAGGCATCAGATCTGACTAAATGGATTGTTCAACTCTTTTCAAAAACTGAATTAATAATTGTGATTTATCACTAGAGAAAGAGAAATGAATTAATGCTTTCAACAAGTCGATTTAGATGATGAAGCAGAAATAAAACAAAACTACCGTCCAGGCATCTACATGAAATGTGCACTCTCAGAGAAAGAACCGCAAAACATTTTTGCAGCTCAGCTTCATTAAAGATGCCGATACGAGATACAAAACTATCAGAAAAAAACCTTTAAAAAAGTTGTTACTGAATTAACAAGCAGAACATTTACATAAAAAGGAGGTCTTACATGGTACGCTGGGCACTTATTCTATTATTAGCCGGCATATCTTTGCATGCACAGGATGATATCGAAATAAAAGGAAAAGTCACTGACCAGAATGGGAAAGCGATTTTCGGTGCAATTGTAGGTATTGAATCTATGCAAGTCGCTGATACAACTGACACTTCGGGAACATATTCTCTTGTTGCAAAAGTATCAGCTATTAATAACATACCATTCCAGAGTTATAAACAGAATATTTCTCTGAAGAATAGTATCATAAGTCTGTTATTAACAAAACCATCTCGTGCATCCATTGAAATTTTTAATATGAGCGGTAAACTATTGCACAAAATCATTAGCAGCGATTTATCTGCAGGGTCCCACCAGTTCGATATAAATAATTTTGCTTCTGCTCAATCTATGTCACTCATTCGAGTCTCTATCGATAAACACGCTGAAACTTTTCGCTATACTCCGTTAACGAATGGTTACAGGAACATAGTTGTTACCTCAGCACATTCTCAAACCAAAAACAGAACAGCAAAACTTCAGGCAGCCATAGATTCGTTGCAAGCATCAGCCTTAGGATATAAAACCAAAAAAGTACCGGTTAATTCTTTAAAGGAAACAATCGATATTGAACTTGAAACCGCAAATAATGAGTCTTGTACACAATCCAAATCTGTTCAAGTTAATGTTTCAGTCAGCGGACCACATAAAGTAACAGTCGAGACAAATTCTGACCGTGGAATAAATGAAGGTACTATCTATAGGCCTTCCGATTTAGGACCTGGCAAAAAATACCCTATCTTTGTATGGGGCAATGGAGCATGCTCAAGAGATGGGACTGGCAACTCAGCAGCTTTGGCAGAATTAGCTTCTCATGGGTATTTAGTAATTTCGGATGGTACACCCGGAGGTTCAGGAAGCCGCGCAATGGAGATGTCAGATGTACTACTTAAATACGTTGACTGGGCAATAGCTCAAAACCGTAAGCCCTGCAGTCCGTACTACCAGAGCCTGGACACCTCAAAAATCGCTTCCAACGGATTTTCATGTGGAGGTATGCTGGCAATGGGTACTGCCCATGATCCTCGTATGACAACATGGGGACTGGCAAGCAGCGGATCATTTGGTGATAACAAGCAACTATGGAATGCCGTTCACACACCAGTACTGATTCTTGAAGGGCATAAAGATGGAACCGGAGCCTATAATAATGGACTAAGAGATTATAATGGAATTGCTCCACTTGGCCATCCGATTATGTTCTTCAGTCATAAAAATTACGAACACGGTGGAGATCTTTGGTCAAAATTTGGAGGAGAATTTACCAAGATCATGCTGTCCTGGCTAAACTGGTGGCTTAAAGACGACTTGGGTACCACTGGTAAGGAATATCTCGTAGGTTCCGGATGTAAATATTGCAAAGATTCCAATTGGGAAGTCAAGTCGGCCAACATACAATAAAACATTAGTCAAAAATAGATCCTTTCAGAAACGTAGAATAATTCCCCCTTGGCCAGGGGGATTCATTTTTATATCCTGTTAACGAATGCATAATAACAGTCAGAATTGTTTGTTCCTAAAACAGTATTCCAAAGTTTCAATTTTGATTGTAAATAAATCTCTTTAAAGGCGCAACCTGGTATGAAACATCATGCACATTTCATGTTTAACACAGTTCGTACCACAACCAGTCAATTACATCATTTGTTGATGCTTGCAATTACCATTGCAGTAACACCAGTATCAGCACAATCAGTTACACACAGAATGATCTCCTTCGGAACAACTCTTGATCCCCAGACAGTCATTCGTGAAGCACAGCTTCTTGCAGAATCTCTTTCCGATCCGAATTCCACACGATGGCAAGCCAAAGGTGATCAGCATAGAAGTTATTATTTTAAAGAAGCTGATGCTGAAGAAAGATATCGGGTCTGTGTGCCTGAAAACTGGGACGGTAAATCCAAATTACCTTTAGTCATGTTTCTTCACGGAGCTGGCAGTGATGAAAGCACCTACCTTAATCAAAATAACAAGCAGATGGTGCGACTGGCTAATGAGCATGGATTTCTTCTGGTTTCACCTATGGGTGACAAAGGAGCATATGGAAATTATTTAAGACTTTCAGCCCCTTTTGGCAATGAGAAAGGTGCTGCTGAACTTATGGCTCAAGTTACCCCTGAAAGTGAACGTATTAATCAGCTTAGTGAAAAAGATGTGATTAACGTTTTGGAGCTTGTTTTACATGAATATCCGATCGATCGTGCTTCAATGTTTCTTACCGGGCACTCCATGGGAAGCGGTGGAACCTGGTATATCGGTGGAAAATATTCTAATTACTGGAATGCACTTGCACCAATGTCCGGTCCATTTGTCCAGAAGTCCGGTTATCCCTGGGATAGCCTTCACCAGATACATTTTTTTGTAACCGAAGGAATACAGACACCATCTCTGAATGGAAGCAGAGCAGTACGAGATTGGATGACTGAGCAAGGTTTCAGCCTGAAATACAAGGAAGTAGATGCCGATCATGGAGGTATGGTACCAATTGTATTGCCTGATGTATTTGAGTTTTTTCACCAATGCTGCCAGACAACGGAAATTAACGACTCACGACAAATAAGTACTTTTCAAAAACGAAACACGGGCTTCTCTATTCAGTATTATAAATCAAAAGGTTTAATGACTTTGACTGTTCCAAACCACAACACTTCAAAAATGTCGGTTAAGATTATGGATCTTAATGGCAGAAAACATTATTCAGCAGTTGCCAATGTCATTGCCGGTAAAGCACATATAAATTGTGGATTACTTCCGGCAGGAAAGTTCCAGATATTGGTAAATTTCAACTCACAAACAGGATGCGTACGGTTGGGGTCGAATTATGTTCAAATGAGGTAAAATCAGATAGTTAAGCTGAACAACGCTCATCCTCTACTCCCCACACTACACCCAATAATAAAAAAGCCCCAGGTTAGGAAACCTGAGGCTTTTTTATTATTGGTAGCGGGGGCACGATTTGAACGTACGATCCCGCCACAGGCGGGATTATGAGCCAATGAGCTATGTTAAAATAGAATGTATGTTTCCAAATATATTTTTATATAATAACAAAGGTGAATCTTTCAACTTGCCTTAAATTCCTGACTTTTCGGGTGTTATATTCAGTTTCATGGACACTATTTGAATCCCGCCGGTGGCGGGACGGGATTATGAGTCTAACGAGCTACTTATCAATTTCAGAAATGCTCTTCCACCCTTAAAAGATTTTATCTGTTTTTCACGAGTCAAAGCTTCTTTACGGGTAGATAATTGTTCAGAATATATCAACTCCCATTGTTTGTATCTGCTGGTCCAGCTTTTAAATTGCTTGGAATTGTGCTGTTGTATGCGGCATTCAACATTTTCGGTCGATCCAATATAATAGCGACCTTCAATGCATTTGATTATGTAGATATAATACATATAAGATACCTATAGGATTTTTAATACGGAGCACAATTTCATCAGCGATATCCAGGTGCTGCTTGTTCCTCGACCATTTCACAATTTACGTAAAGCTATGAAGCTTGAAATTATTCAAAAAATATCTGTAATTCTGGATATTAAGAATGATAACAAAAAGGATAACGGAAATAATTGCAAAATACTAACCCATCGTATTTTTCATCTTCTATATGGGAACTTTATGTGTACAAATAATAATAACAGCCAATTTGTTAAGTTACTTTAAATCCATGAATGATCAGGATTTTATTTGATGCCGGGGGCACGATTTCACGCGAAGACGCGTGGTTCCTCACTGCCGATAGTTCACGCTTCGCATCCAGCTACGCGCGCCCTACGGGTCCCGGAAGACCGGGATGGTCTTCGCACATCCTATGCTCCGGCTCGAAGCTGAACAACGCTCATCCTCTACTCCCCACACTACACCCAATAATAAAAAAGCCCCAGGTTAGGAAACCTGAGGCTTTTTTATTATTGGTAGCGGGGGCACGATTTGAACGTACGACCTTTGGGTTATGAGCCCAACGAGCTACCGGACTGCTCCACCCCGCGATATGTCAAAATTATTTCTCTACCTGACTTTTTAACTGCAAGTATCATGCCGTTTTCAATCAAGCCAGACTAATATAAATCACCGCACCACCCACTGCAAGAAAATCTTATCATTTTTTTATCATATTTCTCATATTGATAATTCTATCCATCAAATCACCTTAAATTCCATTCAAAACCTTAATTTTTAAACTTTATGAGCTGGCTTGAAATTTGCAGCTTCAGCTTCCTTTATATAAAAATCCTCCCCATCAAACAAAGGAACACACTTATGTATTCTGAAAAATGGCAGAATGATGAGCAGAAAAAAATTGATCTGCAATTGGAAAACAAGGCACTTCAAGATGAAATCACCTTAAAAGGAGGCATCTTTGGTAGATGTGAAGATCTCGATCCCGAAATCGAAAATATGTTTCTGAAAAATGTAATCGCCTTTGAAGAAGCCTATGACAGTCCGCGAATTCCAATGCGTTCTCTTTTTCCCCCACATTATAAGTTTCCACCGGTTAAATCCATGTCTAAGAAGGAAATTTCCGATAAACTTGATGATATCGCTCTGATTCTCTCCACTCACAACATCCAATTAGGGTTCAACGAAAAACTACCCAAAGACCTACTTTACAAACATCTGGTCGAAGACTGTATTCCTAATGAAACCGTTCAACAAGAGATGATAAGTGGTTTTGTCAATGTACTCGATGGCTGTACTGGCGATTGCGATAGATGCTTTCAAAAAGATTATTGCTCGACAGCACAGGAATCAGAGTGAGAATGATTCAACCGGATATTTTTGCCATAAATCGCTGAACATCCACAATAACCCTGGTGTGGGTTGCTGTGCCTATCAGGTTTCCTTTGTCATTTACAGCTGTAATTTCGAAATAAACCGATCTCGCCTGCACGGATATAACGGTTGCTTTAATAACGATTCTCTCCCCTATCGCTGATGCCTTAAGATGTTTTGCATTGATCTCTGCACCTACTGAACTGAAACCTTCAATAAGCGACTCTGCAATAAGCTTCATAGCGGTATTTTCCATGCAGGCAATCATGGATGGTGTAGAAAAGACTTCCAGTTCTCCAGAACCAAGTGCTCTTGCCGTCTGATGGCGCTCAACAACGAAGGACTGTGTTAAGGCATTACCGGGTTGAATTGTTTTTTTACTCATAGATAATCCTTAAAAGTTTTCTGATTTACGGATATTGTCTTCTGCAGCACAGGTAAAATACCTGTTTGAATCAGTACTACAAATGATTTCCAGAAAATTTCTTAATGAATTTGTCAAATTAAAGTGATATACTACAAAGACAACCCGATGTTTTTTTAACAAGCAGCAAAGTAGTACAATCAGATAAAATAACAGCAAATCCGTTGAAAGGATAATCCCAATGTTGATGGAATCTGTTGAACTGCAAAGTATTGTTTCTGAATGTTTTAACGAAATCGATCCGGTTGAATTGAACTATCTGATTCAAACAGGTAAATCATAGTCCTATTTTCGCGATAAACTTGCAATCTACCTTCATAAAAAGTACCCCGGCGCAACTACTTACAGAGAGTATAAAAGATGTGACATAACAGTGCAGTCTTCTGATTACCAGATGCAAATAGAACTCAAGCAGGTTTATGGTGCCGGTCTGTTATGTGAATCCAAAGCATCGTTGAACCAGGTGAAAAAGTTATTAGATCAGACACCAGATGTGAATGGAACAGGTCTTCTTTTTATTTCAGAAGTATCAAATTCTATCAATGATAAATATACAGCATTTATTGAGAAAGCCTTCAGTTTATACCATGACATTTCTTACAGAAACAGGAGATATGAAGAACTGACAAAGAAAACTGGCTGGATCAACTCAATCATTTTTGACAGAGTGTTGCCTGAAGGCAACCGGCTGGTAATTATTGAATTTACAAAAAATTAACCATTCCTTAAACCGGGAAAGCTGCACGGCTTATCTATTCTTCAGCAACTTTCATGTACTCATCACCGTCATTTTCCGGTTTAAACATGCTATATACTCCCAATTCTTTAAGGATGCGGTATTTAAGCTGTGTATTATTCTTTTTTATTTCACATTCCCAGACAACAAGTACTCTCCACCCCATCTCTTCCAGAGCTGCTTTGACCTTTTTATCACGCTGGATATTATCTGAAAATTTTCTGTTCCAAAATTCGGTTCTGGAACCCAGTGTTGTTGCATCCCTGCAACCCTCATGGCGATGCCAGAAACACCCGTGGACAAATATCACGGTTTTGTATCTGGGAAAAACCAGATCCGGTTTTCCAGGCAGATTCCTGCAATGCAGACGGAATCGCAAACCGGCTCTATGCAAAAGAGATCGGATTACCTTCTCAGGTTTTGTGTCTTTGGAACGGATACGGGACATATTCCAGGATCGATGCTCTTTTGAAATCTTGTCGGCCATTTTGAACTTGCATTCCTATACTAAATCAGTTTCACTAAAGCTACTCTTCTTTCATTACACCCCGGTATGTATCAGATATTTCATCCCAACTTTTCATTCTCAGTAGATCGGATTTTTTTACAAATTTAAAATTGAAACGCGGTCTGTTCTGAACTGTAATCGACTCATTTACCACCATCGGATTTCCAATTTTAAATAACCAGTAGGACAGGTTCATTTTATCTTCTTCGTATGGTGCACCGGCCTGGTCAATTGAAATCTGGCATCGTAATACGCGTTTAACAGAGAGCACATCGATACTAATAAAAAAATCCTTCGGGCAACTTATTTCGATTGTGATCCAGTTTGCGAGGAAATTGGTATTTATGCAACTTTTGAATATGATACCCCGATCAAAAAGCGGGTTTCTAAAGATGTGATTACCACACAAAAATCAGGTAACCTTAGAACATATACAATGAATGGCCGTTCAATAAGCGGAAACCTGAAGAGGGCAAATTCGGCAATAATAAGAAAACACGAGGGAAAGCCGGTTACGCGCCTTAATTTGAAGTGATTTATACAGTCACATCAAATATTTTCCCATAACAGATATTCCCATATAAAACCGCTGGTTCCGGATTGACTTGAACCGGGAGCAGCGGTTCCCGTTTCAGCCAACGCCCCGTTATCAAAAAGAGCAGCTCACATCTCTTTGATTACTGCCGGATTAGCGTTACCGGGGTTATCAGCTTTCTGTCCATTCATTAAGTATATAGATTTTTACTGCCCACTACTCTTTTGTGAAGTTTTTTATTTTTATTTTCATTTGATATAATAGATTCGATGTCGCTTGTTTATTTTTTTTTTGACAAACTCCCTCTTTATGGTTATAATCTCTGATACAACGGTTTAGTAAGACAATATGATGAGTTGAGCAAGTGTCTATAATATCCGGATGTATGCTCATTTCACTTCAGCTTCAGAGTCTTACTACTAATCAGCTGTTCCCATGTAAGAAATAAGCCTGACATCAGAGAGTCTGCAAGTTAAGCACAACGGCTTATATTTTCTTTTGTTTATTTTTTTCAGCTTCAAAGGAGACAGTATGGGATTTTCATGTGGTGTTGGATACAGTGATGATCGTAACCCGAATATCGCCGGAAGAGATGCTGCTACAGCAGCACTGCAATCAGCAGGCATAACTGAACCAGATCTCATATTGCTTTTTTCAACAGTAGGTTACAAACAGCACATTATTTACAATGCGGTTCGCCAAACAGCAGGTAACGCTCCGATTTTTGGCTGCTCCGGAGAAGGAATCATCTTCAGGGATAAATCGGTTGAGACAAACTTCAGTGTAGCTGTAGCTGTGATAAAATCGGATGAATACCGTTTTGCAACTGCGTCATCGTTAGGTTTGAAGGAGAATTCGAATAAAGTCGGCCGCAGTATCGGATCTTCTTTGAAAGATACTCTTCATGGGGCAAATCCTTTGGGTCTTCTGACCTTTGCGGATGGCCTTACAATGAATTATGATCAACTGGTATCAGGACTTATGGATGAGATGAGTCCTGGAAAAATGCTGCCACATTTCGGGGGTACTGCAGCTGATAATTGGAAGTTTGAAGGAACTTACCAGTATACAGATAAAGGAGTCTGCAGCGATGCTGCAACCTGTGCGCTTATATACGGGTCAGGTAAACTGGTTTATGGCGTAAAACATGGTTGTGTTCCTGTCGGAGATGAACGTACTGTCACCAGATCAGTTGCAAACCGTATTCATGAAATCGATGGTAAACCGGCCCTTCAGGTCATAAACGAATATCTTTCGGTTGCAGAACGCAATGATGACTGGCAGAAAACCAATGTTTACCTTTCCATAGGTATCAAAGCCCCTGAATTCATGCGTGGCTATGATGACTATATGATCCGTTTCATGCCTATGCGGGATGAGGCGGATGGCTCAGTTTACGTTCCTACAGAGATTGCCGAGGGTACCAGATTTTATATGACAAGACGTGACTTTGACAAAATTGCACAAGGGAATCAGAACCTGGTAGAAGAGATTAAATCACAGCTTTCAGGCAATCTTCCCAGATTTGTACTTCAGATTGAATGTGGCGGAAGAGGGAAAATCATCTTTAAAGATGAAGAAAAGCAATCGCTTTTAAAATTAGTTCAGCAGGGCATTGATCCCCAGGGTGTTGTCCCCTGGATAGGAGTTTACACCTATGGCGAATTCAGCCCGGTTCAGGGTGTAAACTGTTTTCACAATTATAGTAATGTTCTTATCTGTTTTCAGTAATACAGAGAGGGTAAAAAGTATGGATTCAGAGCTTGAGCGGCTTTCAGCAGAAAACCAGCGTCTTTCCATTCAGGTGCGGGACCTCCTCCGGGCAGAATCCCGTCTGTACTCTTTGCAGGAGCATCTCAATCATCAGCGTTCTATTTATTACGCTCTAAACGCCGTAGGACAGGAGATCAACTCTGCGGCAGATGAGAATTGTGTAGCACAGAAGGTGGTGTCCTTTTTTGTAGAGACACTGGAATATGAAAGGTGTGCTCTTTTTTTACGTAAAGTAATACAGGAACCTTCAGCATCTTCATTTCGTTTCATGATATGTGCATACGAGGGTTATTATGAACCGCATGAAATAGATACTATAAAAGCGCTCTCGATTCAATTAACACCGCAAAATATCAAGGAAAGGTTTCAGGAGGGTGTGCTTATTCTGGAGATGTCATCACCGGAAAAAGAGCGGGAAGAAGTTTTAGAAGCGCTTTCATTAAAAGACCTTTTGATAGATGATCTCAGCATGCATCTTCTGGTTGGTGATCAGGATTCTCCGCTAGGGTTGCTGGTTTGTGGCAACAGTAAATCAAGACGTTCATTTCATTCGCGTATTGAAACAGAAGGTGAAATGGCTGTAGTGGTTGCCAACCTGGCACGTCAGACAGCAACTGTTTTAAACAAACTGCGTTCATTTCACGAACTGGCTGAGGAGCGCCAACGACTGGCAGAAGCCAATGAAAATCTCAAAAAAGTGGATAAAATCAAAAACCGTTTTTTCTCTAATGTTTCACATGAGATCAGAACTCCTCTCACTCTGTCTATCGGTCCACTGGAAATGCTGCTTGAAAATAAAGATCTGCAAGATGAATTCCGACATCACCTGGAAGTAATTCACCTTAATCAACTCAGACTTCTGAAACTGATCAACAGCATACTTGATCTCTCAAAGCTGGATTCCGGTAAGATGACAGTTCACTTTGCAGAATACGATATCATTCAGACAATCCGCTCCCATGCAGCTTCAATAGAGTCTGCTGTTTTATCCAGAAAGATAAGTCTTATTCTGGAGATCCCCGATCATGTGGTAAATGTGTATGTTGATTTGGATAAATTCGAAAATATTCTGCTGAATCTGCTGTCAAACGCATTTAAGTTCACTCCTGATGGAGGTTGCATCACAATAAGCCTCGCAGAAACATCAGAAGATGTTGAAATTCACATCAGGGATACAGGTATTGGTATCCCGGAAACAGAACAGGAACGGATTTTCGAGCGATTCTCTCAGGTAGATGATACCGAGACCAGAGCCTTTTCCGGAACAGGAATCGGTCTTGCCATTGTTAAAGAATTTGTGGAACTTCACAAAGGTTCTATTAAAGTGCAAAGCAAGCCTGGATGTGGAAGTGTCTTTATTCTGCGGTTTCTCAAAGGATGTGCCCATCTGGATGAGAATCTGATTGTTCAACCATCATTCACAACAGCCAGAGCATTGCGCGCAAGTGATATAGTGGCTTTCAAATCTGCAGATGTTTCATCCGGTAAATCCTCATTCGAGGTCTTTGATGATGACAGTACTGAAGATACAGTCGTTGAGGAATTTTCAATTATCAGAGACTGCAATTGTGGCCCAATTCCTGAACCCGATACAGAAAAGCCCCTTGTCCTGGTGGTAGATGACACTGACGAAATGAGAGATTATATAATGTCAGTTCTCAAACCATATTATCGTCTTGTCGGAGCAAAAAACGGACTGCTCGGATATAAAGCAGCCTGCAAACTTCACCCGGCACTGATTGTTTCCGATGTTATGATGCCGGTAATGAGCGGTTATGAACTATGTGAAAAAATTAAATCCTCTGCTGGAGAGTTAAAGCATATTCCAGTATTGCTTGTAACTGCAAAAGCAGAAACCACTATGAAGCTGCAGGGGCTCAAATGCGGAGCGGATGATTATCTAATCAAACCGTTTAACAGAGAAGAAATAACCGCACGGGTTGCCAACCTTATTAAATTGCGCAATCAGGAAATCATGCTTGCCAGAACACTGCAACTAACCCGTGAGCAAAATGAGAAACTTGAAGCAAATCTTAAAACCATTCAGGAAACACAAAATCAACTGGTCCAGGCATCAAAAATGGCTGCTATCGGAAGAGTAGCAGCCGGAATTGCACATGAGATCAATAACCCCCTGGGCGTTATTCTCGGTTTTGCTCAAGGAATGGAAAAACGTATGTCAAAAGACGCCGAGTGCAGTCGCCGTCTCCCAATAACCTCTATTATAAGAGAAGCACTACGATGTCAAAATCTGGTACGTGCACTGCTGGCATTTTCCCGAAATAAAGTATCACCTAAAGAGAATCTCGATCCAGAAATTCTTATTAATGAAATTGTTAAACGGATCAGTGCACGACTGGAAACTGATGGTACCAAATGTGTCTTAGATGTAAAAAAACCTGTTCCTTCAATAAGTGCTAACCGGATTCAGCTCGAACAGGCACTAATCAACCTCGCAGAAAATGCACTTGATGCAATGGGAAAAGAAGGTAAACTCACTTTGCGCTTGTACCAGGAAAATGAAAGCGCAGTATTTGAAGTAGAAGACAATGGCCCGGGAATACCAGAAGAGATTCGCGATAAAATTTTTGAGCCGTTTTTCACCACCAAAGAGGTGGGGAAAGGAACTGGTCTGGGGCTTTGCATCGTTTATGAAATTGTTCAACAGTGCGGTGGTACTATTGATTTGAAGACAGAATGCGGGAAGGGAACTGTCATACAATTACGTTTTCCTTTATGAATTGATAAGACTGATGAAATAAAAAAGATGGTAAATCTTATTTAAAAAGGGCAATAAAAATGAGTACTCGAGCTACTATTCTTGTTATCGATGATGAACTTGGAATGCGTGAGATGCTCTCATATGAGCTATCGCTTGAGAACTTCGAAGTTGTTACAGTCGAGAACGGAAGTGCTGGAATAGAGGAACTTAAAAGCCGAAAATTCGATCTCGCTATCACTGATTTCAAAATGCCCGGTATAGATGGTGCAGAGACCGTTGAGTTGTTAAAAAGTATCGATCCTGATATTGAAGTCATTGTAGCCACCGGATATGCAACCGTAGAAAGCGCGGTGACCTGTTTGAAAAATGGAGCATATGATTTTATTCAGAAGCCTTATGATCTTGACGAACTAAAGCTACTGATAGAACGTGCGCTTCAGAAAAGAAACCTCAGCGGAACCGTAGCCCTGTATGAAATGAGCCGCGAATTGCTTATAAAACTCAACCATTTTGATATTATAAACATGGTGCTTGACATTGCAGGAAAAGCCACAAACTGTGATGAAGGTGCCCTGATTATTAAATGCAAAGCTAAAAACAGCGCTACAGAGAAAATTTACCGGTTCAATGCAATGCAATCTCCTTCAGACTCTCTTTTATCTACTTTGACAGCTTCAGCAACAGATGCAAAAGAACCAATACGTATCCCATCCGCCACTCACGATTCCATCCCTGGCAAAGGCGAGGCAGATGGATATATTTCTGCACTGGTTTTCCCTCTGGAGACCCGTGGCCATGCACTTGGCTCATTGGTACTGCTTCGCAAAGAGGGATCTGTTGTATTCACACATTCAGATCTTCAGAAAGGCTCTGTTCTGGCTAACCAACTGGCGCTTTCACTTGACAATGCGTTTCTTCATGAAGAACTGGAAGAGAAGTGCAATGAGCTTCAAATCCTCAATGATTCACTGAAACTGAAAACAGAGCAGATCCAGAAAGCAGCAGTCGAAAGGATGAAAACCGAAGAGCGATTCAGACATCTGGCTACCCACGACAGCTTAACAAATCTCCCCAACAGAGTATTATTGCACGATCGCCTGACCCAGGCAATAGCCCGGGCACGACGATCGAAAAACTATGTTGCCTTTTTGTTGCTGGATCTGGACCGGTTCAAAGAGATTAACGATACCCTCGGGCATGACACTGGTGATATTCTTCTTCAAGAAACAGCTAAAGTACTTTCCAGATCCGTGCGTGAATGTGATACTGTGGCTCGTATGGGTGGTGATGAATTTATTGTTATACTGGTGGATTTGAACACACCAAATGATTCCGCCTTCATTACTCAGAGAATTCTTAATGCATTTACTGCACCCTTTCTTATTGCAAATCGGGAAATACATGTTGCTCCAAGCATTGGTATGAGTCTTTTTCCTGATGACGGAGAGGATATTGAAACACTTCTGAAAGATGCAGATATAGCCATGTATATGTCAAAAGGTTCAGGGGGAAATACTTTTACCCAATTTTCCACCTCCATGAATAAAGATGCCGAAGAAAAAATGCTTATGACCAATGCTCTTCGAAAGGCTGTGGAAAGAAATGAACTCCAGCTTCACTATCAACCGCTCATCGATCTTAACACCAGCAGAATTGCAGGTATCGAGGCTCTTTTAAGATGGCAACGGTCTGAAGACGAGTTTATATCACCTCTGACATTTATTCCTATTGCTGAATCAACGGGCTTAATTGTGCCTATAGGAGAATGGGTTCTGCGTACCGCCTGTAAACAAAATGCCAGATGGCAACAGGAAGGCTTTCCGCCTGTTCCTATTGCAGTCAATATTTCTGCACGACAACTGCATCAGAAAAACCTGGTAAGTCTGGTGCTGGAAATACTTGAAGAGAACAACCTTGCCCCGGAAAATCTGATTCTTGAGATAACTGAGACCACTGCTATGGAAAATGCAGATGAATCCATAAAGATACTGAACAGCCTTTATCAGATGGGTATAAAGATATTTATAGATGATTTCGGTTCCGGATATTCATCAATAGGACGGCTTAAAAATCTTCCGGTACATGCCTTGAAAATCGATCCCTTCTTTACCCAGCATATTGTGGATGATCCCGATGATGCTGCGATTGTAATGTCCATAATGGCTATGGCTCACAGTCTCAATATCAAGGTCATCGCTGAAGGAGTGGAAACCGAAGCACAGCTTGAAAAGCTTCAGACACTCGAATGGTCAAATGAGAACACATTCTGCTGTGACCAGATTCAGGGTTATTTCTTCAGCCGCCCTGTACCTGCTGAAGAATTCACGTCGCTTTTTATCAACCAGCAGACCTATGGAAAATTAATACCGGCAGTAACAGAAAAATGTGGACAGTGACAACAGAGTAGTATTCTCAATCCACTATCCACTCAGGCTCTTTTGGCTCTCCCCTCTTCTAATTCCCAGTCACCATATCATTTTCTATAGTCCACTCCTGGGCAGAACCATCATATACTTTGACATTTTCGTAATCCATTATCTGAGCTAAAGCCATCCAGACAGTGCTGGCATATCCACCTACACCACAATAAATAATAATTTCTTTATTTTTATCTTCACCAGCAACACTTTTTGCCATGTCACTGATCTGATCTCTTGATTTGTAAGTCCAATCGGAATTCCACATGCTGGGTGCAGGAAGAGACAACGCTCCAGGAATGTGCCCAGGTTTGCCGGCAAATGGCTCTGTCACTTCACCAGTATAAACATTTAAATCCCTTGCATCAAGGATAGTGGCTTTTTCTTTATTGCTTTTGATATAATTAATATCCACAAACATGTTACTATTTACTTTTGCGTTAAAAGTAACGGTTGGAAGTGCAGTTATTTCAGTAGTAGTATTCCTTTGTTCAGCAGCCCATTTATTAAAACCGCCATCCAGAATGGCCAGGTTTTTCAATCCCGCATAAGCCAGAGTGAGTGCAACCCGTGTAGGAGCAGCTAAAGCGTATGGATCTTCGTTAGTAGGATTACTTCCGATCAGAACCACTTTACTGTTTATGGAGATTCCTTTCTGACCTAATATCGAGGCAAGTGTATCGATTTCAGGCAATTCGACCAGTAATGCAGTATTCGAAGCTAACCAATCCGAAACAGGCACACTGAAAGGTATATTGACAGAATTCGGAATATGCCCATCTGAGAATGCCGCTGCACTTCTGACATCGATCAGCACAAGATCTTTCATAGTAATATTTGAATCCAGCCAACCGGTACTGACCACACCTGAAGCAAACTTGTGCTTATTATTTTCAATTGAAACCGAATTCTTTGAGCAATTCAAACCCATAATGGCTATACAAGCAAAAAGAGCAACAGTCAGAAAACTCTCTTTCTTATTCATCACAAACTCCTTTTATGTGAAATGTGGCCGGGACAGAAAAAACGTAAGACTCTTATATCTATCAGTAAACATCAACACGGTTTAAATTGAAAATTCACAGGAAAAACTATCAGAATCATAAAACTGAATGAAATTTTACAGATAAAACAGATGCAATTATTAAAAAGAATATAATATGGAACAAAAGAGCTGACAAAACATTTAACATAAGAAGTGATACAGTTAAGTGAAAGTTCTTTTCCTGTTTAGCTGTTCCGGAATAAACAGCATAAACCGAGCATTTCAGTGCAGACAGAAATTTACATTCATATATTATTACATCGGCAATTAAATGTTACCCATATTTACTACATTTATTCTGAATTTCCTAATGTTTTTAAGTATTTCAGAAAAATGTTGAGTAGTATTTAATTGCCGGAATAATAAATATCTTTCACAAGCTAATGATAACAAAACAAAGTCAGAAAAAAATCACAATATCATTTCCGGGAGTACAAGAATTAATTTTATTTTATTATGCTTTTAAAGCTACATTCAATTATGATCAGGATGTTATGCGTATAATTTCCGGGAAAGATGCAGTTCGCCAGAGCTTACCTTCAATTCTTCACGATGAATCGCAGTATTTTTCAGGTGTCCCGCAGAAAGTGTTTTTTCCTGAAAACTGCAAAGATTTGCAATCTATTCTGAAAGAAGCAAACAATCAATCTGCACCTGTAGTTTTTATCGGTGCTCAAACCGGAACAACCGGTGGCGCTGTTCCAGGTGAAGATTGTATCGCAGTATGTTTTTCTTCAATGAACAGGATAATTTCCGTGAACTGGAATGGTACCACTCCGGTTCTTCAATGTGAGCCGGGAGTAACTCTTTTGTCTATAAAGGAGTTTCTTGAATCTCCAGGTAACTGGCCTTATCAGGTTGAGGGAGCAGACTCAATACGAGAGAATAGGTATATATACCCTCCCGATCCGACCGAAGCCACTGCACAGCTGGGAGGCACTGTAGCAACAAACGCTTCCGGTGCACGTTCCTTCCGGTTCGGACCTACCCGCAACTTTGTGAAAAGCCTGGGTTTTGTACTCGCTACAGGCGAGAAGGTGGAAATCTCCAGAGGTGAAATCATTTCACAAAACAATTGTTTCAAAATAACAACAGACCAGAAGCACACACTCCGGATACCATCACCTGATTTTGCCATGCCTGATACCAAAAATGCTTCCGGTTACTACTCCAGCCCATCTATGGATCTTATCGATCTGTTAACCGGGTCTGAAGGTACTCTTGCAGCATTTTACCAGATAGGTATCAGCCTTATTCCGGAATTTCAGATAATTTCCGGAATGTCATTTTTTGACAACAGCGAATCAGTATTTGACTTTGCAGATTTTCTGCGTCGGCAATCACAGGTCATTTCAATCGAATATTTTGATCCAAATTCCCTGTCACTGGTTAGAGATAACCGTGAACGCATTTCAGAAACATTTCCGGACTATCCGGACGGTAAAACCTGTGCGGTCTTCTGGGAATTTATGGAGAGTCATCCACAGTCTTTTGAATCACAATATGATTACTGGGAAAGAATACTATTTCAGTGTGGTTCCTCATTCGAACATACATGGAGCGGTTATGATCCTTCAGAAAGGGAGCGGCTCAGAAAATTCCGTCATATCATTCCTGAACTTGTCAATTCCCTCATAGCCAGATATAAAATCGGATCCCCACCGATACGAAAAGTCGGTACAGATACCGCAGTTCCGCCAGAAATTTTCCGTGATGTCTATAGTCAATACCTTTCCATAATAGAGAAGGAGTCCCTTTTCTATACATCATTCGGTCATCTGGGTGACTATCATCTTCACATAAACATAATTCCCTCAAATACCGGAGAGATGGACAGGGCACTTGAAATATACCGGGAAATAATGGAAGTTACCATAAGAAACAGAGGTACCATCAGTGCTGAACATGGGATAGGCAAAATCAAAAAAGAATATTTCCACCGGATGTATGACGAAAAAGCAATCAATCAGATGAAAGCCATAAAAACGGCATTTGACCCCAAAGGGCTCCTTAACTATGGAAACCTATTCTGAAACTTCTTTGTGGCAGCTTTTTATACAACTTTAGAATTCAGGTTATAATCCTCAATCTGGCGACGGTCATCCGGAAGACATTCTATCGCCGCATAAATTGGAATAAGCCGGTCTATACCCATCTGCCTTAGTAAATCCACCATTTCCTTCTTGGGTTCAAGTAAACAAAGATCCCCCTGCATATCCTTGACCTGTTTGAAACAGCTGATAAGAACCGCAATTGCGCCACTATACAAATACGCAGCATCCGTAAATCGTATGGCGATGAAGTTCTGACCATTTGCAATACTGCCTGTAATGAGATGACGCAACTCTTCAAGTTGAGGGATAACAATCTGTCCGCCAATCTCAAGTATCTGATAAATGCCACAGGGGTAAATCTTGATATTCATTTGCAACCATCACCTCATGGAATAAACCGAAAACAAGGCAGGTAAATTATATCATGATTATTTTATCGATTCAAGCAGTCAATGCAAACAGAAACCACCCTGGAGATAGCAGGGAACTGCGGAAGATTATTGAGAACATGCCGTAATCTCTGCAAGGCAATCGGAATATAGTCGCGATACCATTGTTTATCCTTGTGAATAGAGAGATTTCCGTATGCTCCCAATGCCTGCATAAGCCTTTGTGCTGCACAGATATAAAACGAGTGTTCATCAAAACCATCACTGTGCAGTCCACTGTAATATCTGTAGAGTTCTTTCGTCATGTGCTCATCAAGCATTTCAATATATGGATCAAACAGAAGCGATGCTGCATCATAGCCGGCAGGCCCCAGTCTGGCCCCCTGATAGTCCACAAAACGGATTCTACCATTACAGAGCATAACATTTTCAGACTGGAAATCCCGGTGAATACATACTTTTGGAAGAGCAGCGGCCTCTTTAGCCAGCTCTGCACGCTCTTTTTCCCAGGATTCATCCAACAAATACTCACAGGCAAAATAATCAGTCACGCAATAATGAGCAAAGTACCATGACTCCCATAAAAACGTCTCCAGATCCATAGATCTGGCTGCGATAACCGGGCTAGCATCGATTTTCATACTCTGCCATTTAAAAAGAGCATCCAGAACCGATCGGTATTGTTCAATAACACTGGCAGTATCGCTGAGGTGATGGGTACAGAAACGTTTTAGGGTAGTACTTCCCAGATCCTCCTCCAAAATCAATCCACGTACCGCATCGTCCTTGTAGATTCCGGGAAGAAACGGTACAACCGAATGAAGATCTTTCTGAATCTTTAAAAAGCGTGGCCAATCCTCATCTCTTCCATCCCAAACCACCAACACGTAAGACCGGTTAAGAAATGAAAGCCGCAGAAAATAGCGGGATGAGCCGGCTCTGCCGGCCAGTTCCACTTTCCAACTCTCAGGAGAAAAATCAGTGATTTCACTTTTGAGAAATTCAATTTGTGCAGGTGTACATTCAATGTTCATCAAGACAGATTACTCCCCAGGGGGTGACAAGTGAATTGCAAAGTGGTGTATTATTGTCTATTGTACTATTTTTAAAAACGACACTATGGCTGATCACATTTGCATTTCCAAATGATTCGGTCTCCACCCAGGCATTTTCCAAACCCGGAAAATCCTGTCCCGAAACAGACCGCGGAACCGCATACTTTTTCAGACTGTCTACCATAAGATAATCCGGTACGTCCAGGCAGACCACATTATTTATTACATCAAAATGCAGCTGTGCCAGCGACTGAGGAGTACCTATATCCCTCCAGTAACCATCCTGCACCAGAAAAACTCCGGTTTTAATTCCCTTCTGAAAAGCTCTGGACCATACCGGCACAATGGAAAAATCATCATCGGTCAAAAGCTCAAGGAACTCTCTTTTATATAGTGCAGCACCTATAAAATCTGCTCCACAAGCGTTTGGGTTACTTCCATGTTCTGAAGCTGTTCCCAGAAATTGCCTGCTTTGCGGTTCATAAAATATTGTTCCCCCTCCAGTCAGTGATTTAAAAGCGATTAACAGGCAGCTGAAAGAGGAATCTTTAAAAAAACTGATCACCGGGTTCAGGTCTATTTGACATACAATATCCACATTCAGTACAAAAAACAGTTCATCCTGACTAAGAAAATCCCTGGCAAAATGAAGTGCACCTCCGGTTCCCCTTATCTTCTGTTCATGAAAAATTTCAAAATACACCGTGGACTCTTCTCTGAACTGCTCGATCTGGTGGGATAAATAGTGTGAATTTGCTCCGATAGTATTAAAACCCTGCCTCTTAAGAAACTGAAGCGATCTGGCCAGAAGAGGTTTTCCAGCAACAGAAACCAGAGCCTTTGGTAAATAGCGGGTTATAGGGTTTAAGCGGGTTCCAAAACCTGCAGCCAATATAAAACCGGTCATCAGATGTGCTCCGGATAATGAGCAACACTGTTAAAAAGATCAATGTATGGTTTGTAGCTTTCCTGCCATTGAGCCCTGATCTCCGCAATTGGTCTATTATCAAGTAGAGCCATCCGTAAAGAACTGTCTCCAGAGAGAATATCAAAAGGCATCTTTTCTGTTTCGTATTCATAAGGTGGATCTTTAAAACAGAACTCAGAAACACTCTGCTGGAAGACACTGGCTAAAATAGCAACTGTGGTAAGTACAGGATAATAATTTTCAGCACTGGTAACATGTACCTGCAGTCCGTTACAATAACGTCCCTGCCATTTCTGAAAAGTGGGAATGAAGCCATGCTCTCTGAACAGACATCCACTCAGCTCTTGATTGGAAAGCGATTGAATCAACCTGTGACTATTGATATACGGTGCACCAATTATCTCAAATGGTCTGGTAGTCCCCCTGCCTTCGGACATATTTGTGGCCTCAAGAAGAACCATTCCGGGATATACCACTGCAGTATCCACTGTGGGCATATTGGGAGAGGGTAGTACCCATGGAAGAGCAGTCTGCCACCATAGAGAGCTTCGCCACCAGTTCTCCATCCACACGACCTCCAGTTCCAGATCTGGAAAAAAACAGTCTTTCAGGATAATCGCCATCTCACCCATGGTCAGCCTATGACAAAGAGGAATCTGTGCACCCCCTACAAAGGAAAAATATTGCGGCGAAAGCATCGGGCCATCAAAAGGCACACATCCTATAGGATTGGGACGATCTAAAACCCAGGCTGGAATTCCTTTTTCCATACAAGCTTCCATGCATAATTTCAGTGTCCATACATAAGTATAAGGCCTGGCCCCCACATCCTGAATATCAAATATAAGCGCATCGAGACCATCCAACATAGAAGAAGAGGGCTTACGCAACTTGCCATAGAGACTGAAAACCGGAATTTTTAATTCCGGGTGAATTCCCCCCTCCCACTCGATCATATTATCCTGAGTCTGTCCATAAATGCCATGCTGCGGTCCGAAGATAGCCGCCAGTCTGACATCCGGATGCTGTGCCAAAATATCTATTACATGCGACCAGCAGCTGTTAATAGAGGCCGCATGGCAAACAATCCCAACTTTTTTTCCCTTCAACGCTAAAGGGATCTTCTCAATAAAGCAGTCCAGTCCGAATCTAGTCATAAATGATCCTGAGATTTCACTATGCCGTTGAATTGCCCACCCAGCTTACTAAATCACTCCAGGGCGAGTCTGTTCTTTTTGCGATACCTGTTAAAAATACAATGAATGTTAAAAATTTGCACACTCTTTTAAAAAACCAATTACTTATGGAGCTTCAGAACACCAGACACTCCCACCAGCACACCTTTAAACCCGAAAACAGAGATTGCCTAGAAAAGAGCAAATCAATTCATAATAAGAACGTAATAAATATATGATTTAAGATAAAGTAAGCAGACAGCCAAAAATTAAAAGTACAGTAAGTACAAAAACCGCAAGCCCATTTACGTTTAATAATATATTGAAGTATACTGAAGCTGTTTCTAAGTGCGAAGAGAGAGTGTAATTGAGTCGTCTGCGGGAAAATAGCGTTTTTAATAATCCATTTTTCACAATAAAAATCAGATTAATCTAAATTACAAGGCATTTTTAAACCATTTATGCCGCTGTGGATTGCCTGGTGGTTTTTTTTGAGATTTTTTTCACATTTTTTACCTATGAGAGTGATTTGTAATGTATACTCTACAGCAGGATAAAATTTAAAGGAGGCACGTTTGGAAAACAATGCAACAAACTGCGCAACAGAAGGTGCAGCAAAAGAGATGTTTGACAAACTAGATCAGTTCATCGATTCACTGGGAATAAACGGCTCAAGTCCCAGACGTAAGGGCGATCTAATCATGATTCTTCACCGGGCTCAGCATATCTTCGGGTATCTTCCGGAAGAAGTACAGGTTCATGTCGCCCGTAAACTGAATATTCACCATTCAGAAGTTTCAGGGGTGATCAGTTTCTATAACTATTTCACCACTGAGCCCAGAGGAAAACATAACGTTTCAATCTGCCTGGGAACGGCTTGCTTTGTAAAAGGAGCTGACAAAATTCTGGAAGAATTTGAGAAGGAACTGGGGATAAAAGCCGGGCAGGTGACAGAAGACATGGAATTTTCCATAGATGTTGTCCGTTGTATTGGAGCTTGCGGACTGGCACCGGTTATAACCATCGGAGAAAAGGTTTTCGGCAAGCTGAAACCGGGTGGTGATGTAAAAAGGATACTCAGCCAGTATAAAAGCGAGGTAAAAGAATGAAATTTGAAAGAATAAACAGTTATTCCGAACTTCTGGAAAGACACAAAGCTTTTAACCACCTCCTGGGTCTCAGAGCGGAAAATGCTGCACAGAAACCCGCCTTTGAGAAAGAGATTCTGGTTTGTGGAGGTACGGGTTGCGTTTCCAGCGACAGTTCAAAGATAGCGGAGAACCTTAAGACTGAGATCGAAAACCGCGGGCTTGCTCAAAAAGTGCAGGTACTAAAAACCGGATGTTTCGGTTTCTGCGAAAAGGGGCCCATCGTTTTAGTTCAGCCTGATAATGTTTTTTACGTACAGGTGAGCCCCGATGATGCTAAAGAGATTGTGGAGCAGCATATTGTTGGGGGCACACGGGTAGAGAGACTTCTTTATGAAGAACCGCTTCTTAAAAAGAAAATCGAAAAAAGTAAAGATATACCCTTTTATAAGAAGCAGATCCGTATTGCATTACGCAACTGCGGAGCTATAAACCCGGAAAACATTCTGGAATATATAGCAGCTGAAGGATATCAGGCATTGGGGAAATGCTTAACCGAAATGACCGGACTTCAGGTTATCGAATTCATGAAAAAGTCGGGTCTTCGGGGAAGAGGTGGTGGCGGGTTTCCTATCGGACTCAAATGGGAAGCAGCCAGCAAATTTGACAGTCCTGAAAAGTTTATCATCTGTAATGCTGACGAAGGTGACCCCGGTGCATTTATGGACCGCTCTATCCTGGAAGGTGATCCATGCAGTGTTCTGGAGGCCATGACCATTGCAGGTTATGCTATCGGTGCTTCACAGGGCTACATATACATCCGCGCAGAATATCCCCTGGCTATTCAGAGGCTTCAGGTTGCCATAAAGCAGGCCCGGGAGATTGGTATGCTGGGTAAAAATATTCTGGGCAGCGGCTTTGATTTTGACATCGAACTTAAATTCGGTGCCGGGGCATTTGTATGTGGAGAAGAGACTGCGCTTATCCACAGTATAGAAGGAAACCGGGGCGAGCCCACTACAAAGCCACCATTTCCTGCAGAAAGCGGACTGTGGAAAGTTCCTACTTGTGTTAACAATGTTGAAACCTTTGCCAATATACCTCCGATTATTAACAAAGGTATAGAGTGGTTCAACTCAATCGGAACCGAAAAATCCAAGGGAACCAAAGTTTTCGCTCTGGCCGGAAAAATCAATAATGTCGGTCTGGTGGAAGTACCCATGGGCACAACACTGCGGGAGATCATCTACGATATCGGCGGGGGAATTCGCGGCGGAAAGGATTTCAAGGCGGTTCAGACCGGAGGCCCTTCGGGTGGTTGTATCACAAAAGAGAATCTGGACACTCCGATCACTTATGAGAATCTTACCGCAATCGGTTCCATGATGGGTTCCGGTGGTATGATTGTTATGGATGAAACTGACTGCATGGTCAATATTGCTAAATTTTACCTGGAGTTTACTCTGGATGAAAGCTGCGGCAAATGTACACCCTGCCGTATAGGCAATAAAAGACTTCATGAGATGCTGAGCACCATTACCGATGGTAAAGCAGAAGAGGATACACTGGATAAACTCAGTGCTCTGGCCGATACCATAAAGAAAACTTCACTTTGCGGTCTGGGACAGACATCACCAAACCCGGTTCTTTCGACTATGAAATTTTTCAAAAATGAATACATCGAACATATCCGGGATCATAAGTGCAAAGCCGGCGTGTGCAAGAATCTGATGCAGTATTTCATTCTCAGTGACAAATGTATCGGTTGTACGGCATGTGCCAGGAACTGTCCTCAGAACTGTATCACGGGGAAAGTAAAACAGCCGCATGAAATCGATCAGTCCAAATGTATCAAATGCGGTCTGTGTTACCAGAAATGCAAATTCTCCGCGATTGAGATCAGATAACTGAATTTTTCATCAGCCAAGACTGGTGTTTAGATAATAAGGAGAACTAAATGGCTCGAGTGATAATAAACGATACTCCAGTGGAAGTGTTCAAGGATGCCACGATCCTTGAAGCCGCAAAGGAGCTTGATGGAGTTTACATTCCAACCCTGTGTCATATGAATCTGGAAAGCTTCAATGTCGAGCACCGTGTGGGTTCCTGCCGTATCTGTATGGTAGATGTGGAGATGCAGGGAAGGAAAAAAATGATGCCTGCATGCTGCACCCCGGTTCAGGATGGAATGGTAATTAAAACCAATACTGCAGAAGTCATTCAGGCACGGCGAATCGTGCTTGAACTGCTTCTTTCGGACCACCCCTTTGACTGCCTTAATTGTGCAAAAAATCTCAACTGCGAACTGCAGTCTCTGGCTCAGCAGTTCGGAATCGAAAATCTCAGTTATAAGGGTGCCATGTCTGAGTATCCGGTGGATATTACAAGTAAAGCTATTAAACGGGACCTGAGTAAATGCATCATGTGCAGACGTTGCGAAACTGCCTGCAATGATATCCAGACTGTAGGGACCCTGTCAGGTTATGGAAGAGGTTTTAATTCTGTGGTGGCCCCCGCTGAAATGAAACCTCTTTGCAACACTAACTGTGTAATGTGCGGACAGTGTGTTAATGTCTGCCCGACTGCTGCACTGACCGGTATCAGTTTCACCAAAAAAGTCTGGTCTGCACTCAGTGATCCTTCCAAAAAGGTGATCGTTCAGATCGCTCCGGCTGTCCGGGTAGCTATAGGTGAGGAATTTGGGGAGCTGCCTGGTACCGATATGACCGGTAAACTGGTATCCGGTCTGAAGCAGATCGGTTTTGATGCTGTGTTCGATACCAATTTCGGTGCCGACCTTACCATCATGGAAGAAGCACATGAGTTTCTGGAACGTTTTAAAAACAATGAGAATCTGCCGATTCTCACATCCTGCTGTCCCGGATGGGTTAACTTCCTGGAATTCCAGTTCCCGGATCTGATTAACATTCCGTCAAGCTGTAAATCTCCGCAGCAGATGTTTGGTGCCATTGCCAAAACATACTACGCTGAAAAAATCGGAGTAAAACCGGAAAATCTGATCGTGGTTTCTGTTATGCCATGTCAGGCAAAAAAATATGAAGCCGGAAGACCAGAGTTTGCCAACAGCGGAATTCAGGATGTAGACTATGTTGTCACCACCAGAGAACTGGCCACCATGTTCAGAGAAGCTGGTGTGGATATCACCAAAATGCGCGATGACAATTTTGACAATCCGCTGGGAGAATCCACCGGTGCTGCAGTAATTTTCGGAGTCACCGGAGGAGTGCTCGAAGCTGCTTTACGTACAGCTTATGAATGGGCTACCGGCAAAGAACTCAAAAATGTGGATTTCACTGCGGTCAGAGGTCTGGAAGGGATTAAAGAGGCTACTATCGATCTGGAAGGTAAAAAAGTGAATGTGGCAGTATCCTCCGGTCTGGGAAATGCCAGAAAACTTCTGGAAAAAATTCAAAAAGGTGAATGCCACTATCACATGATCGAAATCATGGCCTGCCCAGGAGGATGTATTAATGGCGGCGGTCAACCATTTATCCACGCAGATACCGAAATTCTTGAGCAGAGAATGAAAGGCATCTACGACATTGACCGGGATAAAGAAACCCGTAAATCACACGAGAACCCCTATATCCAGAGGCTCTACCGTGAATTTCTGGGTCACCCCGGAGGTGAAAAATCCCACAAACTGCTGCATACCGAGTATTATAGAAAATAACTCACCTGCACTCTGTTATGAAAGAAGGGGCCGGCTTTTGCCGGTCCCTTTTTTTTATGTTCAGGGAACAAAATCTATCATCTGTTCTTTTGAACCTTGGACTTAATCCGGCATCGAATTATCATACCATCTTCAGATTTTATTGCATCGACATACAATCTTAATCGTAATAATTATATAAACTTGTAGTGTCTTAAGCAGTCTTTATTAAAAAACAGGTATTAAAACTAACATAGATCTGGTATAATTATAATTGAGGTGAGAAAAAAGGAGGTTAATATGGCAGATCTGATACTGAATGAAAATGGAGTCTGCAGAGAACCGGAAAACGAAAACTCCTATGAGTTCGATCCTGAAAACCAAGCCATACTTAAAGAGATTCTGGCGCTTCTCCCCAAAAAGAAAACCGAAGGAAAATGGGTCGAAAAACGGCTAATAGAACTCTGCAAAAAAAGCATGGAACAAAAAGAAACACCTGAAAGAAATCTTTTCTCAGCTTGGAAAAAAATGATTAACAACAGTTTTCTAAGATCAAACTCAAAAAGTCGCAACCGTTTCCGTAGCAGCGATACAAGGACATTGAAGCTGCATACCTGCTAAAAAACACTCACCTGAATTTTTTACCCTTCAACCTGCACAAGCAGGAATCTCTCTTTATTACTATTGCTACAGTTAAAAAACTAAACCAGGACAGGGCTGTTATTTAAGCCATCACAAAATAACCAGCTCCGCATGAAGCGCTCCGGCCTGCTTAATAGCCTGCAAAATGGAAATAACATCTCTGGGAGTCACTCCAAGTGAATTAAGTGTATGTGCCAGATCCGAAACTGTTGCAGTTCCGTCAAGAACCACCATCTCAGCATCCTTCTCCTCAACCACCACCTCCGGATTAGGGATTATCTCAGTTTGACCAAGTGTAAAGGGCTGCGGCTGAACTGCTTCCGGTCTGTTTACTATCTCCACTTTCACTCCGCCATGTGAAACTGCCACCTGCGAAATTCTTACATCTCCACCAGCCACTATGGTTCCGGTTCTCTCATTAATAACCACTTTGGCCTGAGATGCAACCTCAAATGTCAGATTCTCCACCATGGAGATAAATTCTATCAGATTGATATAATTCCGGATAGAATCTCTGAGAAAAGCATTGTAATCAAGCACCACTGTTGCAGCATCCACAGGCCTGGCTACAGGGTTTCTGATTTTCTGGGCAAATTCCGCATTGATAGATCTTGATAATGACAGTGCAGATGTAAAATCCGGCATATGCAGTGACAATGACAAATCCTGTCCATCCACCAGGTTAAATACATATTCCCGTTGCACAATAGCTCCATCTGGAATTCTTCCCACCAGTACATGATTTTTTTTGATATGAGTCAAGCCTCTGTCGGTTATATCATAACCTCCTGTAGCCAGCGGGCCCTGTGCAGAAGCATAAATGGAACCATCAGGCCCCTGCATCGGTGTAAGAATAAGCGTTCCCCCTTCCAGACTGGTGGCATCACCCATGGAAGACACAGTCACATCCAGACGGGTTCCTTTACGTTTAAATGGTGCGAGATTGCCGGTTACCATCACTGCTGCCACATTTCTCACCCGTATGTGTTTTTCAGGAAGCTCAATCCCCATGTTCTTTAACATATTACTTATTGACTGTTCTGTAAAAACCGTCTGATTGCGATCCCCGGTCCCACCCAAACCTACTACCAGACCATAACCAAACAGTTGCACATCCTCCAGCCCTGTCAAAGAGGCCACATCCTTGATTCTTACCCTTTGCTGAGCCTCAGTGAGCGTAAAACCTAATACTGCAAGCATTAATAGAGTCTTTTTCATATTTTGTCCCTTGATCACCCCACTGATACCATATTTCATTTTAAAAAATGAAATTAAGAAATCTGGCTATTAAACCGGGTCTTCTTCCGGTATTCACGGCACCTTTACCGGTATAAGTAATCTGAGCATCCGCTATGCTGGAAGAATAAATAATGTTATTTTTCTGAATATCCTGAGGACGAACCATTCCGGTCAATTTTATAATCTCTTTCTCTTCATTTATTTCAACTACTTTACTTCCCTCAATCACCAGGTTTCCATTGTCCAGAACTTTTATCACCCTTGCAGTAATGGTAGCCACCAGACTGCCTTCACGTGATGTTCCCCCTTTTCCATCAAAACCAACCCGGCTACCACCCGAAAATCCCAAGGATGGCAGGAAATTCAATGGACCGCTCCCGCCTGCGGACTGCAATTGTCCGGAATTCTCCTTACTGGTATTGGTCTTACTCTCACTTCCTGCCTTGGCGGATTCAACAATTAACACTGTCAGAATATCATCCACTTTCATTGCCCGGTGATCCGAATAAAGGCTGTAAACCGATGCGGCCCTGGACACCGATAAAACAGTGAGAATGATGGTGATAAACATAGCGAATGCATGATAATTCATATGGACAATCCTCCTTGCGCAACAGTAACAGTTCCCTTACTTTTCACTATTACCTGAACTAATTTTCTACTGTTTGTATTTTCCACCCAGATCTTCTCTCCAATTTTTCCGGCTTCGCGTGCAATCCCCGGCACTGCGACTTTAACTCTTCCCTTGCAAACCAGTATCTCCACCAGTTCACCCTTATCAACCGTCGGAAGACCCTCTATCAAGCGGGTGTGAAGAATTGTACCAGGATTAATGGTTCTGAGCGCCCGCATCCCGATAAGCGAAGAATCATTAAACAGAGGCTGTGGACCAAATCCGGTTATATTAACAGATTTAAGCTCACAATCTTCAGATGTAATTTCCTGCCCCCGGACAACAGGCCTTCTGGCAACCAGAACCGGTACCATTACTTTGACGTTACATAATACAGGAATTCTGAGTTTTCGCTGGCCCTGTTCCACAATAAGCCAGAGCTGAGTATTACCTCTGGGATAACCGCTCTCAATTCCCACCACTTCTGCAGTGGTTTTCCCAGGAAGACATTTCCAGGAGCGCTGCGGCTCTTTTATTATCGCTTCCCAGCATCCAAGTGGCCATAGAACCTCTTTTTTGAAATAGTCCTGAATCAATTCCATGTAGTCTTCAATCTTTTTTTCTATAAAAGCGGTTCTTATAAAAACCCTCTGAGAACCACATAACACGAACTGGAAATTTCCGAATTGAGGTTTTATTCTGTATAGAAGGAAATCGTCCACATTTAAATATCTGGAATATCCGGCAGGTGCACTGTTTCCGGCAACCATATTCTGCAACCGGCTTTTTAATCCACTGTCAGCGCACTCTATCTTCGCAATTTCACCAAGTAAGAATATTGTATCTTTTGTTAAAGCTGAATCTTTAAATGTCAAAGTAATCGCAGGCGCAGCAGATAAGCTGGTAAGAAAAGAACCGATGATGATTAACAGACATGAACAAATTATTTTTCCCGCTGCACCCATACTTTACCACTCTCTACCTGTTATCTTTTCAAATTGCTGGCTACCTGTAACATATCCTCAGCAACCTGTATTGATTTGGAAACTATCTCAAAAGCACGCTGAGCCGAAATCATATTCACCATCTCATCTACAATCTTAACATTTGATGATTCGGTGTAACCCTGCATTATCGTACCAGCACCCTCCTCACCCGGAAAAGAAGCCACCGGCTCACCACTGGAATCGGTAACCGCAAAAAGGTTTCCCCCCAGCGAACGCAGTCCTGATGGATTAATAAAGCGGACAACCTCAACCTGCCCGATATCAGTCATTGTATCTTCCCCCTGAAGCTTAACAGAGACTCTGCCATCTGCAGCCACCGTCAACTCTGAAGAACCTTCCGGAACACTAATCTGCGGATAAAGAAGGAAACCTGAAGAGCTCACAATGGAACCATCACTTGAGAGCTTGAAAGAACCATCACGGGTATAAGCAGTACCCCCATCAGGTAAGGTTATCTGAAACAATCCTTCGCCCTGAATCGCCCAATCCAGATCATTTTCCGTTTGGTTCGGTGCACCCTGCTCAAAAATTCTCTGGGTTGCTGCAGGTCTGACTCCCAATCCAGTCTCTATCCCTGCCGGAGCCATTGCACCCTCGAAATTTCTCACTCCAGGTTCTCTGAGAGTCTGATACATCAGATCCTGAAATTCCACTTTTGAGCGTTTAAATCCGACTGTATTCACATTGGATAAATTATTGGATATGGTATCCATATATAACTGTTGAGCTTCCATACCGGTAGCCGCTGTCATCATACACCGCATCATAAGTCACCTCTTAACGGAAAAGATATAGATTACCCCAGTCTGCCAACCTGATTTACAGCCTTCTCCAGAGTTTCATCCTGAGCATGCAAAGCCTTCTGATCTGCTTCAAAATTTCTGTTCGCAGAGATCATCTGAACCATATTTCGAATGATATCCACATTGGACCCTTCCAAATACCCTTGCCGTACAACAAATCCGGCACTTTTAACCGTGACATCACCATCAGGCAATAAAGGCCGAAAACGGCTTTCCCCGCAACGATACATACTATAAGGCTTTTTAAAATCAGTTATTTTCAGAACTCCCTTGCTCTCACCACGCTGAATCACCTCACCCTTATCGCTTATAGTAATTGGAGTATCACGCTCCACCCTTATAAAGCCATCCGTGCCCATCACCCTGGAGCCATCAGAACTAACCAGCAACCCTTCCGGACTCAGCGAGAAATTTCCGTTTCTGGTATATTGAAGTCCACTATCAGTCATGATCGTAAAAAAGCCGCTCCCCTTGATAGCCACATCCAGAGTGGAGTTGGTCTGCCTGAGTGGTCCCTCGCTATAATCAACATACACTTCGTCTGCCTTTATCTGTTCATTTACAAAGGGTTGGTGCTGATCATTGCTGAGAAATTTCTGATAGGTTTTGATGAAAAGACCGCTCTGCTTGAAGCCTGTAGTGTTAATATTGGCCAGATTGTTAGCGATCTGATCCTGCTTTTGCATCAGAGGAGTCATCCCCATCGATGCAGTATAGATTCCCTGAATCATCATAACTCCCTGATCTGAGGTTCTGCAGAGGAAACATAAGCATATTTCATGCCAGTAATGGCAATAGGATAACTTTCGATATTTCAAAGAATTACAATCATCGTTCTTTAATGTCTGTAGCCAGGCAGGAAGTTTCATCCAGAGGAAGAGGAAATTTTTGCCGTCTTCTTTCGGCCTGAAAATTTATTTAATTACAGAATGTTTTCTGAGATATTCTGCCTTCATTTCCCTATTATACACTTTCTTATTTACAATTTTTTTATTATATTGAACGAAAATTAAAACCCTATGTAGCTTCATCGTATGCAGACAAAACACCAGAATATTAAATGTTATCTGTGAATGGTCAATTGTTAAACGCTAAATGACACATAGAACGAGTAAGAAACAATGTTAAAAATGGTGATTGGATTTTGCCTCACCTTCAGTTTACTTCTGTTTACAGGTTGCCAGCAACTGGCTACAATACCAAACAACGAGCCCCCGCTCACTTCCATCATAAAATTAAATAAGTTTAATTCATTACTATCAGGGCAGAAATTCCCACTTACTACCGATGGTAAAATCGACGGAGAGATAGATATTACTAGTAATAATCCGGAAATCGTTTCGTATGATCCGAATTCCGGTATGCTCATTGCCGGAAATGCAGGCAGAGCTGTAATTACCGTATCTAAAAATAAAACTCCTGAAAATAACTCTATGTCAACAGATCTCGAAATTGAGGTTGTTGAATCCAGAAATATCCCTATCATATCAATCAGCACTGCATTCAAACGGCCAATAACGAGCAAAGAAGACTATTTAAGAGCAAATGTCACTATCCAGGATCTTAATAATCCTGAGTACAATATCGAAAAAACTGGTTTTAAAGATGAGATAAGAGGTAGAGGTAATACCACCTGGGCCAAACCGAAAAAACCATATAGAATTAAATTTGATAAAAAGACCTCACTATTTGGATTAAAAGCCGCAAAGGACTGGGTATTATTAGCAAATCATCAGGACCCTACACTTCTCTTAAATACTATTGCGTTTGAATTAGGAAAACGCTTTGAAATGAGATTTTCTCATAATTACTTTCATGTGGATGTTTTACTCAATGGAGAGTATATAGGAAATTACCTGCTTACAGAACACAACCAGGTAGCCCCAGGAAGAGTTGAAATTGATGAGAACAAGGGCTTTTTTATAGAATTCGATAATTATTTCGATGAAGAACCAAAGTTCACATCTGAACATTATAAACTGCCAATATTGATCAGTTCGCCGGAATGTTCTATAAATGAAACAGGATACTCTGATAAGTATTTATTCGTAAGAGAAAAAATCAATACTTTAGAAACTCTTCTGTACAACAAAGGTGAACCCATTCCTGATAATTCATATAAAAATCATGTTGATTTGCAATCATTTATAGATTTTCTTCTAATACATGAAATATTAAAAAACCACGAACTTAAACATCCAAAATCAACTTTCATGTATATGGATGCTGACGGAATTCTGCATATGGGACCTTTATGGGATTTTGATTGGGCTTTCGGTTTTGGTGATGGCGAATACAGATATTTTACCAACCCATATGATCTTTGTGACAAGCATCCTTTTTTTGAAAGGTTTTATTCCGATCCGGGATTTATAGTATTATATAAGAATCGCTGGAATATCATGAAAGGCGAAGTGATGGCCATGGAAAATTTCATGGATGATATGAAAAAGCAAATTGAATCATCTCACAAAGCAAACACAACGATATGGGATTTAAATATCAACTTCGATGAGGAGATAGAAAAAATGAAGTTATGGTGGAGAACCCGGATCAGCTATCTGGATGAAGTAATCAATGATTTATAATAAAGCATTTACCATCTGAACAAACCTTCTCAGAAACGGTAAAACAATAACTCACCTTAAACAAGAGCCGTGAGGAAAGACTTTGAATAAATCCATTAATTCCCTGTTTTCCTCCTATGCTTCACACTTGCACACTTTCCACTCAATACCGGCAATTGTTTCCATTGATTCACTTGCAAACTAATTAATTAGTAAACTCCTAGTTCATTAATGACTCTGGCCTGTGTTATGGCTGCACGCGGACTGTCTTTTAATGGACAGGCACAACTCAGAGCGAAGATCTGATAGACATTCTCCAGCTCGAATGCCAAACTCTTGACTATTTCAGAAGGTCTCTCTCCCAATACATCCCTGTTGGCAATCACGGTAACCCGGCGAATCCCACAGGAAATCCCTGAGACTGCAAAATCAGTTCTGGTTAATCCCCGTACAGTCTTGCCGCACTCATCAAAAAGGTCGTCCCTTTCAGTCTCTCCAAGAGTCAGAAAAATAACTCTTCCCCGGGTCACACTTTTTACATCCTTAATCAATCGTTTTCCGGTGGGAGTGGACTGAAGCAAATTATAAGCGCTAACCACATCCTTACCTATAGGAAGAATCACCCCCTGACGTTGGGTTGTAAATGCCAGAACAATCAGTATAAATTGCCCGGTAATAAGTACAGACATCAGACGGTGTTCTGGTTTGAAATACCAACCTTTAACATTCCTGATGATGCGTGAGAGGCTGTCCCTGTGACTTTTTAAGTATATCCTATTCATAAGAACCTCCTTATACTATTAATTTAAAGGCAAAAAACAGCTGATGAGATCTTCTTTTCTTCCTGCTTCAGCATTCGATTTTCAAAAAGAAAACCCAGGTTAAAATTGATCCTCATCTTTTTTCCACCTGTTATTTTAACGTCAGTATTAACAGTTTAATTACAATCCTGATCTGATTAAATTGACTTGTTTTAATTGCCTCTATTGTGAAAGGGTTGTATATTGAAAAATCCATAGCACAAAAATTTAATACAGCCGGGTAATCAGAGAATTGCCTGCAACAGGAAAGGTGAACCATGTCAGAAACACAACTGCAATCCGCTGAAGCTCAAGAAATGGAAGTAGATGAATTCGCAATCAAACTGGAACAATTACGCAAAAAACAGAAACCTCTACTGGCTATCGGAGCAGGTGTACTGGCCTCTATCCTTACTACTGTGCTATGGCTACTGATGGCTCAGAAATACCAGGTGTCCTGGATGGCACTGGCAGTTGGTTTTGGCACTGCATTCGCTATTCAGTACGGAGGAAAGATTATCGACCAATGGTATGGCTACATCGGAGCCTTTTTAACGGCGGTTGCCATAATAGTGGGGACCTTAAGCACTGCTGTAAATATTTTTGCCACTGGAAAAAAAATTCCCAAATCAGAAGTGCTCTCGCAGCTTGATTTTTCTATGGCCACAAGCTTTATGACTGCCATGATGCGCCCAATTGACATACTGCTTTCTTTGGGGGCAATTTTTGCCGCCTTCTGGTTTTCCTTTAAACATGTTGAACCCCCCCGCCCTTGAAAAAATACAGTCTGAATACTCAAAGAGAGGAGAGCACATGCCACTGAAAAGGAAAGCGGGTAATGGCCTCCTCAAAGGTAGAAATGATCGTTTGCACTGCAGTATCAAAACTGGTTTCCGCACTTATTTTACGTGAATAGACATTTAGTACACCGTTTTTATTGATGCAGTAGGCTACATAAACCGGAATTTTTTTCTGTAAAGCATAATCCACAATATTAAGCGGCATTTTGACCCGTTTTCCGAAAAAACGGACCTCAATTCCACTTCCCCCCACCATTCTGTCACATAGTATCCCCAATGGCCTCCCTTCCTTTAACACCCTTAGTATCTGACGTAAGTCATCATGAACGACGGTCTTTATACCGTGAGCTTGACGGGTACGCTTGAAGAATTCTGCAATGTATTGCGGACGGAGCCGCTCAGCCACTACCTGGAAGTCTTGTTGTGTGGTGTCTTTAATAATGTTTCCAAAAAGTTCGAAATTCCCCATGTGAAAGGTCACTCCCAGAAAACAAGGCTCACAGGGAGGAAATTCAGGGCTATGGTAAACTACACTACTGTGTCTCCAGATATTATTTACCAACGGATATTCTGCCCAGTATCTTCCATACTCCATAAAGACCCGGTAAATTTCAGTAAAAACAGGATCACGCTTGAAAATCGATTTCAGATTTTTTCTTACCGAACTTCTTTTTGAGTGAGATAAAACAAAGCTCAGAAATGAAAGTGTGTCGGTAATCACATATCGCAACGATAAAGGGAGTCGGGCAGTTGAATAAAGAAACCACAGAAAAAAGAATTTAATCGCTCCCCCTAAATGCTGGATTATTTTAGAGGAAACATAGATCATACTGCCTCACTGAAACTGAGAAAATTGCGGTAAGATAGTTCGATCTGGTCTATAACTGAGCTCCAGCTGTATTTTCTAACATCCTCTATGCCCTGAGTGGAGATTTTCTGAGCCAACTGAGGGGATTGCAACAACCTGGCTATCGCCCTGGCAATCTGATGAGGATCAGTCGGATCCACCAACAAACCATTTTCCCCATCTTTAATCACTTTACGATATCCCTCATT
This sequence comes from Fibrobacterota bacterium, assembly GCA_023436145.1. Taxonomy (GTDB): domain Bacteria; phylum Fibrobacterota; class Chitinivibrionia; order Chitinivibrionales; family Chitinispirillaceae; genus JAAYPC01. Next base: position 30,156 of record JAEZKP010000025.1, on the reverse strand, counting down.
ATTTCCGGCAACAATAGGTACTCCCGCAGCCATGGCCTCGATAAGTACTATCCCGAAACTTTCTCCATAAGTGGCCGGAGAACAGAATATGTCTGCAGTTTTGTAGAACCGGGGAAGATCGTCAAAGGATGCTTCACCGATAAAAAAGACACGGTCTGCGACTTCGGGAGGAATTCTACTACGATAATACCGGGTGAGTATACCATTGCCCACTACGATAAGTCTGACCTGCTCATTGGTATAGTTTTTAATGAGGGGAATGCTTTGTAAAAGAGTGGTAAGTCCTTTTCTGGGTTCCAGTCGCCCTACAAAGAGAATATTTTTGACTCCGTCATCAAAACGTAAAATTTTCTGCTTTTCTGAAGAAAACCGCGTCAGATCAACTCCGTTAGGGATTATCTGATATTCCCCGGGCAGAATGGGTTGAACAAAATCTCTGGAAGCAGCGGAAACAGCAATGCGACAGTGAAACTCAGACTCAAACTTCTTAAAGTAAAAGCCCAGTCTCCTGACAAAAAAACGCTCAGCCCCCCCGCCACAGGCGTGAAAAGTACCTATTATTACGGGAGTTTTGAGTCCCCTGCTACGTCGATCCTTTACACATCTGAGCACGCTGAGTCCCAATAGACAGAAAAGAGGCTGATGCAGATGCAGTATATCAAAATCATACGCTGCCAATATTCTGTTCATCACCCGCAAAGGCCTGGTAACAAAAGGGACCTTTACAACCGATCCATTAAGTATAAAAGGTACAGGTTTACCGATTTTTATAAGATCACATCTGTGCTCCAGTATACCTTTTCCGTCAAAGGGGGTAATCAGCTTTACATCATATCCTCTTTTTTTAAGCTCTTTATACTGATAGAATACATGTTCGGTGATACCACCATACCAGGGATAAAAATAAGAGGATACAATACCGATTTTCATGGTTGGGCATTCCTGTTAGACATGATTTGATTTTTTCCGGAAGAAGAAATGTTATCCGGATTTTTTGCAGAAATCACCTCTTGGATAAGACTGTAGGTGCCACCCAGAATTACCGGCACCCCCTGAATGACTTGGAAAATTATGGAAAAGGTAAGTGCCTTAGGTTTGGAAACGGAAAATATCGAAAGCGCTAAAATGCTAAAGAACTGAAAAGTGCCAATATTGCCAGGAGCAAGAGGGATAATAAGACCCATATTGATGATAAGTAAAACAACAGCTGAGGCTACCAGATCGATTCTTATATCGAGAGCCTCTGCGGTAAGCTTCACCATGGAGATCTGCACTGTCCAGGAGAGAAGAGAAAGAAACATGATTTTTGAAACATCGGAGAAGCTGTTGATTACTTTTGTACCTGTAAGAAACTGCTCCAGTACCATAGCCACAGTTCTACCCAGTTTGGGTGAGATTCTGCTTACCATCTCTTCGATACTTTTAATCACCCATTCCCGCTTCCTGTAGACATACAGTAATCCCAGTATCCCTGTCAGCACCAATATTCCAAGCACCAGAGTTCTTCTTTGAAACAGTAAAGGAAAAGAAAACACAAACCCCACAAACGCCATTATCAACATCAGACTGGTGACCTCAAAGATTCTTTGAATAACCACTGCAGAAACAGTGGAGATTTTTGAAATTTCCTGCCGCTTACTTAAAGAATAACCCTGAGCCACATCCCCCAGTTTGAAAGGAAGAACAAGGTTGGAAAAAACCCCCACCAGGTAACTGGAAACTGCATTATAAAGAGAGACCACCTTTATAGGTCTTACTATACACATCCACACCACCGCCCTGATCATAAGATTGAGAGTAGTAAGAAAAAGAACACTGATTGTTTGAACAACATTCATATTCTTTAAAATCTCCCAGACGTCCTTTAAGTTCACCCCGTGAACCGACCACACCAGCGCCAGAAGAACCCCTCCCATCCCGATGATCGCTTTGAGCGGAAATTTCATTTTTCCACACTTATCCGGAAGTCATCGTAATCAGCTTCCACAATCGACTCCGTATTATCAGAATCCGACATGATCGCTATGGCTTGTACAGGAGGAGGTTGGGTGCCAAAAATCCTTCGATAATCTTCAAATATATCCACCATCTCCTCAATCCACTTCCCAGCTGACGCCTCACCACAACGCAAGACTATAATTTTAGTTCTTCTGTTAAACGGGCTCTCTGTAACCACCCCCGGCTCTAAAGTACTACTCCAGACATATTTAATAATCCGGTTCAACTTTAATTTACCGTTAAAAATCACATACACTCCTGCAGCACTGTCTGCCAACCGACGCCTGTCCTCTCTGGCCCCCCGGGGCAGCTGGTGAACCCTCCACCTCCAGCTTAAATAACGATAGCTGTCAGTATTAAAGCTGACCTGAATCCCTAAAGAGGTGTTGCCTCCGGCTGTCTTTACCTTCAGGAAACAATTCCCCTGCTCCTGTTCCAATGAAAACATCTGGACTTCCCGCTGAGTGGCATACCAACCGCAGGGTAGCCTGTCCTGTAAAGACAGACAGGCAGAAAACGTATCCACAACCACCGTCTTTTCGATTCCCTTGGAATCAAAAGCACATAAACCGCAAAAAATCAGCATAAAAAACAGTTTTACATATGCACCACAGTGCATTCTACCCTCCAGCTTTATTTACTTTACTAAGGAAAAGCAAGAACCATGCCAGCTCCCCCTTCCTTCAACTAATTCCAATTGCCACTTCCCCTGATCAAAAAATTAATGTAAATTTGAGACTATACTAACCCGTAATACCTTTTTTCTACGAAACTCAGATCAGTTCACCTGATCAAGCGGAGGCTTTTTATTAATGGAAAAAACATATCTTACCAGAGAAGGATATAATAAGCTCCTATCGGATCTGGAATACCTTAAAACCACCAAACGCAGAGAAATCGCCGCACAGCTGGATCTGGCCCGCTCTCATGGCGATTTAAGAGAAAACGCAGAGTACGAAGCAGCCAAACACGCTCTGGCGCTCAATGAAATCCGTATAAGAGAACTGGAGCAGAAAATCTCCACTGCCGAAATCTTCAGCACCGAAAATATCTCCACCGATAAGATATTCATCGGTTCCAAGGTTACTCTTTACGATATCGATTTCGAGGAGGAAGTGGAGTTTGAACTCACCGGTTCTGAAGAAGCCGACCCCTCTCAGGGAAAAATCTCTGTCAATTCACCTGTAGCCAAAGCAATGCTGGGTCATCAGGTGGGAGATTTAATCGAAGCTAAAGTCCCAAGGGGTATCTTAAAATATAAAGTACTTAAAATCAGCAGATAAAAGCTGCTATAACGGGGTAATGCGATGGTGGTTGAGCCGGATGCAAGAAAATTGAGCATACAAGAAATACAATATTAATCTGCCTCTTTTTTCTGGCTCTCACCTGCCCATTTCCTTTCCAAGTTTACTTTATACCCAATTCCCAAATCTCAGATACTCCGCAATACTCAAACTTTGCACAATTTTGTTTGTTTTTAAACGTAACAATAATTATGTTTGGACAACCTATGTTTAACTACAGCAGAAATGAAATATTACAGGAAGTATTCAACCAAACCAGTATACTTCGCAAACCTATTACCGGTATAATCAGCGGTTATCATCAATTACCCTATATTCTTATTGCTCCCTCTGAGCATGACAATTCCCAAACAGTTGAAATAAACGGCAAAATCAATGTGTCTCCGAAATTTATTATCTCCCCAACCACCCTTAATGAGACCTTCGGAGATGTCTTTGATCCGGAAACTTTTGATCAAACCATTGTAGGCCGACTTTTCTCTTTTGGTTATGCAAAAAATAAAAATTTAAAGATACAAAACGAATATTTTAAAATAACTAATTATGAAGATAAGCCGCAGGAACATCTTGAAAGGGTTCATGATCGGCTGCTTCAGCAGGAGAACACCTCCACAGGACTCATATTCGGTCCAAAATTTCAATATTATCCGGTCTCCATCGATAGATTTCTCTCAGAAATCCTTGACCGGGAATTCCGAATCTAAAACATCGTTTTCCGAAAAGAGTCACCATGTACGAAAAACCGCTTTATCCAACACCCGATGGATACAGAAGAAAAGAGAAAAATCCCTATAAAAAAAGCTGCCTTAAAGATGAAGTTATGGCAATGATGGCACAGAAAGCCAGACTTCAAAAAAACACTCTGCCAACAACCGGAGAAGCAACTCCCGGTTCAGAACAAATACCTCCGAAAACCCAGTTATTAAATAAAAGTAAAAAAAAGGTGCAATTGAGTGATAAGGCAGCCAATCTGATAGCCCAAACAATAAAAAGCCTGCTAAGGAGTAAGTAAAGCTATGTTTTTACTCCGTTTTTACCGCTTTTATTTATCTGTTGCCGGCGGAGCACTTATTTTTCTCACGCTTCTCAACTCCTGGTGGGGATGGCTTGGCGGTTCCATTCTATTGAGAATTATCTGGGCGCTGGTGGAAAGCAAATACAATAACTTAAAGACCGATAAATATTTCAAACAGCATTCTTTTGAATTTAAACAGCTTCTGGGACCTTATGGCATCAGAATGATTAACAAAGCAGAATCTGATCAGCATATCAGAAAAAGCCTTTATGAAGTCTTTACCCCAGATATAAAAAAGCTGCAGGAGAATGTAAAACAACTGGAAATGATGGACACTCTTTTTAACGCCGGATTGCGTCCTGATTCCGATACCTATCATTTACATGATCTGAAACTGAAATATGGAAAACACCGGCTTGAAAAACTTTCCGCCCGAAAGTGACTCTCAACTAAAAAATATCCTCAATTTGTTTACTCCATCGGTAACTCCCTGCAAAAAAGTACGAAGACCGCTATAGTATTCTGGATTTACTTTGAGTAGAACAGTACTGTCATAATCGTGCCTCGCCAGCAGCGAACAATACTCTCTCCAGGGGATCATCCCGTCTGCCAGAGGTATAACCTCAACCGTTCCGGAATCACTAACCTGTGCATCATAAGCATGCACATGATTAACAATAGCCAGGAAATTTTCACCAGGAAACCCCATATCTGCTCTCCCTGTGGAAGATAAGCATCTATGCCCGAAATCCCAGCAGATCCCCAGATTGGTTCCCTCAATAACTCTCAGGCAACATCCCCAGTTTTCCTGCTGTTTCTTATTTTCGGCACAGAAACTACCAGCCTCACAAAGACCAACCACATTACCAAATCCCTCGAGTGTCATTTTGTCAAGCCAAAAGAAGAAGTCCCTGCTTATGCTTAAAACCTCCTGGTGTCTTTTTTGAACCACACTGCTTCCCAAACCGCAATGAAATACGCAGGGGACCGGGACTTTTGTGATATTACCCACAGATTGTGCAGTACGAAGCCACTCTATAAAGTATGAATTGCTCTCCGGATTGAAAATTTCAGGAGAAAATCTGTTGCTTTGAAAATCAAGTGAAACAAACAAACCGGCATCAGCAAACACACCAGCCAGATTGCAGACCACCGATACATCTGTTTCTGCACTGATTGTAAATTCCACAAAAGCCACTCCGCACTCTTTAAGCATTGATCCCAGCAGTGAAGGCTCAGCGTATTTTTTCTGCCAGTCGGATCTGATTATATCCTCCAAATTAAGCTTCTGTCCGATATGCACTCTTTCCATCAGATTCTCCCGGTGGTGGTAGATATAATGGGCTATCAAAAAACAGACCATTTCAGCAGTAAATGAGTAAGCAATTTCGAAATGATGGTCTCTGATACTATAAAATCGTAGAATTCCCTATTGCGCAAATAGTTATTTTAAAAGAATTGATTTCACTACCAAACCTGAACTTGTACTTGTGAAAATTTGATCACCATGAAAAGAATCTCAATCCCAGTTTCTATCAGATGCCTTATAATTACTATTTCCACGCTCGTCTCTTCCAATGCTGATACACCGCTTAAGTCTCAGTCTGAAGTTTTTATCAGGCCAGCACTTTCAGCCTCTGTACGTAACCCGATCAGGCATTCAGCTAATGATTGGAAAAGCTACAATTCTGCAGGACTGAAATTTGAATTCCCCTCTAAAATGAATAGCTTACACTGTGAAGCAGCTTTCGAGACCGGACTTGTGTTAAACAAACTGAACAACAGCTCTGCTTCTCTGTTGCACATTCACTTTGGATTTCTTTACAACATTAATACCCCCTTAAAATGGTTGAAGATAGTACCCCAAATAAGCATCACCAACACCATGATGAGCGAATTCAATGTTTTTGATGCACTTTTTAAAACTGACCGAATCTCTTTTGCCGATGTGGAAAATGAATACGGATTGCGGGCAGGTATAGAACCAAGATTAGTGTTCGGGAATTTTTTCTTCGGAATTCCAGTAATAATCGAAAAAACATTTTCACATCCTGATCCCTTCGATCTTTTCCTTATCACTATCAATACAGGTTATACATTTTACTTATGAGATCAACTGCCAGATTATTGATAATACTGCTGTTACCTGCAGTTCTGCTTTCCCAGCCCGACACGTTTTCAGTGCGACTGGACAAGTTTAACTCATTTATACTGTCCCCCACCAGTATTCTTCCCAACTCCAATCTCTCCATTATCTCCGGTTCTCCGAATGACACTTTTTTAGATGTACCCACTCACCAGAACTACCTGCTCTCCATTTCCGGTGATATAGGCGCAGAGACGGGTGAAGCAATGTTGAATAGATTGAGTAAGAGGGCCAATTACCCAAATAGAGATCACAGAACCTCATTTTCTGCCCTTTTTTCAACACCTCAAATACCTCTGTCATTTAACTACAAATATCTTTACACTGATGAATACTCCGACCGGTTTGATTCATTATGGACAAATTATGCGATAACTACCGGCAAACAAATGAAGTACTATGAAGACGGTTTACGCCATGAACATCTGGCTGCAGTGCGCTATCAGCAAAACGATCTGCTTGTGCAAACCAGTTATAACTGGTACCGAAGATGGAATGCTACTCCTTATTTTTTCTCCCCGGTCCTCACTTACGGTTATTCGATAAATCCCATGGTCAGTTATTCCAAAAAAGGATTCACTCTTTATTCCAACTGGACTATAAATAAATATTCTGAGTATTATGATCATATAAATCCAGCCGATTTTACCGATCTGCTTTTTACAAGTAAATTAGCATTCAAGCTCTCAGCTTCCCTTAGCACCGCACTGGAAGCCAGATTCGATCCCACACTTGACCCCGGAGCAGTCTTCAGTGCCAGTCTCCTACATGATGGCACAATATTTAATTGGAATTTAATGGCTTCAATTTTCAATAACAACAATTTCTCTTTATGGGGAAATGGTTCATTAAATCCAACTCCAAATATCAACTGCTCTCTTTCGGTGGCCAGGACATTCATTCCCAAATCAAGACACTACATCTTTACTGAAATCAAACTCCCGGTCACCTATAACCCCATCTCCACAAATCAGATCAATCTCTACAGTTCGATAACCTATAAAGACACCCTTCTGATTCCAGTCTCTGTGAATACCTGGCTCCAGTATAACGATAAACCTGTCTGGGAGTCGTTCACTAATTATGATGATTCCGCAGTGATTAACCAGGTCATTTATAAATACGGGGAGACTGTTTTCGGTTTAAATGGTAATGGCAGGTTGAATTTCAGGTCTCTTTACCTGGACTTCCGTCCTACTATATCGATTCCGCTGGGCAACACAGTCCGCAGGTTCTCAATCCAGAAAATGCTGGATATCAACCTGTCCTTCCTGCCTAAGGACAGCAATTTGATTTCTGCCTCAGTCAGTTTTCACTATAGAGACAGTTCATATCTGAATTACCTGTCCGGAAATACCGGTCTGATAGAGACATTCACATCTCCAATGCAAACATCACTATATTTCCATTTGAATGTACCATTCATAGTTCCTTTTATTCACCGGTTTACCAAAAATGCCACACTGTTTGTGGATGCCGGGCCGGTAAGAATCTTCAAAACACAAAGGTTGCGGGAACACCCCAGAGGAAATCTGATTGGTCCCGCAATATATGCCGGTCTTAAGGGTAATTTCTGGTGATTCACGACCAGGTCAGCAGTTAAAATTTCTAAAAAGTTTATCAGAATGTTAAAATATACCGGTTTTATCTATTGTCCCAGATGTGCCAGAGAAACACTGGAAACTTTTCATGAGAATGGATTAAAATGCAAAGAGTGCGGATTTATCTATTTTCACAATACTGCCTCTGCATCCGGTGGAATTCTCTTCTCCACCAGGGGAATCTTACTTATCAGAAGAGCTCAAAAGCCAGGAAAAGGGCTATTCGATGTCCCTGGAGGATTTGTCAATTATGGCGAACAGCTGGAATCTGCACTGAAAAGAGAAATCCGTGAAGAATTGAATATTGAAATTACCGATTGGCAGTATGTAGCTTCATTTCCCAATATCTACAGGTATGAAAATGTTGTTTATCATACATCAGATGCATTCTTTACATGTCACTATGACGAAAGACAATCAATTTTGCCCAATGATGAAATCGAGGAGATTGTATGGGCACAAGACATAAACTCGGTTCCCCTGGACATGTTGGCTTTTGATTCCACTAAAGCAGTATTTTCTCTTTTAAGAAGTCGTTTGTAGTGGTCTTATAAGCTTTTCCATCTTATCACTGATCTTATCCCAGCTCAACTCCCTTGCCCTCTGAAGAGCATTTTTCTCCAGAATCTCACGCCTTGCAGGATCCAGAAGCACGGACACCGCTTTTTCGCAGAAATCATGAACATTATCAGGTTCGTAAAGCAAACCGGTAACTCCGTCCTGCACAGAATCCCGCAATCCTGCCACATTACTGGAAAGAGAAATAGTGCCACAAAGATTAGCCTCTATATTGTTTATCCCCCATCCCTCTTTTGCTGATGGATTAACAAATATCGAAGCTTTGCTTAACAGATCCCTTTTATACTCTTCACTTATCCGCCCGGAAAAGACAACTGCATCTGCAACCCCGTTCTCCACCGCAATTTTCCTCAACTCATCTATATAATCTCCCCAACCTCCGATTTCCAGAGTAACTCCCGCAACTCTTTTTCTAAGCTCCGGAAGAGCTTTGATTATAAACTGAACATTCTTATACTTCATCAACCTGCCGATGTAAACCAACAATGGAGGTCTGGATTTAGGCTGTGATGGATAAAAATATGAGATATCAATTCCTGGTTCCACTATGGAAATTTTTTCCTTGCTGATCCCAAGTTTCTGGATATCTTCACTGGTGCTCTCTGAAATAGCTACCATTCTTTCCTTCCTGTAAAAAACTGAAACCATACTTTCCATAAAATAAACATATGACGCAAATAGAAAGTTGGTCTCCCGGAATATTGATTCCCGGAAAAAATGCATCACCATATGCATTCTCAAACGATGCACATAGAGTGGTGTGAAAAATGGAATCTTATTGATATCCTCTATGATTAAATCATATTGATCCTGATTTCTTAATAAGAAGCCAACCGCAGCAAAATTGAATAAAAACTTGTTTCCCTTTCTAATTACTCTAATTCCATCCACAATCTCACATGATGGAGCACCCTCAAATGAATGGGCAAACACAGTAACTTCATATCCCTTGGAAACAATTCGTCTGAAAATCTCATGATAGTACATCTCTGCACCACCTGCTTCAGGATTCCTAATATCGCGCCAGTTAATGATTAGTATTTTTATACCCATAAAGCTGCAGTTCTTCAATATTCCTTTCCCTGTAATTCTTTTTCTGAATTAAAATAACTTCTGCCCCTGTCTTTTCACAGTAACAGACGCCAAGAATTCAGCTCCACACTTCACACCTCTTCTCAACTTTTATAGTCAGGTATTATATTTAGCTGCGTAAATATCACAAGCGAGTACCATGACTATATCTAATATTTTCTATCTGGCTCCGATACGCGGAATTACCGACTATATATTCAGAAACAGCTTCGAGAAACATTTCGGAAAGTTCGACTTCCAGATAGCCCCTTTTATTCCGACGGTAAAAGCTGAATTCATAAATCCATGCATACTTCGTGATATCGACCCCTGCCAAAATGACACTAAAAGACTTATCCCCCAGATAATAGGTAATAAACCGCTGGAGATTAGACTTCTGGCCGGCAAGATGTGTGACCTGGGATACTCAAAAATAAATCTTAATCTGGGCTGTCCACATATCCCGGTAACCAAAAAAAAACGGGGCTCAGGACTCCTTCCTCACCCGGATTTGATAAAATCGATTCTGGATCAATTACCATTTCAAAGCTGCTCATTTTCGGTTAAAATCCGACTGGGACTGGAGTGTGATACTGAGAGTGAGAAGATTATCCCCCTGCTCAATGATTATCCATTATCAGATGTAATCATTCATCCCAGAACCGCTACGCAGATGTATAAGGGTTCGGTAAACCTGGATGCATTTCAGAGATGCCTTTCACAATGCAAACACCAGGTAATATATAATGGTGACATATTCACTTCCGATGATTTTATTTGTAAAAAAAACCGGTTTCCTCAAATCAATCATTGGATGCTGGGAAGAGGGGTTTTATTTAATCCGTTTTTATTGGGTGCCCTTCGAGGTGAAAACTCGGAACACAATGTCAGTACTCTTAAGAGTTTTCATGATGAAATCTACGAGAAGAGCAGTCAATTGTTATCCGGACCGTCACATCTTTTAGGGAAAATGAAAGGTCTCTGGACTTACATGGCATTTTCGCTGGCAGATAGTAAACACGTTTTAAAGAAGATACAGAAAACATCCAGCCTGAAGAATTATAATGAACTCATAAACAGGCTTTTTGAAAACCAGTCTACTGAACATTCCTCAGAGGATTTTTGCCTCCGGTAAACATATACATTGCTGGTATAACAAAAAGAGTCATAAAAGTAGAAGCGGCTATTCCACCAATGGCTGTTATGGCAAAAGGCGCATCTGTGTTGGAATCGGATAATGCCTGAGGAAGTAAAGCAAGAACAATAGCCAGATTCATCATAAGGATTGCACTGAATTTCACTTTACAGGCTTCCACAATCGAGTCAAGTTTGGATGCGCCCTCCTTCTGCCGTTTATGAGCATAATCGATCAGGAGAATGGCATTGTTAACCACTACACCAATAAGCATTATAGTTGACATTAAAGATATCATGGAAATGGTATGTCCGGTCAAAAACAGTGCCCAGATAACACCAATAAATCCCAGAGGGATAGTAATCATGATTAGAAGAGGTTGAAAGATCGATTCTATACATGCAGCCAGTACCATGAAAGTCAGAATTATAGCAAGTATCATGGTGAAAAAGAGCGTTCTGTTGGATTCGTTCATCATTTCCTGCTGTCCTCCATAATGTATGCTGTAACCGGGAGGAACCACAATTTTATCGGTTAAAGACTTCAGCTCTGCAGCCTTGGTTCCAGCTGCACCTCTTGACACATTAGCCATGACACTTACCATTCTCTGGCGGTTCTTTCTATTTATATTTGCAGCTCCGCCCTCTTGCTTTACCTCAGCAAGTACCTTTACCGGAACGTTTCCTTTCTGAGTTCCAATAGAAATATTCTCAATAGCATCGATGGTGTTGCGATCCTCCGGTGCATATTGCACTCTTATGGTGTGCTCATCATTCTGCTCACGAAAAACTATACTTTCATTACCAGTAAGACTGTTACGGATATTTAACCCCATTGTCATCACATTCATCCCATACTCGTTGAGAATTTGACGATTAGGGATGAATTTTATCTCCGGCTTGGCTTCCTTCCATGTAAGCTTAAAATCCACTAACCCCGACACACCTTGTGCCAACGATTTTACAGTATCTGCCAGTCGAAGAATCTCAGACATCTGGTCACCAGTGATTTCGATACTTATGTCGGATTCGTCTCCCCCTCCCCCCATGCTGTTCATCTCTTTTACAGCTATAATCGCATCAGGAATATCGGAAAGCATTGGACGGATCACACCGGCAATTTCTCTGGTAGTTCTGTTTCGTTTATCTGAATCCTTCAGCCGCAAAATCAAACCGGCAAAATTTACTCCAGTGTTGGTTCCCCCCCCACCCAGTGATGAATAGACACTTTCAAGCTCTGGAATTGAAGAGATCCGTTTTTCAATGTTTGCCAGAACCCGGTCGGTCTCGGTTATTGATGTACCAGAAGGCATCTCAATGTCAATCGATATAATCCCCTCATCTCCCTGCGGGAAAAATTCTAATCCCAACTTAGGAGCGACCAAAGCTATAGTCAGGACCAGCAGTACAAAGGTCAGAAAAACGGTCAGAAATCTGAATTTAATATTCCATCTCAGAAGTATTATGTAAGTGTCTCCAAGGCTATCGAATATACGCTCCAAGCCGCCTTTTCCGGAGCCATCCCCCACTATTTTATTCTTTAACATCAGAGAGGCCATCATCGGTGCCATTGTAAACGAAAGAAACAGAGATGTTGCTGTAGCTGCTACAATTGTCAAACCCAGAGATTTGAAAAACTGTCCGGTTATCCCCTGCATATTAGCCATGGGAAGAAACACAGCTATATTGGTAAGCACCGATGCCAACACTGCAGTAGCTACCTCATCAGCTCCCACTACAGCAGCCTCCCTGACCGGCATTCCACTATCTCTGTGCCGTACAATATTTTCAAGTACGATAATGGAGTTGGTAACCAGAGTCCCCACCGAAATGGCCAGAGCCATCAGAGTCATCATATTCTGGGTAAAACCTAAAATTTGCAAAAAGATAAAGGTAATAATGATGGAAGAAGGAATAGTCAATGCTGCAATGACAGTAACTCTGATATCACCCAGAAAAAGAAGCAGCATCGCAGCAGTGAGTCCCATTCCTAAAAGTATGTTGATGTACATACCTTTAACAGTGTCGCGGATAAATTTTGCTCTGTCCTGAGCTACATTTAAGACTGTTCCATCAGTCATTTCACTGTTAATTTTGTCCATCATTTCAAGAATGGAGCTGGAAACATTCACAATGTTGGCATCACTTCGTTTATAAATGGATAAGCCTACCGAGCTCTGCGAATTAAAGCGGGCAAGTTCACGAACTTCCTTATAAGTATCCACTACATCAGCAATAGTATACAGAGGTACAACTGCTGCACCTGTATTGGCCACCGGAATACCAATGTTTCTTATCTGATCAATATTTTCAAACTGTCCCTGCACTCTTACCGTATATTCCTTGCGATCACCCGAAATATGCCCCCCCGGAATATTGGCAGTCTGCGAGGCAATGATTGCTGCAATAGTTTCCACAGTTAAATTGAGCGCATCCAGACGGTGTTTCTTCAAATTCACCTGGATTTCCCTTTGTCTCCCTCCGGTGATGGAGATCTGAGCGACCCCGCTTATTTTAACCAGGCGTTCTTTTATGTTCTTTTCGGCTATCAACCGGAGTTTTTCCGCACTCTGTGGTCCGGTCAGCGCAAGATCAAGTATCGGTTGATTGTTGATATCAAATTTACTGATAATTGGTTTCTGAAGATCTCTGGGAAGTTCAAAAAGTATTGCATCAATCTTGTCTTTCACATCTATGGCAGCGATATCGGGGTCAACCCCCATATTAAACTCTAAAATTACATATCCTATCCCTTCTGAGGTGAAAGAGGTGATGTTTTTTACGTTGTTAACAGTTGACAACTGCTCCTCGATGGGTTTTATTACGGATGTCTCTATCTCCTCTGGCCCGGCACCCATATAAATGGTCTGAACCGTAACATAAGGCAGTTCAATTTCCGGCGTAAGATCTACAGGTAAATTCAAAAAAGCGATGACTCCGAAAATCACCAGCGTCAAAATGAACATTATCATTGCGACCGGTCGCTGAACACTCACTTTGGTCAAAAACATTTATTATCCCTCAGCAGAACATCTGGAATCATAATTGGTTAACTATCTTCACCCTGGCTCCCTCAGAGAGCATGCTGGCACCGCTGACAACCACCAGGTCGCCTTCAGAGACTCCTGAAACGATCTCCAGCAAGTTGCCATCCCGGATTCCCACACTCACCGGAATTTTCTTTGCCACAAGGTCCTTCACCACATATACAAATTTCTCGCTACCTTCTGAGATAACCACTTCCATAGGCAGTGAGATGACATTATCTTTTCTATCAACAATCACCTTTACCGGGATGTACATACCCGGCTTAAGCACTTTTCCGGGATTGTTAAAAACCGCCTCCATTTCAAAAGTATGGGTCGACTTCTGCCCGGAGAGAGCAACCTTCTCAATTGAGCCATGAATGGAATCATTGATACCATTTATGGCAATAGCCTTCTGGCCGGTTTTAAATTTATTAATCAGAACATCACTCACTACAATTGGAATCCTTATTCTGTCAATTCTGGCAATTGTCACGAGATTATCACCGGCGTTAATCCGCTTATTATCAGTCTGAAATACATCAACGATCGTACCTGCAAATGGTGCAGGCACGAACTGATTTTTTCGCATCGCATCCATACTCTCTTTGGCTGCCAGATATGCGGCATTAACCTGATCTATTACTTCCTGAGAAACTCCACCCTGTTCAGCCAATGCCAGCAACCGTTCACGTGATTTTCTGCTGGTTTCATATTGAGTCTTTGCCAGATTGTAGTTTGCTGCCATATCCGGTTCTATAGTCATCAAGGAGGAGTTTTGCTCCACCTGGTCACCAACAGTTACATTTACTGCGGTAATTTTACCCGGAATTGCAGAAGTAATCGTGGTCTGGTAATATCCTTCGGCAGTCCCCCCCAGCAGTTCATAATTGGTGATTACAGTAGCCTGGGTTTTAATCGCACGGACCGGAATGCCTTCCCGCTTCTGAATGTCTGCGATACTTTCCACCTTTTCAACTGTTTTCTGTGTACAGCCAATCAGAATAAAAAAAGCAGAAAACACTGTTAAAACAGAACAGTTAAAAATACAAGCCCTGTTTCTCATCCAATACATAAGCATTTCCTCTTTCAGGATTTATCTTTGACTAAATATCACCCATCAATAAACGTAAACTGATAATTGCACTTTGAAATGAGAATAAAGCTGCATTGAGTGACATTTTTGCATTGTTAAGTTCAAACTCTGCATTCTGCAGATCAAGAATTGTCTTACTGCCTACTTCGAAAGCTTTCTTGGCGATCAGATATCTTTTCTCAGCCAGTCGTATCAGGCTTCTGGTAGACAGAAGATTATTTTTGCTCTGCTCTACCTGTTCATAGGCATTGCGGGCTTGCAGCTCCAGTCCCTCAATTATCTGCTGTTGAGAAATTCTGAATTGCTCACGTTGCGCTTCTGCCTGTCTGAGTTTATATAATCTGCTTAATCCAGTGAATATATCCCAGCTTAATCCAGCATATAATTTACCCTCATTACCCAAGCCCGGATCAGAAATGTCAGAAGCTTTGTCAAAAAAACCATACCCATTGATTGATGCACCTGCGTAAACAGTGGGAAAGAACTCTCCCCTGGCAATTTTAACCAGGTTATCCTGGATCTCACTTGCTCCCATAAGCTGAATGATATTGGGGTTTTGTCTGCGGACTAATGCGAGCACTTCATCAATACTTAAATTAAACTCTTTCTCCTCAAATCCTCCTTCAATAGAAAAACCAGAAGACTCTTCAGTAATTCCTGCCTGGGTCTTGATGGTCTGATAAACCATTCTCAGAGAGCTTTCGGCTTTCTGCAGTTCTATCCTGGCTTTTTCCTGATTAAATAAAGAACCTAGAGTATCAAGCTCACTAGCTCTTCCAACCAGATGAGTGATGACCGCAAGCCGATGCGTCTGCTCTGCCAGAGACAGCGCTTCGGTACAGATATCTACATTTTTTCTGGCCATAACTGCACTATAAAAAGAGTTCATTATTGCCGATTTCAGTTTCATTTTTTCCTGGTTATATTTACATATCAGAGTCCTGTGTTGAGCCTTTGCCACTTTCATTCCCAGCCTGACTTTCCCCTGAGCGAAAATCACCTGTTTCACATCTAAAGTAGCAGCAACCGTATTCTCCGGCATCACTAACATCTCACCAGCCAAAGCCAGGGTCTGGGAGATAATCGATCCGGCCAGTTGTTTGTCGGAGATATCGGAATTCTGTAGATTGGTACTGAGACTGTTTTGAAGCTTACTCTCATCCACATAAAAAAAGTTGCTGGCATGGCTGATATTAAGAGAAGCACTAATCTGAGGCAATCCTTTTCCGGTTATTTCAAGAACCTCAGCATCAGCCTTCCGTAGCTCCAGCTCCATGCTTTTGAGTTCTTTTGAATTATGAATGGCAATCTTGAGCAGTTCCTCAAGCGTATAAACCCGGGAAAAGGCAGTGAAAACCAGAAAAAATAATAGTAGTATTGTTCGTCTAGCCATGACAGCCCAATTCTTTCCGGCATCAAAACCAGAATATTATCAAATAAAACCGATGTATTGCGCTTGCGAAAAACCTGAATATCCCATGTTATACATTATACAACCGCCCCAGATTCCAGCAAGACAACGGTTTAAAATACTATTATTCCTTGTTCATTGTAACTGCAAAAAAACAAATGGTAACCTCTCCTGGAACAATCACCGGTTGACAAAGCCTGCTGTCACCACCTGTAAGGCAATCTGTACTAACCCAAATCAGCAAGATCAGCAGGAAAAAAAGCAATAATAAACCATGGAATGGCAAACATTTAGTATATTTCTTTAACTGAATCAGCTACCGTTTTAATTATGATGGCAGAATTATTGCCTGACGTTAGATTAGACCTGAATCAGACGATTCTTTGGTAAAAAAACCTGCAGCAATCTGTAATTAAGCAGGTTCACAACTCTGCCAGGATAAGAGGAGGGCAAGTTGCTCCACAAAAATATCCTGTTTTAGGTTAGAATAAGTTATCAGCCATAAAATCAGTCTTAACCCAAAAGAGATTTTTCCCGGCTAAAATTAATATGCATACAAACTCATTTATTAATAAAATGTCAGATCAGAAGCTGCACCGGGCAGCGATAAATACGTTTGCCAGCTATTATAAACAGTTTATCAATGGGAACAAGGGGTTTATACCAGAAAAAGAGATCTATCCCGTCCATAAAGACCAACTTGATCTTTGGCAAGGAGACTCTGCTTATAGCAGCATCGGTCAACAGGCCCTCAATAAAACAGTAATATTGAAATTAAATGGGGGCCTTGGCACAACTATGGGTTTACAGGGCCCCAAATCCCTGATCCCGGTAAAAAATCAATTGACATTTCTGGATATCACAGCACTGCAAACCCTCAGTTTAAACAAAAGATGCGGCTCCAGAATCCCATTAATTCTAATGAACAGCTTTAAAACCGAAGCTTCATGCTCACAGTTTCTAAACAAATATACTGAACTGCAGTCCGACATTCCTGCTTCTTTTATTCAAAACATGTTTCCCCGTATCGACGCCACATCCTTAGAACCAGTTTCGGTTCCCCAAGACCCACAACTTGAATGGAACCCATCAGGTCATGGTGATGTTTATACCTCCCTTATGACCTCAGGAATACTGGACAAATTGATAGAACGGGGTTTTATCTATGCCTTCATCTCCAATATCGATAATCTGGGTGCGAACCTTGACACCGGCATACTTGGTTATTTTATCATCAATAATCTCTCATTTTTAATGGAAGTTACAGATCGTACCTGGATGGACCGCAAAGGTGGACACCTGGCACGGCTTAAAGATGGACGACTGATCTTAAGGGAAGCTGCACAATGCCCGGAAGAAGACCGGCAGAGTTTCCAGGATATCTCCCGTCACTGCTACTTCAATACAAACAATCTCTGGGTTAATCTTCTGGAACTCAAAAAAATCTTAAAAGAAAATAACAATCTTCTTAGTCTGCCCATGATCTGCAACAGAAAAAAAATCAACCCCACAGATCCCGATTCCAAAGAGGTTTTTCAGCTTGAATCTGCAATGGGTACTGCCATTGCAATCTTCAACAATGCATCCGCATTACGAGTCTCCAGAGCCAGATTCGCTCCAGTGAAAAATTGCGAAGAACTGCTTCTTCTGTGGTCCGATTATTATCTTCTCAATGACGACTACTATATTGTTCATAACCCAGCCAGAAAACATGAAAACATGGGTATAAATCTTGATCCTCAGTTTTATTCCTGGATCGAACAATTACAAGAGAGATTCCCTCATGAGGCACCGTCACTGATTGAATGCAATTCCCTGAAAATTATGGGTGATATCAAATTTGGAAAGGGGATTTCCATTAAAGGTGCTGTTTCAATCTGTAACCGTAAAAATCATCAGATTATTATACCTGATTTCACCAATATTGAAAGCGACCTTCACTTTGAATAAAAACTAAAAAAAAAAAAAAAATACCAATTTTTAGATATAGGTTCCCAGTAATATGTCATACCAATTAAGCCAATTTCTCATCGATGCCTATGATTACCATCATACTACTTCCCCGTTACAACAAAAAAATCTCAATATTCCAATACAAATAGATGATCAGGATGACAACGATAAGCTAAATGAATTCTGTAATATTTTTGTTACCGTAAAACCTAAGAACAATATAAAACTGGAGCTGATCGGGAACTTCCCAATGACTAAAGAGTTGATTGACTTGGCTTTCAGCCTCAACGGATTCACTGATCCTGCCCAATCAAAACTTGTCCTGTTTCTAAAAATCGATCAGATCGATCTAATAATGGATTTTGCAGATAAGATACGAAAAACCTCTTTCCTGGGACCAGTTATCTCCAACCCCAACTGGCTTACAATCTCTTCCCGCACAATCAGCTCACTATATCGATTCGCTAGAATCATTAAAGAATACACCGCTTTAAACCTATAACCATGTCCTGGATTTAAGCAACAATCCCTTTTGAATAAAAAAAAAGGGCTTTCTGACTGATCAGAAAGCCCTTTAATAGTCCCTAGGGGAATTGAACCCCTGTTGCAGGAATGAAAATCCTGTGTCCTAACCACTAGACGAAGGGACCGTCAAAATGTCGTTTTCAAAAATTGAATATCAAAAATAATTATTTGATAACATGAACGCAAATACTTTTATAACAAGATGCTTACTACCAGAAGATTAGCTGCCAAAATCAATACCATCGCAGCCACGACTGCCTTTTTGGTTGAATTACCAACACCGACCGCTCCTCCTCTGGTGAGAAATCCATAATAACAACCCGATAAAGAAATAACTCCACCGAACACAAAAGCTTTGGTCATGCAAACAACCACATCCTGAACCTTGAACAAAAGTTTCATCCCATGATAGAAAGCTGCCGCACTTAAACCAAGGGCATATTGTGACAAAAGCTGGGCACTTACAATTGCAAAAAAGGTGGAAAAAACAGTCAGAATCGGAAGCATAATAATACCGGCGATCATTCTGGGTGCCAGCAGATAACTGTAAGGATCCATAGAGAGGCAGGTCAACGCATCAATCTGCTCTGTAACTCTCATGGTACCCAATTCAGCTGCAAGTTTGGCCCCCACCCTCCCAGTAATCACAACCGCAGTCAATACCGGCCCCAGTTCAGTGAAAACCGCTTTACCTACTGCTGCCCCCAGATAAGTCAAAGGTATTGCATCTGCAAAAAGATACTGAACCTGCCATGCACTGATACAACCAACAAAAAGTGACACTAAAAAAACGATGGGTATAGAATTAACCCCTAAGAGCATCATCTGCTCTACGACCAGATGAAATCGTTTAATAGTAGCAGGAGATGCCAGAATAACTTTCCAGAAAAAAATTGAAATCGAACCGAATTGCTCGATCGATTCCCTGGTAACCCGGCCGACTCCCCGGGCAACCTTATCAAAAAAGGTGCTCATAAATTCTTTTTTTCTTTCATCCTTTTTAGATTCTTTTTATATCTTCGCCAAAGAAAAAATGTGCTGACATATGGGAATGTGAAAACCGCCACTCCCAAAGGTGCCAGCAAGCTCCCAACAGAGCTTCTGATTTTTATTGCCCCATCAGCCTCAAAATGGTTTTTCATGAAAACGGGTTCGAAAAAGACGCTGAATCCAGACTCCATAAGTTGTAAAGCGCTGCAAACCGCCTGATAATACCCGAAAATTCTGCCTAATACTGCAGGATCTTCAATACCTGCCCGTAAATCAGCTCTGAAATATTCAAAACGAACCAGTCGACCGAAAGTTCTAAGGACCCGTATCAACCAGGAAAACACCTTAAATCGCCACTTTTTTTGTCTCAGAAAAAAGAAAATCCAGTTTTTTTGAACCCGTTCCTTCAGATTATCCATCTTCCCGGGTTTCTTTTCCACTGTTTCCGTAGTTACTTTCTGAGTTTCAGATGTTTTCTCTGCTTTTTCCTGAATATTCTCAGTCTTCTTTTCCTCCGAAACCTTACCTTCTATAGGTTTAATCTGCTCCTGAGTTTGAACAGATGGTTCTGAAAGCTGAGATTCCCTTCTTTTTGTCAGTTTCAAACCAGCCACTTTTATATAAAAGTCATTTTCCTTCAGATTGAAAAAAACGTATACAAAAAACGGATGAATCCACCAAAGCGACATGGCCGCATCATGATTATTTTCAAAACTGCAGATGCGGGCTTTCATATAGAAGGGAGCAAAAAGCACCAGCAGCAAAAAAAGAACGATTAACCCCAGAAAACTTGCAATTATGTATAAAAAAACTGACCACATGACCAGCCCTCTATCCTGCAGGAAACTCTGATGAGCTCTGTTCAGAAGTAACCATTGTCTTATTTATCAGCAAGCCACTTTCGGTGATGATTTGATCCATAGCAATATCATGATAATCGAAAGGAAGATGTTCCTTACTTATCTGACAGTCGAAAGCCAGTCCAGTGATAGGAATTTTATCTTTTATCTCACGCAAAAAAACATCATAATATGCTTTACCTCTTCCCAGCCGTGCACCAAAAAGATCAAAAGCCACTCCAGGACAAATAATAAGCTGCAGATCACTTCGGAAAAAACGATCCCTGAGTTCCACCCTGGGCTCCAGGATACCAAACTCTCCGCTTACCAGATCCTTTTCAATATCCCTTATTTCTGCAAGTCCCAACTCGTTTTTACCTTCCACACAATATGGGACCACCACCCGCTTACCATCAGAGAGCATCTGCTGAATCATATGGCAGGTAGAAACTTCACTGCCTGTACTTACATAAATCATCACCGCATTGGCTTTTTTATACTCGCAGGTGGTTTTCAAATGATTAAAGATCTCCCGGGATTTACTAAATTGTTCTTCAGGTGATATACTCTTGCGTAAAGAAACAAAATGTTTACGCAACTGTTTTTTGATATCTGCAACACCTGGCATTTCCTTCACAAGCGGTTCATCTATAGTGCGACTGATTGAATCCAGCTCACTTTTCAGCTTATCACTGTACCGACGAATTCTGGCCATTACCTGAGCAGCTTTACGGATAAACATCGGCAGTTCTTTTGATCCGAAAAACACCAGAATCAACGTCAGTACAACCAGCATCTCTGAAAAACCAATTCCGGTATTCATTCATTTCTCCTGGAGGCAAAAAACGATACCAGAATACTTATTGCATACAGCAAAAGCATCGGCAGTGCCATCATTGTCTGAGATATCACATCCGGAGGTGTAAGAATGGCAGACAGAATAAAAATCAGGACAATTGCATATCTTGAGTTTTTTAACAGGAAAGAAGCATTGATTATACCCATATGGGATAGGACAAAAGAGATAACCGGCAGCTCAAAAATAAAACCAAAAGCCAGGCTAATTTTTAAAAGAAAACCAAAGTACTCACTGGCTTTAAACATAGGATCAAGCCGATCTGGTGCAAACATAGTGAGAAATCTCATTAAAAAAGGAAACATTAGATAACTGAATGTTACACCCACAATAAAAAAGAAGGTGGAAGCCAAAACGGTAGGCAGAACCACTTTTTTTTCATTCCCGTAAAGCGCAGGAGAGATAAATTTCCATAACTGATAAAAAATCACAGGTGCAGCCAGAATAAGCCCCCCGGCACAGGCAATTTTAATACTGATCATTACCGTTTCAGAAGGATTGGTATAGATAAGTTTTGGCTGAGGTTCTGAAAGTTTTAACGGATACACCATTATCAGTTCAAAAATCTTTTTCCAATATATGGCACACGGTATGGCAGTAATGATAATTGCAATCGCAGCCTTGATTATCCGCCATCTGAGTTCCTCCAGATGATCCAGAAAAGACATTTCCTTTACAGCTGAACTCAAGACTTTTTCTCACTTTTCTGCTCAGGTTTGTTCTCTTCTATACTAGTGAGATTTTCTGCCTCAGATGATGCTTTCTTAAACTCACGGAGCCCATGTCCCAACCCCTTTGCCAGCTCCGGGATCTTTTTAGCTCCAAAAAGAAGAATCACTATCAGAAGAATCAATAGAAGTTCATGTCCACCTATTCCCATACTTCCTCCTTGAGAAATTTTACCGCATAGTATTCGATCGATTATTCCAAAAAATATATAATTTCCAGATTCACTGCTTATTGGTTCAAGTTATGTAGCTGAATGGCCAATTATTCCCTGCTCACTATCCCCTGCATTCAATTTATATTACACAACACATAAAAAAGGAAAATTTAGATGCAGTCTGAAAATTATATCTATGGAATTCATGCGGTCGAAGAGCTTTTAAATACCAGAATCCAAACAATCGATCACATCTATTTTGATAAAGAAAAACAGAATCAGAATCTCTTCAAACTGATGAAAATTTGTCGTAAGGAACGCCTGGCCTACAATCTTGTTCCTGAATCAAAACTTCAACAACTCGCAGGCACTACCAAACATCAGGGAATAGTGGCGCTCTGCAGCGTAAAAGAATACTGCTCCATAGAGAAACTGCATGAAACTCTAAGTAACAGAAAAAATCCGTTGTTACTAATTCCAGCATCAGTTGAGGATCCCGGAAATCTGGGTACAATAATTCGGTCCAGTGTGGCTTTTAAGGTGGATGCTCTTATTCTGGAAAGAAAAAACACCGCACCCCTTAACGCAGCTGTGGCAAAGAGTTCTGCAGGCATGGTAGAGCATATATGTATCTCCAGGCCAAAAAATCTGGAAGGTATAGTAACCGATTTTAAACAAAAAGGATATTCGGTAATTGGTGCGGATGTTCATAAAGGTAAAAAACCGCCGGAATTAAATCTTAAAGGACCTCTTTTACTTATCCTGGGTGGAGAGCATCGGGGTATCCCCCCTTATCTTTCCAGACTCTGTACCGATTTTGTGTCTATTCCCATAAATGAAACAGCACAATCACTTAACGTTTCCGCAGCCACGGCTGTTTTGCTGTATGAATGTGCCCGTCAGCGGGATTTTACCTGATTTCCATCTTTTTTCATGACAATGGCTCAGTTAAATTTGCAAAATACCAGCCACCATCTGTCGAGTTTATCTGACGAATTTCAACCTGTCTGACGTGTTCCAGAGAGAAATCGAGAACAGCAATAGTTTATATTACCCAAAAAGCCTGATCGCCACTTTTTGCAACCACCCAGGTTTCTTTTTTGAAGTCTGCTCCACAGGCCTGTTTTCGGTAGCAAGCCTCTGCACTGGTTTCTGTTGTGGATGGTTTTTAGGCCGGTTCACATTGTCCATCCGTTTATACTCAGGGTGAGACTTGGCAGATCTGGTGGACTGACGAGTCCGGTTGATAGTACGATCAGAATGCCTCTTTCTTGATGAAAAATCCCTGGATGAGTGTTCATTATTGTGATGTCTGCTCTTTCGAAAGCTGATTCCTGCACTGCTATCCTCCAGGTAAAGATCAGATTGTGCAAAGAGCACAGGAATTTTACTACTAGTAAACTGTTCTATTGCTTTGAGCCCATGAATATAATCTTCACAGGCAAGAGTGATTGCCTTTCCGGTTTTACCAGCCCGTGCAGTACGCCCGATGCGATGAACGTAGTTTTCACAATGCTCAGGAATATCATAATTTATAACCAGATCAAGATCATCGATATGAATTCCCCTCGCTGCCACATCGGTAGCTACCAGAAGCGAGATTTTTCCACTTTTCACCTCATCAACAATTCTGGAACGTTTCTTCTGGGGCAAATCACCAGAGAGATGTTCACAGGGAAACCCGTTATGGCGCAGTCTCTCAGCAACCACTCTGGCCTGATCTTTCATGTTGGTAAAAATGAGAGCATTTCTGGGATTCTCCTTTTTGAGTATACCAAGCAAAAGATTCATTTTTTCGTTTTTGGAAACATGATACAGTTCCTGGGTTATTGCATCAACAGTCACTTTCTCCGGAGTAAGTTCAATTTCTGCCGGATTGTCCATGTATTCACGGGCGATCATTCTTACTTCACGGCTCAAAGTAGCACTGAAAAGCATGATCTTGCGTTCTGCATTGAATGAAAGACTTTTAAGCATGGTGGTAATGTCCGGAAGAAATCCCATATCAAAGAGCCGGTCTGCCTCATCTATGACAAATAATCCGATCTCTTTGAAATTAATCTTTCCAGATTTTTTAAAATCAAGAATTCTTCCAGGTGTCCCAATCATAATATCCACACCCTGGGCCAGATGATGCTCCTGCCGACCATAGCCCACTCCGCCATAAAAGCTGCAGATGTTAAAACCAAGATTATATCCCAGAAGCATCGCCTCTTTTTCTATCTGAACTGCCAGCTCGCGTGTTGGAGCGATTATCAAAGCTTTTTTACCTTTAAGTTCACCCCTCAGAAGAGCAAAAGCAGAAACCAGAAAAGCTGCAGTTTTCCCGGTTCCTGTCTGAGATTGTACAAATACATCTCTGCCATTAATTGTGTGCTCAAGGGTCTGGGCCTGCACCGGCATACATTCACTGTAACCTGCATTGTCAAGTGCCTGAATTATCTGATCATCAAGATCGAATTCGGAAAACTTCATTCATTCTCTTTCCCTGCACTCATTGTATTTCTTGAGTGCATAATTGTGGTTTGATTTTTTTGGGGGATTTTTACTTGAATATCCTGCCTATACATACACCCATAACATAAGCACGTCTGTCATTATGAAGATATTAAGAAGTAATAACAAATATTTCTGCTAATGCAGAATCCCCTCTTCCAGTAGTCTTTATTGTTTTAATTAGTATTTCGGTTATTAACCCTATTAATTTTCCGGGTAAGATTCAAGTGGAAAAATCATTGCCCTGAGGTGATTAATCTATCATTATAATATATGTTATTACGTTTTGGAAGTGTTTTTTTATGTTCTGAAGAACAATCCAAAGCCGGTTAAATAAATTCCGATCTGTTTTCAGTATCTTTTCCTGCTCTATTGAACTGATTTTTTATATGCTTCCGTATATTTGAATATTCCCTTAACCCCTTTAATTGCAAATCCACTTGGCCATCTCAGATCATTTGTGTAGTCATAGATTACCAGCCAGATTCTGAAATGTTCCATATTAATAATTACAGGTGGTCTCAGCTCACTAAGAGAATACCACGAATTCTGAGCATCGAGTTGCATTAAGGTTTTTGGATTCTCAGATATTTTATCTACATTCTGATAGCACCAGATATATGCATAAAATTTTCCTTAACCTTCGAATTATCACCTGAATAGGAGACAAAATCACAGGTCGTATCCAGAAGCGTATCTCCAGACAGCTTTTATAGATATCTATTTCCTCATTTCCCCCCAGAAAATAAGTAAAACCGGTATCAATTTCGATAGTATCAGAAACTCTCTGCTGTTCATGCTTATTATACAGATAATAAGTGCTGAATTTCCCTGCCAAAGCAGAGTTATTGGGATTGAATTCATCTCCGGCTTCCTCAGGAACTTTAAAAACAGCTATCCAGTTTATTTCAGGATTTGAATTGGTCAGCATATGCTCTCTATAAAGGGAATTATACCGGATGCAGAACTGGCTACCTACTTTTGGGAACGGGCATGGAAAAAGAGATAGCCATAACAGGAAAGGGATTTCAGATCATTCAGTATTATCTTGAGTGAATCCGGACTCATACTCCCCAGAATTGCACCATTAGCGTTACGGTCCTTTTTTATTATTTCCGTGATTTCTCTTATTTTGAATGAATCAATGGAGAAAAGGTCTTTGTTTTCGATGAAAAAATTTTCGGAAACACGGTATCTAAACTGGATTAAATCAGGGAGCCAGATTGTAGAATCGATAAATTCAATTCTCTTTTCATAGGGAAAAATCAGATTATTATCCCAGATGGTCTTGTAAGCCATAGAAAAATCATAAATGGAAATAACTTCCTCACCTGCGAAATAATCTTTACAGGTAAGTGTATCTCCCGGAGCAAATTCCGCAAAGGGTTCATTGCGTACGCCAATAACCCGGAGCTTGTTATCTTCAACTCCCAGGAATTGTCCTCTCCTTCATAATTCAGATTTCAGCAGCTGTATCCGGGTTGACCGGGATAAAATAATCATCACATGATTTTTGGGCAGGAAGGTAATGTACAAATAGAAACAGAAACGAAATTGAAAAGAAAGAATGATTTTTCTGCATTTATAAACCATCAGATTCAGAAGTGATAAGAATTAGGTTTTGGGACCAGGTTGTATACCTTCAGGTTTCCTATGGTTTGAAGCAAAATAGCTTTGTTTCCAGATCTCGAAATCTATTACGCAGACAGGTAAAATTTATTTAGTAACTTTAAATTAAAATAATTACAAATCCACTTTCTGAGAATTCATTTACCGTTCAATTATTTAAATGTTAATTAATTATTATTCATTTCTCACCGTTATCTTTTTAGTTACCATATGGGGAAATGATTTCCAGGTTTACCACTAGAAACAAACTACTGGTTCCTTAAGTACCATGCTTTACTTAATCCATTTAACACATTGATTTTACTATAGTTAATCCTTATAAGAAAGCTTTGGTAGTAAAGATAGCGCAAACCCGGATACCGTTATCAAATGATAACCTTTTTTCTAGCCGGACCATTGCCTCCACCCCTGTAATTAACTACATTATCCTTTAATGGAGTGATTTCATGGCTGATATTTTCGATTTCACAGATTATCGCAAATTCCTCAAATGTTACTATGAGGAGCGAAAAGCATCCAGTCCCGCCTTCTCGTACCAGTTTCTGGCTTCAAAAGCAGGTTTTTCCAACAAAGGTTATGTTTATAATCTGATCAAGGGGAAAAGAAGCCTCTCTAAATCCAATCTCTTCAAAATGTGTGAAGCATTGGATCTCAATAAACAGCAGACCGAATATTTCGAAGCTCTGGTTTCTTTCAATCAGGCAGAAGGATTTAAGGAAAAAAATCACTACTTTGAAAAACTCAACCAGATCCGGAAAAAAAACATCCCCAGAAACGATATGCAGATGGTTGCAGAGGAACAATATGAATATTACTCCACATGGTACCATAGCACAATCCGTTCAATCATAGATATGTACCAGTTTAGTGATGACTACACCTGGCTTGCCCGCATGGTTAATCCGCAAATCAGTGTCAAACAGGCCAAACATTCTGTCGAATTACTAAGCAGATTAGGAATGATTCGCAAGGAAGCTGATGGTATTTACAGGGTAACAGGTAAAAATATCACTACCGGAAAAGACATCATGAAACTCGCTGTTCAGAGTTTCCACCTACAATGTAATGATCTTGCCAGAAATGCTATTTTGAATTTACCCAAAGAGGAAAGAAACGCAACTGGGCTGACCATGGGGATCTCTCAATCAACTTATTCCCGCCTTTGTGATGAAATTTTCCATTTTCAGAACCGGATTGCCGAAATAGTGAATGAAGATCATGATGCAGACAGAGTCTATCAGTTGAATTTCTGCATGTTTCCAGTGTCCAGGTCGGATACTCAGAGGAAAAAGAAAGAATGAAGCCACAAAAAGTATGGGTGCTCTTAATGCTCTGTTTTTCATGGCTTCTTACCTGGGAATGCACAAATGCGCCGGGAGTTGCCGGTAATATCTCTCAAACCGGTAATGGCATGGTAGCTGGCATGCTCTTTGAACCTGATGGCAAAACTCCTGCACGGGGCGCTATTGTTTACATTAGAAAATCAAATATACTTGCAGATACTTCATTTCGGTCATCCGCAAAAAACCTGACAAAAAAGGCTGCAGCTTCTGCCGATACAGTACTGACAGATACCAATGGGGAGTTCCTGATCGATTCCGTTGACACTGGTATCTATGTGATTGAAGCAGTAAGTGGTAATAACAGAGCCTTGCAGTGTCCTGTGATCATTTCTTCACCAGATGCCAAAGTTAAGCTTCCTGCGGATACCCTGAAACCATCTGGTGCAATTAGAGGTGTTATTACGCTTTCAGATGGAGGCGATCCACGTAAAGTTTTTGTGTTCGCATTCGGGATTGATCGTTTTGCCACTGTTGCGGAAGATGGAAGTTTTATATTCAGTAATCTGGCACAAGCTGTATACGATATAAGGATATTACCCTTACTGGATAATTACGGGGTGTTTGACACCTCAGGTATACCTGTAATGCCAGCTGATACAACTGCATTAGACACCATCAGTTTACCATTTACCGGCATTCCAGTGGTAAAAAACATAACACTGAGTTACGATACTCTCAAACAGATTATTTCGCTTTCCTGGAACAGCCTGGATACATCACTTATAAGTGGATATAAAGTGTACCGGAAAAAGATCGATTCTGAAAATCCCGATATAAACCCCATTTATATAAATCTTAGTACCGACACACTCTGCCAGGACTCAACAGCTTCGCAGGACTCTACATATGAGTACTGCGTTACCGCCCTGGATAAGCAGGGAAATGAAGGAGCTTTGGGCCCCGGTGTGAGTGTGACGGTAGTTGGAGCATTCAGCTTTTTGAAGTCATTCGGTGCTCCCGGAAATGATGATGGACAGTTTGAGGAACCAGGAGAAATAGCAACTGATTCATCTGGTAATATTTATGTTCTGGATCCATTCAATACCAGTGGAAAAGTTCACAAATTCACTAAAGAAGGTTTGTTTATCAAAACCTGGTCAGCTGGTAAAACAGGATGTTTACGCGATATAGAGGTATCCGGAAGCACTTTGTATATTCTTGATAGAATTAATAAATCAATCAGTACTTATGACACCTCGGGTTCATTTTTAAATTCATGGCTGCTATTCTCAGATTCTGATCCCATCTTCATTTCCATTACAGATCAGAACGTCTTTATTATCGACAGGAAAAACCAAAAGGTCCTGAAGCATTCTCTTGAGGGAGATTCCATATCTGAATGGTCAGGTGTAAATGGCAATTATTTCAATTCTTTAAAGGCAATTGCTGCAGATCCTGAAAAAAAGCAGCTTTTTATTTTGGATTCCGATTCCATTGGTTATGTAATGGATCTTTCCGGAAACCTGGTCTCCAAATTTAAAATTGATAGTAGAGCAATCGTATCTGCCTGGACACAATGGTTTCGATTACGTTGCGGTGATCTTATCTATTCCGGAACAGAAAAACATTCTGTTTTTGTCATAAACCGGGAAGGGCAACTGATTGCACGGTTCGGTGTTTTCGGAACATCTGACGGTCAATTCAATTATCCCCTTGCTGTTACAGAAAATTCATTTGGTATTTACATTTCTGATGCTCAGAACTGGCGAATTCAGGTGTTCAGAAAAAATGATTTTACAAACAGTCATTTACCGGATTAGCCGGTACTGCCTTACTTATGCATCGGAAAAAGGATGACGTGCATGAAAAATTAGTGCAGCAGGATTTGACGAATTTACAGCGCCGACCTCTCATGTGATATTTCTGGTTCTATTCTTCCTACCGGAAATCACACGTTTCGTTGTAAAAGAAGCAAATCTCTTATGCACGGCAGGTGCATGCAATAAGTCCCGATCCGGTGCATAAGCCAGGCTGATTCCGGAGCTGGAGAGGTTCTATTTCCCCACCCATCCGGTCGATCCTGAACCTGATTCTTTTACATATAAGGTTGTTCCCGAACCACCGCTGGTATTAAGATATATCGATCCGGGGGGAGCTGAAATCAGGCCATTTGGTGAACCTGAACCTGTACAGATTCTGACATTACCAATCAGATAAGAATAACCGGCACTTATCTTAACATTACCAGCTTGAACCTCCAGTACCTCCTGAGGACTGGCAGTTCCAATTCCTACCTTTCCGTTGACTCCATCCTTTAAATA
>JAEZKP010000069.1 GCA_023436145.1 Fibrobacterota bacterium | reverse complement strand
TTTAAGTTGCCCATATTCAAAGGCATCTTCGGGGTGCGTCCTTAAGTAATCCCGAACCGCTAAATGTCTTTCAATATCTTTAAGATTACTTTCCCCAAACACATGAATATGGTGCGTTCTGATTTCGGGTCCTTTTCTGAAAAACCTCCTGCCGGTTATACCATATTCACCCATAACTTCATAACCAATATTTACAAACTCATTATTGTATTTATCTATTTTTGTGATGTCTTTTACTACCGGCATGATATCAATGATTGGTTTAGCTTTCAGATTCTCAACAGCAGTACTACCTATATGATAAATATCGAGCAATTCATCACCAAGGATTCTCTCAATATTTTGGGCTTCACTAATGAATAAAATTGGCCATTGTTTGTTGTATTCAACAACTTCTACTTTCATAAATCCATCTTTCTTTGCATCTACCAATTAAAAGACATTGCACAAGCTCAAGCCAACCTTCCCTGGTCTAAATTGCAGTTAAATCCGAATTCCAAGATACATAGTGGCTTTGAAGATGAGGCTTCTTGCTTCACCAGACCAGAGGCAACCAGAAAGTAAGCATTTGTTCAGTTATAAGTAATATATTTGATGCATGAATACTACACAATTTTCAATTCTTAAGCCATATCCAAAAAGAAACCTGTTAAGTTTCAACGATCTTTCACCCTAGTTCAACCCAATATGACGATCCGTTATTAACAGAATTTGCTGTAGCTGATTATCACATTGTCCTATCAGGGATAAGTTATTCGCGTACCATCAACTTTGGCAAAGGAGGTCAAAGAATGAGCATGAGAGCCAGTGGCGTTTATGATATCTTCACAAGGAATACCGCGGATCAGTAATGCGTCCGCAATGAGTGAACGATGGCACCTCCAGGGCACAGCTTCAGCACACATTAATGCAATCCGATACCTGTGAGCCAACTCTATCAATTTCTCAATAGCACTTTGGAATTGCGCTGTTTGCATATAATCGGCATAACCGCGAAAGGAAGCATTTCGCCAGGCCGTGTTAGGGGAATTCCGCAATGGATGCCTCAAACCTCCCAGTTCAATCATATGAATATATCTTATGTCCACTTTTTTTAGAGAATCAGTCAATACATCCTTGTTAAACTGAGGATTATGCCTTGAACGTGGTATACTGCGCACGTCCACAACAAGATTCACTGCATGGATCTTGAGCAGATTGATAAATTCTTCAATTGTATGGGTAGAATGACCAATTGTCATTACAACCGGAGATCCTTTGATTTCTTCCATCTTCCCTATCGGCAAATCGTCAAGCCATAAAATGGCAGTTTATAGACCCGGAGATATTTCATATATCCGGTTTTCGATTTCAGTGACCCTGCATAGCTAAACACTATGAGAAGTCTCAAAATTCATGCCCGCGATAAAGATGGTTCACCGTTTATAAAATTTTTTTGATCTTGAGATCACTTCCCAAAACCCGGCTCAGCTCAACCTCGCCACTTAAGAGCTTAAATACGATCCCTCACTTTCTGCACCATTCACCCCAGAGATGATTTCTTAGCGCATCAGACTTTCACCTCTGGGGAAATTCCTGAAACAGCTTAGCTGATATCAAGACATTCTTCTTCCCCACTATGCTTTGGGTTTCCTTAGAAACGCATCATGAAAGGAAAACACCATAAAAAGCAACCCTGGGGAGACCTCCTCTTTTTTCCCATTCTTCCCTGCCCTGACTGTATATTCAACTACTCGTAATTTACCATTTATGCTATGTTTATCGGTTACACTTTTTAACCTTTTACATGGCTTTTATTGCACTTCCCGAGGTTTTATGCAAACTATCATCTATTTTGGCCTCTTTTTCATCTCTGGAATAGCTGGACTCATCTACGAATCGATCTGGTCCCATTATCTTAAACTCTTCCTGGGCCATGCCGCCTATTCTCAGACCATAGTCCTGGTGATCTACATGGGAGGAATGGCTCTGGGAGCCTGGATTGCAGGTATCAAAGTCAGGAAGATCAAGAACCTTCTGGTCTTCTATGCCCTGGTGGAACTTGTTCTGGGTATTCTGGCAGTCTTTTTCCATGACTTCTTCGTGAATTATCTGCAGTACTCCTATGATAAGGTAATCCCCTCGCTCAATGCACCATTTCTCATTATTACATATAAATGGCTGACTGCTTCACTGATTATTTTTCCCCAGTCTATTCTCCTGGGAGCCACATTTCCCCTGATGGCAGCTGGATTTATCCGTAAATTTCCGGGAACCAGTGGTTACAAGATCTCCTTTCTATATTTCACCAACACCCTGGGAGCATCCGCAGGAGTACTTCTGAGCGGGTTTTACCTGGTGGACAAAATCGGGCTCAAGGGTGCAATCATTACGGGAGGAATCCTTGACATTCTGGTAGGCGTCACGGTTTTTGCCCTCTGCCGTAAGGATAGTTTTTCCAACGAGCCTATCCCGGTGTTTGAAAACCAAAACGAAATTAAACCTGCCAACTATCTGCCACTTTTACTGGTTTCAGGTGCAACTGCAGCGGCATCCTTTATTTATGAGATTGGATGGATCCGGATGCTTAGCTTGGTCCTGGGAAGTTCCACTCACTCTTTTGAACTGATGTTAAGTGCTTTTATCTTCGGGATGGCACTAGGCAGTTTCTTTATTCGCAATAGAATCGATAAGATTAAAAACATCCCTGCTGCAATTGTTCTGGCGCAGGTGATCATGGGAATAACCGCCCTACTTACCATATTCACCTATAACCACATGTTCAGTTTCATGAAGTTTGTGATGGCTGCATTGGCTAAAAATGAACAGGGTTATCTTCTGTTTAACCTTTTCAGCCACAGTATCTGCCTTCTTATAATGCTTCCTTCAACAATCTGTGCCGGAATGGTACTGCCGCTTATTGTTCATCTGTTCTATAGAGATGGATCCGGTGAAGAAACCATCGGAAAAGTATATGCGATAAACACTTTCGGAAGCATAATCGGAGTAGTTATTGCGGTCTGGCTTCTGATGCCATTTCTGGGATTACGATTACTTATTACTATCGGCGGAATAATAGATATTGGAATCGGTCTGTATGTTCTTTACACTTTTAAGGAGATGCAACAGAGCAATTTAAGATCTATCCTGACACCGGTCAGCGGTTGTTTTATCGCAGTGACCGTGGTTTTTGGCTCTATCGATCCGCTGCTTACAGCTTCCGGTGTTTATCGAAATGGAACCATCAATAAAAACAAGAAAATCATCTTTAATAAGGATGGCAAGACTGCATCAGTGTCACTCTTTCGCAGCGGGGGATCTCTGGTGTTGACCACCAATGGTAAACCTGATGCCAGTGTCAATGTACGTGGAGGTATCAGCGGTGATGAGTATACTATGGCACTCACAGCGGTCCTGCCTCTGGCATGTAAAGAGAATGGCTCCAGTGCAGCTGTAATTGGATTGGGCTCAGGAATGACCTCTCATTATCTGCTCTATGATACCACCCTTAAAAGCGTAGATGTTGTTGAGATTGAACCAGCTATAGTGGAAGCAGCCAAATTGATAGGAGATAAAGTATCCAATACCTTTACCGACAAAAGATGTAATATTTATATCGATGATGCAAAAACCTTCTTTTCCGCACACAACCGCAAATATGATATCATTGTTTCTGAACCATCTAATCCATGGATAAGCGGAGTTTCCGGTCTTTTTTCAGAGGAGTTTTTTGGATTGATTAAAAACCACCTCAATGAAAATGGTATACTGGTTCAATGGTTTCATAAATATGAATCAGATGTCTCCATACTGGTCTCCATATTCAAAGCTTTACGTGAACACTTTCCGCATTATGTGATGTATACAGCAGGATCAGATCTCATCACCATCGCTACTACTGGGAATAGCGGATCTTTAAACATTAATAGAGATATCTTTGAGATTTATCCTTTGGCCAAAAGCCTTAAAGCTATGGAAATACACTCGATCGATGATCTTAAGGTAACCAGTTTTGTATCACAGAAACTGTTTAATCCGCTAATCGATGCTTTCTCCTGGCCACGCAATTCCGATTATTATCCGTTTGTAGACCTGAATGCAGTGAAATATCGTTTCATCGATAAGGATATCCGGCTTCTTGATACTTTAAGAGAATATATAATTCCGGTAAGAAGAATAGTGGAATTGGACACCGGGGTTATCCATTTTCAGCCCAGAGAAGTGCTTCCTGACATTTACAATCTGGTTCAATTCAATGAAGCAAAAAAGATGTACAATGAACTCATGAGTCTGGGCACCACAAAAGATACAGTCACGATTCTTCCGGACCGTTCGAGTGCAGCCGTTACTCTTGACTATGCATCGATGAACCAATTCACATTCAATCAGCTTTTCAGTACCATAATAGAGATTCTCGAAAAGACAATACCATTTCTTTCTGCTTCGGAAATGCGGGATACCTGGCAGATTATCATCACCAAGACATCAGGCATACCTCTGGATGATGAAGATAGAACCTGGATGAGCTATTTTCAGGCATTATGTAACTATGATATGTCCTCACTTTACCGTTATTCCAGAGAACTTCTTCAGGAGAGCGGGCCTATCGAGGATGATTTCATAAATCGTTTTCTGATGGTCTCTTTAAACGTTTCTGCATGGAAAACCGGTAAAATATCAGAACTGGATGATATATGGCAGCGCTTTGAGCATTACAATAATCCTGATATCATGACCAGAGTCACCACTGAACTGGTAAAGCAGTAGAGTTAACGATCAGGTTTACAGTAGAATCAGCGATGATTCTCTGTTCTCTTTTTACACCTCATAACTATAAACATAAAGGTGGTTAATACTTCTGTTTATCCAAATAGTTCTGTTATAAATTTTAAAAGGACCAGTTTTTCATTTAATAACCCATTTGCTTCAACAATCTTGATATTGTAAATAGTCGTTCAGCAATTAATTCATCGTTGTCGCTGATGACCTGTTGAAAAATCTGTATATCCTCATCGATTTTTTCGTTTTCTATACACACTTCCACAGTCATAGCATCTCCCTGCAAGCCTATCCGGTCTATTATCGGTTTTTCTGTGTCGTATAATTTTTCATAACGATAAGCTTCCATAAAATGCATTCGGGCTCTGCACACCAGAATAGCCAGATCCAGAACCCGGTGAAGCGGGAGCTCTTCAGACTGTCTGCTCCATTTTTCACCAGTATGTCTCCACACTTTAGCAGAAATATCTACTTTGCCACGATCATTCCATTGAGCTAATCCCAAGGAGAGCCCTTTTGCATCGGAATTTTTAGCATACCTTCCATCAACATTTTCATAATTTTCAGAAACGATCACGGGTTTATGCTTTAAGGTGGTGGGGATTTTCATTACTCCTCCAGTAATTTAGTTATTTAGTGCTTTAGTAATTTAGTAACTAAAATATCATTTTTTCTGCTCATAATCAATCTTTTTCACCGTAGCACAGACAGGGGTCCTTTTTATACCCATAACAGAATTAAAATTGGTATTGAGAGCCTATTTTTATCATTTAGTATTAATAGGACAATAAATGCTGTGGGATCATAGTTCTGCGATGATTAAAAAGATTCCTCAGAAGGAGACCTTCCCCAGAGGTGTAATCTTTACGAAGAAGGATTTCACCTCTGGGGAGATGCTATTAAAAACCTGAGTATGATATTTCATGTAAACCGCTCTGGTTTTCTTTCCCAAGATACCTCACAGCAGAATGCTGTGCCGCATTGAAACCAGTTTTTTATATCTTTTGCATTTTCGATCCGGTTAAAAGATTAACGGCACTTGCCCTTTTTCACTGCTAATGTCTGATACAGGGATACAATGAGTTCTCATTCTCAATTCCCCAGAGGTGATTTTTCGCTTTTTAGTGTTTTCATCTCTGGGGCATATCTGGAATGGAAATTGCGACTTCTCTACTCCCACCACCACTTCTATAAAAGGAATCACCTATGTGTACAAAACCCAGAATCGTCGCTCCAGGCGTTATCTACCACGTCTCCGCCAAAGGAGTCGCTGATTTAGACATGTTCAGTAAAGATGAAATTAAAACCTTCTTTCTTGAACAGTTGGCCAGAACGCTAAAAAAATATTGCTTCACTTGTCATGGTTTTTCGATTTCGATAAATCAATATCACTTGGTTCTTCAATCAGATCAGCAGTCTATTTCCCTTGCTATGCAACATTTTAATTCCATTATTGCTAAAAAGGTTAACAAAATTTTGAAGCGTGAGGGAACTGCCTTCTCTTCACGTTTTAATTCGGTTATAGTAGAAAGCGACCGGCTGAAAAAACTTATCCGCACTGTTCATCTGAAAGGAGTAGAACTTGGTGAACTGACTCTGGATGAGCTTGATAACTACAAATTCTGCAGTCATTCAGTTATTCTGGGAAATAACTCTTCCGAACTTATTAATAAAGATGCAATACTGGATCGAATGGGATTAAGTTCAATAGATGATTATCGTGAATTTGTAAGAGATGCAGATAATAATGATGATTTTCCTTCTATAATTAATGATGTCGATAGAGGAAAGCAAGGATTTGAGAAACCACAATTATGGGTAATCGGAAAAGCAGAGTTTGTCAAACACGTGATGGAATTAGACAGATGCAGAAGATTACATATAGCTCGCCATATCAGTGAAAATATTTCCATGGAACAGATTCACGACGAAGTAACCCGATTACTGATTCTGGAAAACAGTGACATTTATCGTGCAGGACAATATAATGTCAGATCCACAGCCAGAGAACTTTTTGTTACCATTTGCAAAAACCGGTTTGAATTTACAGGTGCAGATACGGCACGATATTTAAGAATTACGGAATCAGCGGTCTCCAGGATGCTTACCAGATTCAGTAATGTTGAAAATAAAGATTATCTGATCAAAAGTGTGGTAGAAGGGGTCACCTGAAAAATCTTTCCATATTCTGTTGGTAAATCTGCATTTTTTCTGGTATGTCTATAATCCAGCCATTTTATTCATTTCTGCAAAATAAACTGCCGCAGCAGAGATGTTCATTTTTTCTATGAATTATCGATTTTTGTGATGCAGTCTATGAGACTAACTCAGGGAAGAATCTTGGAGTTGCTTTCCTTCGTTGACATTCGGTATCAGAACTCTTAAATACCCCAGAGATAACTTTTTATCGCATTGGTTTTTCATCTCTGGGGAAGTATGGAGGCGGATTTTTGGCCCACCCACCCAGCAGACCTCCTCTGCGGCCCAGCGGCTCTGCGTGAAACATCCGGAATCCGGAAAGAATAATGTGGATAACCTCGGCGTGTACTATCTTTACAAGACTTTATAATTAATAATGATACAAAGGTATAGATTATTTGAACCACTTATTACACCACCCTGGAATGTTAACCGGAGAGGTAATTCCTACCTTACCTGTCTTCTGCGAAATAAAATGGGATTAAATCGGTGTTGAGACTCTTATATACCCCAGAGATAACTTTTTATCGCATTGAGTATTCATCTCTGGGGAAGTATGGAGGCGGATTTTTGGCCCACCCACCCAGCAAACCTCCTCTGCGGCCCAGCGGCTCTGCGTGAAACATCCGGAATCCGGGAAAGAATATTGTGGGTACAACCTTAATCTGTTTATTTATGGATTTTTTATTTTCATGCAACGCTTCGTCTATTATGTATACTTCAATAAAATATGTGGGTTTTACGTTTAATTTGTAAGTTATTTGTTATGTCTTTTCGATACAAATTACTGACATTGGTCATAATCACGCCAGATTAAATAATTTTTGATATTTGAGAACTCATTGTCAGTATGAAACATCCATATAACATCATCGAAGCGGGAAGTGGGTACTGTGTCAGTCATTTGTCTGGAATGAGTACCCCTCTATTAATAAGTTGTCCGTTAATGTTTGTTATGGTTATGATCAGGGGAATCTCAAAATTCTTCCTTAGTCTAATAAATCCATTTTTTTCATACGCCATTTCATCAGCATTTACAGATCTTAACATGTTGGATTTGCAAGATAATGGGAATAAAATGACTTTTTCAGAGGTGTCAGTTGATTCTTTGAAAAATACTATGCTGAAGGTATCTTTAACCATAGAACTGTCTTATAATATTATACCTATAGTATTTTTCAGCGCAGACAGTGTCTGTTAACGCATTATGAGAATCTATCATGCGTAGATGATTCAAAGCAACCTTTCACAGTTTGGATACCGATTACATGATAACTATTTATTTTTAAGATTTTTATTTATTATATATGAAGGGGTCTTACCATACAACTCTTTTTGAGTCGTTCGATAATATTCTACGGAATCTTTTATCCAAGGAAATATCAAAGTCACATCGATAGAATCATTAGAATCGGCTTCAAGATATCCGTAAAAACGGTATAAATAGAAATCCGGTGTTTCACTTTTAATATGCAACTTTCCCGAGCCTGCTCCGGTAGTATCCGCCAGGGCTTC
>JAEZKP010000038.1 GCA_023436145.1 Fibrobacterota bacterium | reverse complement strand
TTGAATTTTGAATAATTGGTAATTGGGATTTGTTTAGGATTTGGTGTTTGTGATTTGGAATTTATTTGCGTGCCCTACTTCTTATGAAATCTTATGTTTGTTAAATTAACCGGACACTTCTGATTTATGATTCTTTTTTCCCATTTTCTTAATTGTTGCTTTGTATATTAAACAAATGATTTAATTTTTCTAGTGCTGCTTCAAACTTTTTAAACGGGGGTGCGAAGATGTTTAAGCTGCATTATACGGTTTTTATTTTCTTCATGGTTTTTTCAATCATTGCCGATGTTAAGATTTCCTTAAATGGAACAGTAAAAGACGAAAACGATGAGGTCTTATCCAGAGCGACTGTGACGCTTCTTTCCGACTCAACACTCAACGATACCACCAATACCCTTGGTGAATTTCACATCGGCAACACCGGTGTGAAACAACTAAATGGCGCTTCTGCAGGACTGCGACATAATCGTATCAGTATCAGAAACCAGCAGATTCAACTCACCATAGCCTCTCCGGTCAAAAGCGGCAGCATCTGTCTCTTTTCGGTTAATGGGAAAAAACATGTAATAGTACCTTATAGCAAAATCGAATCTGGAATTCACATGTATAATCTTCCTAAATTTGCAGCGGGTTTTTACATAATGCATATCACTTTGGACCAGGAAACCGTAACTTCCAGACTCATAAATACCGGCACCGAATTTTTCATCAATAATACTTTTTCTCAGAAAAAAAGTGGCTCAGGTGTCAGGCTCAATGCAGCAGAGGAAAGTATAGATACTCTGATTGTAAAGAAAGATGGTTTTAAGCTGACAAAGAAAGGGATCAGTTCATGCCAGCAAACCGGCATTTCCATTGTGATGGAAAAGGAAGAGGTACGCCCGATGTATTCTTATGCAGCAACAGTTGAAAACACCTGTACCGATTGCGAAGTGCCAGAACTGCCGGAGGGTTCCACATTGACTTTTAAAAATTCGAAGCTTCCCAATCCATTCCTGAATATTGATGGTACTGTGATCACAAAGAAGAGCCAGTGGCGATGCCGCAGGCAGCAGATACTGAAACAGGCTATGAAATATATCTACGGCGAAAAACCTGAACCACCAGAGTTGGTAAGCGGTACTGTTACCAATACAAAAGTCACCGTCCATGTGGAAGATAAAGGCAAGGGAATTGATTTCAGTGCAACAATCAAATTACCCTCCAAAGGGCAGGCCCCCTATCCTGCAATTGTCAACATGGGAAATTTCGGTATGACAATCAGCGAAAAACGGGTTACAGACCAGGGTGTGGCTGTGATCAACTTTGACTACAGTCAATTAGGAAAAGAGCAACAACCGGAAGGCAACGTGGATAGAAACAGAGACTTTCAGGGACTTTTTTATGATATCTATGGAGGGAAACATTCTGCCGGGCTGTTGATGGCCTGGGCATGGGGAGTCAGCCGTATGATAGATGTCCTTCAGAAATCGGGAAAAGAGATAATCGACTGTGGGAGACTAGGAGTTACAGGATGCTCCCGTATGGGAAAAGCGGCTTTTGCTGCAGGTCTTTTCGACGAACGGATTGCTCTAATACTATCGCATGAAACGAGTGTGGGGGCAGTTCCAGCTTACCGTGTCGCTGATGCTAAATGTCCGGAAAATACCGATAATAATTTCAGAGGGCAACTGTGGCTCAGTAACAATTTTAAACCTTTTGTCAAAAACACAAGCCTTCTTCCCATTGACGCTCACTCGCTTATTGCCACAATTGCCCCACGCGGTCTTTACATGATGGAAAACCAGGCTGAGGCACAGATGTGTGCCCAGGGAGGAAACATGGCAGCTCAGGCTGGTGCGGAAGTTTATAAGGCTCTGGGTTGTCCTCAGAATATCAGTTACAACTCAAATACCCCCAATGGGACGGGTCATTGCACGTATGCCGAAAATTTCACCGATCTTCTGATAAAAAACATTACTAAATTCCTTAACCATCAACCTGCAGAAACAGGGAAATTCGTTACAGGCCCGGGCACACTCAACAGAGCCGATTGGATAGATTGGACCGCTCCCACACTGGATAATGATACTGAGATTTATGAGGCCAACTGAGAAGCCGATTGCTGCAACACAGGATAACTGTGGAAACCCTCTTTAAAAACGGAGGAAAAAGGTCGGCTACCGATTTTATCTTCTCCGTTTCTTTATTTTTGAAAGTATTTATACAACTTGATAGCCTCAGAAATTAGCCGTACAATACTTGCTTTCTATTCGTAATTACATTCAACTGCAAACCGGAAGCGAAATATACGTTTCTTACGGTAAAACATATAGAAAATTCCTCTGTAAATCGATTACCAAAAACACTACTGGATTAGTGAATATAACTGATAAGGTCAGTTAGGCTCCGGTTAATTCAACGCAAGACAACACCAGGTGCTCCCGCTGCCTGAACTTTTAGAGCTCAACGTCAATCAAAGGAAATTCTTTATATCCAGTAGGGATGCTATATTTGTAGGAATTAATTGCCAAAAAATGAAAAATACAACTTACATTCCGCGGGTTGGGGTGGTGCATTTTTTCGAATTTTACCGGTGAAAAAATTTTGAGACGTCGATGTCGAGCAGCTGTAACAGGAGTTTTTGCTTATCTGATAAGTTGTCAGGAATCGTTTTAACAATTTTACCACTCATGATAATATGTTGCAAACGCACATCTGAAAATAATTCAAGCACTTTGTTTGCTGTAGGAAACTTACATTCGCGCTCTTCCGGAGTGCTGTTACCAGTATTGCTGCGGAGTACAGGAAAAGAAGCCCTTCAATGCGTCCGGTATTTTGTAAAAATACTGGAGCGATATCATAGACGCTTTTTAACTGTTCAAAACGTTTTTCCAATCGCGGTTGAAATTTGTAGCTGTTCAATATGGAAGCTGCATCATCTTTGAGGTTTGTTATTAATGGGAATATTCCATCATATCGAGAGTCAAATAGAATTTGATCAGCATTCTGACACCAAACAAGCTCGTAATAGGTGTTCTCAATTTTTCTGTTTGTAGATTGCCCGCCAGGGAAGAGCAGTCGAAGCAGTTGCATGAGCGTGGTGAATACCATTTGCTTATGTCCAATAAAGATTTTGAAGATTGGGAATAGCACACGATTCCATAACATTTCCCCAGTGTCATAATGCTTCTTTTATGAATACAATATTTTTTATGTTGAATTATATTATGTCATATCATATCTTCAACCATGTATCACTCGATTATTTATCTATATTTTTTTTAAGTAATTTCCACCTGTATTTTTGTCTCTCAAACAGGTAAATTTTATGCAGTACAATGTTTATTGTACTGCATGCAGATTATGCAAAAGCAGTAAAGTATTTTCAGATCATCCCATTTCTTTTTCAAAAAAAGGAGACTCCATGTTCAATCGCACCAGAGCACTTGCTTTCTCAACTTGTGCATCCATTATCCTTCTGAGTTGTTCAGAAATGAAACCTGCTGGAGTTACCAACCTGGCTGATGGCATCACTTCAGCATCGTCCAGATTAAATCCGACAGATACCCGTACCATTCTTAAAGTTGCTAAAGGATACCAGGACAAGTTTTATATTTTTTCGATGGACAACATGTATTCAGGTACTACACCCATAATTGCATATAAAAGAGCAACAACTGCGCAACATTCGACCCCAGAGCTGGCATGGCTCGTAACATGGTCGGAGCTTGAGCCAAATCCCGGACAGGAACAATATCCTGTATGTGAGCAGTTGGCTGTTACAAAACATTATACAAATCAAATGTTTGTATTTTCAACTAACTCCACAAACAATAGACCAATTTTCAGAATGGAAACAGCGCCTGGATCCGACAGTTAGACCGACTGGACTGAGGTCAGTTCCAACCA
Organism: Fibrobacterota bacterium; assembly: GCA_023436145.1. GTDB lineage: Bacteria > Fibrobacterota > Chitinivibrionia > Chitinivibrionales > Chitinispirillaceae > JAAYPC01. The sequence goes on along the minus strand of JAEZKP010000038.1, from coordinate 44,429 downwards.
GATTGGTCGCATCTGTTGTGACACCACTCAATATGGTAATGCAGCACTTTTCGGTTATGACATTGCTACCGGAAAAATCCGGTATTTTCGACGGCGCTCGGGCGAAGGATGGGAAAATGTACTGCTTGGCAACAAAGCTTCAGCATACTCGTCAACCTGGGCAATAGTTAAAAAAGGAACAGGGACCAACAGCAGACTAATGGTTGTACTTCGTGACCAATCGTCATCACAACTATATCAACTTACTCAAAATGGTGACGGTTCGTGGCCATCAACCTACCAACCGGTAAGCAACAGCATAGGTTGGTATCCGGATCAAGAAATGGAGCTTCAGGGTATCACAGATCACAACAACAGATTAAATCTGTTTCTTCCTTGTATCAATTCGTTCAAGCTCCGCACCTGCAGACAAAACGACGATGGAACATGGACCAACTGGCAAGATGTAACAGACGAATGGATCGGGTCCTATGCTGTAACAATAGATGCTCAGGCATCACCAAAAAGAATTGTGGTTGCCTACCCTACAAACAACGATTTTGCTTGTCGCCGACAAACCAGTGATTTGGCTGGGTGGGTCAGCCAACCGATTTCCGGTAACCCTAACTCGAATTCTCCATTATTTGGACTTATGAAAATCAAGGGAATCACCTGGCCAAGCGGACACATTTCGTTTATTTCAAACATATCCACTAAAGGAAAACTGACATGTATACCACCTTATGAATCATTTTATGACACATGGATTCTGTATGGAAGCTACAATTCCATTGCTACCGGTTGGAAACTCTGTGGTGGCACATATAGTTGCTTTCAGTATTAATATTTTATTATGATCAATGAACTGCTTTTGCTTATCATTAGAAAAGGGTAATTTTTACCCTTTTCATTAGTTTTATAAGTCCTTCACGCTTATGCCTGCCGTGTTTACAACCGCGAGCTCTGTACAAGTATTGGACTTTGAAGATAATTGCCTTCTTATCCCTCACGGTTGCCTGATACGCTTCCTGTTCGTCAGGCCAGCGCTTTGCCTGCAGCTTCCTTCAGATTCCACCTCACGGTGGACACCCTTGCCGTCCGGCTAATGATTCCCCTTGTCGGGCTCATAGTGGACTTTCACCACCGAGTATCTGCGCCATGCCAGGCGCACAATAAAAAGAGCATTTAAAGCCCGACAGCCTTAAATGCTCATTATCAATAGATAAAATATTTGTAATTAACGCAATTTACTGAAGCACTACAGTCGTGTCCCAATCGAACCATTTTTCGGTTTCTTGCATTGAACTATGCCATCTCATTATCTTTGTGTTGGTATCAGATTTCCCGTTCAGAAACTTATCATAGAATGCCTGAACCTCCGACTTGTGCTCGTTGGGAAATTGGCAATGGCCATGATCAAATTCTGATTCGGCAAATCCGAAATTGTCGGAAGCTCCCAGTGCTTTATAGATCCAATGACACCCCTGTGCCGCCGCAACATTGCCTTTTGCACAAAGCCATTTCCATTCCTTGTAGTTATTGAAAGCGATCATCGGACGTGGAGCGCGAAGAGCCATGACCTCGTGCTGATCAAACGGTAGTTTATTTATATTTACCTGCCCGTTGCGGAATGGTCCAGCAACAGTTCCAAGCCAGTTCTGCTCAAGATGTTGTATATCCTGACAATTAGCATTTGAATTGTCACCACCATACGATTTTGATACCCGCCAGGATGAGGTACCAACTGCTCCCGATTCCACGGGAACACAGAGCCCAACTCTAGGTTCAAATACGCCTGCAGCAAGTGCAAACTTTCCGGCGAAAGAACATCCGGTGGTCACAACCTTTGTTGCATCAATTCCGCCATCTGGATTAAGTTCGAGCACATCAATTATACGACCAACCCCCCAGGCTGCAGCTATACAGGTACCCGCATCGGTACTGCCATAAAGTGATTTCATAATGTCCAAAATAGTAGAAGGAGTAAGACTGGCTTTACGGGCACCAGAAGGTGAAGGTGCTCCTGAAGAGAAATCAATCACCAGAATGTCGCCAGAACCGCTGGCAGTAACCGAAAATGATGATGTTTTGGAGCCTTGTTTCATATTGACCGTTATTTTGCCACCACTCACCGTACCGGTTACACTCTCTGGTTTCGGAGGCAAATGACCATAGAGATACTCCTGAGCCATAGCCAGAATCTCTGCTCGTCTGCACTCCCATTGTGCCTTTGTAGTTACCCTAGGAAGGTTCATAAATTTAAACGTAAAAGGGTCAGGCATTTTGGAATTGTTGTAAGTTAAGGAAGAGGCTGATGGTAAATCAGGAACTTCACATACTGTAGTGCCTTCCGTGTCCAAAACAATCTCAATACCCTCTTTTACATAAGCATCAACAGCAGTCCTCTTAGTAACAAAACCTTCTTTAGTGGCTATTAGCGTATCAACTGCAGCCGTAATTTTAGCCAGCTTCCCCCCCGAACGAGTTTCACCTTTTTTGGTTTCATATTCTGAAATGTATACTTCCGATCCCGCTGTTATAACTCTTCTTCGTACAGTCTGATCTCCCATAGCAATCTGCAGAACATAAAAACCGTTACTTATTCCCACCAACGGAACACTATGTGAGCCGGCTGAAAGATTCTTTAATACGATGTTTTTTACAATCCTTCCATTTCCGGAAAAAAGTGTAACCGATCCATTGGAAATAGCGGTGTTAACCGAAAAACAAAGTGATGCTCCCTGTCCGGAAACTTCAACCGATTTCTGCACATTAATATCATAAGGTTTGGCTGTTTTAACAATCTCCAGTGAAAATTTGCCATCATTACCCGTAGTAACTTTTTTGGATGTATCACTGGCCAGATACACTTTTGCTCCACTAATTGCAGTTCCATCTGCTTTTTTTACCGTCCCCTTCAGTGAGACTTCTGAAGGTGCAGCAAAAAGCAGTGAAGTTCCGCTAAGTAATACCCAACCGATTTTTCTTAACATTCCTGCCTCCATCTTCTTTATGCATGTATTTTCTTGTGTAATCCTATGACGATCTTTTTGATTATCCGCTTAACTATGGCTGCCTTTACCCAACAACAACTTTTTTGACCTTGAATTAAAAACTGCCCCTGTGAGAAGAATTATCGAAGAACAACAAGGCTTTTTTCTATATAGTTTTCAATATAGCGGATAATACTATGTATAGGTAATAATTTATTGTGTTTATTATAATTTACCGTACACCTGCTGTGTACAACCTTCGATTGGAACCTGGCCAGGAAAGAATTATCAAGAACAAGCCCAAAATCACAATCTCCTGTACTTTTGTCAAACTCTGAAAATTTGCCATTTCAGATGATTGCATGTAAACCTATAGCGAAAATATCTTATCCGAAGCTAAAGTGATGTCCACAAAGAGAATATAAAGTAAGCGACTCAGAAAACTTAGTTTCTGAGCCACTTATGTGTATCAAATAACCTTAAGTAGTCCTTTACAGGTAGTTTCAGCGTGTCACATTCAATTTCTTATGATAACCGGTTTCATTCTTCCCGATAAGAAGAAAACCAGAAGAAATGTTGTGATTACCATTTAAAATCCGGTTTTTGGAGAGGTTGATTTTTCTGCCCGCACAATCAAAAAACGACAACTCTCCGTTAAATATTGCTATAGGTCTCGAGGTGTTTCTGGATACAGAAATTACTGGAACAGGAGCAAAATAGTGCATATTGAGCCATCGTTCAGCCGCGATTCTGCCGATCTTTATCACTCCCTTCGCCTTGTAATGGATTCCATCAGTTTCAAATCCCTTGGTATCCAGTGTATCGACATTTTTCAGCTTATTTCTGACAGCAATATCTGCTGCACGGACTTTAGCATTTTGCGACCAAACGCTCTGCACATCGATCATTGGAAGAATCACCGGAAGATCTTCGGTGTTCAACGTATCCCGTATGTCTTTAATCAGATTGGTTAGATTAGTTTCGTAAGCATTTGCTTGGGAACTATTCATCGCATCAAATTCCCCCTGAAGCCAGACAAAACCACCCATATGAATCGTGTATTTGGATGTATCCAGAGAACCAAGCGCATCTTTGATATGTTTCATCATGTTGGAATAAAGCGAACCCACTGTACCTCCGGAGCTGGGTGGCCTCCATCCGTTATTTGATTCAGCCAACGAAGTACCAGATACAGCATCTTTTATGATGGCGATTTTAACAGCAGGCAACGAATCGCTTATTGTTTTTCCGAATGGCAGTTCCGGTCCAAAACACGGTTTCCCCTGGTTTGGCTGCTGTGGCAACATAGAACTTCCAAACCCTGGCTCAAGCGTCAACCACTTACCCTTTTTGGATGCATCCCCTTCTGATGCCAGATAGATAAGAACACTATCATGCGGTTTGTTAAGTTCAGAAGGAAGTTCGCTTACCAGCCCGGCACCACACATGTTGGATTGACCGGAAAGCAGAAACACCAGAAGATCTGTTTTACCGAAAGACAATGAAAAAGCCAGCATAACCAGAAAAGTTGCACACCTGAGTTTTCCTGCCGGATGTGAAAATGTTAATTCTTTTGTGGACATAAAACCTCCTTTTATTTACGGGAAGTAAATAAGTAAATCGTTTCTGTTCTGATTTTTGTAGGAAAGCCTGATCCATTCCTCGCTTCTGGCGACATCGCTGATTTGCACCTCGTCAATAATACCGTTGAAATAGCAATAGCCCTCATCTCTATTGGGAGATGCCATGATCTGAGCAAAGCGGCCAATCATCAGGTCGGACTGATCATTTCGGGCCATATTGAAAGGATAATCAATAAGCGTATCGACACGTTCTCCATTGATATATAGCACATGTGAAGTGTCATCATGCACTCCGGCAACATATACCCATTCGCCAGTTAACATCCCTGTTACCGCCAGATCCCAACCGGATTCGTTACGGTAATCGGCAAACTCCCAGAGTGCAGTATTGAGATGTATTGACGTGTGCCATAAGAAATACTGAGTATTGCCTTTGGAGACTATTACATGGGACAGATCATCATGATTTTTCACGTACACCCATGCAGATACGGTGTAATGGCTGTTTCTCTCAAAATTGATTCTGCTTTTTGCAGTATTGGGCATGGTGATAAAACTTCTGATCCCATCAAAATTCCGTGCATACCCAATAATTCCAGAAACTCTGGAGGGAATTGCCGAATCAGGCGAAACACCGTGATAACGATTTACAGTGGCATCTCTTACCGAGTCCTTTTCCTCCTCGTTTAAATGCCAAACCCCCTGAAAACCCGCGGATGTATCGAATACTCCTGAACGGTTCTGATCAAATGATACATTCTCATTTCCCCAGTACATAATAATAGATTGATCTGTACTATTGCCCCTTAGCGTATCCATGAGTAACCATATCTCAGCATGTTCTGAAACCGGATCCCATCCCTCAATCTCAGACACCAATCTTCTATTGTCAATTGTAGTAAACAGAATATCCTCACCGGAGGCTGATGCCTCAGAAAATTTGAAATTATCTCTGTTTAGCCGCAATAACACTGCAATATTAAAAAGATCACCGGTAATACCTGCTCCTGTCGAAGAAGTGTTAAAACCAATTTTTCTGGAGTATCTCCACCCAGGATTATTAATCCTGACAGACTCTCCGGGTTCAATGGTCACAGAACTTCGAAGAACCCTTTTTGCAGAATCAGATGAAGATACAAATATCAGGGAATTAATTAATCCTGCAGGTATAAGGTTAAGCTTTACTATCTTAGTCGAATCGATAAAGGAGTAGATATCAGTACCCGGAATATAACAATACCCCGAAAATGTGTCTGCACCTACTGAAAAATCAACCATAAGTGTTCCAGCAGAATCCAGACTGCAATCTGCAAGCTCAAGATGCCGCTCGAAAGTATCCACTTCAATATCAGTGACTCTGGCACACATTGTACGATTTTGATTTCTGGCAATTATGGAATAACTTCCTGCAGAAATCTTTTCAAATTTATACTGTCCACGCTCATCGGTCTGTGTTGTAAATGAATGGCTGGCGGTATCAATTTCATAAGGATCAGAATCGGACGAAAAGAGCCGGATCGTGATTTGAGCGGCCACAGTCCCGTCCCTGTTTACAACATATCCGGTTATGCTGTTGGTTGTTTCAGAACCTGCTCCGGCCAGCTTTTCAGAACAGTATAACAGGCAGAATACCAAAAGAAGAAATATATTTGTTAAAATATTTTTCACATGTATAGCCATAATCATTTTACTTAGTCAATGGGAAAAACTGAATATTGAGTTGATACACTTTATCCGGTTCAGTTTCATCGCGTGCTACTTTCAGTATACTCTCCCGGAATTGAGCTATAATCCGATTTATCTGATCCAGTTTTTTTTCAGCAATAGTTACAGTTACTGTGGAAATATTGCGTTTTTCCGCGGGATGCCGGTGTAAAGATTGGATAGCCAGTTGCATTGTTGCTTCCTGAAAAGTCTTAACCGCAAGCAAGCGGCACTGTTCTCCATTGGTAATTATCTTGTGAGTCAATTCCCAGGTACCACCGGAGTTCTTGCGTATCAGTCCCAGATTACTTAACAATCGAATCGATTTGCGTGCCCTTGCTTCACTGATTGCAGGAGAAAGCTTCTCTGCCAGTTCAGCATAATCACCACTGAATGGATAGTAGTCAAGCAAAGTCAGTATGGCAGAATAATACCACTTTGTATAAAATTCATACTGATTTTTATTCAAAACCTGTGGGTTAACATCTCTGAGTAGAACTAACCGCTCGTAATAGGCTCTTCTATCTCTCTCAGTCTTAGCTTTATTAAATCTGACCAGGTTTGCAAAATACTCCGCATCTGTACCGCTTAAACCACAGTGGATTACAAACGGCTCGATTAAATTATTTCCAATATGACGTCGGAGCTGGAAAATTTTGAGCAGATGCGAGGGGTCTACCGACACCTTGCTTCCCATATAACGCAATGAAAAAACCGGATTTTCCTGCTTTTTAAACAGATAAAAATCCTTTAAAAACGTCCGATACTCCAGATACTCTTTAACCGGTTTCATATTCCCGCTAATATAGAAAAAAAGAGCCTCAGGTGTAGGAAAATCGATCTGCATCCCTTAAAAAAGTGTAGCGTAAAATGCCCACAATGACCATCCAAATTACTGCAGATCAGCTGCTTCTCAGTTTTTACTGGCTCCGCATTGAGTTTCCCACAAAACGGGTACAACCAGTAAAACTGACCCCATCCTGTCTCAATCGATAATAATAAGTACCAGAAGCAAGCGGGAAAACTAAATTATTTATAACCTCCGGTATCTTCGCACCTGTTAACCTTCCTGAATTAGTAAGTTTATAATTTGCGATGGCTTTACCATTTAGAGTCCATAGGGTAATGGATGCACCGGAACCATTAAGTAAGCCACCTCCATCTATCCCTCTGTTTAAACTCCTTTTCACCTGCACAGGAATCTGACCAGTTGTACTCCTTCCTGAAACAATGGTTTTGAGACTGAAAACAGCTGTTTTCCCGGTAATATAAAGTGTCTTATTCTCCAGGCCGCCAAAAGCACAGTTCTGGATACTTTCCTGACCATCAATAGTAATGCTTCCAAGCTTCTTACCAGTTGGGTCAAATACGCTAACTGAATGATTTCCATTGGTATTGGCCACCCAAAGATTACCATTCATATCAATAGCAAGTCCGTCCGGAGAGGGAGTCCTGCAAAAACCGTCAGTCTTGATGATACTCATATCTTCGTCCAGATGATATCTAATTACCGAATCTTTCCTGGTAATGTTAATGTAAAGAAACATGTTATTTTCCACGAATTCGATTCCGTTGGGATAGTTCAATGGCGGGTTTGTAAATGACAAAATGGTTTTCACCCTCCCGGTTTCTGAGTCCCAGTAATAGACCTTACCATTGCCATTCCAGACCGAGCTGGTGAAAAAAATTGATCCATTTGAAGTAAGTGCCAGATCATTGGGGCCTTCGGAACCAAACGTATCAGCGGAAAACAGAGTGGTTACAGTCCCGTTTTTTTCGGTGCGTGTTATCCCATTCTTCTCACATACAATCAGCCGGTCATCCGTATCGAAAACCATTCCATTGGCACCATTTGCCGGATTACGGTATACAGTGGCAGTTCCTCCGGCAGGTAATTTCCAGATTCTGCTGGGATTCCGATCGGAAAAATAGAGATTCCCTTCAGAATCGACTGCCGGTCCCTCTCCGAAATTAATCCCTGTCGTTAATGTATTAACCTCCTCACCCGGGACAACCAAACTGGAAGGCAGATCGATTGTATGGGCAACTACTCCCCCTCCGAGGAAAATGATCTTAATTAAAGAAACAAAGAATGGTTTTGTTGGTTTCATAAAACTTCTCCGATCGATCCTGTTTTTTAAATCTCTGGAACCGTTAAATATCCTTTGTGATTATATTATAAAAAAACGGTCAGAGATAGTTATTCCAGGAGACATTCTTTTTTATGCGGTTAGCGACTTTTTACACCTTTTTTGTACTTATTATAAGCATAACGGTCAGTAGCAACCCTATTGCAGAAAATGCGGAGAAATTTCTGGGCAATATCGCTTCTGGAGCACCTTCATCAAACTTTTCCGATTACTGGAATCAGCTGACCCTGGAAAATAATGGCAAATGGGGTAATGTGGAAAGATCCCGCAACAATATGGATTGGAGCGCCATTTCAGCTGCCTATAATTACACAAGGCAGAAAGGCTTCCCTATAAACAACACGCCTTTGTCTGGGGAACCCAGGAACCAGGATGGATAGGTGGATTATCTGCTGCAGACCAGAAAAAAGAAGTGGAACAATGGACTAAAAGCTATGGAGAGAAATTTCCGCAAACTGAAATGATCGATGTAGTTAATGAACCTCTTAATAAACCTCCATCATTTAAAAATGCCCTTGGCGGTTCCGGTGCAACTGGATGGGACTGGGTAATCTGGGCTTTTGAAACTGCTAGAAAGTACTGCCCCGATTCAAAACTTCTGATTAATGAATTCGAAGTCGAATACGATGCCAAACTGGCAGCAAATTATTTGAAAATCATAATGCTTCTGAAAGAAAGAAACCTTATCGATGGTATTGGTATTCAATGCCATACCAATGAGATCCAAAGAGACAAACCAACGGTCCAGACAATCAGAGAAGCTCTGGATACCCTTGCTTCTTCAGGATTACCCATTTATGTATCTGAGCTGGATTTAAAAGGAGACGACAACACCCAACTGGCTGATTACCAGCGCCTCTTTCCTGTATTCTGGGAGCATCCGGCGGTTAAAGGAGTCACATTGTGGGGATATGTCCCACCAACCTGGATCAGCGGTACCGAGCTGATAAGTAACGGAAGAGAACGGCCTGCGCTTAAATGGCTGAGGGAATATGTTGCAGAACATAAGGGCAGCGTATCTGCCGGTCATACCGAAAAGACCGGTAAGCAATTTACATTTAACATATTTCACTCAGGCAGCGGATTTTTATACACTTACGAAAATATGCCAAGCCCTGTTTTGCTGAGAATCTTTGATCCTCAGGGACGAATACTGTCTGGAGTTAACAAAACGATTTCTAATAACAATTTCACCAGCCTGTTTATTCCCCAAAACAACCTTTCAAAAGGTTTATATATACTTGAGATAACCGGCAGAGATCTTTACAGAACCCAAACAGTGCCAGTCTCAAGATAGACTTAACAGAACCAGGTTTTCTTGTTTATTGACGATTCAGATGTATAGCTACACCGGGGTTTTTGATAAGAAAATCGTTCTGTTTCGCAAAGATGAACGCAGAGCCTCCAAGTATCCCTTTACACCTCTTAAAACTCTACTTTTTCCAAACCATCCTGATCAAAAGCCACAAATTCACAACAGGCAATTATTTGCTTTTTTGCTGTGACTTGAAATATGTTTTAGGATACCTTGAACAATAGTGATCATAAGTCCTTGTTCAGTAAAAAGTTATCTGGTACGGTGCAGTTATTTGTTTAACAGAGAGCCCAGTAATAAATTACCAGATACCAGAGCATTACTGCCGTTTGTGACAGACCCACTTTTGCTTTGCCGTGATCCTTACAAAAACATTCTGAAATCATGGGATTCCAATATCAGTAACAAATAAAGGAGGTTTATGCGTTGATGATTTTTAATCAATCCTGATTCATTGATATATGGTGTGAAACCGCAAAAATTTCAGAATCGACTATTAAAGAACAAAACAGGTCAATATTTGAGTAACTCTTTTTAAAACGATTAAGTTGGCTTAACATTTGAATTAAAAAACATTGGGAGATATTTAAGTATGTTGCGATTAATAACTATTGCTCTTTTTTTAACCTTTTCCATAAGTAATGCATTAACCCACCAGGCTAAAACCGGCTCCAGAGATGATGTACAGGCTGCCATCAATTTGGCCAAATCCGGTGATACAGTTTTTATCCCAGCCGGAAACTTTGTATTTAATGGTGGTGCAACCCTCAAAGCAGGCATCACCATTATGGGCGCAGGGAGAGACAAAACTACTCTGCGACGTACATCCTCAGGGGGAAGCTGGATGTTTACGGTCGATTGTTCAAACGGTGGTCAGGTCGTCATAACCGGGCTGACTATTATCGGCTTATCTCCAAGCATGAGCCCGGGAATTAAATTGACTAATAACTGTCAGGATTTCAGAATTTATGACAACACCTTCAAAAAATGTATGGACCGGGCAATCGAGATTCATGGTAACACCAGAGGTGTTATTGATCACAACATTTTTATTGATAACAATTTAACCGCTGTGGTCATCTTTGGCGACGGGGACAAGGGATGGCAAAGAAAACTGGAACTGGGTTCTGCTGATGCAGTTTATGTAGAAGACAATTACTTCAAGCAGGAAAATATCGCCAGCTCAAACATGCATCATCACATCGCCTCCAATAATGGCTCACGATACGTTTTCCGATACAATGAATGTGATGACGGTAATCTGTCATCAAGCGCAGTTGATGCACATGGGAATAAATTTTACTGGCCCAGAGGAAGCCGTGGTTATGAAGTTTATGGAAACACCTTTAAATCAGTGAGACGATGGGTTTGCATGAATATGCGCGGTGGAGACGGAGTCATCTTCGATAACCAGTTTTCAGGCAGTTATTCCTACCCCATTCAAATTTTACATGAAAGCGATGAGGGCGATGGCAACTGTAAATACCCCTGTGTGGACCAGATCAGACAACTTTACCTGTGGAACAACACCTATAACGGTAAAAGTTTCGAAATACGCAATCGCCATCCCAATATAATCAAACTGGATAGAGATTACTTTTTAAAGGAAATGCCAGGATATGTTCCCTATACCTATCCTCATCCACTTACTCAGACTACTACTGGAGGAGCAACCAACATAGCCGCTTTACGTCAAGAGCACCTAGCCAGCAACAGCGGACACATAAACTATGATAACAAAAGCAGAGTGATTGAAGGTCAGCTCTCCTCTGAATTTTCAAATCAGAATCTGAAAGTCAGACTTTTTGATGCACAAGGTAAACTGGTCAGAGAAATTTCCAGTAAAACATCCTCAAGCGGGCAATTCCGACTGGGACTTAACGATCAGATTAACACTCTGGCAAGCGGTATTTATACAATACAGCTGCAGTCAGGCTCAGTGGAAATGAAAAAACCACTGCTTATAACCAGATAAGAATCTCTGCAAACCGTAAAAAGACTGCATTTATTGAATTAAGGGCATTATTACAGATAATGCCCTTAATTTATTATTGATTTATTTCTGTCAACTCACCTTTGGTATGAACCAACCTCAGCCAGGTTATTTCCAGTGCCGATCGTGGACATGAGCTGAAACTTACAGATACAGGCCGGGGAAGAAGCTTTTCCCTTTCACATTCTTCTTCCACCTTTAAAAATCCGGCATTTTCAAATGAGTCAATCCATTGAGGTTGCTGAATTCTGTTAACATACTGCACCTCATTATCCAGCCATCGTTTCCAATGCTCTTCTGAATATTTGAGGTATTGTTTACTGGAAACCATTCTGGAGTAGGGCTGCAGATGATCTCTAAGATTAATGCTATGAATAGAGTAGCCATCAGGTTTTAAAATATTTCTGATACTTGAAAGCATCTGGGGTAAATCTTCTTTTTTCACATGTTCCAGTACTCCGGCACTGATGATAGCATCAAAACTGTTGTGTTCAAATTTATTGGGAATACCAGAAGGATCAACGACATAAGTAAATCCTAGCAACTCATAAAGTTTGTCAAAGCTCTCCACCAAGGCAATCCTCTTCATTAATCGGTAAGCCTGTCCCCTTTTGGCATCACTTACATTGAATTCCTCTAAAACCGGCTCCAGTTGCCTGAGAAAGTTTTTTAATGCGGAGAGTTGCCTGTTATCCCAGACATCAAATAGTGTAGCTTCGAAGTCAAAAAAAAGACGTGCAGTCAAAGCCTCCCAATGCATCCATCCCGTACCCATTTCCAGTATCTTTCCCCCATTTTTAAATAAATTATACTTTGCTATTGAATCCACCAGGCGCTTCACACGTACTACATAATAATAAGGCAAAAGCCCTTCAGCTCTTCTCTTTGCTCCTATGCTATTGCCGATAATACGGTATACACTTTTCGAAAATCCACAACAGGAGAATAATTTCAGGGTAAGACCTGTAAGGTAGTATCTATACATTTTTCACTTCCTGGTCGAGAATATAAAAATCAGCTAAATTTTTCGGATCAATGTGGGGTAAGGTGTTTCTTACCAATATTTAACCATCAAAACCAGCACCATCTCTTTGAACGAAAGCCGTTTTCGATACTACTAACCTTTTACCGAATTAAACACCGATCAGAAAGGTCTATCCATGAAGCAACTCCTCTGTTTAATCGCTTTAGCATTCTTCCCGCTAACTATCCATGCTGCTGCTAAATTCCCTTTTCCTCAAAATGCAAAATACCCCTTTGGTATTCTACCCTCTTCGGTAGATGCAAATAAGGTACAGGAAGCCTATGAGGAATTTATGGAACTCTATGAAGAACAGAATAATCTGGCCAGAATTAAACACGATAATCTGCAAAATACCGTGAGCGAAGGAATCGGCTATGGGATGCTTATATTGGTTTATATGGATAATTCCCAAAACAACACCCAGGCTAAATTCGATAAATTATGGGCCTATTACAACAATTTTTTAGACACCAAAGGCCTAATGAACTGGAAAATAAGCGGTTTTTCCCAAGCCACCAATGATGGAAAAAATTCAGCCACCGATGCAGAACTGGATGTTGCTGTCAGTTTGATGCAGGCCTATAAGCAATGGGGTGATGAGAAGTATTTAAAAGATGCCAAAGAATTAATCGCCAAAATCGCCAAAGAAGAGGTCAATTTAAGTGGCTACCTTAAACCTGGAGACTCCTGGGACTCAGAAAAAAACATCTCCTACTTTAGTACAGCTGCTCTCGAACTTTTTAAGCATGCCAGCGACTATGATTGGGAAAAAGTGATTAATAATTCCTATAGTCTTATCAGTAAAGCTCAGAATGCAACAACCGGCCTGGTACCAAACTGGTGTAGCGAACAAGGAAATCCTTCATCTTCTCAATTCGATAACAACAGGGGAAATTACACTTACGATGCCACCCGTACACCATGGCGACTGGCCTGGGCTTATTCCTGGTACGGACATTCAGCTGCAAAACAGACCTGCAGCAAAATTGCATCATGGATTTCATCGAAAACAGCAAACGATCCGGAAGAAATAGTGGATGGATATAAACTTGACGGCACAGAAACAAGCCAATACAACAACTCCAGCTTTGTGGGTCCTTTCGGCTGTGCTGGAATGGTTGATCCCACTCACCAGACCTGGGTGGATAATTGCTTCAACCACCTCTCGACCATCAAGGAAGACAAATACTATCAGATTTCACTTAAGATAATTACACTTCTCTACCTTTCGGGAAACATGCCTGATTTCTGGAGTGCAACAAATATTAAACCGGAAGGATCTCTACAGTCCGCTCACAACCGGCAATCTTTACATCTTAACCTGTCATCCAATCAGAAACTCCACATCACAACTCCATATGCAGGAAATGTCAACATCTCTGTATATAACATTAACGGACAATTTCTGAGAACTGCAGCTAACCTTTTTCTTACCAAAGGAAGTCATTCCATTTCCTTGCCATCGCTGGTACCAGGCACCTATGTTTTTAAAATGCAAATTCAGGGAAATGAGCTTTGCAAACAGATATCTGTTGTAAGATAATTTGATAAACATTTGGGCATAGACATTTTTTGTGTCTATGCCTACCTGGTAAACATTACACCATCTGTCTATAGATTTATTGAATCACCATTTTGGCTGGAATATTGCCCCACCAAACAGCCAACCAGTTGCCCATCCGGAGAAAATATTCCGGATTTCATACACACAATGTTAAGCTTACCGATCTGAATGCGGTTGTTCTATGGGTGGATTGTAAAAATCAGGGAAAAAAATACAAAACCTGCTCCAATGTAAAATACCTGTATTTTAATACAAATGAATTGGTGAGGAAAGAAACAGGATCGGAGCTAAATTGTTCCATTCCTGTTTATTAACTTCTCTAAAAGGGTTTGCCCGAAACATACTGACAAGTGTTTAGCGGCCGGAGGGGACAATCATCAGTTTGGCGTTTGTACCTGTCGCCTTATTTGAAACGATATAGATACTCCCAGGTTTTACCGAAGTACGTGCAGTTGACAGATTGGTTTCGGTTGAGACAAATTTACCGTTTAGAGAATATATCTGCACATTCTGCAGCATGTTAGAGGTGGAAGTATTAGTAATGACACGCTGACGGGGCTTAACTTTTGTTTCAGCTGCGTCTTTTAATCCCTTTGCCATCTGCACAGCCATGCGTTGACCCATCTTACGGTAACCATCCTGGTTGAAGTGCAGACTGGGATACGTTCCCCCTCCGCTAAGACCAGATGATGATGCCACATAACCATAAGGAAGAGTCTGAGGGATTTTTGCTACGATGGAATTATGACTGCTATTTAATAGCTCCCCTGCAACCAAAGGAACATCACGTGTCAGGTTCAATTCACTTTTCAATCCATCGTAAATAGATTTAACCTTATTTGGCCAGTCTTGTTGACCACTGTTAGCTTCTCCCTGATGAAGTATTATACCGGAAAAGACTCCTCTTTCCACAGCTTTTTTACATTTAGTAACCATCCAGTCCCAGGCATTGTTACCAATCATGCTGGGCTTATTCCCTGAGGTATTGGACTTCCCTTTCATAAACATTTCAATCGACACACCCCATAACCCGCAGGGAATAAGACCAATTGTATCGGTTGCAGGTAAAGAATCAATCAGGGCTTTGGCAAATTCGTATGAGGGTCCCATCGCACTGACCCCATCTCCACAATGCATAGGTTCAAATGCATCGGCCCACTCATTTGCAGTACGTTGAGGATTGCTGCAATTGGCAAATGCAAGTACTTTTATCCGGGGATTAGATTTTTGAGATTCTGCATCCGGACCTACTCCTGCACCGCCACTCATGTTAGACTGCCCAAAGCAGAGAAATACCTTGAAATTTTCATTTGGAGCAGAAAACAGATTCTGGGCAGTTAACCCCAATACTGTGATAATGGTGACTAAAGAACCGGCTATGTTTTTCATTGTTACTCTCCTTTTATAAAATTGATTGAACGAGTTATAATATAGCAATTTGGGGAAGAGAATGGTTTAAAATGGCCTGTGCAGATCAAGTCTGCAGAAGAGGCGAATGGTATAACTGATTTAATTGCAATAACTTATGTTGTTGTCAGATGTTTTCTTGGGAATAATTTTCAGTACAAATTTTGTGTACACTCAGATTGGGGACACTTTTTCTTGTTTACTTCTTGCCAAAAGTCATTTGTGAGCCAGTGTCCCTAAAAAAAAAGCAGGTCCCTTTTCCACCTAACCGAAAAGGGACCTGCCTGTACGGGGATATGGGAACTCTTTTATCTCTTTACACCTATATTAAACTTCGAAATTGATTTCTGGCCATCTTCTCTGTATACCCGCAATATCGCATGATAAGTACCTTCAGCCACATATTTGCCCTTACGGTTCATACCATTCCAGAAAAAGTAGATATTCGATGATGAATTGCGGGACTTCCTTGACTCATCCTTGAAGACCAGATTTCCTAAAGCATCATAAATCTCAATATTACCATGCATTTTAACCCGGGTAACCACTTTGGCTATTGCTTTTACTCTTACTACTATTCCGGGTTTTCCGTTTATCTCTTTAGGAATCGAACCGTCATCCTGGAAAACAGATTTATTTATCACCAGTGGATTAGGTCCTTTGTCAACTACGATAGTGAAATCAGCAGGTTTGACTTTCAAAGGAGCATGACGGTTATCGGATGTAGTAACCCGGTTTCCATATTCATCAGAAACAGATGCATCACCGTTTATCCAGATAGAGTCCTTGTCTCCCGGAAATTCAATACCATTTATGGATTTTACGGTGAACCTGTGAGTGCTACCCATATTGTTCCCAGGTGTATTAATAGTAAATGAATATTGTTTTCCGGTTTCTATATTGTAGAGCTTAAATGGCTCATCATCATCAATATCAGATACATCTTCTGAAAAATAAACCGTCAAAGTATCCGGCTTACCATCTGTTGTATCCTCTGCTGAAACAAATTCAGCAAAAATAATAACAGGTGCGGCACTATCCTTGACATCGCAACTCATGCTGCTGGTCGGAAAATCCGCATGCTTTACGGTCAAACGCATTACACCCCCGGTAACAGTATCTTTAATTAGACCGGAAATATCAATTGCAATCTTCTTTTTCGATTCATCTGCATAATCAAGCAAATCTGCATCGGGGCTTTTTTCCGACTGTCCTCTCCAGGTGAATGAAAAACTGAGATCCTCCTTACGTACTTCCTTGAGAAATTCAGCAATTATCAGATCGATAGTTCCATCCCGGTCTGTATCCTTATAATAAGCAAAATCCAGTTTTGATGCTGCTGCTTTGACACTTACAGGCACTCTGGGGTTTTTCGGATGTGGATGGTTAGCTGCAAAATCGGTCATTACACCTTCTGAATTGAGCCCGATCGAATCTCCCAAACCGATAGACTCCTTTCCTTTTACCACCACTGTAAAGATACAGGAATCTTGAACCGCATTAAAAACTCTCTGAATTGCCAGAGGATAATCTTTTCCATCTTTGCGTAAAAGCAGATTATCTCCCTCTATCAATTGCATGTGAACCAGTTCAGACAACCGTATCACAAGAGTATCGATCTTATCCCCATCTGTATCTTCTTCAACCCTTTCAGAGAGCACTGCATTACCTACAAGTACCGGTCCCACACTGTCTGCCACAATAAAAGTAGATGTTTTCACCGAATTCTGATGAGTTAAATAGGATTTACCCTGTTTCTGAGCTGCAGAATGGAATCCAGTAACTCCAGCCATAAGCTCCGGTTTAAGGTTGATTGTCAAATGAGTCGAATCAGACAGTTTAAACTCATCTGATGATGGCTTCAATATTCGAACCGTAGTGGCAAGGGGAAATGCCAGACTCAATGAATCCGGGAGATCTTTCACTTTAATGGAATACTCAACCACCATCTGGTCAACTGCCCCGTCTCCATCCGTATCCTTTATCCATCCCCTTTTAGCTACCGGGAAATCAGCCTTACTAATTATATAGGCTTCTGAGCTGTCAGTAGAATCGGTAGGATCAATATATTTTACCCATACTTTGTCCCCACCAGTCATCGAAATCTGATTTTTTCCGCTCTGGGAAGGAGTCAGGCTGACTACAGAAATCGTACTTACTGTCTGAAATGTGTTTGTGGAATCACCTGTCTCCAGAAGCATGACTCTAATGGAATCACCTAATTCAGGGTTAATGACACTTACATAGAGTGTATCAATCCCTTTGGCGTTTCTATTACCATTACGGTCGGTTACTATAATATGGAAAACCGAAGTGTCAATTTTAACCGTGTCACCTAAGGGTTGCATCTTGTCGTTTTTAAGGCTCAACTGCGATGGGTACTGCTGAATAAAGGGTGCTTCAATGTAAAAGCTGTGATTTGAAACAGCACAACCAAAGCACTCTTCACAATCACTCGATGGTCCGGCAAACAGGGTAATATCTGCCTGATTCCGTCCGTTTCGAACAGGAACAGGAACAGTGAAGTCATAATTCTGTTTTGCATCGTTCCATTTTACATAAGAAGATGGATCCGGTAGACGAACGCCATTAACCCAGATATCATTTATCATTCCATCAACCGGAGTAACTTTTGCATATCCTCTTACCGATACGGTCTTTGCAGTTCCTTCGTACAAATAATAATCGGCAGTAGGATTGTTTATCGGTGATGTAACCTGTGTAGTAAGCTCGAAATGAGTTTTCTTGGTTTCCAGCTCTTTTTTGGAAGGAGAATAACCCCAGACGTATTCACCTTTGCGATACACAGTAATGTAGTAATTAATCGGTGTTTTGAAATTATCGGAATCCACAGACTCTTTTGTCATTACCGGTACACCATCATAATCGTAGGGGTCTCCATCTGCTTTACTATGAGGCCCGAAACTCCAGTCTGCAGCGGTTATTTCCTTGAGAGAAGGACTGGTCCATGCATCCTTATAAGGGTAGAATGGGCTTCTGGCTAAAATCGAAACATCGATCCTGAACCGTGCTCCAGATTCCATTACAGCCGGACCCATGGGCAGAGGTATATAATATCCCCATGTTTTTGTCTCGGGATCATAAGTATCCTCGATACGCACCGGCCTGGCACCTTGTACATATTTATCAAGATCGGTTTTAAAATGTTTGTCCTGATAACCATCACTTCGATATTTTATTCCAATATCGACTCTGAACATTACATGGTCCTCAAATTTGACCACAGTATCAGTTGTTCTACTAAAAGTACCTGCTTTAAGTGTATAAGTTTCCGGACCACGTACATATATTCTTAATTCCAGAGAATCATAGCTCTTAATATCCTGATTCATAATATTAAGGCCGAGCGTGGGCATACCTTCCCAGACATATCGGACCGCCCGCACATCAAAATCCACATGTTCAACCGGTGTGGTAAATGAGTAATACTGTCCGTTATTGTCATCTCTTGACTCACCAGATTCCACGTAGAAGTAGTACTTTGTCTTCTCTTTCAATCCGCCGATTTTTACATAATGAAACTTTGCCGGATGTCCTGAAACATCGCCATCCTGCACAGTAACAGGAGGAATCTGTTCGCCAAAAACCACTTTGCTGTCAAACTCACCATTAGGGGTATACCAGAAAATCTCGGCACTGTCATGGGTCACTCTGCAGACTTTCACATTCTGGATATCTGCGTTAGTAGGACAGTTCTGGGCTGTGGTAAAAGTAAAATTAACCTTCTGACGCTCCTCATTGATATTTTTAAGGGTCGATTGCCGGCCAAACTTGTCTTTGACTATTACATAGAAGCTATACATTGTTCCTTCATCCAGACCATTGAGGGTAATACGATGTATAACTCCCGAAGAATCCGAAGAAACAGTCTTGTCTGTAGATTCTCCCTTCCCGTATTTCACTTGAGCATCACCGTGCTTGGACTGCCTTATATCGATAATAGCCTTATCACATCCAACATACATTATCCTGACCGATCCATCGGGTGGACCTATTGTATCCTGCTTGGCCAATCCGAGAACTGGCATAAAGATGTTTGTGGTACCATCGATACCAGTTTCCGAGTGCATCCAATCATCGAAATGCTCACTATATAAATTTGAGCCTGAAGCTGAAGGTTTATAGCCACCCTGCAATGCGCCAACCGGTGGAATGTACTGATAAAAAGCACCAGGTACATTTTTCCCTTCAGGATTTGCAGCCCTATGGTGAGGATGATTGAAGTTTTTATCCCCAACTCCATAGACCATACTTATATCCCAGGGATTTACTCCAAGCATGTAATCCAGCATACGAACCAATATGGTCTTTACCTCTTCTGCCTTCCAGTCTGTGGAAGCTGGAGTATTGGGCAGTTCAATATCCTGAATTTTAGATGCAATATCATAGTAATAGAACATTTCTGTAATATTACCAGCCTGGTATCGGTTCCAGACCCACTCCATCTGAGTATGCATGGTGAACCATGGAAGTTCATACTTAATAATTGGGGGTACCCAGAAACCATTCTCCGGGAGTTGGATCATTTGATCACCCAAGCCAACAGATCCGAGATTTGCGGCAAGATTATAAACCGTTTTTTCGATCAGCTTAAGCTGCTCATTTTCTGTAATATTAAGGTCCTCACAAAGAGTATCATCACTTAGGATAAGTTTGAAAAATCCCCATAATACATGCGCCTGATCAGATGCCCAGTCGGTATTTGCAGATGCATGATAGAATATCGGATCATAATAGGTGAACCACCCGCCATTAAAAAGCTTCGGGTATTGTTGTTCTTCTTTAGCCAATTTGCCGATGGTTTTATCATAGCAAAGCTCTTCCAGATATTTACGCTCTCCAGTAGCCCAAAGAAGAGCCAGACATCCAAAGGCAGCATCGTCACTCACATTGGTTTCCCCATTGTATGCAGGAGTATTTGTTCTGTCCATTTTCGGGGTTGTGAATTTATAGATATCTTTTGCGGCTTTGAGACACCGATCCGCATAACTTTCATCATAGGGACGCATTAGTTTTGAAACAAAAGCCAGATTTGCGCAATATTTTCCCAGATAATCGGTTGTAGGTTCACTGCGCGCACATCTGGGTGGACCTCCCCTGTCATTAGGCATTTTATCCTGAAATTCAGGGCGTCCCCACCAACTATGGTCATCTCCACATCCAACATTACCAAATCCCCCCATTGAAGTAACCATTTTTCCGACATCCCCCCCAGCCTTATCATAAGACTGCAGGACAAAATCGGCTCCATGTTTTGCTTCGTAAAGAATATCCGGAATTCCGTCGGTGATCTGTGTAATGCCATGGTTTGCACTGTAAACATCGGCATCACGGTCAGGGAATGCAGCTGCAGCCAATCCCAGTACCGCAGCAGTATAACTCATCGTTGCACCCTCTTTTAAATGATCACCACAATCATGCCACCCTCCGGTAACTGCATCCTTCAAATGACAGGCAGGATGAAACCAGGACTGAGAATCTCCGCATCTATTAACTCCATAAAACTTCAGGAGCGCATCCCGAACCCAACTGTACACTTTTTCATCGATAACAAAAGGATGAGATGTGTCACTTTTTACTACCACCCTGTATTTTCCAGGCGGAAGATCCGGAATCTCACCTTCATGAATAGTTCCTGAAAACTCTTTACTCTCCATTGTGTAACGGGTATCCCCGCCGGAGACCAATGTAGCATTGTTAGATGCTCTGATTTTCAACTTGCTGGAAGTGGTCTTCCCGGTAGAGCGCAGCGAACCGCTACCCACACTTTTCCCATCTTCATCAACAACAGTGAAACTGGATTGAGCACTTCCTACATAATAGAAAAATTTCTTATCCTGGGGACGGAATCCGGCCTGATTTATGCGAATAGGTGAAATTTTCAAATTTATAGAATCTCTATAAAGCTGATCCATAGTGTCCGGTAAAGGATTGGCTATTGGAGCGTAAGGCAACGGATCTGTAACCAGCTGTGCAGAAAGTGAGGTACCTAAAACTGCAATCAGGCAAACAACATTTAATATTTTCATAAATCAGTACATCCCTTATATTTAATTTTCACAATTCAGGCTCGTTAGCTGATTTAGTATTCATTCAAGCACAAATCGTTCAAACCAAATTTAATTTGATAAACTGATTTAACTGAATTGTTAATTCTTATAAATCTAAACCGCAGTTTTAAATGCGATAAAAGAGAAGTACGTTCACCCCGGGTAGAATTTGGGAATTGAGGTTTGGAATTCAACTTATATTTTGCCACCTTTAGGCCGAATCAGGTAGTAGTCGCACTGAGGAATGCGAATTCAGCAAAATCCTTGTATGCAGGGTACCCTTCTGAGGTTTTTTATTTTACTGTATCTTAGTTCGCTGTACAACCAGCATGGTAATATCATCGGACTGAGCCTTACCTTCACAATGATGCTTCACTGCGCATTCTACCTGTGATACGGTAGCCGAGGCTGAAGCAGGAGGGTTATCCAGAATTGATGAAAGTCTTTTTTTAGTAAACAACTCACCATCAGGACTTCTTGCTTCTGTAACACCATCAGTGTAGATAAAAAGCAGTTCCCCCGGTGCGATATAAAGTTTATTGCAGCCAAACTGCCCATCAGGAATGATACCTACTGCAGGCCCGGTAGTTTCGATCCATTTCCTTACCCCCCCATTGGCCATGACTATCGCTGGAGGATTATGTCCTGCATTTACATAGGTAAAGGTACTCAGGACCGGATCAAGCACTGCCATAAAAAGTGTTGCATACATGTATCGGCCGTTGTTACCATAATGATGATTTATCAGATATTTGTTAGTCAATTTTACCGCATCCAGAGGATCAGAACCATCAGAAACAGCCTGCTCAGAAAGTGCTCTTATTAATGTTCTTATCATACCCATAAAAAGTGCGGCGCTGACATCTTTTCCGGAAACATCAGAAAGTACCAGCACCACTTTACCGTCAGGCAAGGTAAACACATCATAGAAATCACCGCTGACTTCACGCGCAGGTTGAAATGCCGGACAAATCTCCCAACCGGCCACCTGAGGAATTTCTCTGGGAAGAAAACTTGATTGTATTTCACGACCAAGCTCCAATTCATGCTTCACCGCCTCCAGATAAGCATGTTCTGCATCCCTTAGTTTCTGAAGCTGAACATTTGCCAGTTCCAGAGCAAGGGCCTGCTCCTGGACTTTTTTCATTAACAGGGCACCTTTAAGAGAACTGCTGATATGCTGACGCAGAATTTCATAGGTCAGGCCATCCCTACACCACAGGATATCAAAAACGATGATGCCTATCTGATCTTCTTTAAAGAAAAGCGGTTCAATTAATAAGGAACGGGGTTTTTCTATCGACATCACTCCCTCTGGTACAAGCGAAGGAGCTCTGAAATCCACTGCAATCTCACCAAGATCGAGAAACCGGCCATTACTCCTCCCGGATTGCAGCTTCAGGTACTTTACCCCTGGTTCAAAAACCGTATACAGGGAGATCCAGAATTCATTAATAGTCAATTTGACCAGTTCAGAATTTATGACTGAAAGTAATTTTTCAAAGTCAAAAGCAGAAGCTATTGCCTGTCCGGCATTACGCAGCAAAGATGCCTGACGGTCAGCGTTAAGTCGCCGGTGCGCCTGAGCACGGGCAGCAGCATCAGCTATGGCAAGAGTCGCACTCTGAAACAGTTCTTCTGTCTGTAAAGGTATCTTTCCACAGTAAAATGCGTTGGCTAATTGTCGCATAACATTGATGGATTTAAGCAATCCCGGTGTATCACCCCCGGCCAGTGCCAGCATCCAGGCAACCTTATTAACCACCGGCAAAAACCCCCCCGGATTTGCTCCTGTAATTTCATCAAAAAAGGAATTAGAAAACTCCTGTATCAGCTGCGGATTTATTACCCCGGTAACACTCATTCTGGACTGTTCCATAATGGATGCGATCTCTTCATAAAACAACTGGCGCTGCACACTGGAAATCTCATCTGATGGAATGTCAAACTTAATATCGCTGGTACTATCCAGCCTGAAACATCCACAGGACTGACGAGTGGTAACCGTTGCCGGAACAGTGATGATTGAAGGCATGTTGACATTTTCAATGCGGTTAAGCAGGACTTCGATGGCCTTAGCCCCCATTTCATAAAAGGGCTGTCGCACCGTGGTGAGAGGTGGGGCAGAAAACCCGCTCTCTTCAATGTCATCAAAACCCACAACCAGCACTTCATCAGGAACCCTTATGTGAAGCTCCTGAAAAGCCTTTAAAGCACCCAGTGCTATGTCATCATTTGCCCCTACCAGCGCATCAAATGAACGTCCGTAATTATCGATAAGATAATGTACTGCTTTGGCTCCCGAGTCTCTGCTGAAATCCCCGGGAATAATAAGCTTGTCATCAGGAGTGATTCCATATTCCAAAAGCACTTCTCTGAAAATCTTAAGCCGTTGCTCAGCCTCCTGGTTTCCTTCCGGCCCCCGCACAAACGCAATCTTACGACAAGAATGCACTTCTATAAGATGGGAGATAAGTTCACGAATCCCATTAGAGTTATCGACAAGGATGCTGGTTACAGATTGCATCCCCGGGCCCAGGCATACCATAGGAATAGAGGCGAAACGACTGTAAAATTTCTCAAAGTCGACTGATGAGATAAAATTTCCGATGGAACCGGTTATTATCAGACCCTTGAGGCGTTTAGTATCGACAAAATTGTAGATCGCATTACGCTGAGGCTCATAGGGATCCCATGAGGATTTACTCAGTGAACCACCAGCAAAACAAATTAAAGAATATCCTCTTTTAATAGCTTCATCAGAAGCACCTATCCAACAGCTTGACTGGTAAATACTGCCCAGACTCTCAGTTAAAAAACCTATAACCGGACATCCATTGGAAGTCTGAGAACTGGAAACCGATGTAACATCTGCACACATGGATCAACCTTTGAGATGGGGCCAGGGCCGGAAAACCTAATGCAACATCACCCTGTGTTAGTTAATGGCCCTATTAATAAAGTATATAACCGGTGAAACCTTGAAGTCAAATATAGAAGGCTTAAACCAAGATAAACAATGACTCTGAGATATCAGTATTAAAGCAGGAGTACATAAAATTGAAAAAAAATTGCCGGGGTCCTGGTTAACCCACTCCCCGGCAAAAGAACTGTCAACCCATCAGGACTTCAATGGTAACCGTCTCTCCAGCATTAAATAATGGAATAATATTTCCACTTATCTCTTTCCCATTTACTTTGACTGACTTGACACCTTTATTAACGTGTGAAGGATTTTTCACCTGAATATTGTAATCAACTCCCCTGAATTTTCTCTGGACCGAGAAACCATCCCAGTTTTTTGGAATACAAGGATCGATTTCAAATCCATTATATTTTGGCATTACCCCAAGAATGTACTTGGTAGCAGCCTGGTAAGTCCAGGATGATGTACCGGAAAGCCAGCTGTTACGTGCTAAGCCGAACTGAGGATGTTCATCACCCAGAATGTTTTGAGGATAAACATAAGGTTCACATTCATATTCATCGATAATGGAATTTTTCTTTGCTGGGTTGATCTGATCATA
This sequence comes from Fibrobacterota bacterium, assembly GCA_023436145.1. Classification (GTDB taxonomy): domain Bacteria; phylum Fibrobacterota; class Chitinivibrionia; order Chitinivibrionales; family Chitinispirillaceae; genus JAAYPC01. The sequence goes on along the minus strand of JAEZKP010000038.1, from coordinate 19,119 downwards.
ATACTCGAATGCCCGATCACCATTTCCAAGAATCGTCTCAGCGATCATCACCCAGGGATTAGTGTGAAGAAAAATACCACCATTTTCCTTGGCTCCAGGAGGATAGGTAGTGATACCCCCCTTTGTTGAATCGAAACCATTAAAACCGGGGGTACTCAGCTTCAAACCGTTTTTGGTGTTAAGCATGTTTCTGGCAGATTCCATAGCCTTTCTTGCACGCTCAGCTGTAGCAAAACCGCTTATTACCGACCAGGATTGCCCATTAAGATAGATTTTTCCATGAGAATTGTTTTTAGAGCCTAACGGACTTCCATTTGCCTCAAAATAACGTACATACCACTCTCCATCCCATGCAGATTCATTCACACTGGATTTCATAGTTTCATAGTCTGCGCAGTATTGTTCCTTCCACTTCTTTTCTCCCAGAAAATCCGAAAGCTCAATCATCTCCTGCAAAGCTTTTCCATAGAGATGTGCATTAAAGAGGGACTCTGCACCGGTGGGAAGATTTACACAATCATTCCAGTCGGCAAAACCAAGTAAGGGAAGACCATGCTTTCCGGTGTTTTCTTTTGTAAATTTCATGGCGCGAAGTATATGTTCCAGCACAGTAGCACTTTCCACCGGCTTTTTATCTTTATCTTTCTGATAAAAAGGTACTTCCTCCTGAAGAAATGCCATATCGCCTGTTTCTTTCAGATAAGCGGTAACGGCCAATACAATCCATAAATGATCATCTCCGTAAAATTGAGGACGATCCGGCATTTCATGCGCATCACCATTTGTGGCTTCCATACTCAGAGGGTTAAACTGGTGCATTGCCGACCCATCCCGGTTTTGTACAGAAAGCAATTTCACTATAAGTTTCTTAGCTTCCTGAGGCATTCTGTCCACCACACCCATCACATCCTGGGAGCTATCCCGGAAACCAAGACCACGGGTTCCCATTCCTAATTGATAATAAGAGAGATACCTTGACCAGTTGTAAGTAATGAAACACTGACGTGTATTATGCACGTTGATCATGCTGTTCATTCCGGCATCAGGTGTATTCACCTGCATAAGTGAAAGATAGTTATCCCAGAACGATTTGAGCCGGCCAAACAGAGCATCAACCTGACTGTTGTCTCTTAATCTCTGAATCTCCGGCATTGCAGCTTCCACACTCTCCTTTTGTCCCAACTGGGTCACAATCCGCTTCTGCTCACCAGGTTTAAGATTTCCCAGACTATGGAGTAGTGCTGCGATGTTGTCACCCCGGTGTGCCTGGTAATTATCCAGCTGGTCTTTCTGCAGGGAAAGAGGTGATGCCCAGGTTCCATACTCATTATCACCAAGAAATCTCTTGCGGTCGGTTTCAAAAGAAGCCACCGGGAAATTAGAGGTGAAATAATTGATACGGATATCTCTAAGCATAAATGCATACTGACTCAACACCCGCATCCCTTTATCATCAGTATAGCACCGGGAAGTCATGGTCTGAGGAACCCAATCGGCATTGGTAAACTGCTTTACTGCATCGAAGTGAGTATATTCGATCACCGGGATGACATCTATCTGTTTATCCTCATTGGAGATATTAGTTACTCTGATATCTCTGATTTCCACCTGTTCGTCAATGGGCACAAATATTGTACACTCTGTTCTTATACCGTAAAATTCAGAAACAATACGTGTATATCCCATACCGACGTGACATTCATATTTATCATAGTTATCCAGAGTAGGCACGTAAAAAGGGGAAAAAACCTTATACTTTCCATCCTGTTTAAAGCGGATGTAAAGTGTTTCTCCTTTAAAATCAGAATTAGGCATCTGCTGAATATACTTAACAATTCTGTTAAGAGAAGGATCACCTTTGCATATAAGTGCCCCTCCGGTATGATCTACAAAACCGCCAAACCCCAGGGTACCGATATAATTGATCCACTTGACAGGTGTTTTCGGATTGGTGATGACATATTCCCGTGCAGCGTCATCAAAATAACCGTATTGCATGAATATATCCTTTCATTTATCTGTTAAAAATTAATCTTATATTTCCAAACGTTTGACTTTTATTCAACCCAATATTGCTTCAACCTCGTGAATTTTACCATCAGTGAAAACCGGGATGGTATTTCCCTTAACAGTGACCCCATCGATAATCATGGTTTTAACACCTTTACATACATGGGAAGGATTTTTCACGTTGATCCTGTAGACAGACCCTCTGAATTTTCTAATGACTGTGTACCCGTTCCAGTCGGATGGTATACAGGGTTCTACTATCAGGCCATCAAAATCAGGACGGATACCAAGAATCCACTGGGATATAGTAACAAAATTCCATGCAGCGGTTCCAGTCAGCCATGAATTTTTCGCCTCACCATGCCGTTTTGCATCCTTACCCGCTATCATCTGTGGATACACATAAGGCTCAGTTTTATGCAGTTCACTAATCTCTTCCCGATAAGCCGGGGTAATTTTCTTATAATGCTCAAAAGCATTGTCCCCCTGTCCCAGAATTGTCTCAGCAATGATTATCCATGCATTGTTGTGGCAGAAAATTCCGCCATTTTCCTTGTATCCAGGAGGATATGAAGTGATCTCGCCCAGATTGATGCAATAATTGGAATAAGCAGGATTAATCATCACGACCCCATGAACAGAATCCAGATATTTTCGAACAGATTCGATAGCCTTTTGAGCCAACCCCTCTTCCACTCCAACACCTGCCATGACACAGTACCCTTGTGGCTCGACAAATATCTTTCCCTCTTCACATTCGCTGCTGCCCACCTTCTTCCCATCGCTATCATATGCTCTTAGAAACCATTCCCCATCCCAGCCTTGCTTCTTAATTACCTGAATCATTTGTTCAATATGTCCGTAAGCAATCTGTGCTTCTTTTTCTCTTCCCATACTTTGGAGAATTTTCACGTATTCACGCCCGATACTTACAAACATGGCCGCAATAAGAACCGATTCGGCTGTTTTACCATTCCTGATTGTACATGTCTGGAATGATTCATCCGGAGAACTCGAAAAACAGTTTAGGTTCAAGCTATCATTCCAGTCTGCCCGGCCGATCAGAGGTAATCCATGAGGACCTCTATTATTAACTACATGATAGAACGATTTTGATAAATGATCAAGAAGCGGTTTTGCAGAAAGTGGATTACTTTCGAATGGAACTCTTTCCTCCAGAATAGACCAGTCACCAGTCTCCTTTACATAAGCAGCTACCGAATAAATAAGCCACAAGGGATCATCATTGAAATTTCCACCAATTTCATTATCCCCCTTTTTTATAAGTGGCTGGTATTGATGATATGTACCACCATCTTCAAATTGAATCGAAGCCAGATCAAGTATTCTGGCACGTGCTTGTTTTGGCTCAAGATGAACAAAACCGGCAATATCCTGATTGGAATCCCGGAAACCTATCCCACTGCCTATCCCGGATTCAAATAAGGAAGCACTCCGAGCCAAATTGAAAGTGACGATACACTGGTACTGATTCCAGATATTGACCATCCGATTCAATTTATCATCATTACTCTCAAGGTTGTACTTAGAGAGCAGCTCTGCCCAGTAAACCCGTAGTTCTTCAAAAGCCCTATTCACACTGGCAATTGTCAGATAATTATTGATCATTTCCCGGGCGTTTTTTTTATTAATGACTCCTCCGGATTCCCATTTATCCTCAGGATCATTTTCCACATAACCCAGAACAAAAATTATCTCAGTGGATTCTCTGGGTAATAGTGAGATATTAAGCCAGTGCGAACCGATCGGAGACCAGCCTTCGGCTATAGAATTTCTTGCTTTACCATCTGCAACCACATCCGGGTTATCCAGACCATTATATCTGCCGATAAAACTTTCTCTATCTGTATCAAATCCAGCTATCTGTCTATTTACAGAGTAAAATGCGAAATGATTTCTACGCTCCCTGTACTCTGTTTTATGATAAATTACAGATCCCTCAATTTCAACTTCCCCAGTATTGAGATTACGCTGGAAATTGGTCATATCATCCATAGCGTCCCACAGGCAGAACTCTACGTATGAAAAAATGGAGAATTTCTTGGCTTTATCGGTAGTATTTGTTAATGTTAATTTATGGATTTCACAGTTATCATTGAGCGGGACAAAATAGAGAGCTTCTGCAGCCAGTCCATTTCTGACACCCTTGATTACGGTATAGCCCATACCATGCCTGCATTGATATTCTGTCAAGCCCCTCTTAACCGGTTTCCAACCTGGAGACCAGAAGTCATCATTTTCCCTTATGTAAAAGCATCTTCCCCCGTTATCAGCAGGAATGTTGTTATAACGGTACCGGATAATTCTTCTTAAACGTGCATCCCTGAAAAAGCAATAACCTCCGCATGTGTTTGTAATAAGAGAAAAAAAGTCCTTATTTCCCAGGTAGTTAACCCAAGGGTATGGAGTTTGAGCAACAGTAATAATGTATTCCTTTCTGGAATCATCAAAATGCCCAAACTTCATGAAAACCTCCCTCAAAGACAGAATTTTTCATAAACTAAATAAAATAGGTTACGCCATGATAAGGTAAACCATCTAATTTTTAATAATAGTGAATATGAATAATGAAAAAACAGGGGAAAAGAAAGTCCCCGGTTTAATAGTCCCGGGAACTTTTTGCATCTTTTTACAGAGTGATTTAATTCAAAGTTATCACAGTTACCGAATAGGCGGGAAGAGTGATATTCATGCCTTTTTTGACCTCTACAGGTTCTTTGGAATAGCCCTGCTTCATATTATCTGCCCGCAACTGCATCAATGTACCACTTCCCTCAAATTGCGGTATGTTAATCGTGGTATTGGCTTTTGTTTTGGGCATTTTGTTGACAATTAACAGAGAGAGCTTTCCGTTATTTTCTGTCAAATAGGAAGTAACATTCTCATTTCCGGTGCTTGAATGAACCAGTTTACCACGTAAACAGTCACTGGCCATTTTAAAGGCCCAGTAGGAGGATCTTGGCACATTATCACCATCAGGTGCACCGGTTCTGGACAGGTATCCATAGTCACCGCCCTGTTCAGTAACATCATTGTGAATGTCCCAGTAAGATGCCTGTTCGATATTGTGTTTGGCCAGAGAGCCCAGATAATCAGCAACAAACAGCGCATTTACAATGCTCAAGGTCTGAGGACCAGGTTTGAAATCAACAGAATTCCACTCTGTAAGCCAGACCTCGTATTTCTTTCCCGGAACACCATATTGTTCGGTCTGTTTTCTGACATTAGGGAGAATCTCATCCAGGCTCTGTGGAGCCCCCAGTAATGCAGCATCATTTTCTTCACCTGTGTGTTGCGGATAATGATGAACATTTACTCCATCAGCCAGTTCTTTGGTGTAATCAAAGACTATCTTGTTCCATTCCCCTTCCAACACCCAAACCACGGTTACAATTATGGAAGGATCAACAGCTTTCATAGCCTTGATAAATTCAGCTGCGCGCTTGCCATATTCTTCTGCTGTACAATAGTTGGCATGCCATGATCCGTAAAGCTCATTTCCCACTTCATAGTATTTGACATTAGCCTTTTTGGTTACATTCATATACCTGACCCATTCAGCAGCTTCCTCAGGCGTACCAGTTCCGAAGTTGACTGTAACCATGGGAGTAGTACCAGTCTGTTTACAGAATTCCAGGAATTCATCCGTATCCACCATGAAATCTTTTTTATCAAGTACTTCCTTCCAGTGATCCTCATCTGCTCTTAAGCCACCCGGATAACGCAGCACCGCATGATTGACCGCTTTGACATAATCGACCGTAGCCGGTTTAAGCATATCACCATCCCACAACGCAGCATTGATACCGAAGATGCCCGCATTGATCGAGGGAGTGATCACATTTGTCATATCTGCAGTAACAGTTATATTCTCCACTTCCTTTACCGGAGCAGCCCTTACCTCACGCTCATTGGTTAAGCGGATGTTATCGATCATAAATTTACCCGCAGTACCTTCTCCGGATGCTTTGAAATCTATGGTCATCACGCCCTCAAGATCCAGTTTCCCGTTCTGATCCGCTTCAGGTGGTTGCCAGTAGGGGAATTTATAGAAAGTCTTGAATGGAACCAGCACCTCATGCCATCCCTTCAGACACCCTGCACTGGCAAGCCATACCTCACCACTACCATCGTTTATCTGTACATTAATACCCTGGAAAGGTTTCTCAGAATACATTTCAAACTTTAAGCCCCAGTGCTTGGACCAGTCACGATGGTTATCCGGACGGTTGTTATTTTTAAAATTGTAAATAACATCACACCAGTCATTCATTTTAAATGTGATAACCAGGGCATTCTTACCACCATTTTTTGCACCACTGGTAGCGATATCATATCTGACTTCAGATTTTGGACCGACTGAAGTTTCCCATCTGCTGTTATCCTCATCATCCTCAAAATCACTGAGCAACACATCAGGACTTTCAGATTTGAATGCATTCCAGTATTCTTCAGGATCGACGTAACCGGGAATTTCATCTATTATAGTGATCTGATCAACATAAAAGATGACCGGTTCACCATCTGCAACTTTATTCTCACCTTTATTACTAGAAAACCTTACTTCACTTATTTTATCCCACTTTACATTGGCAATCACTTCAGCCTTTTTAGAATCGTCCCAGTAACGGCCAACATCCAGGAATTTGCGAAGCGGAATCATGTAATAATTCCAGTTAGTGTCGATTTTACCAAAATCCCCAAGAGAGAGTTTTGTCTGAGTTTTAGCTCCATCAGACTCATCATCGATCAATCCTATATAGATAGTCCCTACTCCCGGCCCACCTTTACCCCAGAAAGCCAGCCCTGCAGCTTTGGCCTTTCTGGCCGGCTCCAGATTGAAAGTAGACCCTGTACCCAAAGCGATGGTAACACCGGAGTAATCGTTATTATCCATATAACATGCCAGCACACCCTCGTTACCCTTTGTCTTACTGGAAAGAATCTTTTGAGCTGTTTTACCCCCATATACATAAGGGAAACCATTGGCACCGATCATATCATCAAAGAAGACCATTTTTTCCTGGACAGCAGGTCTTTCTGCCAGAGGAGGTCCATTAATCTCGTCCTCTTTCTCATCCCAGGGAACCTCATCGGATACCGGTTTGGCTTCGTAAACATCCTTCAGAACAAAGATGTCATCCACCCAGACAGTGAAATTGGGGTTATCGTTTTTCTTGATTTCAACTCTGAATTCACAAACAGTTGCCCAGTTGAATTTTTCCGGAACCTCAATTCTCTTCTTTGCATCCCAGAATACGCCACGTTTTCCAAAATCTGAAAGTGGAATAGAGATAAGTTTCCAATCATTGGAAATTCCGCCATATTTCTGTAGCGGCAATCTTACTACGGTTTTCTTTCCATCCGCATTTTCATCATCCACCAGGGCTACCCAGGCAATCTCGTTACCTGCTTTACCTTTGATCCAGAATTGCAATGCGCCTTTTTCATATATATCCCGCATATCATAGAGCAGGTTATAAAGACAGACCGAACCTCCGGAATAATCGTTGGCCACCAGATCGAACTGAACGGCTACTTCTCCATTTTTTCCTGATTCCTCAGGAATGAAAACATTGGAGTTTTCAGGATACCAGTATGCATACCCTCCTGACACAAAATCCTCATCGAAGAAACGGAATACCATGCGTGGATCAACCGTTTCTTTTACAGTTTCAGATTGATGATTTTGTTTTTTCAGAGGTTTAAACTTCAGCCATCCAGGAAAAACAGAGTTTGCAGCACCGAAGATGCAAACTGCTGCGAGCATAATCAATCGTATATTTTTATTCATAAAATATCCGTTTCCTGTTTAAATTAAAACTTTACGCGCAAGAAAAGATTCATCAGCAGATGATTATAATCTTCACCCCTGGGAGCCGCACCAGGCACTTCCCATTCATTTACTGTGTAAGCATTTTCAACACCTTCAACCGGATGTTTGTCATCTGTGTCCACAATAATCTTTCCAATGGTTCCGATAACACTGGCCCCATCGGACACTTTCCATTCCAGACCAGCAGACCATTGTTTCATTTTCTGCAAAACTTCCTTTTTCTCGACGTCTGAACCACCCTCAAAAATTTCCAGTTCATCATAAAATGCTTTATTAGTGATATGCTGAAAACCGCCCAGAAGACTCAATCTTTTCCAGAATTGATAGTATAATCCCAGGTTTATAAAGTTAGAGGATATTTCAAAAGCCTTCTCCTCAGTTGTATTGGTTGCCTTGGACATTACCATGCTACCAGAGAGTTCAAGCGGATATTTAATTGCTGAGACCATTTTGCTTACATCGATTTTAGCTCCTCCACCTAACTGACTGTATTCAGTTTTGTTAAAGGTAAAATCCTCAAATACCTCAGCATTCATTTCACTCAATATGGTCAATAAACCTTTCAGCTCAATACTGTTGTTTATCAGAGATAATTTACCATCAACAGAAAATCCTGCACGGTTTGGTGTCGCCGGGCCAAATGGCATAATCAGCTGAACAGATGGATCTGCAAGCATAAGGAAATTGCTCAAACTGTCCTGTACGAAAATAGAATTGGTATAGGAAGTCTTCATGTATGGAGCCTTTTGCCATCCGTTGGTATTATTAACTGGAGTAAACTTAAACACCTGGTTATACAAAGCATCAAATGGTGAATAAAATTTTGTATAACCATCAGTTTCCACATTTAAGATACGGTCTCCGACAAATGTAGGAGACTGTGCCATGATGTTTCTGTATTTATCATCATTGGCAATAATTGACGCATTCAACTGCAGCCCGAATGAAGTTCCAGATTGAATACCAAATGTTCCAGCTATGTTAATTGCCTTACCGATGATAGAACCTGGATAAATGAAGTCTCTCACCGCTTTTCCGGCAGTATCTACATCCACCGAATCAAATGCAACTGTATCGTCAACGGAGAATGCCATCTCTGCAGAGAGTTTAAGTGTCAGCAGTTCTGGCAGACCAAATGTTTTACCGATATCAAAACCTGGCCTGATGGAAAGTATTGCAGTCTTTTGTGCCAGCGTGTCCGCAGTTGTATCACTATTTCCCTTATAACTTTTACGATGATCAAAAATCTCAAGCCATGTTCCTCCCAGGCTTATCCCTTTCATAAAGGTCATATCCAGATTGGAACCCACCATATATTTAGCCATAACAGCTTCCTGAATAGTGAGCGTCACATGGGAGTTGCTTCCAATATTGGTCGATGTGTTCATGAGCCTGGCACCGACAAATCCAAAATGGAATTCATTAAATATAGGAGCTACTTCTGCATCAAAACCGAAATTGAAACCCTGCAGGACTCTATAATTGTCACCTAAAAACATCTCATCCATGGCAAACTGCCTTTGACGAGCAAAAATGCCGGGTTCATACATTATATCAATTTCCGGTGCCCAGAGAGTCAGAGGACTGTATTTTTCCTTGAAATCACCAACACTAAACCGAAACATGTCCAGCGGATTTCCATCGATGCTTATCCATCTGGAAAAGATGGGGTTGGAGATATCGGAGAAGAAATTCTGCCAATTCTGGTGCATTCTGAACATCACCCTTGCCGATACTACCTCATTGGGCCTGGCTTTGATGTCAAAATCTACAGATGTGTACTCATTAGTCTCCACTTTGCGATCAGAACTTCTTATGCTGTCGCCCCCGATTTCAGAAGATAGATATTGTGACCTGAATTCCCCGCCTATAGAAATACCCGCTTTAGCCATTATGTTATCTAAAGTTTTCTGGATCTTATCCAGCTTATCCTGATTAGCATTGACAGTCACCACAAGTCCAACGCTTACAAGTGTTACAATTCTTCTGAGCATTTATACTCCTTTTATTTACAGTTTCGATTTTAAGGTCAGAACCACATTTTTATTTCTGTTGAAATAACCGGCGTTTTATAGCTATTCTCCGAAATATAGATATCATCATGCTGCATATACTTGACTCTTGCATGCAGACCGACTCTGGACAGCATGTCCCAGTCAAAACCGATCCCTATTGCATAATCCCTGTAGTCAATTGGACTGTGCAAAGCAGTCACACCTTTTGGAGTGTATGCTTTCTCAGAAGCCCAACGTTCAAAACCGGCAAGACCCAGGAGGTAAAATTTGCCAGTAAGCGCAACAGCCGGTTCAAAACGAACATATGTGCCCCAAAGCAGCATATCATCACCTTTTTCATTAAATGCCAAAGGTTTAAAGGCGGTGGACACTCCGTTTAAAGCAGCATAAACACTGAAGAACATATCACGCGGATATCCAAATATTTTACCCAGGTCATAAGCATAATCTACTTCAAAATTAAAGGTGAATTTCTGATGAGAGGGAACAAATGCATTCTTACTGTAAATGGTATCCCTGGTCATATCTGAAGAATCAATATAGGAGTACATAAAAGAGCCATCCCATCGATCCCCCATTCCATAAGTATCACCCTTTTTAGCATTGTAAAGATTTGCACTGGCCTGACGCGCATTCTCATAAGGAACAAAACCCTCATACATGGATAAAAAGGTGGAATGAAGAGCTCCCCCCTCGAAACCGACCGGGTTTTTGAATGCACCTGTGACATATGTTTCATCACCCAGCCTTTTTTTATACTTGCTGGAAAGTGAATGATCGATCGGATCGTTTCCCCACCGGTTATAAGAAGAGTGCAGAAAGGAAAAAACATCCTGACCGTTTAACCGGTATGGAAAATAAAGAACATCCCTGGCCGCTTTAAGCTGAAAATGCTGTCCGTATACTATTCTGAGATGTCCATAACCGGTTATTCTGGGCATCAGAGTCAGGTTAAAACCAGCCATATTCTGTGCATAGGGAGAAGCTTCGCCCTGCCCAATAAATTTCCCGGGACCAACCAGATTAGCCCCGAAAGGAAAAAATCCATCCACCGGTGCTGCAAAAGACAGCGGTGAATAAAATCCTTTGCTAATAAATGCCAGGTCGAGATTCAACGGAAAGACATACCTGTTTTCGATATGAGTATAAAAGGCCGGGGTTATTGAAGATGAAGAAGTTGACTCATCATAGTAATATTCAAAAACGCTATCTGGGGCCGCCTTTAAAAGTTTTTTCTTAACTTCAAACATGGTGGTATCAATTCTGCTAAGCGCCACATCAGCATGAATACTGAGTTTATCGGTAATCGGGCCTCGCAAATCCACAGATGTAATCCAAGGCTCTTTGTAAAATGCCTTCGCCCCAACACCTTTACTGTCTACGGTAAATTTTGTGCGATCTGAACGCTTCTGCCCTGGTAAAATGCCTTCAGGTGCGATATTGGTAAAAAAGGCCTTTTTAAATTCATCAGAATTAATAACATCTTCACTATAATTAAAGCGCAGAAAATTTACTCCTGGAGTCAACCTGTTAAACAACTCATTTGCTGCAAAACGGGCATGAAGGACTTTACGGAACGGATCGCCTATACCCTTACCTTTGGAAGGAATGTTTTCACCAATATAACCCTGATCTGCTGCTAAGTCTGCATACTCCCTCTCAAAGTTATCATAGCGTTCATATTCTCCATAAAGAAGATTGAAATAGAGGTTTGCAGGAAGGTTTATGCTTTCTAAATTGATACCCTGAAAAGCTTTTTTGTTCCATGCTGCTCTACCAGTCCTCTCACCTCTAGCCAAATTGTATTCATAATAACGAGCTATGGGTTGCTCTACTTCATAAGGCAAATATTCCCAAGCAAAAAGCCTAGCTTGCGATTTCCAGACGGATAGAGGAGAAGCTTCTGTCCAGTGAATGGCACCCAGTTTAAGCCAGAAAGACGCCGGGACAGTTCTAAGAGCAATACCAGCACTCATATCTTCATGAATGTTAGTCATTTCATTGCTCTTGTCATGTGGGTAACCAATCAGGGTGTCACCGGATGCCTTTTTGTTGATAAAAGTACCGGGTAAAGTATGCTGAAATCCGATTTTTGACCACAGCACAGTATTACGTCCTGCCCGTGCTACCATGCCTATTCTTACAAATGATTCGTTTCCCTCCCAGTTTGACTGCAGATAAGAACGGTCCTCCCTCAGATATTTGGCATGTCCATCTTTAAAACCGTGGTATTGCATTTTTAACCGGGCTTCACCGGAAAAAGAGACCGGAGAAGATCCCCCAAACATCAGGGTAGAACGAACTTTAGACTCCAGATCATTTTTTTGTAGTCCCAGAGAATCAAGCATCTGCTGAAAAGCGGATGAATCAGCCGCTAAAGTCTCTTCAGCAGCACTCGCTGTCATAGAAAACCCAGCCGTACAAAGTACGAAAAGAAACCTGCGCATTGACGTTTTTTTCCTTAACAACCAACCCTCCTTGAGAGTCGTGAGTTTATACTGATATGTCCTGTTGTCTGTGTCATTAGGCATTGTTTGGTGTTATAGGCTATTATCAGCTTAAAGGTTTAAACAAAGCCACAAAAATGAGCGTCCTGCCCCATAACAAGAGAGCCAAAAACAATAAGTATCATTGCCTATACGAAATTGCTTCTGCAGTTTTAGAATATAAATAATTTCCATTCAACCTGCACAATTACCTCTTTTTTGCTTTTTATCTCTTACCAACACTTTATTTCTCCAGCTTTTATACTTCAAAAACCGCGCTTTTTTTATGAAATTAGCTATTTTTTTCCGCTATAGCCAGTAATTTCTATTTTTCCATCTGTCATTTTTTCTCAAACACCTTTTTAATCTACTTAAGCTTATTTTCATATAGGTCTTTTATTGCCATTATCTTATTTAAAGCTTAAGTAACACCGGATTCATCGCACAGATTATCATTTGCCATCTGGGACATTCCTGCTCCTGGTCCAATCGACTACTCCCATAAACTAATGTATCCTGTCATATTTATCCCCCTCAATGAAAGCTCTTTAGTGGTATGCCTGCCGGCTCGGGATTTTTCGGAGATCCGATAAATTTATCATGTGTTTATAATTGGCCACGCGCAAACAAGTCAGATTGTCCATTTTTCCGGAGGATAAAAAGTTGTTAATTTAGTCCGTAATTAAGCATTTTTTAAACTCTAAATTTGTTTGATAACATCCACTGCATGAAATATTTTCATCTGGAATCATTTTTGGACCTTAACAAAGCGATTTTCCGAGGCAGGCATTGCCAGGAAACATCTTAAATCCGGAAAACATTTTGTCCTACTTAAAAATCTTTTTATCTTTAATATCTGAAATCTCAAATCTTAAATCTGAAATGCTGATAATTTCCTTAAACTTGAACCAGGAAAAGGTGGAGAATGAACATTAAAGATTATTTTCGACCGAAAACATTGCTTGCAGGCGCCTTGTTATGTGGTCTTATTTCATGTAAATCTGATACTTCCAAAACCACTAGTGGCGAGGTCTCTTTTCCCAGAAATAAGACTCTTTATATGGCGGGTTTTCAATGGGGAGAGCCCAATACATTCAATCCACTTTGCGACTGGCCTGCTTTCCCTGTTGGTGGCAATTATAATTTAATGTATGAGCCTTTAATGAATTTCAACTCCTTAAACGGTCAAATGGAACCCCTGATTGCCAAGTCCTATCAAAGAAATGACAACGTCCTTTCTGTTATCCTGGATTCCAGAGCAACATGGAGTGATGGAACCCCATTGACCGCAGCTGATGTCGTGTTTACTTACGAGATCGGAAAGAAATATCCCGCCGCTCCCACCGCCTATGTATGGACTAACATTTCCGCTGTTACTGCAGATACCGTGGAAGACAACACTTCTGAGAGCGGCAAGGCAGAGAGAGTTAATTTCACTATTAATAAAGAAAGAAACAACCCTCTGGCTGTGCTTGATCATTTCCAGGCAGTTCGCATCATTCCCAAACATTATATCCAGAAACAGCTTGACGCACTCAACGGAGATCTTACTGCATTTCAGAAAGAAAAACTGGATAAAGACCCCGTGGTCTCCGGTCCCTATACTCTGCACAGCTACTCTGGAGAGAAGATAGTGCTGAAAAGAAGGGACGATTACTGGGGAAAGGTTCTTTACCAGGATCGCCTTCCAAAACCACAGTATGTCATTCATCCCATTTACAAAGCTAACGATCATTTCAGCATTGCCCTTCAACAGGGAAATCTTGACATTTCTTCTACCTTCATTCCACGTATCTGGCAGAAGGAAAAACAGGGTGTAAGAACATGGTACTCCAAAGAACCTTATTTTGTTCCTGCGGCCATGAGCATGCTGTTTATCAATGTAACCAAAGCACCTCTTAACGACCGCAACTTCCGCAGAGCCATGGCTCATGCAATCAATTATGCTGATGTCAAAGAACTGGCGTTCTCTCAATACAGCCCAAATCTTGAACCGGGTCTGATTCTTCCTTTCGGAACAGAAAAACAGTACTATTCAGAAGAAGACGTTAAAAAATACGGCGCCAAATATGACCTCGAGCTCGCCAAGAAGATTCTCAAAGATGCCGGTTACAAATCGGTTTTCAATGCTAATGGAGAACTTGACCACATGCTTGATCCCAAAGGGCAGAAAGTACCGACCCTCTCTATCAAATCACCAGCCGGATGGACCGACTGGGAAGCCATGGTACAGATTGCGGTCAAGGGTATGAGAGAAGCCGGCATCGATATCAGAGAAGGTTTTGTGGATGCATCCATTTACTTTAACAGTTTACCCACTGCTGACTGGGACCTCATTCTTCATGCTCCCTCAGTTAACGCCACACCTTCTCAACCATGGACCCGCTTCGAATCAGTTCTCTCATCCAGAAACTGGAAACCAGTGGGTGAAAAAATGAATGAAAACCAGGGACGTTTTAATAATCCCAATGATAAAAAGTACAATCCCAAAGTTGACAGTCTGCTTAGAGCCATTCCAAATCTGACCGATGATTCAAAGAGACTGGAAGCTTACAGGGCATTAAACATTATTTTCATGCAGGAACAACCAACAATTCCTCTTGTTTACAGACCAGAGCAATTTTACGAATTCAGTATTAAAAACTGGGATAACTTCCCTAATGAAAACAATACCTACACTCCACCTCAGATTCCTTGTTTCGGTGTGGGTATCAAAGCACTTTGGGAAATTAATTCCACTGCGAAATAGGAGTATTCATGCTGAAGCGGTATCCGACACTTTATTATATATCATCCAGAGCAGTATGGTACTTTATTACTTTTCTGGCTGCAGTTACCATAAACTTCCTATTACCAAGATTGGGTCCTGCCAATCCGGTTGATATAATTATGGCCAGAACAGCAGGCGGATTAGACACCAAAGCTGCAATGGAAAAAGAGGAAGCGTACCTTAAGGGTTTTGGTCTGGTGGAAGTTAATAAGGATGGAAGCATCGTTCGCGATGCTTCCGGAAAACCAGTCCAATCTCCCCTGTTTAAGCAATTCCTCAATTATGTAAAAATGTGTCTTCAGGGAGACCTGGGGACATCATTTCTCAATTATCCTAAAAAAGTCACCGAAATAATCGCTGGAGCTATCCCCTGGACCCTTGCTCTGCAAATTCCCACTATCATTTTCGGTTGGATTTTTGGGAACATTCTTGGAGCTCTGGCAGCCTACAAACGAGGTGTATATGATGGAGTGATCTTCCCTGCAGCACTTCTGGCTAATGCTGTACCATTTTTCGCATTTGGTATGCTCCTGGTCTATATTTTTGCCCTGCAGTTTAACCTGTTTCCGGCAATTGGCGGCTATGCCCAGGACTTAATGCCTTCTATGAGCTGGGAATTCATTTCCAGTGCCGCTTATTATTATGTTCTGCCTTTTTTCTCCATTTTCCTCATCCTTGCTGGCGGTCAGGCTATCGGTATGCGCTCAATGTGCATCTATGAACTGGGTACCGATTATATCAAATACGCCAAATGGCTGGGCATGAAAGAACATAAAATCGTTTTTTATATGTTTCGTAATGCAATGCTGCCGCAATTAACAGGTCTGGCTCTGTCTATAGGAATGATGGTAGGTGGCGCACTTATAACAGAGATGATTTTCTCTTATCCCGGCCTGGGTATGTCCATGTTAACAGCAATTCAGGGAAACGATTACCCGCTGATACAGGGTATTACTCTGCTAGTGACACTCAGCGTACTTATCGCTAATTTCAGCGTTGATATTTTAATTGGTTTCCTGGATCCACGAGTGAAAGCCGGAATAGGGAGCAAGTAAAATGAAGATACTCAAAAATTTGTTAAAATCTCCTTTTTTTGTAACCGGTATGGGGCTATTTCTTATCACCATTCTGGTTGCCACTTTATCACCACTTTTCTACAATATCGATATTCATACCCGGGTTGGTGCCGCTTACATGAATCCGGGTGGCAAATATCTGCTTGGCACCGACCATATGGGGATAGATATGTTTTCACTTCTGCTAAAAGGTCTGCAATCATCTCTTTATGTAGGTTTTATGGCAGGGATCATAGCTACAGTTATCGGAACTTTTCTGGGGGTATATGCCGGTTTCAAAGGCGGTTGGATCGATGATGTCATCACCATGGTAACCAACCTGTTCATCGTTATTCCCCAGTTTGTAATTCTAGTCCTGGTTTCTGCCAGCATGAAAGAAGGGCGTTCGCTCTCACTCATAGCGCTTTTGATCGGATTGACCGGGTGGACATGGAGTGCCCGTGCCGTACGTGCTCAGGCTGCCAGTCTAAAAAGCAGGGATCACATCTCACTGGCTAAAGTCAATGGTGTGAGAACTGTGGGTATTGTAATGCTGCATATTCTTCCCTACCTGATGTCTTATGTGTGTATGGTTTTTATCATGCAGACTGCTTCAGGGATTCTTTCAGAAGCTGCAATCAGTATGATCGGACTGGGACCATTTGATACCGTTTCTCTGGGCACGATTCTTAACCAGGCTATGCGCTCCGAAGCCTTAACCGATGGTGCCTGGTGGGCTTTTATCCCCGCCATGATCCTGGTTACGGTTATCTCCTTCGCTCTGTATTTGATAAATACATCGATGGAGGGTGTTTTCAACCCGAGATTGCGTAAATAGGAGAAATTATGACTGTAGAAGTACAAAGCAGTGTTTCAGAAGAAACCAGCACTGCCGCTAAAGATAAATCAAGTGTTATTTTCGAAGTACAGGATCTGCATTTGCACTACCTGACCAGGTTCGGAAATAAAATCCCTGCTGTTTCAGGTGTCAGCTTTTCCATGAATAAAGGCGAAATCCTGGGTATTGCCGGTGAATCAGGTTGCGGAAAATCTACACTGGTTAACGGGTGCATGGGACTTTTTATTCCACCCCTCTATCCCACCTCCGGAGATGTCAGAGTCGCAGGCGAATCTATCATGAACCGCACTCCTGCAGATGTGCGCAAAAATGTACTGGGTAGAAAAGTGGCCATGATTCCCCAGGGTGCTTTCAATTCCCTGAATCCCACCCGCAAAATAAAAGATTTTGCCGCTGATATGATTTCCAGCCACGAAAAAGGTGCCAACAAAAAGGAGATCTATGAAAGACTTCGGCACCGCTTTAAAACCATAGGAATGGATGAAGACATTCTTAATTCATACCCCATACAGATTACCGCAGGAATGAGACAAAGATCTGTTATTGCCATCTCCACTCTTCTGAACCCTCAGATGGTTATTGCCGATGAACCAACCTCAGCTCTGGATGTTACCACTCAAAAAGCGGTAATTAAAATGATTTTTGATCTGCTGGACAAAGATATCTTCAGCAGTATGATCTTTATCACTCATGAACTTCCTCTGTTACGTCATGTGGCTGATAGAATCGCAGTAATGTATGCAGGTGAGTTCGTAGAGGTCGGTACAACAGAACAACTTATTTTTGACCCCAGACACCCCTACACAAAAGCTCTTATGGGTTCTATGCTCAGCGCTGAACCCGGACAGAAACAGAAAAAGCCCACTGCAATCGAAGGCGCTCCTCCAAATCTGGCTAAACCGATTCAGGGTTGCCGCTTTGCAGAACGCTGTCCTGTTGCCAGGAAAGAGTGCCGTGTTAACAAACAGGAGATACGTATTGTCGCCCAGCGACAGGTGAGGTGCGATTATGCCGACTGATACTAATATTTTCACTGCTAACAATGCTACCATCACTTTCGGCCATGGAAAGAAACTGATCAAAGCAATTGACAATGTCAGTTTTTCCATTGCCGACGAAGAGATTGTCTCTTTAGTTGGAGGATCAGGGTGCGGTAAAAGTGTCCTGGCAAAAATGATGCTCGGATTATATCACCCAACTACCGGACAATTTCTCTATAAAGGTAAACTCATTACCGATCAGAGAGAGCACTGGCGGGAAGTTCAGCCGGTATTCCAGGATCCTTTCAGCTGCTTCAATCAGTTTTTTACTATCCGTTCACAACTGAAAGCCTCCTTTGGGATCATGAAAACCAAACCTTCCAATAAAGAAATGGAAGAACGGGTTGATCAAGCCTTATTAGCTGTAAATATCAAACCGCCCGAAATCGAAGGAAAATATCCCTTCGAACTCTCTGGCGGTCAGATGCAGCGTATGCTCCTTGCCCGTATTTTTATCCTGCGTCCCAAAGTCCTGATTGCCGATGAACCTACCAGCATGGTCGATGCCTGTGTTCGTGCCAATATCCTTGATTATCTTATGAAACTCAAGGAAGAACTTAAAATGACTATCGTTTTTATTACTCACGATATAGGCCTTGCCTACTATGTCAGTGATCGGCTCTTTATAATGCATAAGGGGCAGATTGTAGAGCATGGAAGCCCCGATGATGTTACTTTAAGTCCAAAAAATCAGGTTACTCTGGATTTGTTGGATGACATTCCTGATATCCACAAGGAATGGATCAAATAGATTTGAGATTTAGGATATTTGATTTGAGATTTGGGGGAACGGATTTCAGATTTGAGGTTTCAGATATCAGATTTGAGATTTGGGAGACCGGATTTCAGATTTGAGGTTTCAGATATCTGATTTGAGATTTGGGGGAACCGGATTTTAGATTTGAGGTTTCAGATATCAGATTTGAGATTCGGGGGAACGGATTTCAGATTTGAGGTTTCAGATATCAGATTTGAGATTTGGGGGAACCGGATTTTAGATTTGAGGTTTCAGATATCAGATTTGAGA
>JAEZKP010000074.1 GCA_023436145.1 Fibrobacterota bacterium | reverse complement strand
CTCTCTCTTATGATTCTTGGCCTTACCAGCCTTACCGGTGCGTTGATGATAAGAAGAAGAAAATAAACTGATAAATCAGAAAAAAAACGACTTAAAAGAAAGGGAAGTTCTCACGACTTCCCTTTCTTTTTATACTTTAGCGATTTCGAGCATCCACCCTTATAGCAGTCCGGGTAAATTTAAATCCACCAGCATTCAGTTGATAAAGGTAGTACCCGGGTGCATAGCCCCGGGCATTCCATGTAACCTCATGAGTACCACTGACCTGCCTGCCAGAGACAAGCCTGGTGATCTCTCTGCCGTTTAGTGTTTTAATGCTAAGCACAACATCGCACGCTTCAGGAAGATTGTACCGGATTGTGGTAGTCAAATTGAATGGATTAGGATAATTCCCAAACAGTTCAAAAGTGTTGGACATATTTGAAAGCCTATTATGCGTTGAGGTAGCCTGAATGGATTTGCCAAAATCTACCCCCGCTTCTTTACTGACATTGTCATAGCTCATAGGAAAGCTGCTACACTGGGGATCTGAACGTCCAAACAACACCTTTGCAGGTAAATTAGAAACACCCAAAGGTGTAACCATTTTATCATTTAAAAATTTAGTCAATTGGCCACTGAGAGTTGCATCACCACCATTACCCAATACTACAAAAACCCCTCTGATTTTTTCTTTCAAAGCAACTTTATTGGTATTAATAAATTCAGGAATGGCTGCTGGCATCACACTGTTTGCGTTACGCCAGCCACCGATAATAAAGTGCTCATATTCGTTTATACCAGGAGTAGTTTGTGCAATATCGACTACATCTGCAATATCCCCTAAACCTTCATTAATAAAATTGGCATATTCCCTTGTACTTCCACACTGAGAACCATACAGAACCACCCATTTCTTCTTTTCAGAAGCGGCGTTAAGAGAATATTCCATTGCTTTTATGGTTCCGGAAAAAGCCAGAGCTCCGATTCCGGCAATACCAGACTTGCAAAACTCTCTTCTTTCCATAACTGCCATACCTTCCCCTGTTTGTTTAGGGTTATTTATAATTGATTCTATTATTTAATATGAAAAAATCATCAGATCAGAAACATTAACAGATATTGGGGACACTACTAATCAGTTACGAAATTAAATAAAACAGATTCATAGCTCCACTTATAAGATTCTGCCTGTCACAGAATAATAATATAATGACACTATAATTAAAAAGCGTGACCTGAAATTTTATTGAATGAAAAAAACAATTCAGGTTAGATTTTTATGTCAGACCTTAAGATAGATGATTATATTAATTAATCTCAATATAGAAAGGGGCCAGCATGAACGTTCTATTTATCGGTGGAACAGGTAATATCTCCACAGAAGTTGCTGATCAAGCATATAAACAGGGGCATAGAATAACTGTAGCCAACACCGGTAAACACCCGGTTCCTTCACCATATCACCACATCCTACTTGACAGAACAGATCCAGAGCAATGCAAGGAAAAACTCTCCGGCATAAGTGCGGATATAGTTATTGATTTTTTTGCATTCGTACCAGATCATGTTAAAACACTTTATACTATCCTCAAAGGAAAAATTAAACAATATATCTTCATCAGCAGCGCAACTGTATATCAGAAACCACATAAAAAAATCCCCCTTACAGAGGATACCCCCCGTGAAAATCCGTTCTGGCCTTATGCGCAGGACAAAATTGCCTGTGAAGAATTTCTGGAAAAGGTTCACAGTCCAGACTTTCCGGTAACCATCGTAAGACCATCTCACACTTTTGGCAAAACCTGGATCCCATCAGTATTAAATGGCAATGATTTTACAATCTGTTCCAGAATCCTTCAGGGCAAACCCATAGTGATTCATGATAAAGGAGAATCACTGTGGACTCTGACTGCATCTTCTGATCTTGCCATTGGCCTCTGTGGACTCATTGGCAATGAAGCAGCTATAGGGGAAGCTTTCCATATTACCAGTAATGAAGCACTCTCCTGGAATAAGATTTACGAAATATTGGGAGAAACATTAGGTAAACAACCTAATATTACCTATGTTCCAACCACTTTTATAAATAAAGTGTATCCGGAATCTGTAGGACCATTAAAAGGTGATAAAGCAGAACATGGCGTTTTTGATAATTCAAAAATTAAAAAAGCAGTTCCCGGATTTCAATGCAGGAAAACATTCCGAACCGCAATCAGAGAATCTGTAGAGTGGTTCTACCAGGACCCCTCACGAATGACTGTGGATATTACACAGGAGAATTTTATCGACAATCTTGTAAGGAAATATCGTCCCCAAATCTAAAATCAAAAACCTGAAACCTGAATTCTGACAAGAGGATCAGTAATTCTGTATTCCAGTAGCGATTCTATTTTGGACGAATTCAAGGCAACATTTCCTATTCTGGGCGGACCATTTTTTTCCTCAAATCTGGAAATCCCTTTGAGAAGACCTTCAGAGTAGTTCTTCTGATTTCTCACCCATTCTCCTACCTCATACAAACTGTAGGGTTTCGGTCCTCCCAGATGAAAAAGCCCTTCACACCGGATCTCCACCAAACGCTTAATGATCCTGCAGATCTCATCACAACCGATGCAACTTCTGAATTCATCATAAAAAAGAGTCAGAGGAAGAGTTCTTCTTAATCGGCTGTCAATAAAATCCACTGCCCCCTTATCGCCGGTGAGCGAACTGCCAATCGGAAGCCCTAATCTGAGAATGGTCCACTTTCTTGAATTTGCTATCTGAGCCTCTGCAAGAGCAATCGTTTTCCCTGCAACACTGAGAGGATCAGTAACAGATTTTTCATCATACCCTGATTCCGGAGGATTATTACCTGAAAAGACAAGATCTGAACTCAGATAGATAATGTAAGAATCCATTCCAAACACATCAGCAATTACCTGCGATCCAGTTGTATTCATAGAAAAAGCCCATGAAGGTCTCTCTTCACAAACATCAAGATCACATACACCGGCAGCATGAATAACAATGTGAGGCTGAAAATGGTTTTTCAGATCCTGGAATCCCTTCTTATTGGTAATGCATAATCCCAGAGTATCATCACCTGAAGGAATATTCATTTTGGGGGATCTTATTCCTATTACCTCCACTTCAGGAATGGCTCTGCACATCTGGAAAATTGGCCATCCATGAATTGAAGTAATACCGGTTATCAATATTTTCAGAAAAGACATAAAAGGATGATAAAAAGGCCCGCTAAAAAACGGGCCCCAAAAAACTTACCTTACTAAATCTTTAATCAGGCGTTACCTGCACTACCCAGCACATTTTCGTTTTTCTCTATTATCATTTTAATCAGTTCATCACGTGCAGGTCCCAGATACTTTCTTGGATCAAACTCATCCGGTTTCTCACAGAAAACCTTCCTGATCATTGCAGTCATAACCAGACGGCCATCTGAATCGATGTTTATTTTGCAAACAGCTGACTTGGCAGCTTTACGAAGCTGTTCTGATGGAATCCCGACTGCAGCTTTAAGTTTACCACCATTATTGTTGATTATATCAACATACTCAGGAAGAACAGAGGATGCACCATGAAGAACGATAGGAAAGCCGGGAATTCTCTTTTCAATCTCTTCCAGAATATCAAATCTCAGAGGAGGCGGAACCAGAATGCCTTTTTCATCTTTTGTACACTGTTCGGGTTTGAATTTGTAAGCGCCATGTGAGGTTCCAATAGAGATAGCCAGGGAATCAACTCCGGTTTTCTTTACAAAATCCTCAACCTGTTCAGGCTGGGTATAAATTGATTTGGCAGCCTGCACATCATCTTCAATTCCGGCCAGCACTCCCAGTTCACCTTCCACGGTTACATCGTGCTTGTGAGCATACTCAACAACCTTTGATGTAAGCTCAATGTTTTTCTCATAAGAATGATGTGATCCATCAATCATAACAGATGAGAATCCGCTTTCGATGCAGGAAACGCACAACTCATAAGTATCACCATGATCAAGATGAAGAGCAATAGGGATATCATAACCTGCATCACGGGCCATCTGAACCGCACCCTGAGCCATATATCTCAGAAGAATGGGATTGGCATATTTTCTGGCACCACTGGAAACCTGCATGATTACAGGTGATTTTGATTTACCACAAGCATTAACAATCGCCTGAATCTGTTCCATGTTGTTAAAATTATAGGCTGGAATAGCGTATTTGCCATCGAAAGCTTTTTTAAACATCTCTTTGGTGTTAACAAAACCCAACTCTTTGTAACTTACTGCCATCACATTTTCCTTTCAGCAAGAATAAAACAAAAACTGCCGATAATGATTTACCGGCAGCTCTTAATTCCAATTATCTGAATTTATTTACTCCTGAACCGGTCTCTTTTCAGTGGCTGCACCAGGAGCAGTGCTTTCGGCTTGAGGCTGCTTAGCTTTAGCTTTTTTCCTGTTCTTACGGATTGCATCAGCTGACCCTCTGCCTACAAGCTCAATTATTGACATTGGAGCATTATCGCCTTTACGATCGTTTATTTTGATGATTCTGGTATAACCACCTTCACGATCTTTGTAGGATGGAGCAATGTCATCAAACAGTTTCTTCAGTACTGTTTTGTCGTTAATTCTGCGTGCTGCCAGTCGTATTCTGTGTAAATCACCTTTCTTACCGTAAGTGATGAGCCTTTCAACGACACTGCGTACCTCTTTTGCCTTGGCAAGAGTTGTTGTCACCCGTTCTTTGTCCAGAATCGATATTGCCAGATTGGACAACATTGCACGTCTGTGACTGGCAGTTCTGTTTAACTTTCTTCCAGAAACCAGATGTCGCATCTTAATTCCTTCTTTTCATTACATTAAAAAAGATATTGTACAGGTTCAGGCACTTTCCTGACTTGTACCCATTATTTTGTCAACATCCATACCAAATGTTAAGCCAAGATTGGTAAGCACCTGATTAAGCTCAATCAATGATTTTCTTCCGAAATTCTTGTACTTGAGCATATCATTTTCCTGGTTTCTGACCAGATCGGCAAGAGTATGGATATTAGCAGCTCTCAAACAATTATTGGAGCGTACAGAGAGTTCCAGTTCATCAACTCTCATCTTAAGCAATTGACGGAGTTTTTCAGTTTTCTCGTCGTGTACGACTTCCTGTATTGGTTCAAATTCGCCTTCAATATTGATAAATACGGTCAGATGATCGTATAACAGTTTTGCAGCATAACCCACTGCATCTTCTACACTAAGACTACCATCTGTCCATATTTCAAAAATGATCTTGTCCAGATCAGTCCTCTGACCCACACGTGTATTTTCAACGACATAATTGACTCTGGTTACAGGAGAAAATATGGCGTCAATAGGTATAGTACCGATAGGATCATCTTCTTTTCTGTTCATCTCAGCTGGTACATAACCTCTACCGTCTGAGACTTTCATTTCAATCTTTAATTTGGCATCAGGATTAATGGTTGCTATATGCAGATCAGGATTAAGGATTTGAACATCAGGATTTTTTTCGATATCCGAAGCCTTAACTTCACCTTCACCTTTTACTTCCAGCCTCAGCGTAGTATCATGATCTGCCAACAGCTTCAAACGGAGTTGCTTAATGTTAAGAATAATATCTGTAACATCCTCAACAACACCCTCAATGGTCGAATATTCGTGAGATATTCCATCAATACGTACCGAAGATACAGCCGCACCCTGCAGTGATGAGAGAAGAATTCTGCGAAGAGAATTTCCTATTGTATGTCCCCATCCTCTTTCCAGAGGTTCGACAATCACCCGGGCGAAATTCGGTATATTTTCAGGATTCTCAATCTGGATGCCCTTGGGCATCATCAGGCTTTTCCATTTCATTGCGTTTTATATCTCCTTTTATCTGGAGTACAATTCAACTACGAGCTGTTCCTGGACATTCACCGGGATTGCATTACGTTCCGGAATTCTTATAACGGAACCTTCCAGTTTAACTTTGTCCACATTCAACCACTCAGGAATATCGCGTAGTGATTTGAGTGAATTGTGAATAGATTCCATGTTTTTACTTTTTTCACGAACCTGAATAATGTCATTAGGCTTTAACTGATAAGAAGGAATATTTACCTTTTTACCATTTACCCTGAAATGGTTGTGTAAAACAAGCTGCCTGGCACTGGAACGAGAAGGAGCAAAACCCAACCGGTAAACAATATTATCCAGACGCATCTCAAGAATCTGCAGTAGACGCTCACCAGTAACTCCGGTAGTTTTGGTGGCTGCCGCAAAGTAATTTTCGAACTGGCTTTCCAAAACCCCGTAGATTCTTCTAATCTTCTGTTTCTCTCTCAGCTGTACATTGTACTCTGTAGCAGCACGTCTGCGTTTGGAAACCCGCATACCTGGCGGAAAAGGTCTCTTTTCAACAGCACAATTTTCCGACTTGCATCTTTCACCCTTAAGCATCAATTTCATGCCTTCCCTGCGGCACTGTCTGCACCGTGGGCCATGGTAAACTGCCATGTTATATTCTCCTCAATTTATACTGCTTATTAATCATTTTATTACGATATTTAATCTATTAGCAAAAATCATCAGACTCTTCTGCGTTTTGGCGGACGACATCCATTGTGTGGAACAGCAGTAAAATCTTTTATGGCAACTATTCTTAATCCGGCAACAGCCAATGCCCTTATAGCACTCTCCCGGCCATTTCCTGCTCCTCTTAAGTGAACTTCCACTTTGCGGACTCCTGCATCAAAAGCCAGTTTCCCCACAACCTCAGCTGCAATACCCGCAGCATAAGGGGTACTTTTTCTGGAACCCTTAAAGCCTGACTTACCCGGTGTATTCCAAGCTACTACGTTACCCCGGCTGTCAGTTACATTTATCAGAGTATTGTTGAATGTTGCCCGGATATGTGCAACACCCTCCGCAGCTGCCTTTTTCTTAACTTTCTTGGTGCTTGATGCACTTTCTTTATTCATCTGATGAAACCTCTCACTTTAAAAAATGGCCAGTGCTATTTAGTTGCCTTTTTCTTATTGGCAATTGTTTTACGAGGACCTTTTCTGGTCCTGGCATTAGTACGAGTACGCTGCCCGTTTGCAGGCAATCCGCGACGATGTCTTAATCCGCGAAAACAGCCAATATCCATCAATCTTTTTATGTTCATGCGAATATTAGCTCTAAGGTTACCCTCTGTCTGATATTCACTATCGATAATTTTTCTTATTCTATCCAGTTCATCATCAGAAAGATCCTTGACTTTTTTATTCTGATCGACTCCTGATTTTTCAAGAATGTTCTTTGATGAAGAAATACCTATACCGTAAACATAGGTTAAGGCAATCAGACTGCTTTTATTGTTCGGTATATCTACTCCAGCTACACGAGCCACGTTAGAACCCCCTAATTAAATATCTTCAATTACAATTTACAAATTACAAGTCTTTAATCTGAAATCTCAAAACCAAACTCATCCCTGACGCTGCTTATGCTTGGGGCTTTTTGCACAGATAACTCTGACTACCCCTTTTCTTTTAATAATCTTGCAATTATTGCACATTCTTTTCACTGAAGCACGTACTTTCACATTTATCTCCTCGTTTATTTATATCTGTAGACAATTCTTCCACGGGTCAGATCATAAGGTGAGAGCTCTATAAGCACTTTATCACCAGGAAGGATACGAATATAGTTCATTCTCATTTTACCGGAGATATGCGCCAGAATCTCATGTTTATTCTCAAGCATAACCTTAAATGATGCATTTGGTAATGTCTCTGTAACCGTTCCTTCCACCTGTATCGAATCATGTTTTGCCATAATATTAAACTTGCAGAACTTATCTTCTGCCCCTTAAACGTCCTTTCTTAAGAAATCCCTCATAATTTCTCATCTGCAGATGAGATTCAAGCTGTTGAAGCGAATCCAGAGCGACTCCCACACAAATCAGTACACTTGTACCACCAAAGTAAAAGTTTATGTTCATAGCACCCATCAGTAAAAAAGGAGCTATAGAAATAAAAGCAAGAAAGACTGATCCTGGAAGTGTAATTCTGGATAGTACATTATCTAGAAATTCAGCAGTCTTTTTTCCCGGCCTGATACCAGGTATAAAACCTCCCGATCTTTTTAAATTATCGGCAATATCAAGCGGGTTAAAAATAATGGCTGTGTAAAAATAAGTAAAGAAAATAATTAAAATTGCAAAAAATAAGGAATAAAGAACCCCTCCAGGAGAAAACCATCTGAAGATTTCTTCTATTAATGCAGATTCCGGAAAAAAGCTTTTAATCATCCCAGGAAAAGTCATAATTGATGATGCAAAAATGATAGGAATAACTCCCGCCATATTTAGCCTCAATGGAAGAACAGTGTTCTGCCCGGCATACATCTTGGTACCCACGACTTTCTTGGGAGTCTGAATAGGAATTCTGCGCATAGCTTGAGTCATCATCACGATAAAAGCAGTCATACCTACCACAATGGTAAGAATGATTAATTCAATCAGCGGATGACGTACACCGGAGATCATCTGCTGAAACTCTGCAATTATTGCCTGAGGCAGCCTGGCTACAATACCTATAAAAATTATCAGTGAAATGCCATTACCTAAACCCTTCTGAGTAATCTGCTCACCAAGCCACATTATAAACATTGTACCCGTAGAAAGAGCAATAGTAGTCAGTAATGTAAATCTTATCCCTATAAGATCCTGCTGGACAGCATGCAGGCCAGTCTTGGGAGATACAATACTCTGCAGGAAAATACTTATTCCTATCGCCTGTACCACCGAGAGAATCACTGTTCCGTAACGGGTGTATTGAGTGATCTTTTTTCTGCCTTCACCGCCTTCACGCTGAAGTTTGTGAAAGTAAGGAAAAACGGTCCCCAGAAGCTGAATAATAATAGAAGCACTGATATAGGGCATAATTCCCAGAGCAAACACTGTCACTCTACTGAAAGCACCTCCTACAAACATATCGTATAATCCAAAAAGAGAACTCTGTGATGACTGGGCAATAAAATCTGCAAGCACCTGCGGATCGATTCCGGGGGTTGGTACATGTCCTCCCAACCGGTAAATAAAAATGATAAAAAGCGTAAATAATATACGCTTTCTCAATTCGACTATACGAAATATATTCTGGATAGTGTCAAGCACGGCCAATTACCTCAGCTTTCCCTTTATTTTTTTCAATCTTTTCTTTTGCAGTCCTGGAAAATGCATGCACCTTAATATTTACCGCTTTAGTCAGTTCACCATTACCCAGGACTTTGACCGGTCTGTCCAACTCATGAATCAGACCATTTTTGTGAAGCACCTCAATGGTTATCTCCTCTACCTGCACCTTCAAGGTTTCCAGTGACCCAACGTTGACTATCTGATATTCGAGCTTGAAAGGATTGTAAAAACCTCTTTTAGGGATACGTCTGGTAAGAGGAGTCTGACCACCCTCAAAATACAGTTTGTTTTTGGCACCACTTCTGGCTCTGTCCCCATTGTTACCTTTTCCTGCAGTACTACCGTTACCGCTTCCTGTACCTCTACCGATACGTTTTTTATTTTTGACTGCCCCGGGTGCCGGTTTAAGTTCGTTTAACTTGAGCATTTTATTCTCCATCAACTTCTTCGACTTTAACCATGTGTTTTACTTCATTGATCATGCCTCTTATGACATTGTTGTCACTATGAAGTACATATTTGTTAATTTTTCCCAAACCCAGAGCACGAATAGTTCTTTTCTGAGCTTCTAATCTGCCTATTGTGCTGCGAATCTGTGTTATTTTAAGCTTTTTAGCCATGATTTACCCTCTCTTAGGCACTCAAATTTGCCGCTGTCTGACGAAGCACACTGATTTGTTCACGGGTTTTCAACTGAAGAAGTCCATCCAGTGTCGCTTTAACCACATTATGCGCATTGGTAGTACCCAGGCACTTAGTCAGAATGTTTTTAACCCCCGCCAGCTCAAGAACAGCTCTTGCAGGTCCACCGGCAATAACACCGGTTCCAGGAGCAGCAGGCTTAAGAATTATTTTCCCGGCACCGAAATGACCAATCACCTGATGCGGAATGGTTCCATTAACTAGACTGACATTAACCACATTTTTCTTGGCATTTTCGACAGCTTTTCTAATAGCCTCTGTCACGTCGTTAGCTTTACCCATACCGATGCCGATTCTTCCATTGCCATCACCAACAGTCACCAGGGCGTTAAAACCGAAACGTCTTCCCCCCTTAACCACCTTGGCAACACGACTGACTGCCACTAAGCGGTCAGTTAACTGGGATTCACCACCCGTTGCAATAATTTCTTCGTTATTCAAACCCTCAATCCCCTTTCAAGCGCTCAGAAAACCAGCCCGTTACTGCGGGCAGCTTCAGCTAAAGCCTTCACACGGCCATGGTAAAGATAACCTTTTCTGTCAAAAATTACTGTTGTCACACCTTTTTCTTTTGCCAAGACAGCAAGCATTTCGCCGACCATTTTGGAGATATCGGTTTTTGTCAATTCTTTTCCAGCAGTTTTCTGACTGAATTCTTTACCTCTGCTTCCAACCTGTACAATGGTTTTACCACTGATATCATCGACAATCTGTGCATAGATGTGGTTTAAACTTCTTCTTACACACATCCTGGGACGCTCAGACGTGCCCATGATTTTTTTACGTACACGTTCAGCTCTCCTTGCACGTTCTATAACTCTTTTTTTAGAACAGTTCATCTGCATTTGTCTCCAGGAATTAACTTATTTACCAGCTGTCTTTCCAGCTTTTCTTCTAATTTTCTCACCCGCATACCTTATACCTTTACCCTTATAAGGTTCAGGTGGCCTAATTCTTCTGATGTCAGCGGCGGCTTGACCAACGACCTGTTTATCGATGCCTGAAACAGCGACTTTTGTTCCGCCCTCAACCGTAAATGTAATTCCATCAGGTGCCTTAAACATCTTCGGACTGGAATAACCAGCATATACCGAAAGATCTTTCCCTTTAAGCTCAGCCTTGTAACCTACACCTACAATTTCCAGCTCTCTTTTATAGCCTTGAGAAACACCTATAACCATGTTTTCAACCAGGACTTTATAAAGTCCCCAGAGTGCCTTGACATTTTCGGTTTCTGCTGCAGGAGAAATCTTTATCTGATTTCCAGCAACTTCAATTTTCAATTCCTCCGGATAGTTTCTGGAAAGAGTGCCTTTGCTACCCTTTACTTCAATGTTCTGTCCATTAACAGAAACAGTAACTCCACTGGGGATATTGACCGGTACTTTTCCTATGCGTGACAATTTGTAACTCCTTTATTATTAGAGCATCAGTTTACTGATGCCGGCTTTCAGAACCACCTACCACACTAGCCCGATCACTTCGCCGCCTACATTTAATTTTCGACAGTCTCTATCGGTCATCACACCCTTTGAGGTGGATATGATGGCTAATCCCATTCCATTAAGCACTTTGGGAACCTGAGCACAACCTACATACTGTTTACGACCCGGTGTACTGACTCTTTTAATGCCCTGAATGGCATTTCTCTGATCCTCACCATACTTCAACAGTATTTTAATAACTCCCTGTTTTCCATCTTCCACAAATGCATATTTGGAGATAAGATGGTTTTCATGAAGAATTCTGGTAATTTCCTTCTTCAGATTAGAAGCTGGAATATTTACCGTACGCTTTTTTGCCTGAATGGCATTGCGAATTCGATTGAACATGTCGGCAATTTGATCTGTCAACATCAGTCTGACCCTTTCCCTGTCTACCAACTAGCTTTCACGACACCAGGAATCTCACCCTTAAGTGCCATCTGGCGAAAACAAATTCTGCAGAGTCCAAAATCACGGATAAATGCTCGTGGCCGACCACAACGTCTGCATCGAGTGTATTTTCTGGTAGAGAACTTTGGTTTTCTTCTGCTTTTTTCTATTAATGATTTTCGAGCCACTTCATTCTCCCTGCTATTTATTTGCGGTAAGGCATTCCCATCTCTTCAAGCAATGCCAAACCTTCCTTATCTGATTGGGCGGTAGTGCAGATACAGATATCCATTCCGGTAATACGGGAGATTTTATCCCGGTCAATTTCCAGAAAAACAATCTGCTCCTTGATTCCCAGAGTATAATTGCCAAATCCATCAAAAGACTTTTTCAATAAACCCCGGAAATCTCTAATTCGCGGTATGGTTATACTTATCAGGCGATCAATAAATTCCCACATACGCTCGCCTCTGAGAGTAACCTTACAGCCAATAGGTACATTTTCCCGGAGTTTGAAATTGGATATAGCTTTCTTGGAACGGGTTACTACCGGCTTTTGACCAGAGATTTCCCTTAAGCACATTACCGCCTCATCAATAAGCTTGGCATCCCCGACAGCATCACCCACTCCCATATTTAAAACGATTTTTTCCAGAGTCGGCACTTGCATAACATTGGAGTAACCCATTCTATTCATGAGCGCAGGTACAACACTCTTTTTATACTTTTCCCTCATGCGAGGCACATATTTTGTTCCAGTACTCACTCTATTGACTCCTTAGCCTTTTTTGAAAAACGAACCCGCTTGCCGTCTTCCAGAACTTTTGTTCCCAGCCTGGTAGGCTTTCCGGTTTTAGGACACACCAGCATAATATTGGAAATATGAATTGAAGCTTCTTTCTCAATAATACCACCCTGCTGATTCTTAGCATTGGGCTTAGTATGTCTTTTTACCACATTAATTCCTTCGACGATCGCTCTGTTCTTTTCAGGAAATACCTTGAGGATTCTTCCAGTTTTTCCTCTGTATTCCCCGGAAATTACCTGAACATTGTCATTTTTGCGCAGTCGAAATGCCATAATAAATTAACTCCTCAATCCTTAAAGAACTTCAGGCGCAAGTGAAACAATGCGTGTGAATTTTTTGTCACGCAACTCACGAGCAACCGGTCCAAAAATACGAGTCCCTTTGGGCTCTCCCGCTTCATTGATAATAACTGCAGCATTATCACTGAAACGGATATAAGTACCATCTTTTCGCCCATACTCCTTAGTAGTACGAACAATCACCGCTTTAGCCACAGCACCTTTTTTGACTGCTCCATTAGGGAGGGCTACCTTTACTGCGACAACTATCACGTCTCCGACGCGAGCATATCGCCTGCGGGTTCCCCCCAGAATTCTGATGCACTCAACTTTTTTTGCGCCGGAATTGTCGGCTACGTTCAATCTTGTCTGTACCTGTATCATTTCTCCCTCAACTTACTTTTTGTACCTGACATGCTGAAGATTTTATACTATCTGGCTTTCTCAACTATTTCACCAACACGCCAGCATTTTGTTTTGGAAAGAGGACGAGTCTCAATTATTCTGACTTTATCGCCCACTTTACATTCATTATTCTCATCGTGAGCGACGTACTTTTTATTTCTGCGGACAATTCGACCGTAAGCGGGATGAGTATACTTTCTTTCCACCCTGACTACGACGCTTTTGTCCATCTTGTCACTCACAACGATACCTGTACGTTCTTTTCTTTCATTTCTCTGGATCATTACTTTTCCTCATCTTGAAAAGCTAAACTCTGTTTCAGGAGTCCGTAATATATATTACGCCGCTTACTCACCCATCTGATTCAGTATAGTTTTTGCTCTGGCTATATCCCGCCGAATATACCTGAGCTGAAGCGGATTGGCCAATTGTCCGATTTTTGCCTGAAAACGGAGATTGAAAATCTCCTCTTCCCACCCATCAATCTTCTTCAAAATATCTTCTTTGGATAAACCGCGAATTTCTTTTGGTTTCATGGTTAATACCTTATTTCTCAATTTCTAAAAACCGTGTCTGCACTGGAAGCTTCTGAGCTGCAAGTCTCATAGCTTCTCTGGCAACCTCTTCTTTTACCCCGGCCATCTCAAACATCACAGTACCAGGCCTAACAACTGCGACCCACCCCTCAGGTGCACCCTTTCCTTTACCCATTCGGGATTCTGCGGGATGCTTGGTAGTGGGTTTATCAGGAAAGATTCTAATCCAGACTTTTCCACCACGCTTGATAAAACGAGTCATAGCCCTTCTGGCAGCTTCAATCTGACGGTTATCAATCCAGCCAGGCTGCATTGACTGAAGAGCAAATTCGCCGAAAGAGATTTTATTACACCGGGTAGCCAGTCCAGTCATTCTACCACGCTGTGTTTTTCTCCATTTTACTTTCTTCGGTGACAGCATTTCTTAAATCCTCCCTTAGGCAAGCACGCCTTCGCCGGCCTTGGCAGGCTGCTTTTCGGCACGGTTTATAACTTCACCTTTACAAATCCACACTTTAACTCCGATACAGCCATAGGTGGTATGAGCTGTCGAAGTGGCATAATCAATATCTGCTCTAAGTGTGTGCAGCGGTATACGGCCTTCTTTGTATGTTTCAGTTCTGGCTATTTCTGCACCATTCAATCGCCCGGCAATCTGAACCTTAATTCCCTCTGCACCCATCCTGATTGCAGTAGAGATCGCCTTTTTGGTGGCCTTCTTGTAAGAAACTCTCTTTTCCACCTGGCGGGCAATATTATCACAAACCAACTGAGCATCCATTTCAGGTTTCTTGACTTCTTTAATATTGATTTGAATCTCTTTTTGAGTAAGATGCTGCAATTCCCCTTTGAGTCTTTCCACTTCTTCACCTTTTTTCCCGATAACAATACCTGGACGTGAAGTGTGAATGCCCACAGTAACTCTTTTTGCCGTACGCTCTATTTCCAGAACAGAGATTCCGCCATGCTCAAGACGTTTTCTTAAGTAATTTCTGATAAGCATATCTTCGTAGAGATAATCTGGAAAACGCTCTTTGGCAAACCAGTTTGAAACCCAAGTACGGTTTATTCCCAATCGCAGTCCTACTGGATTCGTTTTCTGACCCACATATCCTCCTGTTAATTAGCAACCGTAACCGTTACATGACACATGCGTTTGAGAATCTGTGACGCACGGCCCTGCGCACGCGCTCTGAAGCGCTTCATTACCGGCCCTTCATCAACACGAATCTCTTTTATCCTAAGTTCATCAACATTAACCGATGCATCGGCATTTTTGTTTTGCAGATTTGCCACAGCCGACTTAAGCAGCTTAGCAATGTCAATGGCTACTTTTTTATTTACATTAAGTTCAAGAAGACTTATGGCCTCCCCAACCATCATTCCCCGCACAACATCTGCAACAAGACGAGTCTTTCTGGATGTCGATCGCAGATATCGAATTTTAGCTATAGCTTCCAAGCTTCCCCCCCCAGCTATTTCTTTGCTGATTTGTCAGTCTTGCTTGCACCACTGTGTCCCCGGAAATTCCGGGTTGGCGCAAATTCACCCAATTTATGACCCACCATATTCTCAGTGACATAAACCGGAATAAACTTATTCCCATTGTGAACGGCAAAGGTATGACCCACAAATTCCGGAAGAATCATGGAGCGACGCGACCAGGTCTTTATAACTTTTTTCTGCCCGGTCTGATTTGCTTCTTCAACCTTCTTTGCCACATGGTCATCAACAAACGGACCCTTTTTTATTGAACGTGACATATTTTGTTCCTCTGCTTTTCTTTACTTCGTTCTACGCCGTACAATGTATTTGCCAGATGGTTTTTTTCGGTTTCTAGTTTTAAGACCCTTTGCCTTCTGTCCCCATGGAGACACCGGATGACCACCACCAGCAGTCTTTCCCTCTCCACCACCCATAGGATGATCTATGGGGTTCATAGCAACACCACGAACTGTAGGTCTTATTCCCATATGACGTTTACGTCCAGCAGAACCAATAACAATGTTCATATGCTCAACATTGCTTACCTGACCAATTGTGGCCAGACAAGTCTCTCTTACGATTCTTACCTCGCTGGAAGGAAGTTTGAGCTGAACAATCTTGTTTTCTTTGGCTATAACTTCTGCATAAGCACCTGCACTTCTGGCCATCTGCCCGCCCTTACCTTCTTTTAATTCAATATTGTGAACCTGTGTTCCCAATGGAATGTTTTTCAGGGGCATACAGTTGCCTTCAGCAATTTCCACATCTTCTCCAGAAATAATCTTCATTCCCGGTTTCATATTGGTGGTAGCCAGAACATAACGCCTCTCTCCATCCAGATACTTCACCAGTGCAATAAAGGAAGTGCGGTTAGGATCGTACTCAACAGTCTCGATGATACCAGGAACATTAAACTTGTTACGTTTAAAATCGATAATCCGGTAAAATCTTTTCTGACCTCCACCTCTGTGACGTACAGTAATAACACCCCTATTGTTACGTCCGGTAATCTTTTTCTTAATTTCAGTCAATGGCTTGTAAGGTTTATCAACCGTTACCTGCTCAAAACTGTTAACGGTCTTATACCGTAAAGTCGGGGTCAGGGGTCTGAAACTCTTTAATGGCATATCTTTCTCCGATTCTTCAGTTACGTCTGTTTTCGGGGCTTACACTTCACCAAACTTTGCGATAGATTGTCCTTCCTGGAGTTTAACAATTGCCTTTTTCCAGTCAGAACGATATCCGACGTAACGCCCCATACGTTTTTTCTTACCCTTTACAACCATTGTATTAACTGATAATACAGCCACCCCGAAAAGCTTTTCTACAGCTTCCTTTATCTGAGGTTTTGTAGCATTGCGCAATACCTCGAAAACATACTTATTCTGGTTTTCACGCAGTGTTGTATTTTTTTCAGTAATAGAAGGATATCTGATTATTGAATGATACTTGCTCACGATACCACCGCCTCTTGAACTTTGCCGATCAAATTCTCATCAACAAAGATGATATTCTCGCTGGACATAATATCATATGCGTTGATTTCATTTACCGGACGGATTTCAACATCTCTGATGTTTCTTGCTGACAAATAGATGTTCCAGCCTTCTTTATCCACTACCAGAAGATTTCTTTTTCCAGATACCGCCATAGCCTTTAACAGTGATGCGACACTTTTGGTTTGCGGTTTATCATAGCTGAGATTGTCAATAACCATGACATTCTCACTTTTTGCTCTGGATGAAAGCGCCGAGGTTAAAGCCAGCTTTCTTATTTTCTTTGGTATATTAGTGTAGTAATCCCGAGGTTCCGGACCATGCGCTTTACCTCCACGAGCCCACACCGGAGAAGTGTTGGATCCCGCTCTGGCTCTTCCTGTTCCCTTCTGCCTCCAGGGTTTCCTTCCACCACCACTGACTTCACTGCGTCTTTTTGTCTTGGAAGTACCCTGACGCTGATTTGCCAGAAGAAGCTTGATTACCTGATGCAGAACTGGTTCATTAATTTCTGCACCGAAAATGGACTCGGGTAATTCAACCTCACCCTTGACAGTCCCGTCTTGTTGGTATAGTTTAGCCTTCATTATTTTTTTCACCTTAGAATAAAAGATGCTACTTTGAACCGTTTTTTGTTAAAAACAGATATCCCTTGTTTGGACCTGGAACTGAACCTTTTACAAACACCAGTCCGGCCTCTTTATCAAGAGCCACAATTTCAAGATTTCTGATCGTTACTTTCTGATTGCCCATCTGCCCTGACATCTTCAATCCGGGAAGCACTCTTGCCGGATAAGTGTTAGCACCTGCAGATCCGCGTTCACGAACGTTAGTGTTACCGTGAGATTCCCGGCCACGCTGAAAATTGTATCTCTTAATAGTACCGGCATGCCCTCTACCCTTGGAAATTCCACTGACATTGACAAATTTAACGTTCTCCAGAATTTCCACACCAATTTTCTGCCCCGGCTTCAAAACCTCATCAGCGGAATCCAGTTTGAATTCACGAATAATTTTCGTGGGTACCGATTCGTGTTTTTTGAAATGGCCCAGCAGCGGTTTTGAAACCCTCTTCTCAGACTTCTCATCAAAGCCCAGCTGTACCGCAGTATAGCCATCCTTTTCCAGAGACTTAATCTGATGGACAACATTATTTGCCGCCAGAATAACTGTAACCCCAATCGATTTACCCGCGTCGTTAAAAATCCGGGTCATCCCAACTTTCTTACCAATCAAACCCTGCATATTTTCACCTGTCTTTCAGAAGCTTGCCGGACAAACTCCAGCCCCTTCAGATCTGTTCAAATTAAACCTTGATCTCAACATCAACACCAGCAGGCAAATCCAGCTTCATCAATGAATCAACTGTCTGAGGCGTTGACTCCAGAATATCAATAAGCCGTTTGTGTACGCGTGTCTCAAACTGCTCTCTGGATTTTTTATTCACGTGCGGTGACCTTAACACCGTATAAATCGTTTTTTCAGTAGGCAATGGAATTGGCCCT
Organism: Fibrobacterota bacterium; assembly: GCA_023436145.1. GTDB lineage: Bacteria > Fibrobacterota > Chitinivibrionia > Chitinivibrionales > Chitinispirillaceae > JAAYPC01. The sequence continues at coordinate 20,465 of JAEZKP010000074.1, read as the reverse complement.
GAAATCCTGGCTCCAGTACCTTTTGCTGTTCTCACGATATCTGATGCAGATTTATCGAGGATATTGTGATCAAACGATTTAAGTCTGATTCTGATTCTTTCACCTGGCATGAATCTATGCTCCTTGTTTCTCTCGTTCTTTTTACTGTCTACCGATTCGCCGCAGAATTTCGTCCTGCACGGCTTTTGTGGTTATTTCATACCTGTCAAATTGCATTGTATATACAGCTCTACCCTGAGTTAAGGATCTAAGTGCAGTTGCGTATCCAAACATTTCAGAGAGCGGTGCTTCAGCATCAATAACCTGTACATCCTTCCTGGCTTCGATACCTGACACTTTTCCCCTGCGTCCGTTTAAATCGTTGATCACGGATCCCATGTACTCCTGGGGAACTACTACTTCCAGTTTCATCTGAGGTTCCAGTATTACCGGTGCTGCTTTTGCACAAGCCTGCCTGTAAGCCATAGTCCCGGCAATCTTAAAGGCCATCTCAGTTGAGTCCTCTTCTTTATAAACAGCTTCCTTTATTACAGCCTTTATTCCTGCAAGCGGATACCCGGATAAAGTTCCTCCACTGGAAGATTCAATTATCCCCTGACGAACCGCAGCAAGGAATGATTCTGGAAATTGAGGATCGGTAACAGAATTTTCTATTACTATTCCATGTATGGCTTCAACAGGTTCGACCAGAATAGTAATATTAGCATACTGGCTCTTTCCACCAACTGGCTGGGTAACCTCAAATTTTTCTGTTACCCTTCTGGTAATTGTCTCTCTATAAGAGACCTGCTGATTTCCAACGTGCACTCCAATATTAAATTCGCGAACCAGCCTGTCAACAAGAATTTCTAAATGAAGCTCTCCCATCCCGGAAATCAGCCTCTGACCCGTTTCGCTATCCACAGAAATTCTGCATGTGGGGTCTTCATCAGAAAGTCTTTGTAATGCTGAATTCAGTTTCTCCTCATCAACTGTACTTTTAGGCTCAATTGACCTTGAAAGTACAGGCTCAGGAAAAATCATTTTTTCAAAAACTATTGGAAAATCAACATCACAGATAGTATCACCGGTAGTAGTGTCCTTTAATCCTACCAGTGCCACTATATCTCCCACCTGCATATACTGTTCTGCATGTCTTTTGTTAGAATGCATTCTAAAGATTCGGGAAACCCGCTCTTTAGCTTTTGTTCTGGGATTAAGAAAAACATCTTTAAATCCCGCTTTACCTGAATAAACCCTGGCATAAGCCAGACGGCCTACATGCGGATCTGAAGAAATTTTAAATACCAAAGCTGAAAAAGGTTGTTTAAGCTCCGGTTTTCTTTCTCGTATCTCACCACTTATTGGATCTGTACCTTCAATAACGCCACGATCTACTGGTGAAGGCAAAAATTCCACAATTGCATCCAAGAGCTGTTGAATACCCTTATTCTTAAAAGCAGATCCACACAACACAGGACTGATTTTTCCTTCCTGCATCGCAGTCCGAATCGTACTATTAATCAGCTCAGGACCAATCTCGCCTTCCTCCAGCATAAGCGTCATCAACTGCTCGTTATAATCCACAATTTTCTCTAGCAAAAGCTCCCTGTAATTCAATGCTTCCCCGTACATATCTTCAGGGATTTCCACTTCCAGTACCTTTGCCCCGAAAGCCGTCTCGTCATACCGGTAAGCCTTCATGCGAATAAGATCGACTACACCTTCAAACTTATCCTCTTTACCAATTGGCAACTGTACAGCGACAGGATTTGCAGCAAGCTTCTGTCGCATCATGGTGATAACATTATTAAAGTCGGCACCGACTCTGTCCATTTTGTTCACAAACGCGATTCGGGGAACGTGATACTTGTCGGCTTGACGCCAGACAGTCTCGGATTGAGGTTCTACGCCTCCGACCGAATCGAACACGGCAACTGCGCCATCCAAAACTCTCAAAGAACGCTCAACTTCAATTGTGAAATCCACATGCCCCGGGGTATCGATTATGTTGATACGATGATCTTTCCAGAAACAGGTAGTGGCGGCCGAAGTAATAGTAATGCCGCGCTCCCTCTCCTGAATCATCCAGTCCATAACGGTATTACCATCATGAACCTCCCCCATACGATGCAATATCCCGGTATAAAAAAGGATACGCTCAGTAGTGGTTGTCTTCCCTGCATCTATGTGAGCCATTATACCGATATTTCTTGTATTACTCAGAGCATCTGATTCATTCATAAGATCACTGGAAACGGCAAAAACCGATTAATAAGATTTAACACTATCCGGTTAATTGCTGCACTCGAGCAATACTTACTCCAATACAGAAATCACCGTAATGACTCTACAGGAAATTCAAAGAGCCACTCACTACCAACGGAAATGCGCAAACGCCTTGTTTGCTTCCGCCATCTTGTGAGTATCAATTTTCTTTCTAACCGCGCCACCTTCGTTTTTGGAGGCTTGGATAAATTCATTAGCCAACTTCTCTGCCATACTCTTTTCCGAACGCTCTTTGGAATAAGCAATCAGCCAGCGAATAGCAAGAGAGACTCTGCGTTCTGCCGAAACTTCAATGGGTACCTGATAATTCGCACCACCGATACGGCGCGATTTAACCTCAAGAACCGGCTTCACATTATCCACCGCCTTCTTGAAAACCCCAAGCCCGTCCTGGCCAGTGCGCTCAGCCGCAATATTGATAGCGTCATAAAAGACACCCTCAGCCAGCCGCTTCTTTCCACATCTGACTACATTATTCACAAACTGAGTAACCAGAGTACTGTTGAATTTAGGATCAGGAACAAGTTCCTTTTTTACAGCTTTCCTTCTTCTTGACATATTAATCCCTTATTTTTTAGGACGCTTTACACCGTATTTTGAACGTGCACGCTTTCTCCCGGAAACTCCCTGTGTGTCCAGTGCACCTCGGATAATATGATAACGAACTCCGGGAACGTCCTTAACACGCCCCCCGCGAATCAATACAATCGAATGCTCCTGCAGATTATGCCCTTCACCCGGAATGTAAGCATTGACCTCCATATGGTTGGTCAAGCGCACACGAGCAACCTTCCTCAATGCAGAGTTTGGTTTTTTCGGTGTAGTGGTAAATACACGAGTACACACTCCACGACGCTGTGGACATTCATGAAGAGCCGGAGATTTGCTCCGGTTCTGAAGGCTCATTCGCCCTTTACGTATAAGTTGACTAATCGTAGGCACTTATTACTCCCGATTAAAAAACAGTCTCATAAAATAATTGTTATTGATGTTAAAATCAAATACAATCTTCATTATTGATTAAAATTGTTCTCCAATATCAACAAAATCCTCACTGGCAGTGCTTTCTTCCATCTGTGAGAAGTCGGTGGCAGTGTCCTTAACCCTGAGTTTACGCAGATTACGGGAACCGGTCCCTGCCGGAATCAGATTACCCATAATCAGGTTTTCCTTCAATCCGCTAAGTCTGTCCACTTTACCCTCAACCGCTGCCTTGGAAAGAACCTTTGTTGTTTCCTGGAAAGAAGCTGCACTTAGAAATGACTCGGTAGTAAGTGAAGCCTTGGTAATTCCCAGCAACAATGGCTTAAAGGTTGCAGGTTCTCCACCTTCACTTATAACTCTCTCATTTACCTCACGCAATTTTCTCTTATCTACATCATCACCTTCCAGAAATTCAGTGTCTCCGGATTTCTCAATTCTCACTTTTCTAAGCATCTGTGCCACAATGACTTCCACATGCTTGTCATTGATAGTCACACCCTGGAGTCTGTAGACCGCCTGAATCTCATCAAGCATATACTGCTGAACAGCATTCTCACCCTTGATACGCAAGATATCATGAGGATCAATCGAACCCTCACTGAGCCTGTCCCCAGCCCGCACCCGGTCCCCTTCATGAACCCTCAGATGCTTACCGATAGGAATACCATATTCCCTGGCTTCCCCCTGCTCATCACGAATGATAATACGCCTGCTACCACGCTCAGTCTCTCCAAACTCAACAAAACCGTCAATCTCAGAGACCACTGCGGTGTCTTTAGGTTTACGTGCTTCGAAAAGCTCTGCCACCCTGGGAAGACCACCGGTAATGTCACGGCTCTTGCTGCTTTCCCTGGGGATTTTTATAAGAATATCACCTTCCTTGACTTCATCACCATCTCTGAGCTGCAGATATCCTCCCGCAGGCACAGAAATATTGGCAATACGCTTATCACCATCAAAAACCTGAATGTGAGGATGCAGGCGGCGTTCACGATGCTCCACCACCACAATGTTGGTGATACCGGAGCGCTCATCGTATAGCTCCCGCATTGTCTCACCTTCAACAATGTCGCTGAAACTGATTCTTCCTGACTTGGTTGACAGAATCACATTGTTATAGGGATCCCACTCAAAGAGAGCCTGCCCCTTTGTGACCTTCTGCTTATCCTGCACCTTCATAAAAGCACCATAAGGAACATTGTACCGATATCTCTCACGCTCCTGCTCGTCAAGTACAGCAAGTTCACCGGCTCTGTTCATAACAACAGTCCCGTTCTCATGCTCGACAGTTTCGATTGAGTAATATCTGATAAGCCCGTCAATTTTGGTGACCTCTTTGGATTGAGCGATAAGTCGTGAAGCAGTTCCACCAATGTGGAAAGTACGCAAAGTCAGCTGCGTTCCGGGTTCACCGATACTCTGGGCCGCCATTATACCAACAGCTTCACCCACTTCCACAATTTTACCGGTAGCCAGGTTGCGCCCATAACAGCGCCTGCAAACCCCCTGCATAGAATCACAGGTAAGAACTGAACGGATAACGACCCGCTCGATTCCAGTGTTTTCGATCTTTTTTGCCATCTGCTCATCAATAAGAGTATTGATAGGACAAATCAGCTCTTCACTGACCGGATCATAAATATCTTCCTGAGAAACACGGCCAACAATACGGGTTGACAAAGGTTCCATCACTTCATCACCTTCATGTAGCGCTTCGATTTCGATACCCTTAGAAGTACCACAATCCTCCTCAGAAATGACCACGTCCTGAACCACATCCACCAGTCGACGAGTAAGATACCCTGCATCAGCAGTCTTAAGTGCAGTATCCGCCAGACCCTTTCTGGCTCCATGGGTGGAAATGAAGTACTCAAGCACAGTCAGACCATCTTTGAAGTTAGAGATGATCGGATTTTCGATAATCTCTCCAACCGCTCCGGTAATTTTTTTCTGCGGTTTCTGCATCAGTCCACGCATACCGGCAAGCTGTTTTATCTGGTCTTTACTACCACGAGCCTGAGAATCCATCATGATATAAACAGGGTTAAAACCATCTTTATCACTTGCCAAATGCTCATGCATGATGTCAGCGACCTGACTGGTGGTATGGGTCCACAAGTCTATGAGCTTGTTATACCTTTCACCCTCGGTGATAATACCCCGGTCATACTGTTTTCTTATTCTGTTAACCTCATCCATGGACTTAGCTACTATACCTTTTTTCTCTTCCGGCACGACCAGATCTTCGGCACCAAAAGTAATACCTGCTCTGGTGGCATACTCATAACCCAAAGCTTTTATGTCATCCAGGAATTTACAGGTGACCTTAGTCCCCTTTAGTTTGTAAACTTCTTCGACAAATGCCTGGATTCTTTTTTTATTGAGCAGCTCATTTTTAAACTCAATACCTTTAGGTACAGCTGTGTTAAAAACCACTCGTCCGGGAGTAGTCTCTATGATTTTACCATCATATCTGACTTTTATTTTTGCATGAATATCAACCTGCCTGTCTGCAATTGCATGCAGCACTTCCTCCACACCTGCAAAGGCCCGCCCTTCACCTTTACGGTTGGTAGCCATTTTGGTCAGATAGTAGATTCCCAGTACTATATCCTGAGTAGGAGTCATAACTGGATGTCCGGAAGCCGGACTAAGCAGGTTGTTAGCACTCAACATCAGGAAGCGGCACTCAAGCTGAGATTCAAAAGACAAAGGTACATGCACCGCCATCTGGTCCCCGTCGAAGTCGGCATTGAAAGCAGTACAGACCAGAGGATGCAATCTGATGGCTTTCCCTTCAACCAGAACAGGGAAAAAAGCCTGTATACCCAAACGGTGCAGAGTCGGAGCACGGTTTAAAAGAACCGGATGATCCTTAATCACCTCTTCCAGAATATCCCAGACCTCTGGCCTCTCCTTCTCCACAAATTTCTTTGCACTTTTTACAGTTTGTACCAGCCCTTTTTCTTCCAGCTTCTGAATTACAAAAGGTTTGAACAACTCAAGTGCCATCATTTTGGGTAAGCCGCACTGATGAATCTTAAGTTCCGGTCCCACCACAATAACACTACGGCCAGAATAGTCAACCCGCTTTCCCAGAAGGTTCTGGCGGAAACGGCCTTGTTTACCTTTAAGAAGATCACTGAGTGATTTCAATGGCCGTTTACCTTCACCCTTAACAGAGAAGGTTCTTCTCCCATTGTCAAACAGTGTATCCACAGCCTCCTGAAGCATTCTCATTTCGTTTCTCAAAATGACATCCGGGGCTTTTATTTCGATGAGTTTTTTGAGCCGATTGTTCCGGTTAATTACTCTTCTGTAAAGGTCATTAAGATCGGATGTGGCAAAGCGGCCACCTTCCAGTGGAACCAAAGGACGAAGATCGGGAGGAAGCACAGGCAACACACGGAGAATCATGTTTTCCGGTTTGTTACCACTTCTAAGGAATGCTTCGGCAATCCGTAATCTTTTCAGATGCTCCTGACGGCGTTGCTCGGAGGACTCAAGCTTGATTTTCGAACGCAAATCTATGGCCAGTTCGTCCAGATCCAGCGTTGCCAGCATTTCCAGCACAGCCTCGCCTCCCATTTTCGCCACAAACTGCTTGTCCTGCTCCTCCAGCTCAATGAACTCGTCTTCGCTTAACAACATTCCCCGACGAAGACTGGTGTTACCCGGATCGATAACCACATATGATTCATAGTAAACGATCCTCTCAAGTACAGTATTGGGCAAACCCAGCAGATAACTTACATGAGAAGGAACACTTTTAAGAAACCAGATATGAACAATAGGTACAGCCAGTTCGATATGGCCCATCCGTTCCCTTCGAACCTTTGAATGGGTAACTTCTACACCACAACGGTCACAGACTACACCTCTGTAACGTATCCTTTTATATTTACCACAATTACACTCCCAGTTACGGACCGGTCCAAAGATTTTTTCACAGAAAAGACCGTCACGTTCCGGTTTGAAAGAACGATAATTTATAGTCTCAGGTTTTGTAACCTCACCGTATGACCAGTTTCTGATGGTATCCGGAGAAGCCAGTCGAACCGACACTCCAGTAATCTCCTGAACTTTTTTGTCAAGATGGCTGATAAGTTCTGCCACGTATTACCCCCTGTATAAAGAGGAGTACCCACAGGATACTCCCACTGTTCACATAATCAAGCAGCGGCTTCTTCACCGGTCAGAATATCAATATCCAAAGCAAGTGCTTTAATTTCCCGGACCAGAACTTTAAAAGATTCAGGAATTCCGGCTTCGGGAGTATTCTCACCTTTGACGATAGCCTCATAGATCTTGGAACGCCCAGTCAGATCATCACTTTTCACCGTAAGAATCTGCTGTAAAGTGTAAGCAGCTCCATAAGCCTCCAGTGCCCAGACTTCCATCTCACCAAATCTTTGTCCACCAAACTGAGATTTACCACCCAGCGGCTGCTGAGTAACCAAAGAATATGGACCAATAGAACGAGCATGGATTTTATCGTCCACCAGATGACACAGCTTCAGCATATATATGGGTCCCACAGTGACCTCATGATCAAAGGGTTCACCGGTACGGCCATCACGAAGCTGAATTTTACCACTGGGAGGCAACTCTGCCTTCTTCAGTAAATCAATCACATCTTCGTAACTTGCCCCGTCAAAAACCGGTGTAGCTATTCTCAAACCCAGCTTCTTTGCAGCCCAACCCATATGAGTCTCAAGGATCTGACCCACATTCATTCGGGAAGGCACTCCCAGAGGATTAAGAATAATATCTACCGGAGTACCATCGGGCAGGTAAGGAAGATCTTCTACCGGAAGAATCTTAGAGATAACACCCTTATTACCATGACGTCCGGCCATCTTGTCACCTACAGACAGTTTACGCTTTTTAGCCACATAAACTTTGACCAGTTGCAACACACCCGGCTTCAATTCGTCTCCACGGACAACCTTGTCGATTTCTTTATCGAGTTTATCTTCCAGTTTGGCAATAAGATCATTCGCCCTGTAAAGTACTTCCTCGGCTTTACGATTCTTATCTTCATCGGCACACAGCCCGTCCTTGAAAGAAATATTACGGAAATCAAGCTTGGAAAGCATTGTCCTGGTCCACTTTTTCCCCTCAGGGATAATAACTTCCCCGGTATGGAAATTAGTGACTTCTCTGGAGGAGGTGTCGGTGAGAAACTCTGTCAACCTGTCCAGACGAACCTTTTCAATTTCAGTAATCTGATCGGTTATCTCAGCCTTCAACTCGTCAATTCTCTTTTTATCTTTCTTTTTGGACCTTTTGTCCCGCTCTTTTCTGGAGTAGATTCTGGTATCAATAACGGTGCCTTTTAATCCCGGCGGCGCTTTCAGTGAAGAATCACGAACATCACCTGCCTTCTCTCCAAAGATAGCTCTTAACAAACGCTCTTCCGGAGAAAGCTCAGTCTCCCCCTTGGGGGTAACCTTTCCAACCAGAATATCACCCGCTTCAACCTCGGTGCCAATTCTGACGACCCCGTTTTCATCCAGATTTTTAAGGGCATCTTCGCTTACATTGGGGATCTCTCTGGTAAGCTCTTCGGGACCCCGTTTAGTATCACGTACCTCTGTTTCGAAAACTTCAATATGTACAGAAGTAAAGACATCCTCAGCTACCAGACGTTCTGAAATTATGATAGCATCTTCAAAATTGTATCCCCGCCAGGGCATGAAAGCAGCGGTAACATTTCTTCCTAAAGCAAGCTCACCTTCGTGAGTTGCATGCCCATCAGCCAGCACATCACCTGCATTGACTTTGGTCCCGGCTTTAATACATACTTTCTGATTGATACAAGTGTCCTGGTTGGATCTTTCAAACTTAACCAGTTCGTAAGTGTCAAATTCAGTAAGTCCTAATATGTCATCGGAATCTTTTGACCTGATTTTTCTTACAACAATTTTGTTAGCATCAACTTTTTCTACAACACCAGGGTTTTTAGCCACTATCAGACACCCTGAATCCACCGCAGCTCTAGCCTCCAGCCCGGTGCCTACAAATGGCGGTTCGGTGCGCAGCAAGGGAACTGCCTGACGCTGCATGTTGGAACCCATCAGAGCACGGTTGGCGTCATCATGCTCCAGAAAAGGAATCAAGCCTGCGGCTATACTTACCAACTGCATGGGAGAAATGTCCATAAAGGATATCTCCTGCGGAGCAACAACCGGGAAATCACCTCTATATCTGGCAAATATGAGTTTCTCCACGAATTTGCCTTTTTCATCGACAGGAGTATTAGCCTGAGCGATGATGTAGTTGTCCTCCTGATCAGCTGTCAACAAGACAACCTCTCCAGTAAGAGCACCATTTTCGATTTTCTGATAAGGAGTCTCAATAAACCCGAACTCGTTGACTCTGGCAAAAGTACTCAGAGAGGCGATAAGACCAATGTTTGGTCCTTCAGGGGTTTCGATAGGACATAAACGACCGTAATGAGTGTGATGCACATCACGCACTTCAAATCCGGCACGTTCACGAGTGAGACCACCTGGCCCCAGAGCACTTACCCTTCTTTTATGAGTCAACTCGGACAGCGGATTAGTCTGATCCAGAAACTGCGAAAGCTGGCTTGAACCGAAGAAAGCCTGCACCACAGTAGAAACCGTACGGGCATTAATCAGATCCTGAGGAGTAATGTTCTCAGTATCCCTCAGACTCAACCGTTCTTTAATGGTACGGACCATTCTGGTTAAACCCACAGCAAACTGGGCAGCCAGAAGCTCACCAACAGAACGGACACGGCGGTTTCCAAGATGATCGATATCATCTATAAAGCCCACGCCGGCATTAAGACCGATTATGTATTTAAAAGCAGCGATAAAATCATCTCTGGTCATGGTGGTAATTCCTTCAGGCGGAATTACACCCAGCCTGGTATTCATTCGATACCGGCCGACACTTCCCAGATCATATCGTTTTTCATCAAAGAAAAGTCTCTGAATCAGGTTGCGTGCGGTTTCCACATTTGGAGGATCTCCCGGACGCATTGTAGCATACATGTAGAATAAAGCTTCCTCCTCGGACTTGGTGGTATCGGCAGCCAGAGTGTTGCGGATAATCATGTTGTCCGGGTTGGGAACATCTTTGAGAATTTCCACAAAATCGATGCTGTTCTGGATAAGTTTTTTCCATCGTTCTTCATTGATAATTTCATTGGCATCGATAATTATCTCACCAGTATTCTCATCAAAGACAGTTCTTGCATTGACACTGCCGATGATTTTCTCTTTATTCTCATCATTGACAGCTAAACGGATAGTGTCATGAAAGAGCCCTAGAATCATTTCATCACTGGAAAATCCCAGTGCCCTGAGGAGAACGGTAGCCGGCATTTTCTTTCGGCGATCAATATTGACGGTCAATACATCATCCACATCCAGCAGTAACTCGACCCATGATCCTCTCTGAGGAATGATTCTGGCAGTAAGCAGCTTTTTACCGTTAGGATGAATCACCTCATCGAAAGTTATACCTGGAGAGCGGTGCAGCTGACTGACAATTACTCTTTCGGCACCATTAATTACAAATGTACCACGTTCAGTCATCAGCGGAATTTCACCGATATAAACTTCGTTGGTTATTTTTTCGACGAACTTTTTGGTTTCGCCGTCCTGCTCATACACTAAAAGAGACATGTCCACTTTCAGAGGAGCTGCATAAGTCATGCCTCTTTCTTTACATTCTTTAAGGGTGTATTTGGGGATACCCAGTTTATATCCCTCATATTCCAGAGAATAATAACCCTTGACATCATTTACAGGAAACAGACTCAGAAACGCCCCGTGCAATCCCTCTTTTTTTCGCAGACGCGGAGGCGTATCAGGCTGTAAAAAAACTTCGTAAGATCTAGTCTGGATCTCAAGAAGATTGGGAAGTTCAGCCACCCTCTTGATCCGGGAATAGCTTTTTCTTTCAACCATTCGCACATCCCCTCGATGTTGTTAGCTATGAATTGATAGCTTTAGGAAAATATATAAATAACACAAAACACCTTGGCTACAAGGTGTTTTGTGCTTAAACAAAGATAAAATCAGAAATTTAATAGATACGTGAAAATCACGCTTCCGGAAAGCAATTATTTAATTTCGACGGTTGCGCCGTTTTCTTCAAGTTTTTTCTTCAATGCTTCAGCATCAGCTTTGCTGATAGCTTCTTTAACAGCTTTTGGAGCACCCTCTACCAGATCTTTAGCTTCTTTGAGGCCCAGACCGGTAACCTCACGCACAACTTTAATCACCTGAATCTTTTTATCACCGGCAGTCTTGAGAATCACATCAAACTCAGTTTTCTCTTCAGCAGGTGCAGCAGCCACAGGTGCAGCTGCAACAGCAGCAGCCGGTGCGGCAGCCTTGACATCAAATTTTTCTTCAATAGCTTTGATAAGATCGGAGAGCTCTATAACAGTCATGCCTCCAATAGCATCAATTATTTCTTCCTTAGTTAAGGTAGCCACAATGAACCTCCATTTTATTGATTGAGTTTAATTTCGTTTTTAATTTAACACTTATTGTGCATTTTCCTTTTTTTCTTTGAGAGCATTCAGAGTGCCCACAAATTTGGAAAGGAAACCATTGAGTACACCTGCAAATTTGCCCATAGGAGCCTGCAGACAACCAAGTAACTGTGACAATAGAACTTCACGACTGGGAAGATCCGCCAGTTTGATAGCATCTTCACCTTTGAAGACACTCCCCTCAACATAAGCGATTTTCAATCCGAGCATGTTTTTGTTTTCTTTTTGAAAATCTCTTATGATTTTGGCAGGGACCGTACCCTCTTTTCTGGTAACCGCGACTGCAGTTGGACCTTTAAAATGAGGAATCAAATCATTTTTACCTGACCTGGAACAAGCAATTTTGGCCAGGGTGTTTTTTACCACGATGAATTGAATTCCGTTTTTCCTCAGGTCAGCTCTGAGCTTGGTAACTTTTTCGACATTAATTTTATTGTTGTCTGCCAGAAAAATTCCTGTTGCTTCCTGAAATTCTTTTTCAAGAAACTCGATATCCGCTGTTCTTTCAGCTTTTGTCGACATTTCTAAACCCTTTTTATGGTAACCACAAGTAAATTACAATTTTAAATCGTTCTGATTTATCTTCAACCCCTGCCCCATAGTACTTGAGAGACTAACCTTTTTAATGTATTGTCCCTTTGCAGTAGCAGGTTTGGCTTTATTTACCGCATCCATGAACGCTCTGGCATTATCCAGGATTTTCTGGGTATCAAAAGAGAGTTTACCAAGAGGAGCATGAAGAATTCCAGCTTTTTCAACTCTGAACTCTACTTTACCTTTTTTCATCTCTTTAACGGCTTTGGCCACATCCATAGTTACAGTTCCCACTTTAGGATTAGGCATTAACCCCCTGGTACCAAGGATTTTACCCAGCTTACCAACGACTTTCATCATGTCCGGTGTAGCAATAACAGCATCAAAATCCAGCCATCCGCCTTTAATTTTCTCTGCCAGATCGTCACCACCCACATAATCGGCACCAGCCTCTTTAGCCTCAGCTTCTTTTTCCCCCTGAGCAAAAACCAGAACCCGTATGGTTTTACCTAAACCATGAGGTAGTACAGCTGCACCACGGACCGCCTGTTCACTTTTTCGGGGATCCACACCCAACCTGACAGCGACTTCCACAGTTTCATCAAATTTGACTGTTGAATTAGACTTTAGAAACTCGATAGCCTCAACAGCACCGTACTCTTTGATCTTATCGACTTTCTTATAGACTTCGTTATATTTCTTACCATGTCTCATTAAATTGACTCCCTATTTATAAGGCAAGCTCTATTGAGCAATATTGACACCCATACTGCGGGCTGTCCCCATTACCATTTTTTCAGCCGCCTCCAGACTTCCAGCGTTAAGATCGGCGAGTTTCATCTGAGCGATTTTGGTGACCTGAGCCATATTCAATGTCCCGATTTTTTCTTTATTAGGAACACCAGACCCTTTCTCCTTACCGAGTTCTTTCATAATAAGAACTGCAGCCGGAGGTGTCTTGGTGATAAATGTAAAAGATCTGTCGGAATAGACTGTAATCACCACCGGGATAATAACTCCCTGAGAATCCTTTGTACGGGCATTAAATGCCTTACAGAATTCCATAATATTTACACCCTGCTGACCAAGTGCAGGTCCCACCGGAGGAGCAGGATTGGCAGCACCACCCGGTATCTGCAATTTAACTTGTCCAACAATTTTCTTAGCCACTTTTCAGACTCCCTTTATTATCAGCTTATCGGTGTAACATGCATGAAATCGACTTCCACAGGTGTCGATCTTCCAAACACACTCACCATTACTTTAATTTTACCTTTTTCAGGATGAATCTCGTCGACTACCCCATCAAAATCTTTAAAAGGTCCCTCTTTAATCTTAACAGCATCACCAATTTCAAAGGGAACTTCAGAAATTTGTTGACGGGAGATTTTTTCGGATTGTCCCAGAATTCTACGCACCTCCTCCTCACGAAGCGGCTGAGGCTTGTTACCACCAACAAAGCCGGTAACCCCTGCAGAATTTCTTACCGCATGCATAGTCTCCTTGGTAAGCTCCATCTCCACCAAGATATAACTGGGAAAAAACTTTCTAGTACTCTTGAGTTTTTTACCGTTTTTAACCTGCACCACATCCTGAGTAGGCATAAGCACCTGCTTAATCTGCTCCCCCATCTCTCCCGACTGAATCAGTTCAGTAAGATACTGATGAACTTTAGATTCCTGTCCAGAGTAGGTGTGTACTACATACCATCGTGTCGCCATCGAGTACCTCTAAATTATTGTCCAACTTGACCTGATTTAAAGATGAAACTCATAATAGTCAGAAAAAGACTATCGCAAGCAAATACATATAACGAAACGACGATACTCAGGATAATAACGAGCAAAGTAGCTCCACTTACTTCGTTTTTTGATGGCCAACTGACTTTCGCCATTTCTAAACGAACATCTTTGAGATATTGAATAAACTTCTGCATGTTTTACCCGGAAATGCAGGCCTGGAGGGACTCGAACCCCCAACCAACGGTTTTGGAGACCGCTACTCTACCAATTGAGCTACAGACCTAATTTATTGTTTATCAATCCGTCCCGACAACTGCTCTTAAAGAAGCCTTATTTGGCTTCTTTATGCATCGTTCTTTTCCGTTCAAATGGACAATATTTTTTAAATTCCACTCTACCGGAATGTTTGCGCTTATTTTTTGTCGTTTCGTAGTTACGCTGCTTACACGATGTGCACTCCAGCGTTATCTTTTCTCTTGGCATATTACCGCTCTTTTAATAGTTGACGGATTGTTTATTCTATGATTTCAGTAACGATACCAGCACCAACTGTGCGTCCACCTTCACGGATGGCGAAATGGAGCTCTTTTTCCATGGCGATAGGCGCAATCAATTCAACATCCATTGCAGCGTTATCTCCAGGCATGATCATCTCCACACCCTCTGCCAGCTTAATAGAACCGGTCACATCAGTTGTTCTGAAATAGAACTGAGGACGATATCCGGTGAAAAACGGCGTATGACGTCCACCTTCCTCTTTGGAAAGAACGTAAACTTTAGCTTTGAACTTTCTGTGAGGAGTAATTGATCCGGGCTTTGCCAGAACCATACCACGTTCGATATCATTTTTGTCAATACCACGCAGAAGTGTTCCGATATTGTCACCAGCCTGTGCCTGATCCAGCAACTTGCGGAACATCTCCACACCGGTAACCACGGTTTTTCTGGTAGGTTTGAGTCCAACGATTTCCACTTCGTCACCCACCTTCACAGTACCACGTTCCACTCTACCGGTAGCAACAGTACCACGACCAGTGATCGAGAAAACATCTTCCACTGACATGAGTAAAGGTTTGTCGGTTTCACGCTGAGGTGTTGGAATATAGGAATCAATAGCTGCAAGAAGATCAAGGATGGGCTTTGCCTTTTCAGGATCTTCCGGATTTGTCAATGCAGCAATGGCACTTCCCCGAATAATCGGAGTGTCATCACCCGGAAATTCGTATTTGGAAAGCAGTTCACGGATTTCCAGTTCCACCAGCTCCAGAAGTTCAGGATCATCAACCACATCGACTTTGTTGAGAAAAACCACGATGTAAGGAACACCGACCTGACGAGCCAGAAGAATGTGCTCACGAGTCTGAGGCATAGGACCATCTGCAGCACTCACCACCAGAATGGCTCCATCCATCTGTGCTGCACCAGTAATCATGTTTTTGACATAGTCAGCATGTCCCGGACAGTCGACATGTGCATAGTGACGATTTTCTGTAGAATACTCCACATGCGAGGTTGCGATTGTCAGAATTTTTGTCTCATCGCGACGTCCCTGGGACTCAGATGCTTTTGCTACTTCATCATAAGAAATAAACTTGGCCAGACCCCTGACAGCAGAAACTCTGGTAAGAGCGGCGGTTAAGGTAGTTTTACCATGATCAACGTGTCCGATCGTACCGACATTCACGTGTGGTTTGGAACGTTCAAATTTTTCCTTTGACATGGAAACCTCTCAGTATATGGTGTAAGTTAATAATTATAACCGTATATTTTAAATAAGCCGGTCCAATTTACACAACTAAAACAAAAGCCCACGACGGGACTCGAACCCGTGGACCTCATCCTTACCAAGGATGTGCTCTACCAACTGAGCTACATGGGCGATAAGAATAAAGAAAACAAGCGGGCAATGAGATTCGAACTCACAACAGCCACCTTGGAAGGGTGGAGCTCTACCATTGAGCTATGCCCGCAGATTTTCAATGGGCAGGGGTGGTTTCGAACCACCGTAGGCCGAAGCCAATGGATTTACAGTCCATCCCCTTTAGCCACTCGGGCACCTACCCAATTATCTGGAGCCGATGGAGGGATTCAAACCCCCGACCATTCGATTACAAGTCGAATGCTCTATCAACTGAGCTACATCGGCTTATGCCTGTAGAAAAAAGTCTATCAAATATAATTTGGTCAAATTATGGAAGTCAATATGTTTTAAAGAAATTTTACTTTTTTTCTTTTTTTGACACAATATCCACTATTCCATATTTTCTAGAGTCTTCTGCAGACATGAAAAAATCACGGTCCGTATCAATCTGAATCTTGCTAATTGACTGCCCTGTGTGCTCAGCTAGTATCTGATTCAGATTATCCCTCACTCTGAGCATCTCCTCTGCCTGAATCTGAATGTCTGATGCAGGTCCAAACATGTTTCCTGAAATCAAAGGCTGATGAATTAAAACCCTGGCATGCTCCCAGGCCTGACGCTTCCCCTTTGTTCCAGAACACAACAACACCGCTGCCATACTGGCCGCCTGACCCATGCAAACAGTAACCACATCAGATTTAGCAAACTGCATTGCATCATAAATCGCCAGCCCCGATGAGATCACCCCACCTGGACTATTAATATAGAGTGTAATGTCATCTGAGCTCTGCCCGTCAAAGAAGAGTATCCGCTTGACTATCGCTTCAGCAGACTCATCATTTATCTCGCCCCAGAGAAAAATCTGCCTGCGCTTTAAAAGCTGCTCCTCCATCTCGTTACCTGAAAACATCTTTTTCATATTTTTCATAAAATCTTCATTCTGATCTGCGGCCATGGCTGAGCCTCCTTCTTCATAATTCATTTTGGTTTATAACTGTTTCCCTGGAAGCTTTACAACTTTAATAACCGTGTAAGTTTAAAAAAATCACTGTTTTCTCTGTTATTCTGCAATGAATATCTGTAACACAAGGTAAGTAAAAGACATTGCACTGCATTCAATATGCCAAGTCCGGAAAACCCCCGGCTGCTATCTGAAGGCAACACCTGAGGCAAATCACAGAATATGGGTCAAAAAACACAAACTCTTAATATAGATAAGGGAATGGGAGAAAGGAAGAAAAGAAAGGAGATGTCTGCACCTGTAACCCTGACTAAACCGGATTAAAAGTGAATGTCTGAATAATCTTGTTGAAGCAGTTTAACTGATTAGGTTTTCTTCATATATAGAAAGTATTTATATTGCTCAAAACTTTCAGACCTGATGCTTAGCTATCCAAAAATTTTTGCTTTGTATTTCTAAACAATGATACTTATTGGAAAGAAATCCTTTCCTGATGGTTACCCTGATGATAACTATCCTTATATAAAAACTTTTACCAGGAGGAAAGATGCTCCGGAAAACTCTAATCCTTTTTCTATCACTTCTAATCTATAGTTCAGCAATCGCTGCTCCAAAATACCCCTTCCCTCAACAAGCAAAATACCCAAACGGAATCCTTCCTTCGGGGGTCGATCACAAACATGTACAATCAGTTTATGATATCTGGCTTAAAGGGTACTATGAAGAGAGCGGAAATCAGGCAAGAATAAAATTTGATGAACCAGAAAACACCGTTAGCGAAGGCATCGGCTATGGAATGCTCATAATGGTGTATATGGATAACGAAAAAAACAACACCAAGTCCAAATTTGACAAATTGTGGAGTTATTATAAAAGCCACTCCTCCAACGGACTTATGCACTGGAAAATACAAGGTTTTACAAACAACACACCTGGAACAGGTGCTGCAACTGACGCGGAACTGGATGTCGCTGTCGCTCTCATTATGGCCAATAAACAATGGGGTGATGAATCCTATCTCAATGATGCAAAGACTCTCATTAGTAACATCTACTCCCAGGAAGTTAAAAACAATCTCCTGGTGGGAGGCAACCAGTGGACAGCCCTGAACCCTTCATACATGAGTATGGTCGCCACACAGCTTTTTCAGGATATTGATGGAACAAAATGGAGCACGGTTCAAAACAATTGTTATTCCCTGCTTCAGAAAAGTCAGCATTCTACCACCGGCATGTGGCCAAACTGGTGCCAGGAAAATGGTACTCCAGGCGGTGGTGTAGGTGATAATCCCGGGTTATATGGTTTCGATGCATCACGAACCCCCTGGAGACTTGGCTGGGCATACGCCTGGTATGGTCATTCCCAGGCAAAAACATTGTGTAATAAAATAGTAACCTGGTTTCAACAAAAAACCGAAGATAACCCAGGTAAAATCGGCCAGATCTATAACCTTGACGGAACCATTAATACCGGTGCAAAAGGTTCAGAAGACAACATCCCAACCTTTCTGGGACCACTGGTAATAGGAGGAATCGTTGACTCAAAATTCCAATCCTGGGTTGATAAAGGATATACCCGCCTGCGTGCTTTTGGAAATACCAATGACAACTATTATAATGAATGTCTCGAATTGCTCTCCATGCTGCTACTAACCGGAAACATGCCTGATTTCACAAAAGTGCAACCAAAATCCTCCGCTACCCTCAAAATCGATGTCACTCCGGCGGGTGCAGGTACAGTTACTGTCAACCCTCAAAAAAACAGCTATTCCATAAATGAGCAGGTAACCATTTCCACAACCAATTCTGATCCATCACGTTACTCTTTTGTGGGGTGGGATGGAGATCTTACCGGAACTTCCAGCAGTGCATCGGTTAAAGTCTATTGCGACATGGTTATAACAGCAGTTTACAAAGACAAAAAAGCACAGGACCTTGTTGACGATTGTGAAGACAATAATCACAAGACCAATCTGGGTTCGGAATGGTTTACCTACACCGATGTTGCAGATAAAGGCAAGTCAACAGTCACTCCGGTGACTAAAAGAAACGAAGTCTTCTTTACCATGACCTCAGGAGGTTACAATAATTCCCAATATTGCGCAAAGATAGAATTCAAACTGGATCAGGGTGATTTTGAATACGATCCCTTTGTAGGCGTGGGTTTTGAGATGGCACCTGATAGTCAACCAGTAGATATCAGCTCTGCCACGGGGATCAGTTTTTATTACAAGGGGGATTTTGGTGATGCCAAATGTGCACTCAAGATTGAATCAAAATCAGTTACTGAACCTGGTGCCGACTTCAGTTATGACCTCCCGAAAAGTAGCGAATGGAAAGAGGTCAATGTAACCTGGGATAAATTTCTTCAGCCAAAGTGGGCAGAACCGGTAGAGCTGGATCTAAAACAGGTGCCCAAATTTCAATGGCAAATCCAGGGAGAAACCGGTTCTACAGGTCACCTGTGGATCGATGATATCCACCTGATAGGTTATCCTATAGACTCACCAACCAGCCCGCATCACAAAAACAATCAGCAGATTGTTAATAAATCAGCCCCTCAGGCACTCATCCGGAACGGATCTGATTTGTACATTAATTTTTCGACCAGCCGCCCTGGCCCCCTCAAACTATCTATTTACGAGCTGAACGGGAAACAAGTAAGTGAACTGGTCCAGAATATCAAAACTGCCGGATACCACACTGTTCGGATTAATGAAATATTGAAGAGTAATTGCTATATTGTTAAATTCACAACAGCAGATGGTGTAGCATCCAAACGTATAGTGGTCAACAGATAACACAACTGCAGATCCACAATAACAAAACAGCAACACATTTCGGTAAAAATCCACTTAACGGACGATTACAGAAATGTGTTGTGTATCTGACTCTGATCGGATATTCAGAATGTTATGGCTACAAGTACATAATAACCCGCTCTATTAGCTTGTTCCAAGAGTGCATTTGGCAGTATATTACTTTTAATGGTATGGAACTATCAAAATACCTGTTCATTTTGTTTCAAAACAGGAGAATGTATATCTGATGCTCATGGATGAAAATGCTCTCAAGGAGATCCTTCGATGCCCAAAGACCGGACAACAACTTGTATACAACTCTGAGGAAATTAAAAATGTTGTTGGAACCTGTTCCTATCAAAGGTTAAACGGAAAACCTGTACTTGTGGATTTTGATGTTTCAACTATTCAAAAAGAGACTTTGTTTAAATCCCAGGGAAAAAGCATCATTAAACGGAGTGCATATAACAGTATAGTAAAAAAATTTTTCAAAGGCATAGTCTCTCCTCTTAATGTAAAAATTAAAAAAAATTTTGAACAGTTTGTTCAACATTTAAGTATTGTAAAGTCACCGCGAGTATTGATAATCGGCGGAGGGATTATTGGTACAGGGAGTAAATGTTTATACACAAGCGATACGATCGAAGTGATCTCTTTTGATGTTTATGATTCACCCGAGATACAATTCATTGCTGATGCACATCAGATTCCGCTTGAAAGTAATTCTGTTGATGGCGTGGTAATTCAGTTTGTGCTGGAACATGTATTAGAACCAC
>JAEZKP010000049.1 GCA_023436145.1 Fibrobacterota bacterium | reverse complement strand
GTGGTTCTAATACATGTTCCAGCACAAACTGAATTACCACGCCATCAACAGAATTACTTTCAAGCGGAATCTGATGTGCATCAGCAATGAATTGTATCTCGGGTGAATCATAAACATCAAAAGAGATTACTTCGATTGTATTGCTGTTATATAAACATTTACTTCCTGTACCAATGGTACCTCCGCCGATTATTAATACTCGCGGTGATTTTACAGAACTTAAATAATGAACTAACTGTTCAAAATTTCTTTTAATTTTTACATTAAAAGGAGAAACTATGCCTTTGAAAAAATTTTTTTACTATACCGGTATATGCACTGCGTTTAATGATGCTTTTTCCCTGTGACTTAAACAAAGTCTCTTTATAAATAGTTGAAACATCAAAATCTACAAGTACAGGTTTCCCGTTTAACCTTTGATATGAACCGGTTCCATCAGCAGGTTTAATTTCTTCAGAGCTGTATTCAAGTTTTTGTCCGGTCTTTGGGCAGCGAAGGAGCTTCTTGAGAGCATTTTCATCCATCAGCATCTGATATACAATCCCCCTGTTTTTAACAAACTGACAGGTTTTATGATATTTTTATACAACTAAGAAACAATATACTGCCAGATGCACTCCTGGAACAAGCTATTGGAGCGGGTTATTATGTGTTTACAACATAAATATCGCCTTATATCCAGCGAAGAGATGATTTCTCATGATATTTTGTCGAATCGGGTAACAGAGGTGTGATGTCTAAAAAAATCGACACTCAAAGGGCAAAAACATGAAGGTCGCTTTTGACAGAAACGATTGCAGGATAAAGGATTTTAATTACTCATGTCATACTTTTCAATCGTCGTGGCTGATCCTTTTCCAAAGAATTAGCCGAATTTGGTCCTTTTAGAAATGGAAAAGAAACTTTAATTGATAGTAAAAATCCTCATTGATATCTACCAGGTTATCCCGGAACACCTGATCGACTGATCTCATAGACCATAGCCAGAGATGATCATGGGCAAACTGAAAGATGATGGAGAAGTTTGAGAAAGAACGCTTTGCATACCAGGACCATTTCCAGTCATCATTTTTGTAGTCCTCAGGATTATAAGAAACATTCTGAAATTCAGGAAAGGGCTTATTGGAGTTGATAGGACGCTCCATGCTGTTAGGATAGAGTGAACCGAAATGTTCGAACTCGATACATAGAACATCTAAGATTTTAAATGTGGGTAACAGTACACCAAATACTATGGGCATACGTTCTTTTCGATTCTTATAGAAAACTTTGTAGTTCTTAGTACCAAGCACATTCATTTCGAAGAAAAATTTAGCATCATTTTCTCCGAAAAACGACGGATAATCTTCACCGAAAACAATTCTTTTAAGATCCAGGCTTGCGTATGTCATGAATTTATAACCTTTATAAGTAAGTCTTACTGATTCAGAACTGTTCTTATCTATTTCCACCTCAGCATCAAGAGGTGAGGTGAGTTGTTTGTTAACGGACAGAATACGGTCACCTTGTATTCCCACACATGCTTTTATTCCACGCCAGTTTAGCCCGAAAATTTTTGTAAACGAAAAGTCACCAAGTGGGAAGTATGTCTGTGAGGTTAACATCAAATCATTAAAAAGCAGGTCGTCCAGGAAAGATGCATTGAATTTAATGCCCAATAAACGTAAAAAGGGGACGTCATACCTTTCTTGATCAAAATTCTGATAAAAACTGTTCTGATCAAATTCCTGCTGAATGATTGCTGCTGGATAGCAACTGCTTTTGAAAAGGATATTTCCAAGATTGCGAGTGCTTTCATTATAGTGGAAATGGAAATACCCCAGGGTAAATCGGAGTTTGATAAATCGGTTCTGGAAAGCAGTTATATCGCCTCGTGCCTGATCAATATAGAAATCATAAGAGTAGAATTGCGATTCAAGAAAAGTGCTTCCTTGTTTATAGGAGAGTCGCATTTGGGCTTCTAATGTGGCGGTGACGGCCAACCATTTGTTTATCCTCTTTTTGAAACCAACATTGGCAAAAACTTTCTGAAGCCAGAAATGATCAATGTCATTTTCATAGGAATAGGTTCCATTGAGTACCTGACCACCCTGATACCAGACACCGCAGACTGGTTCGGCTTTAAATCCATCATCTTCCTGGGCCCATATAGATATAATCATCGTAATAATCATCAGAATCAATTTTTTCATCTTATTGATACTCCGTAATTATGTTTATTGCTCTGATCGATAAGAATATAAATCCATATAAAGCTTAATTTGATTTATATTTCATTGAAACCTGATGAAAAGGAAATTTTATGCGTAATATTGCTTTTTGGTGTTTAATTCTGGTAACGAGTGTGGCACTGCAGGCTCAGCTGCAGGAAACTGCAAGTTCCGAGCTGGTGATGCCGAATAAGGATATAATATTCTACAGTGAACTAAAATCAGCGAAGTATTTATCAAACATTGGAGCAATAGTGTATGCTTGCGGTTTGATTTTTAAAATATCATCTGCGGTTGCCATTCTTTCTTCATCAGATAGCAGTAAAATTGAATTTGGTTCTAATGAACTGACCCTTCTGATTACCGGTGGTTTGGCAACTGCCGTGGGGCCGGCATTATGTGCTGGTGGTGCATATACAGTTGAGCGGGCATATGAATGGTATAATAAGCCTTTTATCGGGAAGAATATGGGTTTCCCATTCTATGGGGCTTCATGGACATTTAGTGCTCTTGGTGTACTGGGTAATTTAACTGGCGCCAAGCCTTTGAGTGTTATTGGAGCTGTAGGGCAGGAGCTCTTTTTAATCACATCAATGGCCGTTTCTTTAGGGTTTGTTGCCAGTAATAATAAACTTGAGAAATCAAACCAGGTCAGCAGATCTTTTCAGGTTGCACCTGTTATTAGCGTTCGGAATGGAGTTGGTTTAAGGATCGCCGCAACATTCTGAACCTCTGGATCAGGAATAGAATAAAAATTATTACACCGGCAATTAATAGTTTTCTGATCAATATCAAATACTTTGGCGAATTACCTGTAATAAATTAACAAATTTTAAACTGGGACAATTGACGGCAAGCAGCTCAGGCTAATGTTTTAATAATCTGGGATGGTAGTGTTTTACTTCTTTAAAAACTGAATTGTAACTTCAATTGATAGTAGAAATCCTTGTTTCTATCAAACAGAACATCCCGGAAGACCTGATCGGCGGGTCTGGAACCCCTGAGCCAGAGATGGTCATGGGCAAACTGAAAGATTATCGAAAATTTTGAGAAAGACCGTTTCGCATACAAGGACCATTTCCAGTCATCATATTTGAATTCTTCAGGGATGTATTGAGATTCCTGATATTCTGGAAATGGCCTTGTTATAATTAAACGGACGATCCATGCTGTTAGGATAAAGTGAACCGAAGTGTTCGAACTCAACACATAGGACATCTAAAATTTTAAATATGGGCAACAATACCCCAAAGACTATTGGGATGCGTTCTTTTCGATTGTTATAGTAGACTTTGTAGTTCTTGATACCGAGCACATTCATTTCGAAGAAAAACTTTGCATCATTTTCTCCGAAAAACGATGGATAATCTTCACCGAATAAAATTCTTTTTATATCAAGACTTGCGTATGTCATAAATTTGTTACCTGCAAAAGTAGGCTGTTCTGAGTCTGAATTTTCTTCATCTGTTAAATAAGTATTTTCGGGGCTGGTGGCTACGTTTTTAAAGGACAGGAAACGGTCAAATTGTATTCCTGTACTTACTTTGATTCCATGCCAGTAAAGCCCGAGAATGTAAGTAAGCGAACGGTCACCAAGGCGATAGGTGTCAACATACATGGTTGTCAGAAAATCATAGAAAAACAGACCATCCAGGAGAGTTGCGCTTAGGTTATAGCCGCATAGGCGCAAAAAAGGAACATCGTATCCTTTTTGAGGATCGAATTCTTGCTGATAAAATTCCTGCTGGATGATTGCTGTCGGATAGCAACTGCTTTTGAAAAGGACGTTTCCAAGATTGCGGGTATTTTCATTGTAGTGGAAATGGAAATATCCCAGGGTAAGTCGGAGTTTGATGAACCGGTTTTGGAAAGGAGTTATGTCCGCCCGCAATTGATCTAAATAGTAATCATATGAATAGAGCCGCGATTCAAGAGAAGTGTTTTTCTTGTTGAAAGGAAACCGCCAATTGGCTTCTAATGCAGCGGTGATTGAAAACCATCTGTTTATCCCGATATTTAATCCTAAATTGGCAAAAGCTTTCTGGAGCCAGAAATTATCAATATCATCTGAATAGTTGAAGGTGCCATTGAGTATCTGGCCATTCTGATACCAGATACCGCCAATAAAATCGATTTTTGATTTTTTATCATCTTTAGCCAATATTGTTATAGATAAAACAGCTATCAGAATTAATTTCTTCATTTTGCTCGATGTTTCTTGATTGTGTTAACCTGGTCTGGGCTTATTCATTTTTTAATGGGATCTGGGTGTCGCAAAAAGTCTCAATTATCCATGAAAAAAGATTAACATATATACACTACCATCCCATAGGATTTCAAAAAAGTTGACATAATAGCTGGCCATGTGACATGTGTTGCCTCAACAGCTGTATTTACCATTATTTGTTGATTAAGCTATGGGACAGCACGCGGTAATAAAGTCGTATTGTAAAGGAAAATGTGTGAACATAGTAAAATAGAAAAAACACTAAAAATGCCCAATTCTTTAAAACTATGCTATATTGAGGCAGATTTTTTTGTCAATATGGGATGGTAGTGACATATATACTGTTTTACTTTTTATCTGCTCCTTTATAATACTCGTACATCTGGTTAGCTGCAAATGAATTACCTGATTTTCTACCCATGAAGTAAACTGAATCCGCAGCATCAATGTTATAGTTATCTGGTATTACTCTGTCAAAATATTGCAGCCAGAATAACCCTAGTTTAAAAACTTTACCAATTTTCCATGAACGGAAAAGACTCCGAAAAAAATACTCTATCGACCAGAGAAGGTGTGTTCCTGCACCTGCAATCACTCCGGAGTCCAGTAATTTGAATTTTCTGAATAAATACCGCTGTCCACTTTCTGTAAATCGTGTAAAATCAAAAGCACCTTCATGTACTTGTTGCAAAAAAGGTGTTTCAGCATACACTATTGCATCATCTTTAAGAACTCTGTAAATTTCATCGACCACTTTTTGTGGTTCTAATACATGTTCCAGCACAAACTGAATTACCACGCCATCAACAGAATTACTTTCAAGCGGAATCTGATGTGCATCAG
>JAEZKP010000048.1 GCA_023436145.1 Fibrobacterota bacterium | reverse complement strand
GATACCAAAGCAAATATGGGTATAAGTCCAACTACTTTTAATGGTAAAGTAATCTGGATAGTGGATGCCACTATGATTTGTAATGGCAACTGGTATAAGTGCGGTCCTTCATCTAACTCACTGGTGTATGTGCGATCAGGGGGATTTGTTGATGGTCTGGGATCATCTGATCTTTTCAGGGGATATGTGTATGTTGAAGGCACAGGAGGAGTAAGGTACTCCTTTAAACCAGGAAATTCATTCAGCGGTGCTATTCACCATGTTTCAGATAAATCGGGATTTCAGCTTAATTCAGGCGCAGAATTGAAAATAACTTATGATGAAAATGTGATAAATGAAATCATTGGGACTGGGGTAATAAGGTTTCCCGAAGGGATGAGCGGGGGGCTGGTTCTGGGTGATCTGAAAATTCGTCCCGAACTGCTCAGTGTCTTTTATTGAATCAGAAAAGGGAGATTGCTTCACATAAGCAGATAATACATAATTAAACTTATAAGGGCCTTTTAAATGGGGGATCTATGTCAAAGGCAACCTTTAAAAATGATGGCTTTGCAATAGTTTACGGGCTTGCAGTTTTTTTTATAGCTTCAGCTAGCGGCCTGTCTATCTTATATATAAGCCAGAAAGACCGTAGTGGCGCCGGTGACTATTCAAAGGTGCGCTCTTCAGCAATGTCAGCCCGGGCTGCACTTAAAGCATTTGAACATCAATGCGAAAGTCAACCTTCAGCAGTTATTGAAATCCTAAAAAAATACAATCAAAACCATTCTTATAAATGGTTGCTTGGAGATGTTGCACATAGTGGTTCTGAGAATAAGCTTAAATGCTGGAATGGTACTGATGCTCCTTCATATTCTGCACACATAATGAAATTTGATTCAGTAAACCTGCTGTTACAAGTTCAGGGGATAGGATACGGTGGTGGTGGCGGTAAAAAGAAGGCTGTCGGAATTTACCGGCTTAGAGGAGCTCTGGATGAGATCACCTGGGATCAGAATGATGCCATTCATCTGGCAGGTCCTGCCCGTAATTTTGACCAGAGAGTGACAGTGAATGGAAATGTATATTTCGGTGCAGATGTTCATTTTAACAGCGGAGCTGCCGGAAGTATCATCAATGGGGATTTTAAAACCGGAAACAGTACATCTTTACAGAGCTCATTTGATGGCAGTACTACTATCAATGGAAAAGCTTTTTTTCAGACTACGGTAAGAATCAATGGCGGTGTTAACTTAACGGTAAATGGAAAATCCGGATTTCAAAGGAGTATATCCACTGATGGAACGGTGGATTTGTACGGTGACACCTACCTGAACAGTACTGTGGATGGTAACGCCAGATTGAATTTGCGTGGTAATATGGTAACTCATTCTGGACAGGTTACCTCAAATGATATTGTTAACGGTACAGCTTCTCAAATTGTAAATAACGGCAGTAACATAAATATTGCTAATGCATTAAACATGAGAGATGGAAATGAACTCAGTTTCACTGGAAGTGTTGATCAGATCGATGCTGGTCTCATCTACCAATATTCATCTCTGGGATGGGGGAGTATCACAGCAGAAAACCTCAATCAGCAATATCAGAATGCTTCAGCACAGGGAAAGCTGTGGAATAATTTTCTGGTGATTAGAATCAATGGATATTCTGCCTCTATGAACTCGTCAGCAGGTACTTTTAACGGAAAAGTAATCTGGGTCGTGGAGTCCGGTATAAATTGCAATGGCCAGTGGTATGATTGTTCAGCTTCATCCAATACAATGGTTTATGTTAAGTCCGGTGCAACCATAAACGGATTGGGATCAGGAAAGAATTTCAGGGGGTATGTGTATGTTGAGGGGGATGGGAAAGTGATATATCAATTCGGGAATGGAAATTCATTCAGGGGTGCAATTCACCATGTATCACCTACCTCAGGTTTCACTTTTAACAGTGGCTCTCCACTTAACATTCAGTATGACAGGGAAGTTTTAAAGGATTTTGTGAGATTTAATCTACTCACACCACCCGGAGTAACTGTCAGAGAAATGGTTCTGAATGATATTAAACTACGTCCAGAGCTACTGAGTCTTTGTTATTGACTGGAATAACATGTATTTTCAGGGACAGGAACTCTGTGAAATATAACCAATGAATTCTATAATTATCACTTGTGAACATGGTGGAAACCGGATTCCTGCATGCTTTAGCCACCTTTTTAAAAATAAAAGCAAACTTCTTAATAGTCATCTGGGATGGGACCCTGGGGCATTGGAATTGGCAAAATCGATAGCTGCCAGATTCAGGAATAGCGCCTTTTTTTATGAAAAAATCAGCAGGCTGGTAATTGACCAGAACCGGTCTTTGACAAATAAACGGGTATTTTCCTCAATAACAGCAACTCTCTCTTCAGAGCAGAAAAGTCAAATTATTTCCACTGTATATGCTCCATATCACACTGCAATTACTTCCTGTATAGAAAAACTGTTGAATAATAGCAGCTCTGTTTATCATTTCTCCATTCATAGTTTTACACCAGTACTTAACGGAGTAGTAAGGGATGCCGATATGGGTCTTCTATATGACCCTGGAATGGGGTTGGAAAGGGACATGTGCTTAAGGTTAACTGAAAAGATAAAAAATGAGATACCGGGTATCCGGATTCGTCGTAATTATCCATATAAAGGGACAAGTGACGGCTTAACTACTGCATTGAGAATGCGGTTCTGCAATTTAAAATACGCCGGAATAGAAATCGAAACGAACCAATTTCATGTGTTAAAAAAAACGAGGTTGTGGAATGCTGTGATGGAAAAGCTGCCAGATTGTATAAGGGAAATTATTGGGGCAAGTAGCGCCCCAATTAAAAATCAAAAGCCCTGAAGACCGCAGCAGCGGGTACAGACTGGCATGAGTCCTCTTTTCATTTCCCGTCGGAATTTTTTAAAAGGTTCACCATTCCAGATCTCATAAAAAGGCTGAGTGTTTATATTACCGCAGGTAAAATCCTGGTAGTCACGGCAGGGGGTTACCCGGCCATCGGGTGAAATTTCAGCCGTAAAGTAGATGCTTTCACAGCTAGGGTATCCACAGTGCCAGCTGTGGTCTGAGTAATAACGGCGGATATCACTTTCGGATTCTATATCAGGAAGAAACTGCGGAACACATGATTTGCCTTTGGAGATTGCATGGATCTCTTTTATCTGAGCAGCGGTTTCAACCGGGTCGACATCATTAAAACAGGATTTTAGATATCCCCGATGATTTTTGGGTTTTGCACCAAAGCGCTCTTCAAAAACCTTCTCATGCAGTGCTGCACGTTCTTCGGTGATAAACCATCCATAATAAAATGGGTGGAGCTGAGCTTTATCCAGAACCAGTTTATGAATATCTACCAGATGTGAGTAGTTGTTATTTGAAATGACAGTGATGGGTATGATCAGTGGGAAAAGAAGGTTTTTTTCCTTTTTGATTCGATCAGTTTTTTCTATCACAGCCATGGTTTTTTCAAAGTTTTCTGACATTTTCCCATTTGCCGGAGAACGCATCAGATTCTGAGATGCTGCATCCCATCCATCCAGACTGAGAAAAAGGACCTGGAGTGCACCGGTTCCGATCAGATCTTCAATGATTCTGTCCAGATCCTGTGCATTACTGACTATCGAACCCTTAAGTTTGTGGCGGGCCAGTTCTTCAAACAGGGGAAGAAGAGGTTTCCACATGGTTGGTTCACCTCCCCAGATATAGTAAAAGGGCTGGTCGCGGCGGGTCTCAAAAACAATCCTTTTGACTACATCAAAATCAAGCTGGTCGAGACGCTCTCCACGTTCCAGTTTCAGGCGAAGGTGCCCATTTTCTCCCCATTGACCACAGGAGCCACATCGAAGATTGCACACTTCATTAACCCGCAAAGAGATCTGTCCTACAGGAATGTTCTTTTGAGGATCATTGGAACCCAGGTATTTCCGAAACTGCTGAGGGATCATATGCCAGGAATCAAAATGCTGGAATAAACCAGGAATCAGGTACTGCTTCATGAAGGGCCATGGTATCAAGGCCTTTCCTCTAAATTTCGCCATGCTCTAAAGCCTTTCAAAAACTTACAATTATCCAATGGGTCTGGATGGGATGGGAAAAAATTTTATGAAATATACTTTTTTACTCCGTTTTATTAAAGCAATCATATTGATTCTGTTATAAATTTTAAATATCCGAAGGATTTTTCCAGAAATTGATGTTTATTGATGAATATAACCCTCAACCTCGATACCGTTTTGGTATTTACTCAGGATTCTGCAATCGACTCCAACTCCAGCTGCCTTTCTTCCCAGTCCCTGATAAGCTGGTTCAGATCTGCCTGCAAAGAATCGATTTGCTGGGAAGTCTGATGAAGAAGTTCATGATTCAGAGCATTAGTTGGATCATGCAGGGTAATTTGCAGCATTTCCAGTTTCTCTTCAGACGATGAAATTTCTTTTTCCAGTTTTTCTATGGTGCGAGTGAGTTTTTTACGGCGCTCACGGTCTTTTATTCGTTGCTCTTTGGCTTCAGTCTCGCTTTTGCAATCCGATATTCTGGCTGGATTTTTCTGCTCAGCTAAATCATCCGGAAAAAGCATTTCCACATAAGAGCGGTAATCACTGAGAGTGCCTGGAAAGTCCCGGATCATACCTGGTCTAATCTCTAATATTCTGGTGGCAATAGAGGAGATAAAAAACTCATCATGGGAAACAAAAAGTATTGTTCCGCTGAATTTTTTCATGGCATCAGCAAGCATTTCTACCGATTTTATATCCAGATGGTTAGTCGGTTCGTCAAGTAATAAAACATTTCCGGGGCTGGCAAGGATAGTGGCAAGCACCAGTCGTGCCTTTTCTCCTCCTGAAAGCACCTTGACTGCTTTGTCAACAGCGTCACCACTGAACAGAAATGCTCCAAGAATGCTTCGAACAAAGGTTTTTTCTGTGTTCACAGAATCCTTAACAACGGTTTCATAGAGATTTTTTTCCGGGTCGAGCTGCTCGAGCTGGTGTTGTCCAAAATACCTGAGATTAACATTATGCCCATACTTGATTGTACCGGAAATTGGCTGTATCAGACCGGAAGAAAGTTTCAATAGAGTGGATTTTCCTGATCCGTTTGGACCCACTATGGCGATTTTTTCGCCTCTATTTACAGATAGTGTAAAATCGGAAAAAACAGGTCTGTCATCATAACCGGCACTGACAGCGGTAAACTGTATAGGAACGGTTCCTGATGGATCAGGTTCTGGAAATGAAAAATGAATAGATTTTTCTGCCTGGCGCAGCTCAGGCATGTCTGCCCGTAGTTTCTCCAGGAGTTTCATTCGGGATTGCGCCTGGGTTGCCTTGGTGGCTTTAGCTTTAAACCGCTCAACAAACCTTTCTGTCTGGGAAATTTTTGCTTCCAGATTACGTGCCCTGTTAAGTTGGGCAGTTTCGGTTTCTTCCCTTAACCTAATGTAGGCATCGTAATTCCCCTGATATAAGGTAATTTTGTGGTTGCAGATATCTGCGATGCTGTTGGTA
The DNA here is from genome assembly GCA_023436145.1 of Fibrobacterota bacterium. Lineage (GTDB taxonomy): Bacteria > Fibrobacterota > Chitinivibrionia > Chitinivibrionales > Chitinispirillaceae > JAAYPC01. The sequence goes on along the minus strand of JAEZKP010000048.1, from coordinate 46,731 downwards.
ATCCGGTTTAAGAAATCACGGTCGTGGCTTACGATTAACATACCACATTTCTGTTTACTCAGATACTTTTCCAACCAAACCAGAGAATCCATATCGAGGTGATTTGTTGGTTCATCCAGTAATAGATAGTCCGGCGCTTCAAGTAGCAGTTTCCCCAGCACGGTTCTCATTCTGTAGCCACCTGAGAGCAATTGGATCGGTTGGGACCAGTTTTCTTTGGGAATGCCAAGACCGGCCAGAATCGTTTGTGCTCTGGCTGTTAATGAGTAACCATCATGAAACTCCATTTCAGTGCAGAGTGAGTCAATTTTTTTAAGGGTTTCGTTTAAGGCGGAACTCTCAGCAGGCAGGTTTTGAAGCTGCTCTTCAAAACTCAAAAGATGTGCAAATGATTGAAGAACGATTTCCAGAGGTGTTTTATGATCAAGAATTTCCACCTCCTGAGGTAAATATCCGATTCTCAGATTGGATGGTTTGCTGATCGACCCGTTGTCAGGTTGTTCTTCTCCACCCAGCATTCTTAGCACCGTGGTCTTGCCGGAACCATTTACACCAATAAGACCGGTCCGATGTTTTTCATTGAAAGATATTGTTACAGAATCCAGTAAAACAGTGCAGCCATATTGTTTGGAAATATTTTCTAAGTTAATCATAGTTTTGCTTTATGAACGAATTTTGCTAAACAGATCAATAAAATACAACTTGCTGAAAAACAAAAAAAGAAAGCTGGCTTTATCTAGAAGATTGCGTTTTTTTGAATTAAAAAATTGTTACAGGGTTTAAGGTTAAAAGATGGCTGGTTAAAAAAAGAATCGCCGGGCAAAAAACCCGGCGCTTCCGCTTCACCCAAATTGTTGCAAGAGGGACTTGCAAAGGTAGGATCTATAAAATAAAACAGTTTAATGGGTAGGGCAACATTTTTTTTTAACATAAAATATTTTGTTCATCTCCGATTTCTGGCTTAATGATTGCTCAATAGCACAATATCATTTAATGTAATACAAATGTAACCAAAGAAAATGCAAATTTCCCATAAAATGAATAGTATTTTATATCCTTATGTTAAATTAGCTGATTTTTTCAGGTATTTAATCAAAAATGACCGAAAGATTTGAATCGTTTTCCCAGCCAGAAGATGCATTTGCCAGTATTCCGGTATTTTCAGTACCAGTGAAGCAATCGGCTTCATCTGTGGAAATAAATCTCAGGAACCAGAAAAAATCAGCTCCAATTGACTGTATTGTAGGTACGGCCTCTAAAAGCGGCACTCATGTCTATGTGGGTAAAAAGATCACCGGGACTGAAGAACTTAGTAAAAGAAACAAAAAAACAGATGTCACCCTGGCCGGATTTTGCATCGATACTGAAAGCGTTTTTTTTGAAGATAAGCAATGCGAAAAAAATGATTTCACACCGATGATTCTAGATGCAGATGAACCAGTGATGGAAAACAGAGCAGCAGAAGATTTCCAATTAATGTATGGATTGGTTTGTGATCAGCAGAAACATGTAGCGATGGATTTACCAAAAGCTAATCATGGATTATCCCTGGATATCCGTTCTGGTGAACATCCTTTTATCCCAACCGGGACAGAACCGGAGAAACTTGGTTCTGGTTTGGTAGTAGAGTTACTGGGAACCGGGGGGATGGCCAAAGTTTACAAAATCTGGAACGAAACTCTGGAGATGTATCGGGCGGTTAAGCTTTTGATGCCTTCGGGTAATCTCAATAGCTTTCAGCGTTTCGAAACTGAATCTAAAATCTCCTCTAATCTCAAACATCCCAATATCGTAAAGGTGCATGGCACTGGTGAATGGCAGGGATTGCCCTTTATGGAGATGGAATATGTGGATGGGGTCACTCTTCAGGTTTTTCTGCAGTTTTTTAAATCCCTTCCGCCTCTTCTATGTACAGCTATAGTAGTCCAGATTGCACGGGGCCTGGCCTATGCTCACACACAGCAGGTCACTTTGTATGGAAAGAAATACAAAGGAATAATTCATCGTGACCTTAAACCTTCCAATATCCTAATTGGATTTAATGGGGTTGTTAAATTAATGGATTTTGGAGTAGCCAGACCGGTTGAGACCGGGTTACATACTGTCAATGTGGAAAGTATTGTGGGGACGCTTCAGTATTTTCCACCGGAGCAGGTAAATGGTTATCCCATAGATCAATTGGCAGATATATACTCTTTTGGTGCAGTACTCTACGAGATGCTCTGTGGGGTAAATCCTTTTCCTCAACTAAATTTAGCAGAGCTTATAAGGGCAAAAACCAATAATAAATATGTGCGATTGCATGAATTCAAGATGACAATTGACCCTCATCTTGCATCTTTAGCCCAGATCTGCCTGCGCACTGAAAAGCAGAATCGTGTCCAGAGTTCAGCAATGCTGCGGGATTACCTGGAGGATTTACATTATTCCTGGAGTGAGCAGAGTCCGGAAAATGTAATCCGGGACTTTTTTAACAGCACCGAAAAATCCTGCCGGAAATAAACCTCGAATTCTACTATTCATCAGCATTGATTTTAAATTGAACGATGAACCCCTTGCGTTCAACTAATCAGATACTTATTACTTATTAATAAAGCCTTTATACTTTCCAAATCAACCATAACCACGGTTCTCAGGGTAATTATATGTGTCATAAATTCCATATTATTATCATCTTAGCATTAATAATGGGCAGGCTATGCACAGCTCAGTACACAGGAAAAATCCGGGTGATGACCTATAATATCAATGCAGAAAAGCATGGCTCTGGGTTATATACGGATATTGCAGAAGTGATTAATGAGATCGATCCTGATATAGCAGGATTACAAAAGATAGACAGTTGCAACTCCAGAAATCCTGCAGATGTGCTGCAATGGTTAGGAGCGCAGACTTCCTGCGAGACTGCTTATGCACCGGCGATTAAGAAATATGAGAATGGTGAAGGTTCTTACGGTATAGGGTTTCTCTGCAGGCAATCACCATTGTCAACTAGAAAATTGTGGATTGAACATACCGGGAGTGAGCAGGATCGTGCGGCTTTGCAGATTACAATTTCTATGGGCGGAGAGAATGTTCGGGTAATTGTGACTCACTTGGCGCATGAAGGGATTTCCTACCGTACTGCACAAATAAATAAGATTATTTCCTGGATAGACAGTATCTCTATAGATGATCCGGTCATTATTATGGCGGATTTTAATGCAAAGCCGACTGAAAGTTCGATGAAAATTCTGGAAGCAGCAGGTTACGGTTATGTGAAGGGAAAAAATGGTGAGATTTTGGATACATCTGCAAATCAGGGTATAAATCACATTCTTTTTCGTCCATTATCCCGATGGCATGTTGCAGCTGCGGGAAACCCGGCATATAAAGCATCAAACCGCAATCCAGTGTGGGCTGATATCGAGCTTTTGAAGGTGGTTAGTATTTACGGGCCAGAACAGATGGGAAAAGAGAGGCTGGGAGTTTTTGGGGTTACAAGCAAGAGCAGGCTTTTAAATTGTTGCGGGCATGGTCGGGTTACTATTTTGGGCAGGGCTTATAATTTGGCAGGCCGCAGATGTGTTGGGAATCTCTCAGATGGGATTTATGGATTGGGGACAGACTATTCTTTTCCTGCTATCAAATGACTTTGGGTTAGGGACAGACTCTCTTATTGTTTCTTTAAGTGGCAATGCGGTTTTCTGGCTGTGGCTACGGACGGACTATTTTAATACCATAAAGATGAGTTTAAGGGATGGAGCAAGCATGGAGCGATGGACTTTTTTGACCGTTATTATCGCTGATGTGATTGAAAAGATTTTTTATTTTGCTTGCTACTTATCTCAGCTGACGAGATTGGTTATCGAAGTTAAGAAATGCTCAGTGTATAGTCAAATATAAAGTTGTCAAAAGATAAGATCTCAATTCATATGACAATTATCACACTGCGGCAGTTTCGCAGATAGCAACCCCCTTCTGAACCAAAACCGCAACTGGGGAGATTGTTGTTTTCAGAAATCTTGCAATGACCGAAAGTGGTATATACTCTTGCACATGCAACCGGTAACAGAAAACTGCACGCGCAAAAGCACGGGCATTTTTTCTTCCTCTTCTTTTCAGCTCGTTTATACTTATATGGTACTCTTGGCAAACTTTCTGAGCAATATTTTCCAGCACATATTCATAATCTGCCACCCGGTGTTTTCGGCGTAGGTAGTCCTGGTATCTTTCCAGTGTGTCTGAGACAAATTCAGGATCACCGATAACCGACGGCCACCCTTTCCAGGAACCACTTATCTCTGTAGCTTCCACTTTTGAGAGCTGCCCTGCTGTTTCTGTATTTTCTCCACAGCTTTCAATAAGAAACTCTATATAAGATTTTAGTGCCTGTTCTTCGTTTTCACCGAAACGGCGAAGGCATTCTTCTCTTTTCTGAAAATTCTTACCTGAGCCATTTTTATCTCCCATAAGAAAGCTGTGCCCACACCAGATATAATCTTTGAGTAGCTCAAGAGATTTGACCATTCCAGCACGCAATGGATTGAGATTAATGTATTGAATCAATTGAGCTGCATAATTTTGGTCCTGGCAGAGTAATGCTTTGAAGCGCCCCCAGAACAGTGGCCCGTGCTTTCCATGTCTTTTATTATAGTACATGGCATATCCTCCGTTAAGCCCCTGCATCAGTTTACACATTCTATTTTCACTTGCCCTTACGAAAAGATGATAATGATTATCCATCAGTGCCCAGGTATAACAGATGAATCTGGATTTGGCAAGCGCTTTCTCAAAACGGGAAAGAAATTCCGCTTTGTCCTGATCGTCGGCAAACAGCGGTTTCTCTTCGACCGAATGAGCCATGATGTGAAACAGAGAACCGGGTGATTCAACGCGGGCTACGCGGGGCATGTGTGTCTCCCAGATAGAGGTGGATTTTACGGTTGGAAAAAAAGATCGCAAAATCTGAACCAGCCGGTGTCAGGGGATAATGTGTAAAAAACAATCTGTCCTTCCAAGTCAAGAAGTCAAGTGAAGAAAAAGAAAGTTCGTCCCTGAGGGGAAAAGAAGGGAAAAAAAGAAAAAAACAGTCCGTCCCCTTCTTGCCTAATGACGGAAATCATTGTATCATCCTGATTTAACCCCGGAAGGACCTAAAAAAATGAAATACTCTTTTATCGTGGATAACCACCCCAAATTCCACCTGCAGGCTTATTACCTGCTTACCACTCTCACAAAACTGGGAAATATTACCCCAGAACAGATAACCGTCCACTATGCAGGTGATATACCGGAAAGGTTTCAGAAAATCATCTCTGAACGCTTTAAAATTGAGATCCGGCAGGTGGAAAAGCTGAACCACCCCTATTGCAATAAAATCCAGCAGCTCAAAACATTTGAAAAAGCTGACCAGGATGTGGTTCTTCTTGACTGTGACACTGCAGTTACCAGACCCGTTTGCTGGCCTCAGATCGGTTCTGTTGCTGCCAAAAGAGTCGATACCGCTACACCTCCACCCTCGGTGATGATTCCGTTGTATCAGGCTGCCTCTTTACCTCTGAATTGGACTCAAAGCGATTGTCTCGATGGTAATGAGGGGCGGGAGACAACCCTTCACAACTACAATGGTGGGGTTTATTATTTCAAAGCAGATGTAATTGCACAAGTATATCAATCATGGAAAAAATGGGCTGACTTCTGTCTGGACAGAATAGATCTCTTCGGAAAATATGCTATCCATATTGATCAGGTCGCATTTGCATTGTGCATGACCGAATTGAATCTTGATGTTCTTCCTTTGAAACGTGAATTCAATTTTCCTACTCACCTGAATCTTCCACTGGAGTTTGATTGTTCTCCGAATATTCTTCATTATCACTGGATGCTCGACGATCAACAGTTATTAAAATGCACCGGTTTGCCTACGGTGGATTCCGCCATAATGCAAGTAAATAACTGTATAATAGACGACCGCAAAAGCTGTTTCAATAATCAGATCTTTTGGGATTTTCGATATGCTACCGACTCACAGAGGGGTTCGGGTGTGGGTAGCAGGGGAATTGTTCTGGAAGTAAAGTATAATATTCTTCAGCGACTTATTGACGCAGGAAATTACAGTTCTGTGCTGGATATCGGGTGTGGAGATCTCGAGACTACCCGCAGACTAAAGGGTGATTTTAAATATCTGGGTCTGGACACTTCGGTGGAGGCATTAAAGCTTGCTGCCAATAAAAGAAGTGACTGGCAATTTCAGGAATTATCAGCTTTCGAATCAGCTGCCATACCGGAATCATTCAATCTGGTTCTCTGCCTGGATGTTTTAATTCACCAGTCATCCAGAGCCGATTACGACAGACTCATTCAATTAATCTCAATGCTTACCAATGATACACTGGTAGTAGCTGGTTATGATGACTCTCCTGCATTCACATCATCTCTCACTTACTATTACGAGGATATAAGTAAATCGGTCAGAAAAACAGGGGCTTTTTCGGAAGTGTTTACTGTTGGCAGATACAGGGATGTCAGTGTGATAGTGGCAAAAAAGAAACCTGCCAGATCTCATCCGCGAGATATGTCACCTGAGCATGTCAACGATGTAGTAGGATGGACCAGAAGTCCGATGGTTTTTCGTGAATTACTTGATTTTTCCAGAAATTATATCGGTTTTTTCCCTGATCATACACCCCGTGCAATAGAATATACCTGGATAGTCAATGAGCTGAATGCAATGCATAAACAGCAGGTGGTGCTTGATGTGGGATCAGGGGTAAGCTGTCTGCCACTTTTTCTGGCTTTACGGGGCAATGAAGTGATAACTGTTGATCAAAGCCCCTACATTCGCAAATTGGAGCAGCGACAGCAGTGGAACGAATGGGGATTTCTTGATTATTCTCAATTTCATTCGCATATACAATCAATCAATGCCCCCTTTGAAGATGCAGAAATAAACAGAAGTATCGATGTCATTTATTCGGTATCGGTAATTGAACATCTTTTGACTGTCAATAGAAAAATATGGCTTAAACGGATGCACTCACTTCTTAAGCCGGGGGGTAGAATTCTTCTGACAGTGGACCTTATGGCTCCCGGGGATGAACTTTGGGTTTTTGCGGAGGGTAAAATTGTGGAACAGAATCATGGAACCTTCAGAACTCTTTTTGAGGAGATAAAAGCCGAGGGATTCTGTGTGGATTATGTTCAGATTCTGCAGGCCATACCCGGGACCAGGGTTGATATTGCCATGATTTCGGCAAGGATACCCGTAGTATAGTATAGTATAAATTAAAGTGGTCCGATTACACCCACTTTATCTGGGGTTTTCGTCTCATGTCGCTATTTGAAGATGCACTCAAAGCGTACACTTTTTGCATGTATCATTTTTGTGAAACTCATAAAAGGAGTGAAATATGCATGAGGAAAAATGCAGACCAACAGTCAGCCAATCCATATTGAAACCAGTGTTTAATGTGTTTCATCCAAAAAGAATGGACAGAAGTGTTTGGAGAAAAAAACAACGCTCTAAAATCCTGAAAAGGTGGAAAAGAGCAATTCTATGGGCTGCCTTCTATGGAGCGCTCAACGGGGTATTTAAGTTTTTGCTAAATGAAAGCAGAAAAAAACTGTTTTTCCACAAATGATTCCTTTTTTCTAAAAAATAAAAGAATCGGAAATAATATTTAATCCGATGAGGGCAGCCTGTACTTTGTGGGTTTAGATATTATTTCTGATGATTCACCGGCTCTGATAAATCTTGCAATTTTCAAAAACCTCTGACCATAAGGAATTTTCATGAGAGTTGCTGTGCTTACCAGCGGGGGGGATGCTCCCGGGATGAACGCTGCGATCAGGGCGGTTGCCAGGAGTGCAATATATAAGGGGTGGGATGTTTTTGGGATTGAACGAGGATATCAGGGGCTTCTGGAAGGGGCGTTTAAGCAGATTGGTTTGAGGGATGTCGGTGGGATTATTGGTGCGGGTGGAACTGTACTGGGCAGTTCAAGAAGTCCAGAATTCCAGACTCCTGAAGGACGGACAACCGCTTTAAGGCAGCTTCATGAAAAAAAGATCAATGCATTAGTGATAATCGGGGGAAATGGTTCCCAGAAAGGGACCTTCTCTCTTTCTCAGATGGGATTTCCGGTTGTGGGGGTGGCATCCACGATCGACAACGATCTTTACGGATCTGAAATTACAATCGGCGTGGATACTGCACTGAATGTGGCTTTGGAAGCCATAGATAGAATAAAAGTAACTGCTTCATCGCACAGAAGAGTGTTTGCAATAGAGGTGATGGGTAGAGACTGCGGTTATCTGGCTTTGATGGCAGGGATTGCCGGAGGAGCAGAAGTGATTATTATTCCTGAGATAGCTTTTGATATAGAAAAGATGGTATCCGATATTCAGGATATCTATTCAAAGGGGAAACCCCATGCTATTATTGTAACTGCGGAAGGAGCTTCCTACAATGCTGGCGCGCTTTCCCATTATTTCTCAAATAACAGTGCTTTATCGGGATTTGAACTGCGTACAACCGTCTTGGGTTATGTGCAAAGGGGTGCAACACCCGGCCTTTTCGACCGGATTCTGGCTACAAGGCTTGGGGTTACTGCTGTGGAGGCGATTGCACAGAAAAACTACGGAGTATTAGTCGGTTATCATAAAAGTGAAATGGCTATTACTCCTTTAGAGATCGTGGTTTCCAGAAAAAAAGAACTGGATCTGAATCTCATTAAAGTAGCCGAAATATTAGCCAGATAGGTACCAGTCTTTCGGCTCAAAATTTAGCAACATTAACCTTCCTTAACAGCTACTTGCGCTAGCTGAAAAAGAATTAGTATTTTAAAAATCCAGGTAAATAAAGAGAAAAATCCTTACAGGTTGTACCCTTCAGAAAAGCTCTTATCAAAATTCAAAAAGATATTTAAAATTCGATTGGACCCGACCTAAACTGGAAGTGATCAGTGTATAGTAACTGATTCCCGGTTGTCCAGCTTAAAGGCAGGCCGCTTTTATTTAATCATAGAGAGAGAATATGGATACGTTTTCGTTGTATGATTTTCCGGAAATTTATGATCAGGTGAGAACACCGGACCGCTATACTTTTGAATCTATTTACAGGCACATCTGTGATCAACTTGGCAGAGTCCCCCGGTCTGTTATGGACCCGGCTTGCGGACCAGCCACCTGGTTATCGCTTTTTGCGGAAAAAGGAATAATGGTTGCCGGGAATGATATAAGTGCAGAGATGATTGCAAATGCGCAGGAAAAATGTGCTGATATGGCTATAGAACTAGTCGTGGGGGATATGAGTGATCTGAGATTTAAAAAAGGGCCTTTTGAGGTCTCTTTTGAACTGGCTGGAACCTGTGGTATTATTCCCGACAAAAAAGCGTTTCTGAAATTTTTAAGGTCTGTAGTCCATCACACTTCCCCTGGCGGTCTGGTTTTATTGACCGTTTTTTTTCATGAAATGGAAAAGTACACTGAATATCCATGGCTAGTGGGGGAGTGGGGACCTTTTGGGGTTTATCCTCAGGGAAAAGCCTGGCTTAAATATGAAGTGCTCTCAACTGAACCGAAGTTAAATCTGGAAAGGGTTCGCCGGACAGTGTACACCGATGGTGTTGCTCAGTGCAGTGAATCACTTATTGACGAATATGATATGTATTCATGGCAGGAGAACAATTTCTGGGAAATGATTTCAGAGATACCTCAATTGTCCTTTGTCAGTTCCTTCCGTTATGATGAACCGGAGGGGATTGTGTTTGCCACAAAGGGTGAACTCAATGGTGAAGTGACTGTGGTGTTAAGAAGGGAGTAGGTGTATACATTAAGTACACGCCTGTTTTGCCCGTAATTATCTGTTTGTTTTACCTGGTATCCGGAAGCACCCTTCTCTTCCGGTAACCACCAAAAAAATTGCTTTCACCAAACACCCTTACATAAAATCATCGCGTATTATTTTTGGACACTTCTTTTTATCAGATCCCTTAGGTCAGAAGATGTAAATCGATTCTGTTCTTCTGCGTTTTCTTTTAATTCAGTGACTCTACATAAGCATTCCTTAGCAGGATGAGTGTTTTTCACTTTTTTCTCTGGTACGCTTATCGCTTTTATCTTTCCTAAATTATGATTCTTTGATGCTGAATCACACTGTGCTTTTTCGATCCGCATCTGATCCGATAAGCAAAGGGAACCAGGTTGAGTCACTATTTGAAACTGCTGACTGGCAAAAATAGAAGCTGAAAAAAAACCGTTTAATCGGTTTTGTCCATTCTCAAAATGAGTTTTGTGAGAAAAATACAGAAAAAAGAGTTCTTACATTTCTAAAAAAGGAACTTTTATGAAAAAATATCCGCTTTTGTTCTCTGAGGGAAAAATAGGAACTGTCATCATAAAAAACCGTATAGTTATGCCCCCCATGGGAACTATACTATGTGGTCCAAACGGAGAGATGACCGATCATCTGATTGCCTATTATGCTGAAAGAGCTGCCGGAGGAACAGGCCTTATTATAACAGAAATTATCACCGTAGATTTTCTGTTTGGAAAAGCTCTGGCCAGTCAGCTAAGGCTGGATGAAGATCGGTTTATAGCCGGATTCTGCCGCCTGACCGGTGCTGTACAAAAATATGGTGCAAAAATCTTCGCTCAACTCCATCATGCCGGAAGTCAAACCTACCCCAATTTTACCGATGGGAAGCAGATCGTAGCTCCCAGTGCTATATCCAATAAAGCAATCGGTATTGAACCCAGAGCACTTTCCACCGATGAGGTAAAGGAGCTCGTTCAAAAATTTATAAATGCAGCAGTTAGAGCGCAGATTGCCGGTTTTGACGGGGTGGAATTGCATGGGGCTCACGGATACCTCATTAATCAGTTTATGAGCCCCCATTCTAATCATCGCACCGATGAATATGGTGATAACCGGATGAAATTTACAATAGAGATACTGGAGGGAATCAAAAAAAAGTGTGGCTCAGAATTCCCGGTCATAGTACGGTTCAGTGCCGATGAATTTATTTCTGATGGTATAGATCTGCAGGAAGGGAGAAGGATCGGGACTGCTTTGGCTGGAGCAGGTGCCGATGCTTTACATGTCAGCAGTGGAACTTATGAAAGCATGCCGGTAATAGTAGAACCTTATATGTACAAAGAGGGTTGGAAAACTTATCTGGCTCAGGAAATAAAACAGGATGTGAGTATTCCGGTTATTGCAGTAGGTGCGATTAAACGTCCTCAGAAAGCCGAAGAGATTCTAAATCAGAAAAAGGCCGATTTTATTGCTATCGGAAGAGGGCACCTCTGTGATTCGCAATGGGCACAGAAGGCACAATCCGGAAAAGATAGTTCCATTCTCACATGTATCGGATGTATGCACTGTATCGACTCTATCTTCTCAATGCGCAAAATAAAATGCGCTGTAAATGCCCGAACAGGAAGAGAACTTGAATTCCCCGTTTTCAAGAAAGATGGCGTCGGCAGAATCGTTTCGATTATTGGTGCCGGGCCCGCCGGTTTGGAAGCTGCAAGGGTTTTAAAATTGCGTGGTTTCCAACCGGTAGTATATGAGCAGAGAAACGAAGCTGGTGGACAGCTGATTCCTGGGTGTAAACCACCAGATAAAGATATAATAAAGTGGTATCAGAATGCCCTTCTGAAAAATGTCGAAGAGTTGAATATTGAGGTTAAAACTGGAATAAGGGCAGAACCTCATCAGGTGCTTAACACTGATAATCCTTATGCGGTTGTGGTAGCTATTGGTGCTAAGCCTGTCATTCCTGCAAATATTCCCGGAGTAAACAGCGAAAATGTCTTTACCGCAATAGATATTCTGAACAATCCAGTTCTTTTGAAAGACAGATCAAAGGTGGTCATTGTTGGAGGTGGAATGTCAGGATGTGAACTGGCAGAGCTTTTAACCGGGAAAAATTGCACGGTTTCCATAGTAGAAATGCAACCGGAGCTGGCTACAAACGAAAGTGCAATAACCAGAACTGCGATGTTAAAAAGGCTTGATGAAAATAGAAATATCGAAGTATTAACCAATCATATAGTGACGTCAATAAAGGAAGATGTCGTAGTGCTGGAAAACTTAATAACTGGTGAAAGAAAAAAGATCGGTTCAGATTATACGGTTTTATCCCTGGGACTTACTCCTCTTGTGAATGAAATCAGACAATGGAAAGAAATGTTCGAAAATACGTATATCGTTGGAGATGCACTCGTACCATCTAAAGTGGCATTTGCAATCCGGACCGCATTTGATGTTGCCTATACTCTTGATTGAAAAGAGGATGGATTTCTATCTTATGGCCGCATAGAAGTGGCGATACATTTTTTTCCGCCGGCTTTTAGGGTGGCTGTTTCATTTATTTTATGTTCTCTGGATTTCGGTAATTTCTATTGTTGTGGCTTTGTAAAGAACCCAGGAATTCCGTTCATGAACCCAGAGTGATAGCCCAGATAAGTGAAAATGAACGGAATATAAGTCTGGTTCTGATGGGATTTTCAAGAAGTTCCTTTCCGGTGATATAGGAATCAGACGACCCGAAATTAAAACGGAAGCCCAGTGCTCCTGTAAATCTTCTGAAGCTGGTGGAGGCGCCAATAGTGATATTGAAAAGGTCTATACTTCTAAAAATATTGGAATTGTGTGGATTTACCGGTGAAAAATCGGTACAGAAACCCGCCTGCAGACTCAAATGTTCATTAATCCTGTAATCTCCTCCCAGTGCTGCGTTTATCACCGTTTCATTGTGGTAGAAATACTGTGGAAACGATCTGTAGCTGATAGTTGTGCCTTCAGCCGGATTGAATGATTCGCTGATAGCCTGATCATCACTTCGCAACACTGTGTATTTTCCAAAACCCTGGTACAGGTTAAAATCCAGTTCGACCGACCATTTTAAACTGGTGTAGGACAAACCAAAGGTGAATTGAGCTGGTTGTTTATAATTAAACACTGCACTGGTATCTCTTAATGAAACAGAAATGGTGGTATCATTACTATACTTTAGCAGATCATAATAGATCCATGCACTGCGGAAAAGCATAATCCCCGGAGTTCTGAACATTGCTCCGAAAAGAATATTATCAGTTAATTGGAACTGCAGCCCCGCAGAAAAGGCAAGGTGCAGTATGGTTCCATTTGCTTGAAAAGACAACAGAAAATCCACAGGGTCTTCTGATTCCGGGTGTCCGGAGAAGGTTTGGTTAATATCTAAGCTGCTGTAAGGGAAGCTTAAACCTAACCCAAAGCGGAGTTTATTATTTACTGTAAATCCAGCCGCCATGGAAGGGTAGTAGGACGTAAAGTAAACATCATTGAATATTGAGAGCTTGAAGCTACGGCTTTCAGTTTGTGTTATGGCATCAAAGCCGGTTTGCCAGAGAACCGGTTGACTTAGTGCCAGGCTCAGACTGATTGGTTTAGGGCTTTTTAAAGGAAGTTTGGCTACCACTCCCAGAAATCCCGGTGTTACATCGATGGTAAGGGAACGCAAGGAGCTGGAAAAATCTTTAAGGCGGAATTTCATCAATTCTAAACCGTTATAACTTGCATTGAGTGCGAAATTTTGAGTTAATCCTAGTCCTGCTGGATTATACCAGGTAGCGGTTATGCCTGAAGCCCTGGCGACATAAGCACCTGCCTCAGATGCTTCGATTTGTCCAATGGGAATCCTGTTATAGTTAGGAATAATCGGTGGTGTGGGCAGGGGGATCGCAGAATTGCATATTGCTGCGCAGAGAAGGATTGGTAGGATTGTAAAACCGGAAGTTCTGTTTATTATACCATGGGTCATGGGATCATAGTGTGTGCTTATTTAGGGATAGCATCCGTGAAAAACATCTCCTGTTTTTTTCGGTTATAGATAAAAAAAGCAAAACACAGACCCTAAAAGGTAAGCAGAAGCATTCAGAACCTTTTACTATAATTTCCTAAACAATCGCATACATTCCGCTCAAAAATTACTTATTTTTAACTCTCCTTAGCGAGTGCATTTTATGATAATCCAATCGTAATATTCTGCTTTGGAGGGTATGGTGCTTTCGGATGCGGTTTAAGAGGCCGCTTTTTCCAGGGAAAGGTTATTGGTATATGGGTGCTGTCCGGTCGATTTTTGTGGAGAAGAAAAGCGGTTTTGATGTGGTAGCGCAGGCTTTGTTGGCTGATCTCAGAGATAACTTGGAGATAAAAGGGTTAGATCATGTACGGGTACTGATTCGTTACGATCTGGAAGGGGTTTCTGATTTGGAATATGAAGCTTCCCGGAGCACCATCTTTGCTGAACCTCCAGTGGATCTGGTATATGATGAGACTTTTCCCACTAAAGATGGAGATCGTATTTTTGCGGTCGAATATCTTCCTGGCCAGTATGATCAGAGAGCCGATTCTGCAGCGCAGTGTATTCAGCTTTTAACTCACGGGAATCGACCATTGGTATCAACTGCTCAGGTTTATGTTCTTGAGGGTAAGATTAGTGATGAAGAGTTCATAAAAATCAAAAAATACTGCATCAATCCGGTTGATTCCCGTGAAGCATCATTGCAAAAGCCCAATACTCTTCAGATGCAGGCTATAGTACCTGCTGATGTCAAAACAGTACAGAATTTTACTGCCATGGGTTCTATTGAGCTTGAGAGCCTGAGAACTGAGCTGGGATTGGCGATGAGGTTTGATGATCTGGTATTTTGTCAGAAATATTTCAAAGATACAGAGCATCGTGACCCTACGGTTACTGAGATCAGAATGATTGACACTTATTGGTCCGATCACTGCCGTCATACTACATTTCTTGCCAGGATTAATAATGTTGAAATAGAGTCCGGCCGGTATTCTGAGCCGCTGAAAAAAGCATTTTCCTGTTATCAGGAGGCACGTTCTTTTGTTTATGGTGATAGCAAAAAAGAGCTTTGCCTTATGGATATTGCAACGATCGGCATGAAAGAGTTACGAAAGAGGGGTTTGCTGGACAATCTGGATGTTTCGGATGAAATAAATGCCTGCAGTATCGTTGTTCCGGTTACTATCGATGGGAAGACTGAAGATTGGTTGATAATGTTTAAAAATGAAACTCATAATCACCCTACGGAAATTGAACCATTTGGAGGTGCAGCAACCTGTCTGGGTGGGGCTATTCGTGATCCATTGTCTGGTCGTTCCTATGTTTATCAGGCAATGCGGGTGACTGGATCAGGCGATCCCAGACAGAGTATCGAGCAGACTCTTGCAGGAAAACTTCCCCAAAGAAAAATCACCACACTGGCAGCACAGGGATACAGTTCTTATGGTAATCAGATCGGGCTTGCCACCGGGCATGTAGCTGAAATTTATGATGAGGGTTATATTGCCAAAAGAATGGAAATTGGAGCTGTAGTTGGTGCAGCACCCAAGGCGAATGTGATGAGGGAAGTTCCAGCTCCTCAGGATATTATACTTCTGATAGGAGGAAGAACTGGTCGGGATGGTTGCGGAGGAGCTACAGGCTCATCCAAGGAACATACCGAGGAATCCATTAACAGCTGTAGTGCTGAAGTGCAGAAAGGAAATCCCCCCACCGAGCGTAAGCTTCAGCGTCTGTTCCGTAATCCTGAAGTGAGCAGGATGATAAAACGGTGTAATGATTTCGGTGCCGGTGGAGTTGCTGTGGCTATAGGTGAGCTCTCACCGGGATTGATAATTGATCTGGATACGATACCCAAAAAATATGAAGGCCTTGACGGAACAGAGTTGGCTATTTCAGAATCTCAGGAGCGTATGGCAGTTGTAATTGCCCGGTCAGACCGCCAGAAATTTGAAGAATTTGCCGCAAGTGAAAATCTGGAAACCGCGGCTGTAGCCATAGTTACCGCTGAAAGACGGTTGAAAATGGTGTGGCGGGGCAAAGTAATTGTTGATCTGAGCAGAGACTTTTTAGACACCAATGGTACCAGGTTGGAGACCGATGTTTTAGTAAAGGCTCCGGATCCTGGTTATAACTTTTTTAATAAAACTATAATCGACAAAAATAGTCAGGATGATATTTCCGGAAAATGGCTTTCCATTTTATCTGATCTCAATGTTTGCAGTCAGAAAGGTCTTGTAGAGCGGTTTGACAGCACGATCGGTGCTGCTTCGGTACTTTTACCCTTTGGTGGAAAGTATCAATCGACACCTGCAGAGTGTATGGTGGCTAAATTGCCGATTACCCGGGGAGCAAGTACTGCCGGAACGGCTATGAGTCATGGTTACAATCCTAAACTGTCAAGGTGGAGTCCTTTTCATGGTGCGCTTTATGCGGTGATTGAAGCGGTGGCAAAAATCGTGGCTGCAGGTGGTGATCATCACCAGATCCGTCTTACTTTACAGGAGTATTTCGAGCGGGTGGGATCGGACCCTCTGAGATGGGGTAAACCATTTTCCGCACTGCTTGGAGCTTTGACTGCACAGTTAAAATTGGGTATTGCCGCTATTGGCGGAAAAGACAGTATGTCGGGTACCTTTAAGGATATGCATGTCCCACCCACACTGGTTGCATTTGCTCTTGCACCGGTGGATGTAAGTAAAGTGATATCGCCGGAATTCAAAAAGGCCGGTTCTGCGGTTCTCCTGGTTTCTGTTCTACGTGATGAATATGAGATGCCGGATTTTACTCGTGTTGACAAAGCATACTCTGTGATACATAAATTGATCAGTGATGGCAAGGTGCTTTCTGCACATACTGTAAAATCCGGTGGAGTAGCTGAAGCGGTCAGTAAAATGAGTTTTGGAAACCGGATCGGAATGCAGTTCGAGGATTCCATCAGTGATAAAATTCTCTTTGGTGCAGATATCGGTTCTCTGGTGCTGGAGATTAAAGAGGGATTTGATTACAGAAAAGAGTTTACAGACATCACCAGTGTGCTTCTGGGAGTTACATGTGAAAAGCAGTCGATCAGGTTGAAAGGTCTGGAATTAAGCATTGCAGAACTCCAGCGTTGCTGGGAGAAACCGCTTGAAAATGTGTTTCCATCAAAGGCATCGTTTACTGATGCTGTGAATGCCGCAGATTCTTTCACTGTGCGCAGCAGTTTGAGTCCCCGGGTGAAGATTGCCAGGCCACGGGTACTTATTTCGGTATTTCCTGGCACTAACTGTGAATATGATACCGAGAGGGCATTTCGTAAAGCGGGTGCAGTGTGTGATACCTTTGTAATGAAAAATCTTAATCCTTCTGATATTGAGGAATCGATTCAATCGATGATTAAAAAGATAAAGGAATCACAGATTTTGATGATTCCGGGGGGCTTTAGTGCTGGTGATGAACCGGATGGCTCTGGTAAATTCATTGCTGCATTTTTCCGCAATCCTCATATTAAAGATGCTGTAAATGATCTGCTCTGCAAACGGGATGGCCTGATGCTGGGTATCTGTAATGGCTTCCAGGCTCTGGTAAAACTCGGTCTGGTTCCATATGGTGAGATCCTGGAAATGCAAGAATCAAGTCCTACCTTAACCTTTAACACTATTGGCCGCCATATTTCTCATATGGCTTATACCCGCATCTGTTCGGTAAAATCTCCATGGTTCAGTAATGTTAAACCTGGTGATGTTCATGCGATTGCCATCTCTCATGGTGAGGGCAGGTTCGTAGCGCCTGAAAAAACCATACAGGAATTGTTTAAAAATGGTCAGGTGGCTACACAATATGTTGATTGTGATGGTAAATGCTGCGGAGAGTCAAATCTGAACGGATCTTTTTACGCTATTGAGGGAATCTTCAGCCCTGATGGCAGGGTTTTTGGAAAAATGGGACATTCAGAAAGAAAAGGTGATCATGTGGCGATTAATATTCATGGCTCCAAGGATCAGTTACTTTTCGAGTCTGGAGTCAGCTATTTCAGTTGAGTACCAGGTTGACTGTCACTTCCATTTATTACGGAAGTGACATCTCTGCCACAAAACTGTAGACTGTCAAGGGATTCTCTTAATCTGCTGAGATTTATCTCTTAATGGAACGGTCAGGGTTTGAGTATTTCTGTTAACTCCAGGATTATAAACCCCGATAGTGTTTTCTCCTATAACCGGTATCCACACGGTTGTTCCAGGCATAAGTTTGCTCAAATCCAGGTGCTTGTTATATTTCTTGAATAGCCATAGTGGTAGCGGATTGTCTGCCTCATTACAGAGATCCCAGAGTGTCTGGCCCTTTCTTATTGCTATCGGTTTCACATCAGTTACCATATACTGGGTATAGAAATCCTCCTCAATAGCCATGTGGTATTCAAGACGTGCAGCTGCAAATGTCTCCAGGGCATCCTGACGATCAATCGGAACGCGGATTTTACTGTTTATCCGGATATCAGAATTTCGCATGTCATTGAGTTTTCTTATTCTCCAGGTGGGGATCTTCAGCCAGTCTGCATAATGGCCTATGGTTTCATCGATGGATACCATAAGCACAGCACTGTTACCTGAGGATTCAAGGATCACATCCAGATTATACAGGCTAACATCGAAATCGGGCGAGAGCAATGGTCTTTGTGACGGACTGGAGGTGTTGTTGTCTATGGCGGGTGCCATCGCTATTGCTTTAAGAGAATCGTTCAACTCTTCAACAGTCGGTGGTGCAGTTTTTCCGGGTTTTACTGATGTAGATTCCTTCTTACCAGTCACTGGTGGAGGGACAGCCAGTGGAATATCTTTGGTTTCAACCTTCTCTTCAGGAGGCAGAACTGATTGCGCTTCAGCTTGTGCGATTTCCATTATAGCTTCTTTCTCACTGCTGTCGGATGAGACGTTTTGGCTAATGGCATGAGTTTCACCGCTTTTCATATTGGATTTATCTTTATTGGCAACCATGGCTGTAAGCACTTCAGGACTGCCAGGGGTTTTACCCGGAATACGCAGTATCTGACCTTCACGAATAATACTACTTTTGGAAATATTGTTTTCTGTCAGGAGCTCATTGAGGTTTACTCCCAGACGGGTTGAAATGGCGTAGAGGTTGTCTCCTTTGTTGACACGATAGTATTGGGGCCTCTCTGGTTCAGCTGTTTTTAATGAATCCGGAACTCTGTTTAACAAGGCATAAACCGATTCGGATGTGAAGTCAGCAGGCAGATGTATTACAAATCCCTTTGGAAGTTTTTGGTGCTGTTTGAAAACTACCGGGCGAATAGCCGGGTTTAATTCGGAGAATGTTTTTTGGGAAATATTGAAATATCTGCACAAGACATCGGGATGGATATAATGGGACAGGGTAAAATCGGCATATTTAACTGGTGCATAGAGTTTTATCTGAGGAAAATGTTCCTGGTAATTATGGGCAAGTTCGCTTGCGGCAAGGAAACATCCATAAAAATTACTTGAGGCAAATTTGAAAGACCGGCTGGAGTAGTTCTGAATGATATAACCCAGGTCGCGTGAGCCGGTCTGGGCAACAGCCTTTTTCATCCCGTAAACACCATGATTATAGGAGGTGATTGCCAGAGGCCAGGATTTGAGCTCCTGATAACTGGAGGAGAGGTATTTGGCTGCAGCAATTGTGGAAATCACCGGATCTCTGCGTTCGTCAACTGTGTAATCTATTCTCATACCGTATAGTTTGCCTGTTCCCCGCATGAACTGCCATAATCCTGCAGCTCCGACTTTGGAATATGCTTCTGTATTGAATGAAGATTCCACATGGGGCAGGTATACAAGTCTTTGTGGTATTCCGTATTTTTTGAAAATGGCTTTGATAGTATCCAGATAGAGTCCGGAGCGCTGAAGTCCTTGTTGAAAGCGTTCTGTCTGACCCTGCTGAAACCTTACCCGTTCGGCGGCTCCGGCGATTGCATCAGGACCGGCATTTTGAGTGTACAAATCATAAATCTGCCGTTCCCGCACTGTCCAGAGCGATTCAGGTTGTGATGTGATGATGTTTATTGAATTTACAATTTTTTCTTTAAGGCTCTTAATTTTGGCTGAGGAGCCATCTCCGCTTACCTTTTCAAAAATTACCATTGGATAATCACGATCATGAATAAGTCCCTCCTTAAGAGATACTTCTGAATAAATTTTCTTCCAGAATAACACGTTTCCCTTAAGAATTTCAGGTGTGGGAAAAAGCGAATCGTTCTCATTGCTTCGGGCAGACTGACTGGTTATGAATAGAAGTATGCAAAAGCTTATGTATCGGGCGGCAGTTTTGGGCTGCATTCTGAATTCCTTTTAAATTAAAGAACAGGTGGAAGGTGAGAGGACATGACTGCTTAAATCTTAAGAATTATAGAATATTGGAGCAGCTAATGCAAGTAATCGTCTCATTAAATATGTAGTGCATAGTTGAAAAAGTTAATTACAAGGATGAGGCATTACGGGGTAAACGATTAGTTACTTTAAAATGTCATACATCCGCACATAGCTATTTTTAATATTAATAATGAAATTGATTTGCTGATCATATGAAATTATTTTTAATGTTTTCATTTCCGCTGCATTAGAATTGTTTAATTTCTAAATTTTCAGGTTTTTTTCTGTTCAAAATATCTCTGAGCTGCATCTGTTTTGAACAGAAACTATGTAGCTGAATGCTGAGAATCCATGGCAGATTTTCAGGAGTGCATACGTTTTTCTGAATTGAGGGAGGAGATTCATGATTGAGACTTTAGCCAGGTGGTATTTTGATGGCGGACCGTTTATGGCAATCATCTTAGGGGTGCTTGCATTGTCCATAGCGGTTTCTCTGGAAAGGTTGATTTTTTACTACTTTGTTTGTAATAAAAAGGGTACTATTCTGGTTTCTGAACTTGCTCGTTCGCTTAATGAGAAGAAAGTGGATCAAGCACGTAAAATCGTAAGCAAAGGGAATGATCCAAAGACAGTGCTTTTGAGAACTGCACTGGAGAGGTTTGAAGCCGGGATGGGTATTGAAGAGATTCAGGAGGGCTTGGAAGAAGCGGCGATTCAGCAGGTCCCCCGTCTCTCACAGCGGTTGAACTATCTGACTCTTTTCGCCAATATCGCCACTCTTCTGGGTTTACTGGGAACTATCACCGGGTTGCAACTCTCGTTTTCCTCATTGGCCAATGTGGAAGCGGCGAAGAAAGCTGCCATGCTGGCTTCCGGTATATCACAGGCTATGCTCACCACCGCTTTCGGTCTTATTGTTGCAATACCCTGTATGATTATATACACTTTCCTTTACAACAAACAGAGTCAGCTGGTCAAGGATCTCGATGAAGCAACTGTGAAATTTCTAAATTACCTTAAGAAGAAAAAAACCTGATGAGACTCTCGTTTGTCACTCGCCCCAAACCTTCGGAATCTGCCGGAATAGCTGATATTGATGTAACCCCGGTGATGAACATGTTTGTGATCCTCATTCCATTTCTGGTATCCATGGCAGTTTTTACCCACTTGTCCGTAATTGAATTTACTCTTCCTCCTAATGTCAGTGCTGCTATGGCCGATCAGCCTCAAAAACCTAAACCCCGTTTGACTGTACGATTGGGTAGTGACTATCTGGGAATAGTGTTGGGGGAGAATCTTTTGGATTCGCTTGCTGTGCAGGACCATCAATTTCCATTTGATACTCTTGCTTTGCGTCTGAAGAATCGTCGCCTGGAAATGGATTATCATGAAGAGGTAATTGTGGCAGCTACCGACAAGATACCTTTCAAGTATGTGGTAAGAGTGATGGATTTGTGCCGGCTTGCCGGTTTTGAGAAGGTTGGTTTGTCCAGTGCCACCCAGAATCCTGGAGCTGCTTTATGAGTTTCCTGAAAAACCGGTTTGAAGGGACTGAAGAGGTGGCTTTCCGGCCTCAGTTGACCTCGTTAGTGGATGTAATGACTATCTTGCTTGTCTTTCTGATTAAAAGCTTTTCAGCAGATGGTAATCTGGTGACTCAATCTCAAGATCTGATACTTCCTGTGTCCTCTTCAGAAAAAGCAGCTCAACCGCGCAGCTCGGTTGAAATCACCAGAAGTGCAATAATTTCCGAAGGGCACACAATTATTGCTTTAAAAGAATTGGAGCAGACTGATTCTATGATCATAGTGCCTTTACACGATTGGATGAAGGCCGTTCGTTCCAGAAATCAAAACTCCAATACCGCCTCTTCGCTTTTGATTCAGTGTGACAGGGAAGTGGAGTTTGCAATTGTGAAAAAGGTCATGTTCAGTTGTTCGAAGGCGGGTTTTACTGATTTTTCGGTGCTGGTTATACAGGAGGAATAGTGGAGAGGGATTCACAGGAATGGCTGCTTCAATTCTATGCCAGAACCGATAAGAAAAACCAACCGGAACAGCGCAGTTTTATAGTTATCATTGTCTTTACCTCTTTGGTTTTCATTTCACTGGGAATTCTTCTGAAGATAAAAAACCCCCCTGCTGAGACTATTCAGCAAAAGATTGAGCAAATTCAGACCAGGTTTGTCTTTGAGCAGAAAAAGCCTGTGGAAGTGGTGGAAAAAAAGAAACCGCAGCCAGAAAAAAAAACTCAGCAGATTCAGAAAAAAGAACCCTTGGACCTGACCAAAAAGCCGGTAATAGAGCAAAACACTCCTGAGCAGCCGCAGCCAGAAGAAAAAGAAGAGGTTAAAAAGCCGGTGCGTCGGGTGTATGGTCTTAAGAAAGTGTACTCCTCAGGGATTGGTGCTTCCAATGATGCTTCCAGTGCCATTATAGGAAAACAGGGAAATACGCTCAATACCGATATTGATACTTTTCAGGTAACTGAACAGGAGCTGAAGGGGGAGGTTGCATCTGTCACTTCGGTTACCAGGCTTCCCCGTCTGAAGTTTCAGGTTAAGCCGGAGTATACAAAGGAGATGCTGGAAAACCGTATCGAAGGAGTAGTGCGGGCAAAGGTGCTCATTGATATCGATGGCCGGGTGAAGAAAGTGATAATTTTAGATGATCTTGGGTATGGTTCCAAACAGAAAATATACGAAGCATGCATGAAACTTGAGTTTGAGCCTGCGCTGGTGGGAGAACATCCCAGGGCTTCCTGGCAGTTGATCAAGTTTCGTTTTCAGTTGGTTCAGGGGTAAATTCGACAGCCGGCCTTAAAAAGCATAATTTTTGGTTGCTCTTCTCTCTTTAATCGTTTCACTACAAATCAGAGGACTGGCTGCTTTCTTTTTCTTAAGCGTTTTACAACTCCTCATTGACCCCAAAATACAAACCTTGCACGCCGCTTGCTTTATATCAGTTCAGAGTTCATCTGTGATATTTACTTTCGAGTCTGGACTGGATATATGCATTTTTGCAAAGCCTTCCTCTTTACTCTGTTTACGGTAGTCAGCGTATTCACCTTCGAAATCACTGATAGTCTGCATTCGCTGGAGCAGGAACCTCATCTGATCCGATTTGTAAAGATTCAGTACCCCAGTTCAATTACCAGGTTGGGTATTACCGGAACAGCTGTTCTCGATCTGCTTCTTAACGAAAGAGGATTAGTGGATTCTGTGAGACTTATAAGCGGGTTGCATCCGGTTCTTGATTCGCAGATAGTGAATGTGATGTTTCAGTTTAAGTTTACACCAGCAATAGTTTCCGGAGAACCGGTTCCGGTAATTATAACCTATCACTATAAAATCACTACAGATGATATTATTGAAGCCTGTAATCTGCAGGAGTACATCAATTTCCGTGGTCAGGTGCTGGAACGGGGTACAAGGCGGGCTGTTTATGGCGCTCAGGTGACTGTCAATTTTACTGATACCTCCGCAGATACTTCCATTCCACTGCCTTTCTCTTTGTATCTGCAGCAGATCGGCAAATTTGGAGGACAGCAGTTCCTTAACGGGGGGCTTTCCACCCTAACTGACCCTTCGGGGTATTTCTCCTTCAAGTCGCTTCCGGGTGGCCATTTCACTCTTCGGATAATGGGTGACGGGTATGAACTCTTCACCAGCTCTCAATTGATGGCATCACCTGAGAGCACCAGCCAGGTTTTCAGAATAAATAAAACAGAATATGATGAGAATGAAATAGTAGTATACGGAAAAGAAAGAAATCAGGAAATTTCCAAACGATCGTTAACTTCCGCACAGATAAACAGTATTGCAGGTTTAAATGGAGATGCTCTGAAGGTAGTTCAGGTTTTCCCGGGGGTGGCCAGGCCTTTATTTGGCAGCGGTTCCATTGGGGTAAGAGGTGCTCCCAGCTGGGATTCCAGATTTTTTCTGGATGGTATCTCTGTGCCTCAGCTTTACCATTTCGGAGGTCTTAAGTCAGTTTATAATTCAGAAGCGCTGCACTCCATCGATCTTTTTCCTGGTGGCTTCGGTGTGAGTTACGGAAATTCTATCGCAGGAGTGATTGCTCTTAACAGTAGAAATGCTCAGAGAGAAAGGATAAAGGGATTTGCTGATGTCAATATAATGGATGCAAGCTTGTTTATTGAAGGCCCGGTAAACAACCGTACCGGTATTCTTGCTTCGGTCAGAAGAAGTTACATGGGTGATCTGCTGGGGCTGGTAGTCGATAAAATGGACGCAGTGGATATACCAGTTATGGTTGCTCCATATTATTATGATTATCTGGTAAGGGCAGATATTGATCTTACTCCTTATCAGAAACTTTATTTTACCCTTTTTGGGTCCAAAGATGCACTGGAGCTGGTAATTCCCTCGGTAGATGCCGGTAGTAGTGAAGTGGATGCGATGGTGGATCGTATAAGTAATGAAGATGCCTTTAATATGGTAATGGCAGGCCATGATGCCTCAATCAGGGGAGGATGGGAGAACAGTTTAAGAACCGCTTTGATTCAGGGGCTAGGAAATGGGTTATTGTTGGGAATATTGAAATGGGACTATAAATATTATGAGTTTGTGCTCAGAGATGAGTTAAGTTACCCAATATCCGATAAAATGAAGCTTAAAGGTGGTTTTGATCTTTCACTGAAAAAATTCACCCAAAATACCATTTTCCCCACTGCAGAGCGTATCTTCTACCAGGATACAATTAAATTGACTTCCGGAACAGTGGCTCCCTATCTCCAACTGGAATATCGTCCTATTTCTTCACTAACTGTGAAATCAGGATTGCGTTACGATTATTATCCCGAAATAAAGCAGAAGGGGAGTATTTTCCCTGAGTTCTGGAACTATCGTTCCATTAAAAACCGGACCGGATTCAGGGCTGAACCATCCATTAGAATCTCTGCCAGTTATCAGCTAAGCAATAAACATCTGTTAACAGCTGCTATTGGAGCATACAATCAGAGTCCGCAGCCTTTGGGTCTGGCTACACATGATACCCTGGGAGTTCCGGGTTTTCCGGCAACTAAAGCCCGACAGATTATGCTGGGTTATAACTGGCAGATAAGTGACATAATATCTGCAGATCTGCAGCTTTATCATAACCAGCAATGGGATCTTCCCATTTTTACCGGTATCGAAGATTTATTGTCATTGAATTCCCTGGGCCCTGTCTTTGAGGAGGGTGGAAAAGGGAAAATGTATGGTCTGGAATTGTTTATCCGACACAATCAGGGAAAAAATCTCTCCGGCTGGATCTCTTATTCATTATCAAAAAGTAAACGTTTCAGCAATAAATACCAAAAGTATATACCCTACGATAACGACCAGACCCATAATCTACAATGTGTAGTCAATTACCGCTTGCCAAAGCAATGGCTGGCTGGTTCCAGAGTAAGACTAATTTCTGGCAATCCATATTCACCGGTTCTGGATAGAACTAACGATGTGACCAACCGGTATTTTATTCCCCAGTTTGGTGAAACAAACAGCCTGCGTAACGAACCTTTCTTTCAGCTTGATTTAAGGGTTGAAAAAAAATTCGTGTTTGACAAATGGATGCTGACAGGTTATCTGGATCTGCAGAATGCATTATGGTTTGTTTATAAGAGCCCGGAACTTACTGTATACAACTATGACTATACCAGAAAAACATCGCTTTCTGTTCCTGTGATACCATCATTAGGGGTTAAAGCTCAATTTTAATTGCTATCTGAAGGAAAATGCAGATATGAAATGGCTGATTTTTTTTATCATACCTCTTTTTTCGTGTGGATGGGAGTTTCCCACCGGATATGAAACAATCGAAAACGATAAAATCCGTTCTATCGCAGTGGTTTACGATAACAACCAGCTTGCAGAGGGTTCACCATCCGATACTGTAGATCTGTATGCTTATTTTGGCGGAGAGAAAGTAAGTTCGGTAAACTGGTCTTTTCTGGCTGGATCTGGAACCGATATTCTAACGCAAGATACTGTTCCGTTGGAAAATATCATGGTACCTGGCAGTTATAAAGAACATACGGGGCAGATTGGAGATTCTGTAATTCTGAGTATTGTCATTTCTAGTTCCTTTCTGAGAGATCGGTTGGCAGCGGTAGATAATGTGGGGGCTTTGGTGCCTTCATTTCTAAAGAGTTCCTTTTCTCCTGCTTTGCTTCAAAGAAATCCGCTTGAAGTTCTGGATGTTCTGGAATTTTTGGCCAGCCAGCCTTCTTCCGGAGACCAGGTAGTAGATTCATTAGTGCACTTGCTGACCGGAGATAATACAACCGATGTAAAGGAATTTCTACCCAGAATACTGCAGATCTTCTCAGTTCAGCTTAACGTATTGGTGATTGTAAATGAAAAATATAAGGCCAGATCAAACATTACCATCCGGTATAACAGTAAATTGCGTTATCTGGGTAAATATATCCCTGTGAATCGTAATCCCCAGATTGAGCGGATATGCTTATATCGGGTCAGGGGTGAGAGGGAAACATTTGATCCCCAAAAAAATGCTTCATTTTTAGATACTTCTTATGATCTAATGGATCTTGATTCAATAACTTATAAGAGAGGCTGCAGTTATTTCCTGCAAGTTTTCAGAAAGGGCGGCCTGATCGATTCCAGTGTAAGTCTGCAGGGTATACTTGATGAGGAACATTACACTTGCGAGTGGTTTATGCAGGATAATAGCAATCAGGGCTCAGGCTCGGGATTGATGAGATTGGTAGGAGATATGTCTTTGTCTTCTATAGTTAAGATTAAGATGCCGGCAAATCCGGTCAACCGTTCATTCACTGTATGGTGTGTTGTATATGATTTTTTGCTGGGAGAGCGTTTACGGCCGGTTGGCTTTGCCATCAGACGTACCAGGGGAGTAGTTGTTGCACCATGATCATTCGCTCCAGATTGCTCTATCTTGACTTTCTGGAAGTAAATTCCGGTCCTCCTCCTATTCCCATGTCATTTCTGGTACCATCAATGTCTTTAAACCTCTCTCCGGGATGACCTGCATTTAAGCATGGCGAATATCGGGAAAGTTCGTATCTGGACTTACTGACTTTCCATACATACTCAGGCAAAGATTTGCCTTCGTAAATAACTTGAGCAATTGCAGTATCTTTTACTCTGGATTTAGGGGTGGGTAGACGGTAGTCTCTTTCAGTCGCCAGAGAGTCTGAAACTGAACCGGAAAATATCGGGTCTGTAAAAATGTTATTGAAAAGATCCACTGAATCTTTGTTTTTATTGGTTTTTATTAAAACTCCGAATTCCGGGTCACACTCCAGGATATTTCCATCATGATTTCCATAAAAACAGTTATACTCCAGGTAAACTTTTGATATTCCGTCACACCATAATCCGGTATTGCGGTTAAACGCTATTATATTGTTGGCAAAATGGGGGTTCGATGCTGAGATGAAAATGCCTGATGCATAATTTCGGGCAATAACACAGTTGTATACAGATGCTTTACTATCACTGGAACATGATATACCGATATGATTATACTCCAGCACAGATAGGCGGATCTGAGGGTTGCTGCCCACTGCAGATATTCCGCAGTATGCACCTGCAATGTCTGTAGCTGTAAACTCGCTGGTTTCACCGTTATTTCTCAATATTATCCCATACCAGCAATATCTATCCGGTAAAAATTCAAGAGGGGAAAATGTTGTTCGCTGATCTTTTCTCCCAAGACAAATCAGTGTCCCTTCCACTTTGATAGATACGGTAAAGGAATCAATATGATCCAACTGATAGACGGTTGTGTCTGGCAGGGGAGAATTCCTTATTAGTATTTTAGTTCCCGGATTAATGGTGAGTTGTGCAGATGAAGTAATCAGCAGATCCTTTTCTACTATATAGGGACCTTCTTCAGCGATCCATTTGGTATCACGACTGATAATTCCACCTACTATTTTTTCAGCTGATGAACAAAAAACAAGAACTATCACTGCTGTCAGCAATTCATGAATTTTCATAATACCGGCTTTAAGTTTTTGAATTTTTGGAATAAATAGCTGCGTTTCCAGTCAGGATTGCTGATTTTTATCTGAAAACCCGTTGTTTTATCATCTGTTTTTTTTACCGGAGGTTCTCTGGTAAAAGATAGAAGGTTCAGTGATCTCAATTGTTGCAGAATGCCATGGAGGTCATCTGTTAAACCTGATTCATTACATATATTGATAAAATCTGTTTCAGTAATGTCTGTAGCATTCTCACCGCTTGCTATGACGGACGGATAGGTTGCTGCTAAAGACAAAATGATTCTGGAAAGTGATTGCGGAATTGAAATCATCTTCTCAAAACTGTTTCTGATCCATAAGCGGAGAAATTCGCAATATTCTTTATACCTGTAGAGGTCTGCCATGAAGATGTATTCATCTCTGATATGTATAAAACTGTTTTGGTAGAGAAAGTCCAGCATCTGCACTATGTTCTGATGTGTTATTCCCAGTAAAGTGATAAGACGGGGTTGAATCTTATTGATTTTCAAACCATCACCGGTATTGTCAAAGTGCTTGAAGAGGTAAAACAGTGTGATAATGATTTTTGCACCCTGATGGCCACTGCTGATATTCTGTAAACGGCAATTCGCCTGCCTTATTTTATTACTAGTCATTTTGATTATAGACATGAACCAGGAAGGAACATCTTTTATTTTTTCATGGAAAGTATCTGCATCGATCCTTATAACTTCACAATCCGAGATGGCTTTTGCAGATGCACTACGTGGTTTTCCATCTATTAATGCCATCTCTCCCAGAACTGCACCTTTACCAAGTGTTGCGAGTTCAATCTCCCGCCCATTGGAAATCCTGTAAATTTTTATTGTACCGGATTGAACAATATAAAGTTCCCTGGATCTGTCATTCTGGTGAAATAAATGCATCCCGGATTTTATTGTTTTAGTCAGAGGTTTCATTTTTCCAGGCACATCATGTATAATCGTGTGTATTTGTAACCTGAAGCGGAAAAATTCTCAGGGAGCCATTTGCCTCGTCCAATTGGTTATCGGGTCCACTAACGAATCATCCGGTTTAGGTATGAATTTTCTGATAATACCTTAATTCTATTATACCTCAGGTCTCTGTTGCAAGGAAAACAAGTTTCCAGAGATATGCCTTTTTAAAAACCGTTTTATCTTCGATAGGAAAAAATCCGGAAAATTTCATATCTTTTTAACGCAAGTGTAACAAAGGAGTTGTTGCAGAAGGGCTCAGTTTAATGGAAATGTATCGAGGTAACTGAGAAATTGGCAGCTTTCGTGAATCCTAAAGTAGTTGTAGTTGGGGAAAAGATGATTATTCCTCTAATATTAAATACGGATAAGTAAAACCAGAGAGTTAAAGCAATTTTTCAGGTGATACTTACAGTGCACCTGAAAATTGCTTTTATGTAGCGGTTAATAGGGTAGAGTAACTGTTTCATTGTTTCGTTGTGGCATCTCAAGAACGATCATCCCCTCAATAATTCCATATTTTTTAAAACCCGAAGGAAAGTAATTATATCCAGAGGCATTTTGAGGTAGATTTTTCATTTTTCCGGTCAGTGTCCCTTCGGTGATTTTCTGCACTTTGATGTAATCGTTATGGCGCCAGCGCGTCTCAGGATCATGGATAATAAGCACTTCTGGGTCTGCGTTCTTTCCATTATGACCATAGCCAACAAAAGTCACCCAGTGACCACCGGTTCTTCTGTATTCTTTGTTTTTTTCATTGTAATCATACCATCCGATGTTAAGCCATACCGCGTTGTTCTTTGATAGTGCCTCTTTTGCCAGCATCAGATCGGGAATAGCAGAGCCTGCCCTGAACTGCTCAGGAACTGGGCGCCACCCATAAAATTTCAGTTCCGCATTTTGGTAATTTCTTTCATCAAGGAATTTTCGCACTCCGGTGATGATCATATCCGGGCTGGCGCCTCCTGAACCGGTGTTTATATATTTTTCAGATCCCAGAAGTTTTATCAGCTTGTGCTGGTCCTTTTTTGGATTTTCAGTAAAGTCGATGATTCCGTCATATCCTTTTTGGGCATACCAAAAAAGAGAATTGGAAACAGTTACCGGGCCGCAGTACACAGATCCGGCTCTGGGAAAACCTCCAAATTCTCTATCACGTTGATAATAATCCGGGATTTCATCAATTTTCTCCATAAAAGTGGCTGGTGCAGCATAAATGGCTAAACAGGAAATGAGAATGTAAAGCATTATCTGAAACATCAGGGAACACCTCCGCAAAACAAAAGGAAATAAAGCATTACGGAGATCAATGCGGGAAATTTGAAAAGAATTGAAAGTTGAAAGGAGCACTGCAGGTAATAATCAAGCGGATCAGGATAAAGTTTCAGTTTCTGAAGGTGGAATTTGCTGTTGCAGCCATTGGAGATAATCTGGATTACCTCCGATTATTGGAAGTGCAATGACGCAGGGGCAGCTGTAGGTATGAAGCTGCTTAACTCTGGATGTTAAGGCAGATAAAAGGGTTTGACTGGTTTTAGCGATGATTATCGCCTCGCAATCCTCTTGCAGGGCATTATCCCAATAATAGATGGATCGCATTCCGTCTATTATGTTCACGCAACCGGCCAGTTTCTCTTCAACCAGTTTTTTTCCAATCTGCTCCGCCTGTGTTCTGTCTTTTACTGTTATGTACACCAGGATTAGCTGCATCATCTCTGCTCTTTTCACGCGTCAAAGTTCAGCATTTTTTTTTCCTGGTCGCTTATCAGCGAGCCCAGTGCTTTCATTGGAACCGGTTTTTCAAAAAATATGGCGTCAAGTTGCAGGAGTCGCTCCTCAGCTATTTCTGAGACAAACCCCGAGATGAGGATTTTTTTGACATTTGAGTCCAAATTCTCCATAAGCTGAATACCATTACACTTTGGCATCTTATAGTCAGTAATAAGCACATCGACCTTGTTTTGGGTGAGATATGTTTTAGCTTCGAGTGAGTCATTGAAAGTGTGAATGTTACTGTGTTTTGAAGAACACTGGAGAAAAGTCTTCAGAAGTTCAGTGATTTGAATTTCATCATCTACTATTACTACTTCCAATCTCTTTATCATCTGATAGTACCTTTTTATTTTACAATAATTTATTATACAGGATTAAAAATTTGGGGTCAACACATTTTTCCTGCTTTATCCAGGAAGCATCCGATACTATTTTGTGTAATTTTACAGCCGCTCCGTTCTAAAAATATACTTTCTGAGCATTTTATGCGTAATATTAAAATGAACAAACTGCAA
The DNA here is from genome assembly GCA_023436145.1 of Fibrobacterota bacterium. GTDB lineage: Bacteria > Fibrobacterota > Chitinivibrionia > Chitinivibrionales > Chitinispirillaceae > JAAYPC01. The sequence continues at coordinate 15,292 of JAEZKP010000048.1, read as the reverse complement.
AATTTAAATGATAAAAAACCTCTTGAATTGAAGCGACCTTTGATACGTTATACAGAAGGTTTACCTATTCTGGAGCGAAAAGAGGATATCCTCTCTGCAATTTTACAGAATCAAATAGTGATTATTGCAGGAGAGACCGGTTCAGGTAAAACGACTCAACTTCCGGTAATCTGTCTGGAAGCTGGCAGAGGGGAAAACGGAAAAATCGGATGTACACAGCCCAGAAGAATTGCCGCTATATCTATTGCCAAGCGAGTGGCAGATGAGTTGTGTTGCCCTCTTGGTGAGCATGTCGGTTACAAGATCCGTTTTCATGATCATGATTCGGCTCAAACCTGCATTAAATTTATGACTGATGGTATACTTCTGGCAGAAATTGAAAAAGACCCCTTACTTTCACGATATGACACCTTGATTATTGATGAAGCACATGAACGTAGTCTGAATATAGATTTTATCATGGGATATCTTAAAAAACTCCTGCCCAAACGTCCTGATCTTAAGATAATCATCTCATCTGCAACAATAGACACCAGTTTGTTTTCGCATGCGTTTGGTAATGCCCCGGTTATAGAAGTTTCAGGGCGGGTTTTCCCGGTTGAATTATTGTATCTCAATGATGAGGATGAGGATTGCATCGAAGAGACATACGTTGATTCAGCTGTTAAGGCTGCTCAGGATTTGCTTGACCTATACAGCTCTGGTGACATGCTCATTTTCATGCCTACCGAGAGAGATATCCGGGAGACCATTGAAAGGCTCCGAGGCTTGCGCCGGCCTGAATTACTAATCCTGCCTCTGTTTTCGCGTCTTGGAAAATCAGAACAGGAAGCCATTTTCCAAACAATAGACAAAAGAAAAATTGTAGTCTCTACCAATATCGCAGAAACCTCAATTACTGTTCCCAATATCAGATTTGTTATTGATACCGGGTTAGCCCGGATTTCCAGGTATGTTCCACGGCTTCGCACAAACCGTCTGCCAATTGAACCGATCTCAAAGGCTGCCGCAGATCAGCGTAAAGGTCGATGCGGTAGGGTAATGGATGGGGTTTGTATAAGGCTTTACTCTGAAAAGAATTTCGAGGGTCGTGATAAATTCACTCTTCCTGAAATAAAAAGAGCAAACCTGGCAGGGGTTATTCTTTCCATGATTGCGCATAACCTGGGTGAGATAGAAGAGTTTCCTTTTCTGGAGCCACCTTCACGGTCAGCTATCTCAGAAGGCTATCAACTTTTGAGGGAACTTGGTGCAATTGATAAGGCAAACCGCTTAACTTCGCTTGGCAAAAAAATGTCCCTGCTGCCCATCGATCCCCATATTGCCAGAATGATTTTTGCTGCAAAAGAGGAGAATGCTCTTAGAGAAGTACTTATCATCGCGGCTGCCCTTTCCATAGTAGATCCCAGAGAGCGACCTTTTGACAAAAAAGCGGAAGCTGATGCTGTGCATCGAAAATTCATGGTCCCGGGATCGGATTTTCTCAGCTATGTTAAGCTGTGGGATGCTTTCAGACAGGAATGGGATTTACTTAAAACTCAGAACAAAATAAGAAAATTCTGTAAAGAAAACTACTTGTCCTATGTTCGAATGCAGGAATGGCATGATGTGCATCAGCTGCTTTATGAAACCGTGGCTGGAATGAAGGGCTTTTTTATCAATGAGACACCGGCCTCCGTAGATTCCATACATCGCTCTTTACTTACAGGCCTATTGTCCAATTGTGCAATGAAAACCGAAACTGGAAAATATAAGGCTACCCGTGGTCGTGAAGTGATAATTTTTCCCGGCTCTGCACTCCGGGATAACAAACCGCAATGGATTGTCTGTCACGAAGTAGTGGAAACTTCGCAACTGTTTGCCCGCACTGTTTCCCCGATTAATCCTTTATGGCTAGAGCAGCTGGGTAATCATCTTTGTACCAGAAGTTATTCAGAACCATATTTTGATAGTGAAACCGGAGTGGTGCGTGCTACCGAAAAAGTATCTCTGTTCGGAATGCAGGTAGCAGAACATGTGGCTGTAAATTTTGGGAAAATAAATCCGGATAAAGCTACTGCTGTATTTATACGTCAAGCATTGGTCGAAGAGCAGCTTAACTCTTCATATCGATTCTACAGCCACAATAAACAGGTCCGGCTGGAGGTTGAAAAACTGGAGGAAAAGCTGCGGTCCAGGTCCTTTTTTGCCGGAGAAACTGCTATAGAAAAGTTTTATACCGATAGGTTAACAAATGTATCTTCAGTGCATGATCTCAACCGCCTTATCCGTCAGAAGGGTGGGGACGATTTCCTTTTTATGAAAAAAGAGGATATTCTGGTAAATGAAATTCCTCAATATGTGTCCAACCTGCCAGACCAGGTATCTATTGGCGGTAAAAATTTCCAGCTCGAATACTCTTTTGCACCAGGATCTGAAAAAGATGGAATCACTCTGAAAATTCCTGTAAATGATGCACCCTATATTCCAGAAAGCTCGTTGGAATATCTGGTTCCGGCATTATGGCCAGCCAGAATTCAGGAACAACTTCGCAATCTGCCTAAGGATATCCGGAAAAAATTGATGCCACTCAATCAAAAAGCGTCAGAACTCTCTGAGGTCATGGCTCTTTCTGCAGATCCCTTTGAGATAAATCTTTCCAAATCAATAAAGTCACTTTATGGTGTGGATGTGGAACCGGAGCTGTTGAAAGCTGCCACATTGCCGGCTCATCTTTCTTTGCGTATCGAAGTAAAGGAAAATAATGGAAGTGTGGTCAGATGCGGACGTGGAGCGACCGTACTGCGGAATGCATCCAGAGATGTTGCTAAAGTGCATTTACCATGGGAGGATGCCTTCCGAAAATATGAAAAAAAGGGACTCGAAGGTTGGTGTATCGGCTCGATGCCTGAGTATGTTGAGGTTGCCACTGAGAAAAACAGTATACCTCTTCTGGGATATCCGGCTTTGAAATGTAATGAAGGCTCTGTAGATTATGTACTTTGCAAATCGTTTGCAGAAGCAGCATCGGTTCATCCGCAAGGTGTGAGAAGATTGATGGAGAATATGCTGACTCAGGAGTTTGCCTGGATTGATCGTGAATTGAAGATCCCGCAAAATCTGAAGCTGCTTTGTACTCCTCTTGGTGGTGCTGATCTGCTTAAAAAATCCTTACTTCTTTCTATTCGTGAGTATCTGCTGGATTTTGGGATTGCTGCGCCACGCAGTAAAGAGCAGTTTGACACTGTAATGGAAAATGTCCGGAATAAATCAAGAGGTATTGCTTTTCAGACAATAACAATGCTGGAGAAAACGATCCTGTCCTATAATCAAAATTCCTCTTTACTTAAAAAAGAACAGGGTACAGTCCGTCAGGATCTGAAAAAACAATTACAGACAGATCTGAACTGTTATATCAATGAAATCGTGTCAGAAGTAAAATTTGAACGGTTTTGCCAGTTTCCCAGATACATGAAAGCTTTTGGGTACCGGATCCAGAGGGCATTTTTAGAGCCGGTAAAATACAGCCAGAAAAGAGCCCAGCTCTCCTTGTTTCAAAATCAACTGAGTCAAATGGAAAAGGTTAATAGATACTCTGAAGTCTGGTATGAAATTGAAGCGTTCCGGGAAATGGTTGAGGAGTATGCAATCTCTCTTTTTGCTCAACAGGAAGTTAAAACGCTCTTTTCTGTATCGGTTCAGAGACTGGAAAAAAAAGCAGAATCGATTCGGCAATTATTAAAGAAAGTAAACCCAGGCAAATAGTGTCTGTTCAAATTGAACAAATGCTAAATAATCTGTTATTCCCGTGCCTGTAAGACACTCTGAGAGCTATCCAACTTTCTCTGAAGCCGGTTTTGGGATGAATGAGAGAAATCTCTGTGCACGCTTTTCCCAGCTGAACTCTTCTGCCATTTCAGATGATAACTCACAATATTTTTTATAAATCTCAAAAGAACTGAACAGTTTTTGAATCTTGGCAGCCAAATCAACTGCATCGCCAGGTGTGTAGATAAACTCTTTAAAGTGATTACCCACGATTTCCTTTACTGCACCTACATCTGATGCCAGAACAGGTAGACCGAAAGAGAAGAAATCAAAAAGTTTAGTGGGCGATATCTGAATATTTGAGTCGAAAAACAGGCGTTCAGATTTTCCAGATACAATATTGTTGATTCTGAATTTCCATGGTAACCATGAGCTTCGAAAAATGTACTGGCACCGGTAAACGTTTTTATCACAGACAGGTAGGGAAGAAATGTACTGTTACGTGTGTAGATAACATCTGTAGGTTTAGCTTTACATAGCAGTAAAATGAGCGCCTGCAGATAAAACAGTAACGATGAATGAAAGATCCGGTATTTTTTAAAAATGCGTATGGAAAAGAAAAGATTCGGTGACAAACCGAATCTGTTTTCCAGTATATGATTTACATCACACTGATCAGCGCATTGGGTTAGAAGGTAATTCTTACTTTTTGGCACGAAATGGCATGCGCGAACATGGTTGATACTATTGACATAGGCCCGCTGCTGAGCCAGTCGAATTTACTATATAAAAAATCTGCATACATCACCTGAATCAGAAGGTGCGGAATTGCAGAGGTGAAATACCATTCACCTTTTCATTGGCCTTTCCTTTTTGCTTCTATTCAACAAATTTCAGGTATTCAGAAAGTGCATTTTCACATGCCCGGCAGGTATCTGAACAAACACGGCAATGCTCGTGGTGCTGTGCGTGTTCGTTACACTGCATGCCGGTGTATTGCACCTGATCGATACAGGCGGTGATCAGACTGCGCAAAGTTCTGGGATTTGAGTTATTCAGCCTGCTGAGGATGCTAGCAGTGGCAAAACATAAATCGCTACTGTCGTTGGTTGAGCGGATCACACTTCTGAACTGCTCCACTTCTTTTTCTCCTAAACAGGCATCGGAGCATGCTGTACAAACCTGGGAACAATTAAGGCAGGATTCTATCGCATCGGTAAGTGAGGTCTTTTTCGGCTCTTCAATGTTTTTGGGATGACGATTGAACATTTCCATTATGAAGTAGCTCATGGCAATCTCCTGCATTTAAAGTTCGGTTGATACTTACCTGGATAAGTTTATCCCGCAAAAAATGCAAAAAAAATGCCACTTTACATTCATTTGTTGCTGCCTGCCATGGGCGATTATTGTGCGTCTTAGCTGATTAAGATATTATCGGTTTGGTGAAATAAGGCAGTGTGAGTCATCAAATGAAGGGGATTTTTTCCCCTTCAAAGTATCATTTACAATGTAGTCCTCAGCTAAAAAAGGCTACTTCTTCTCTTCTGTAGTTGTCACTGTGTAAAAGGTGGTTGAAACTTCTATGGGGACAGTCTCCAGTTCCAGACCTGACAATATTTTTTCAATCTCTGCTGCTATGGGAGATGATGGGGAAGACTGTTTGAGTAACTCTGATTGAGTTCTTATTTTTGCAAACCGTTCCCGCATCTCTGAGGATAGCTGATTGCAGGTAGTAGAGAGTTCTGCCATCTCTTCTTTCTCTCTGAAACGCAGAAGTGCAGACATCTTACCCATCCGCAGTAATGATGCCCACTGTTCCAGCTTATATACCGGAACCGCATATTTTCGTGAAGCATACAAGCCCACTCCTACGGAAACCAGAATACTAACTATCGAACTGATTAATAAAGTAGGAAGAATAAGGTAGACTATATGCTCCCGACTCAGTTCCTGGCTTACCTTATCCAGCTGATAGACTATCACCGTTTTATACTTTAGGTAGTATACAAGAATCAATGTTCCGGATGAGAGTATGGTGGAAGTAAGTGATGCCAGTACAATCTTAAATATTAATCTTAATTGGAGTGATTTCTTTATAAAAAAATTACCGATGGGTTTCCTGTTGATCTGCTGAGACATGATTCCTCCAGGTATGATAAGTGCCAATTTGTTTTTTAATTCTGAATAAAGTCTCTCAAAGTATAACATTGCTGCAACCGGTTTGGTATGTTTTTCTTTGATTCACACTAATTTAGGTGGCTCGTTGTAGAAAAAACAACTCTCGGCTTCAGCCCAGACCCTCATCCACCGGTTTGCTTTTCTTTTGAGTATAAGTTTTGCTGCATTTTTACAGAAAAATATTTTCCGTTCCGATTACATAAGGAAAAATTGACCACTTGTATGAATGTTAATAATAACCTCCACTTAGAATCTCTTCTAAAAGGACTCAACCAGGAACAGAAAATGGCAGTTACTGCCACTTCCGACTCACACACACTGGTTCTTGCCGGAGCTGGTTGTGGTAAAACTACTGTACTCACAAAACGGATCGCTTTCTGTGTGCTCTCTGGTATCGCTGCATCACGAATCTGTGCACTTACCTTTACTCGCAAAGCTGCAGAAGAGATGGTTTCCAGAGTTTCCGTTTTGGATGGAATTAAAAACCAGCAAAAACTTCCTTTAATCACCACTTTCCATGGTCTGGGTTTGCGCGTACTTTCCGAAACTGTTGATGGTCATCTTAATTTTTGTAGAATAGGTTACTCACAGATGCCACGGTTACTTTCCGAACGACAACGCCTCGAATTGTTGGCGCAGATAAGCAGTAAAATTGAAAGAGATGCTCTTAAAGCTGATCTGCTCACATTGGATTCACTGCTTTCCCAGAGATCGGTCTTCCCAGAAAAACAGACATTTCTATCTGATGATCAGAAGCTGATTCTTAAACAAATCTCAGATCGTCTGGAAAAACTTAAACGTGATAAAGGTGTTTGGGATTTTTCCGATTTGATTACCGGGCTCATGCAGCTATTCAAAGATAACCCCTCATTGGCAAAAACATATGCACTGCGTTTTGATGCAGTTCTGGTAGATGAATTCCAGGATACAAATCCGCTGCAGATAAAACTGCTCAATTGTTTACTGGCCACTGGAAGTTCACTTTTTGCAGTTGGCGATGATGATCAGGCTATTTATGGTTTTCGGGGAGCAGATATCCTCCCTACTATCGAATTCTGTGATTACTTCAGGGGGGCGAAAATCCTTAAGCTTCAGACCAATTATCGCAGCGTTCCGGTAATCCTGGACACTGCAAACCGGCTGTTTTTAGATAAAGATCCAGCATACAGAAAAGTTCTCATCTCTGCCAGATACACCAGAAAAGACAATATCATGAAACCTTCTGTACACCGTTTTGAAAACATGGAAAAACTGATCTCCTGGGTGATGTCAACTTCGGTTTGCATTAACAGGAAAAATAGCATACCTGTAAAGGACATGGTGCTACTTTTCAGAGTTAATCAAACTCTGGATTGGGTTGATTCACAGTTAAAGAAAATGACTGGTTATTCTGAACACCCACAGCTTCTGACAGTACATCGCAGCAAGGGACTGGAATTCCCGGTTGTATTTCTCTGTGATATGGAAGAGAGTGTGTTTCCCAGTTACCGTCTTATTAAAAGCAAAAGAATTGGTTCATTGCCAGAGTTTATTTCGGCCCTTTTCAAATGTGGCAAAAAGAGTACTATTGAATGTGACTGGGAAGAGGAAAAACGCCTGTTTTATGTTGCAATCACCAGAGCACAAAAGTATCTCTATTTTTTACATGCAAAAAACAAACTGGTGTACGGGAGGAGAAAGAGTTTTCAGCAGTCACGGCTTTTAAAATTGCTTTAGCATGAGAACTGGAATATGTCTTTTCCTTGAATTTTTGGATATGAATGCAAGATAAAACAACCCGGCCAATGACGGGTTTGGAGCATTTTGAACAGGAACTGAAATTTTCCTCTCCTTGGTAATGGAAGTGATAAGAATGGGTTTTCTATTATAGATAAAAAAATTTTTATTTACAGCCTCCTGAAAATGGTTTTTTATACACACTTAAGATATATTATATATTGACATTTGAAGCTTAGTATTACTTCTTTAAAGAAGTGATCTCTGCAGGATTGTTAAAACAGCATACTTCACCCTGTAATACAATCCTAACCGGTATGATTCAAAAAAGGAGGGATTATGTTTAAAGGACTTTTGCTGTACATTTTTATTGCATTACCGGCATTTGGAGAATTGCTGCATAAAACTGACACACTGGATATTGATGTGTTATGGAGATTCAAAGGGATACATTTCGAATTTGAATCAGGTAACAAGACAATTGTAGAAGGGAAAATTCTGATGGCCCTTTTTATGCATGCACATCAGCTAGCCTGCCTGGGGACATAATTCTTAAAGCCTCTAATTTTCCAGTATGTTCATGTCCCTGCAGCCCCTTTGTAGGCATTGGTGCTTGCCATCCGTTTTATCTCATGAAGAAGGATGTTTCATTAGTTAACTTTAAAAGACCGCTTGATATTTCCGACACTCTGGAATTCACCAGAATTTATACAGTTCGTGTAATCGATAATAAAAAGTGTTGTTATATACCATTTTTCGAATTCTATAAAGAATCCTATAAATATGATAACCCACCGTCATTTATTATCTCTACTCAGAGCGGGAAATATGTTCTGGCTATTATCGACAATGTTGATACCACCGTCTCAGATGCATGTAGTGGAAGACCGGAAGAATTTACGATAATGTCTGGGTTACAAATAGATTGGTATCTGCAGAATGATGGATCTCTGGATTTCAGTGAAGTTATAATCGATATAAAAAAAACAGAGTACAACAAATTACCGGTTAATAATCAGAGCTTTAAGATTCGCTTTGCAAATCAAATATCCGGTAAAGATGCAGGTGAGTTCTATTCGATTAGCGGTGCAAGAATCGGAAAGATAAAAAGCAGCCATCCATTCGGACTTGTCATATACAAAGAACCAGTAAGAAAGTGATAATACAATTTTCAGTATCATCTTTCTCAAGGCTGGAAGTTCTCTTTGCCAGCCTCCAAAATTTTCCTCTTTTAATTGCCTGCGACTGCTGCTGATCTCTGACTACTCTGGTTGACTCTATTTAGCCCCTGATCTATATTATTGAGTTATATACTATCAGTGCATTCCTGTGAATCGCTCAGACAGTTTATAATTGTTTTTTTGTCCCCGTTATTCATTCATTGGGAATACTTTCATAATTTTAAACGGAAATCTACATCTATGGCAAAACCATTGCGTTATTCGGATGCAGGAGTTGACGTATCCGTATGGAATAAAACAAAGGTCCGTATTGGAGAGCTGGTCAGTTCCACTTACAACAGCTCGGTTGTGGGAAAATTCGGACAGTTCGGCGGTATGTTTGATATAAGCAGTTTTTCTTCTATGAAAAATCCGGTATTGGTTTCCTCCACCGACAGTGTGGGAACCAAGGTTATGATCGCCTTCGAATCAGGAATTCATGACACTATCGGTCAGGATATCGTGAACCATTGTATTGATGATATTCTGGTATTGGGGGCAAGACCTCTGTTTTTTCTGGACTACATAGGGATACATAAGCTGGTGCCGGAGGTGGCTGAGCAGATTGTGTCTGGTCTCACTGTCGCCTGTAAAGCTGGAGGTTGTGTCCTTATAGGCGGAGAAACTGCTGAAATGCCGGATATGTATAAAAAAGGTGAATACGATCTGGTGGGATGCATAGTCGGTGTTGTGGAAAAGGATAAAATCATCGATGGCAGCACCATTGTTCCCGGTGATGTTCTTATCGGGTTGCGTTCCAATGGACTCCATACCAATGGTTACAGTCTGGCCCGTAAAATTGTGAAAGAGGTGGCCGGGAAAAGTTACAGCGACATCTTTGAAATGACCGGAAAATCCTTCGCGCAGGAACTTCTCCGTCCACACAGAGCTTACAGTTCGGTGCTTAAACTCATGGACAAAGATTTGATCAAAGGGTGTGCACACCTGACCGGTGGAGGTTTTCAGGACAATGTCGATAGAATTCTTCCTCAAAACTGTAATGCTATCATAACCACTGCCGCCTGGGAGCCGGACCCGATTTTCCGCTGGCTTCAGAAGACCGGTAATGTCGAAAATGAAGAGATGTATCATACTTTCAACATGGGTATCGGACTGGTACTTGCAGTAAAGCCTGAACTGGCTGACACTGTGATGTCCGCTAAAGAGATCGAGTCATTTGAACCGGTGGTGATAGGCACTATCAGCAATGGTGCTGGCAAAGTGGTTCTGGAGTTTTAAATGAAAAAGTTGTACCTGTATAATACTGCCAGCCGTTCCAAAGAACTTTTTGAACCTTGCAACGATCCTGTTGGCATGTACTGTTGCGGTCCAACTGTATATAACTATGCTCATATAGGTAATTTGCGAACCTATGTTTTTGAGGATATTCTCAAAAGAACACTCCTTGCTGTTGGATACAAAGTAAAGCATGTGATGAACATTACCGATGTCGGTCATCTCACCTCCGATGAGGACACCGGTGAAGATAAAATGGAAAAGGGTGCTCTCAGAGAGGGGAAAACTGTCTGGGATATTGCCTCTATTTTTACCGGAAAATTTAAAGAAAACATTGCAGATCTTAATATCCTCAATCCTGATCTGTGGCCTAAAGCTACTGATCATATTCCTCAAATGATTCATTTAATTGAGGAACTCGAGAAACGTGGGTTTACGTATAAAACCTCCGATGGAATCTATTTTGATACTTCAGTTTTTCCGACCTATTGCGATTTTGCACATCTGGACCCGCAAAGCCTCCGTGCTGGTGAGAGGGTGGACATGGGTGAAAAAAGGTGTGTCACAGATTTCGCCTTATGGAAATTTTCGCCTACCGATCGTAAACGTCAGATGGAATGGGAAAGCCCGTGGGGAATAGGTTTTCCAGGCTGGCATATAGAATGCAGCGCAATGTCCCTGGCATATTTACCACAGCCTATCGATATCCATTGTGGCGGTTCAGATCATATCCGCGTACACCATTCCAACGAAATTGCTCAATCAGAAGCTGCAACAGGTAAAAAATTTGTAAAATACTGGCTGCATGGGGAGTTTCTGGTTCTGGATAAAGGTAAGATGGCAAAATCTGGTGGTAATTTTATTACACTCGATACGGTTAAGGAGGCCAAAATTTCTCCTTTGGCATATCGGATGTTTTGCTTTACCGCACATTACCGTTCCCCATTGACTTTCAGCTGGGAGAGTCTGGAAGCTTCTGCACACAGCCTTTCCAATTTGTATCAGACGATTTCTTCATTACCTGCCGATGCGAAATCTGTATCACAACAGGAAGTTGACAATGCTCTTGGCGATTTTTTTGAAGCGATCTGCGATGATCTTAACATGCCCAGGGCTATGGCGGCATTCTGGAGCCTGCTGAAAGATGAAAAAATCGATGTCGCGGTTAAATCGGAATGTGTAAAGAGGGCTGATCTGATTCTTGGTTTGAATCTTACCTCCATTCCAAAGCAAAGTGCCATCGATCTGAAACTATCGAACAATACTTCTGAGGCAGAGAATGAGATCCCTTCAGATTTCCCAGCTGATTTGGTGCAGAGAATTGGTGATCGTTTGAAAGCGCGTGCTGCTAAAGATTTCAAAACTGCCGATGCGATTCGAAACAGTCTTGCCCAGGATGGTGTTTCCATTAAAGATTTACCTGATGGCGGAACTGAATGCAGCAGTAGTAAAACCTCCCGGAAAATTGTAATAAAACCTTAAGCTCACAGCAAACCTGTTATCCTGAAATTAATACCCACACCAGGAATATCAGGTTTTCTCCTTATCTACATTCTCTTTAAGATCCAGATTTTCTTATTCCTTCTGAATTTAAAACCCTCGGTTTAACAGACTGATTTGACTTAGATCATCTTAAATGTAAGCTTCGAACTTAGGCAAAATTTACTGGAATGCCTTAAATTTTAAATGTGCTCAACACCGAAAAAAAATATATTCTCTATTCAAACAAGACCGGACTGTCGGGGAGCCTGTTCCGGAAGTATTATTTCTGTTTCTAATTGAGGAGGCGTACTATGAAATGCACCGTTCGCAACTTTGGGAACATCTGGCTGCTGGCTCTGATGACGGGTTTCTTTTTCTCTTCATGGGCAACTCTTACCCAGGCCTACAAAGATGCTACCGACAAGGCTATCGATTCGTTACGAAAGAGTGACTGCGAAATCTCATTCAAGTTTAACAACATCGAAGTAGCCGATACCGGCTTTTCAGTTACAGCAAAACTGATCAGGCATCACTTCGGTTTTGGGGGAGCGGTCTGTTGGGATTCCGGTTTTGTAAAAGTTGGAAAAGAAAAATATGGTGCTGCAGTAAAGGATTATTTTGAGTGGTGTACTCCGGAAAATGAGATGAAATGGTATTATAACGACACTACTGGTGGGATCCCATGCGCCCCTGGAGACTATCGCGATGGTGATTCGATTGTGCAGTGGTGTCTTTCGAATGGATTGAAGGTGCGTGGCCACAATCTTTTCTGGAATGAGCGGGTAGAGTTTCAGGCCTATTGCGCCCGGCCATATGGTCCATACCACCCCGATGATGAATCTACTACAATAAAGACTCTTTCTTCAACCCAGAGAGAGGAATTCATTGGAGAAATGGTTACCCGCATTACTGATTTGGTTACCCTTTTTAAGGGGAGAGTAAGTCACTGGGATGCGGTAAATGAAATCATCCATTTTACTACCGATAATGATGGCTCTCGTGTTGTGAAAACCCCCGGTCTGTTGGCAACCTGGACAGGTAAAACCCAGAACAATGGTGCGGAAGTATTCAACTGGATACTGGAAATGGCCGATAGCATCGATCCTGATGTTAAATTGTGTGTCAACGAATATAACGTGATTGAGAGAAATCACGATGAGGATGCATACATCAAAATGATCAAAGACATAAATAATGGAGCCAAAAACGCTAAAATCGATATCATCGGTCTGGAAGCACATTTTGGGGATCTCGTTTCCCGTGAAGCTAATGGCAGCTATCCCGGTTATGAGAGTCTGGTCAATAAGATTGCTCAAGGTGTCAATCTCGAACAGGACACTTCCATGAAATTCTGGTTTACAGAAATTGACTGGAATCAGTCCGGAAATACGGCTGATCTCATGGAAGAGCTGATGCGCTTTGCTTACAGCCGTAAAGATTTCGGTGGCATGCTCCTGTGGATATGGTGGCAGGGACGACTCTGGAGAGATGACCTCAAAAGCTATCTGGTGGATCAGGATCTGAAACCCACAGAAACTGGAAAACGATGGAAAAAACTTAAAGATACACTCTGGACTACCGATACTCTGGTTAAATCAGACTCCGAAGGAAAGTGTAAATTCAAGGGATTTCAGGGTACATATGTTATTACTACCAAAAAAGGAACAAGTTCACAGACAGACACTATTGAGCTGCTGCCGGGTGGAATTTCCAAAAAGACTATTGCTCTGGATCCTTCAAAATTTGATATCGTCAATGTGCGTCAGCAGAGAACACGGTCTGCAGCAACAGTTGAAATAAACGGCAAACTAATAAAACTGAATACGACTAACACTTCTCCGCTGCAGCTTTCCATCTATTCACTTTCCGGAAAACTGATTTCACGTATTCCAATCAAGGCGGATGATCGTACCATTCAAAGAGTTGCCATACCTGCCGGGTGTCACATCTACCGGCTTCAATCCGGAAATGATAACATATTTTCTGGCATTAGTGTTCAAATGAGATAGCTGATACTGGTTGAGAATGGGTGCTGTAATGCACCCTTTTTTTACTAATTGAATTGCACCCCGAAAAATACTTTTACTTTTCAACTTTTTAAGAGGTTACCGAGAGGGCTGGCATTTCATTACAAGGCAACAGTACTCATTAGTGCTGCAATTGAGGAGTTAATCGCAGATGTAAGAGGTATTAACAATCATCTGCTTGATTATCACAATAATCTTTTTGAAAGCAGCCCTCACACCATCCTGTGCAACCATTGAATGTAGTAAAACAACCTTCAAATACTTTTTCATCTATCTCTTCTTTGGGTATTACTTCTGTTATAAGGTATTTGTAAATTAATTTATCAGGGGTTTTCTCACAAAAGCCCAAGTGGATGTTGTGTGCAAATAAAATATCTTCGATCTTATCAACTTTTCTGGTAATTTGTTTTTCTGACATGGATTCCACCGGCGGAAACCGAAAATCAGCAGGAAATAATGAGCGCATGGGGATTTGGGGAGTGTTCCCTTCAAAAAATTCTTTCATGGCCAACATACTGCTGGCTTTAATGGGCTGATTAGAATTTTGAAGTCTGGTGTTAGATTCGGATCTGTGTTTTAAATGATGTCCTTTTTTTTTCCCCACTTTTATGCTCCTTTGTGGTTGGGTTCGGATATTTTTTCAAATTTCCAATAGGTAGAATATCGCTATCAAAAATCATTCCACCAATGCATATTTTATTGGTCATTGTGCGCAGGAAGTAAACTATTAAGAAAAACAGAGAAGAAAGTGTTATGCCTTCGCAAAATGACAAACTGGACTGCTGATTACGTCGGCAGATCAAAAGGCCCATGGATATATTTACTGATCTGTAATTCCTACACAGAAAGAAATTCGCAAAATAAGTGAAAAGGGGTAGCTGTGTTTGCAGTAATTGCGGTTGGGCAATGGTAGACCTGGTTGCAGGGAAAAGGTATAATAATCCGGCATGTAGCTGGGCAGGTAGACAGTTGTGATCCTTCAAAATCTGAAAAGAAATTTTAACTGGTAGTAGAAATCCTTATTAGCATCTACCAGATTGTCCTTGAACACCTGATCGACACTTCGGGTCGCCAGAGCCAGAGATGATCATGGGTAAACTGAAAAATTATCGAAAAGTTTGAGAAAAATCGTTCGCAAAAGTTTCATCTCAATTATGCATGAAAAAACAGATCTGCACAAATACTGTTTTATTTTTTATCTGCTCCTTTATAATACTCGTACATCTGGTTAGCAGCAAATGAATTACCTGATTTTCTACCCATGAAGTAAACTGAATCCGCAGCATCAATGTTATAGTTATCTGGTATTACACTGTCAAAATATTGCAGCCAGAATAACCCTAATTTAAAAATTTTACCAATTTTCCATGAACGGAAAAGGCCCCGAAAAAAAATACTCTATCGACCAGAGAAGATGTGTTCCTGCACCTGCAATCACCCCGGAGTCCAGCAATCTGAATTTTCTGAATAAATACCGGTGCCCACTTTCTGTAAATCGTGTAAAATCAAAAGCCCCTTCATGTACTTGTTGTAAAAAAGGTGTTTCAGCATATACTATCGCATCATCTTTAAGAACTCTGTAAATTTCATCGACCACTTTTTGTGGTTCTAATACATGTTCCAGCACAAACTGAATTACCACGCCATCAACAGAATTACTTTCAAGCGGAATCTGATGTGCATCAG
>JAEZKP010000017.1 GCA_023436145.1 Fibrobacterota bacterium | reverse complement strand
AACCAGTCTTTTTTCATCGTGGAAAATGCTGGAAACGGGTCTCGAACTGGGTTCATTCCATTCCCCCAATTATCCTGACAGTGTTCAAGCCACAATCACTATTCTCCGGATTGATCCAGCATTCTTCTCCTTCAGGCTGCTCTGCTCATCAGCACCAGACCAGGGGAATTCATTATCAGCAAAGAATTGGTGTAAAAAAGAACACCTTGTTGCAGCAATCAATGCAAGTATGTATCAGGAAGATTATAAGACATCTGTGTCACTGATGAAAACATCTCTTCACATAAACAATTCATATCTTTCTAAAGACAAAACAATTCTGGCTTTCGACCCCAAAGACTCATCAGTACCGAAATTCATGATTATTGACCGACAATGTGATGACTTTGCAACCCTGAAAAAGATTTATTCATCTTTCGTGCAGAGTATACGGATGATCTCCTGTACCAGAAAAAATGTTTGGGCACAGGGAGAACTGTGGAGTATTGCAGCACTTGGAACAGACACTGATGGAAAAGCACTTTTCATTTTTTCAAGTAAACCTCACTCAGTTCATGAATTTAACTCCATACTTATGAAACTTCCTGTAAAAATCGATCGTGCAATGTATCTTGAAGGTGGGCATATTGCTCAGATGGCAATCACCACAGGAAAGTTCGAAAAAGAGTATATTGGCGAATTTTCTGGAACAGGATTTTCACCTTCTGAAGCCCCTCAGATTCCAAATGTAATTGGTATTGTAAGAAACAGTAATTGAACATGCCTGGCCGACAATGGGCAGCTATCTTTCATATCAGATCAAATTTAGATAATAGTAAATACAATATTTATGTCGGAGGAAAGGTTATAATGATCGCTGTGGGGTTTCTTCTGTAAAAAAGTACTTTTCACTGCAAAAATCATTTCCGCAGCATTAAAAAACACAAAACAAAAGCGAGAGCAAAAAGCGGTCCCCTCAACTATATTAAACCTAAATCGGACGATTCCTTTACGCGATCAGCTTCGCATCTCATTGCCAAGGAACCGTCCGAATTAGGTTAAATTTATCTTAACCAAAACCTCCGTCATTAAGAAATCGGGTGGCTGATACAAGAACCAAACAGCAGTTCAAAAATAGTGTTTTTAACTGACCTTCGTTCTTTCAATTCTCCCAAATCTTCTTATTTCGGCAGGGAAAGCAAGTATTACGCATTATATTTGGAGATCCTTTGTGAAACGATTAAAAGCTCAAATTATCACTCTTGCCGGATCGTTACTATTCACAATTCTGCTGGTATGGCATTTCACAAGTTCACAATCCGGGAAACCTCAACTATTAGAAGAACCAGCCTCAATTGTGATAGACTACCCGCTCGAGGGATCAATTTTTCCTCCCGAGTTCCCTTCCCCTACAATGCTTTGGAGAGATCCTAATAAAAAATCTACCATTTGGGAAATAAACATTGTCTTTTCCGATGGTACTGCCTCGGTACGTGTTCAATCTGCAGGGGAACCAATGCAGATTGGAGAGATCGATCCGCGCTGTGTCGCCTCCACTAACAAACCGCCCTCACTGACACCCGAACAGGCACAGGCGCATACCTGGATACCGGATTCAATCACCTGGGCTGCAATCAAAGAGCACTCGGTTAGTTCTCCTGCCAAAATTGTTATTACCGGATACTCCGACAGTAATTCAAAAGTGATCCTTTCAAGTGGACAGGTGTCAATCCAGACCTCGTGTGATTCGGTTGGCGCACCGATATTCTATCGTGATGTACCACTCATGCCCTCAGACAACGAAAAAGGTGTGATTAAGCCCCTTGCCCCTCAGGCACTCCCGCTCATTGCCTGGAGATTGCGCAGCGTAGCAGAGAAAAAAAATCGTTTGTTAATGGATGGAGTACATACATGTGCAAACTGCCATTCCTTCTCCTCTGATGGAAAAACACTTGGTATGGATATGGATGGTCCACGTAATGATAAAGGTTTATATGCATTAGCGAATATTAAACCTAAAACATCGATTCGCAACGAAGATCTGATTGAATGGAGTACTTACAAAGGGAAACTGGGAAGTACATTGCGTGTCGGTTTCATGTCGCAGATTTCCCCTGATGCCAGATATGTAATCACCACTGTCAATGATCCGGGCATTAATCAAACCGACTACGAAAGACGCAAGAACCCGATAGATCTGTTGCAAGGATATTATGTTGCAAATTTCAGGGATTACCGTTTTCTTCAGGTTTTCTATCCCACCCGAGGGATTCTGGCCTGGTATAATCAAAAGAACGCGCATCTAAGTCCGCTTCCAGGTGCAGATGACACCAATTTCGTTCATGCAAATGCAGTGTGGAGTCCTGATGGTAAATATCTGGTATTTGCACGGGCAAAGGCACTGGATGCCTATCCTGCAAATGCCAGGCTTGCACAATATGCCAACGATTCCAATGAAACTCAGATAAAATACGACCTGTATCGAATCCAGTTTAATGAAGGTAAAGGTGGACAGGCACAACCTATCATCGGTGCATCTCAAAATGGGATGAGTAACTCTTTTCCAAAAATCTCCCCAGACGGACGCTGGATCGTATTTGTCCAGGCCAGAAATGGACTCTTAATGCGCCCTGATGGCCAGCTTTTCATAGTACCTGCAGAAGGTGGGGTTGCACGACGCATGAATTGCAATACCCCGCTTATGAATTCCTGGCATAGTTTTTCTCCTAATGGACGCTGGATGGTCTTCTCATCCAAAAGCAGGTCTCCTTATACCCAGATGTTTCTTACTCACCTGGACACTGCTGGAATTGACAGTCCGCCTATTCTGATTGAAGATGCCACTGCAGCCAACCGGGCTGTCAATATCCCTGAATTCATCAATATCCCTGCTGACAGCTTAATAAAAATTGAAGCACCTGCAGCTGATTATGCCCGGTATGTAAATCTTGCGGTCGAGTCAATGAAGAGTTTCAATTATGAAAAAGCCATACTCGAATGGAACAAAGCACTTGAACTTTCTCCAGCAGAACCATGGATACATAACAGCCTGGGGGTAGCCTTGATAGAGACCGGTAAAATTGATGAAGCAATCTCACACTATCGCAGCGCCCTGAAAATAAACACTCAGTATATGGAAGCTTATAATAATCTCGGCGAAGCGTTAGCTGCTAAAGGTGCACTCAAAGAAGCAATAGTGCAATTTGAAAAAGCTTTGCAACTGAATCCAGGTCATACTATGACCCGTAATAACCTTGGAACAGCTCTTGTTCAATCTGGCCGGACAGACCTGGCAATATTTCATTTTAAGAAAGTTGTTGATGCCAGACCGGATAACGCTGAAGCACACAGGAATCTCGGGCACGCGATGGCAGAAAGAGGATATTTACAAGAAGCAAGCATACACCTGGAGCAGTCGGTCAGATTGTCATCTGAAAATGATCCCCTTGCCATGTATTTACTCGGCCGTGTTTACGCAGACTTAGGAAAATATGAACAGGCCGTACAAATAGATCGTAAAGCAATTTCGATTGCAATGCAGATGAATAATCCGGCTCTTGCAGGTGCAATCAGGGAACATCTGAATCAATTATCACAATATCAATAGGAAATGAATTTGAAAGGAATAATTCGAAGCAGTAATCAAGAACTGAACTATGTTTAGTAAGCGCATGATAGGAAACACTGCGCTATGGCAGACTATGCCTTTTCAAACAAAAGTGATACAGGTCGTAACAAAATTGCTTTGGTAACTCCAGTGTTACTTTTAAGTCCACTCTAAAAGTCAGAAAACACATTTCGAACTGGCTCGATGTGAGCGAAAAATGATCTGACCGTCGTTAAAAACACCTTTTACATCTATTTTTTTGAGACGTTTTAACTTTTGTCAGCTTTTAGAGTGGACCATTGCTTAAATGTAAGCATTTTACATGAATATCTCTTTTATAAAAAACATTCAAAACCAGACTTAGAGTAATTTCGATCTTAATATCAGTCATTCAACAAAAAAACGGATGATCCCCGTCAAAGAATCATCCGTTATACATTCATTAAATTTGTAACTGCAGCAGTTTGATACTTAACTTATTTGACCATTGCAATTTTCAAAATAAGCAGGTCAGATCAGAACTGCTTGAAGAAATTCCAGGTTGAATCGTCAACCCAGGTATCTCTCTCACCACCAGGTGATGGATCGTGGCCACCAATAAAGATACTGGCTTTGCAGGGAAAAGCCGGATTACAGTTTTTGTAGTTGACTGTAACTGGAGTCTTTCCGCTCTGATCTGTTGGTTTGGCTTTGTTTATAAGATCTTCTGTATCACATCCGTTTCTCTTGGCAACCTCATTGAGTTGATTAACACCCGAGCCGCCTGTCCAGGTGCAAACATCATCTTTTGTTCCATGAGTAATAAACATTGCTGTTGGTGCACGTTCCTTTCCACTACAGCCACTCATTGAACCTCCGGAGTGCATACAAATAGCCCTGAACTTATTTGGCATTGCACAAGACAATGCATAAGACATGGAACCGCCCATGCTGAAACCCTCAGCAAAGACACGCGTAGTATCAATACAAAGCTCCTCTTTGAATTTTGTTAACATTGCGCGAAAAAACTCAACGTCTTCATCATTTGTATTAGACCAGCCCAGGCCACCACCCATAAAACCAACCGGTAAGCCTTCTGGTGAACAGAAAATAGTTGTACCTGGACCATTTTTAGGGTTAGCCATTTTCCAGAGTCCATAATATTCATAGTTGTTTCCATTTCCACCACTGGCAACACCCCTTGCACTACCATTGAGGCAATGGATTGAGAATATGAGCCGATAAGGTTTATTCGGATCATAATCATCTGGAAGGCGAAGAATGTAAGAGCGATTTTTCCCACCGGTGGATATTTGCAGGTTTTTTTCACCTTTATGAGTAGTGCTTTTGCCACAACCGGCACTACGCCCCACTGTCTCTATAGTATCGAGTTTAATATTGAGTTCCTGATCATAAGATGTTATAGCCATTTTTTTGGTGGTATAACCATTAGCAGTGATTTTCAACGTATCATCAATAGCTGCTATTTTTGCCAGTTTCCTGCTTGCAGCATTTGAACGGCCATTGCTGCTAAATGTAAATTCACCAGAGCTTAATGGAAGATAGCGAAAGGTCACTTCCTCCTGGTCTACCGTAACCCTAACAATGAAAATTCCGGAGACACGGATATTTTCCCGAATATTAAAATTGTAGAATCCAGCTGATACAAATTGTGCAGGTTCTTTTCCGATCATTTTACCTTTTAAGTCAAAAAAATCGATTTTTACCATTGAGGGTTGAGGAAGGCTAAGTCCTATATTACCTTTATCCAAAGATAAGATTTTGTTTTGTGGGGTTAATTGAGGCACAGACGCTATATTTGTACCTGCAATCTTGTAACTGCCGTCAGTACCAGTTGTAGCATTGAGATTCTGACCTAACAGCTCCACAGTTGCACCAGCTATCGGTTTATCAGCAAGATTAGTGACTTTACCGTAGAGGTTAATGGTTTGTGCATTGATTGTTAAAGCGATTAAAAGTACCAGAAAACTCGTTATTAACTTCTTATACATACTTAATCCTTTAAATGGTTGATAAGAATAATTAAGTGGATTTATTAATAGCTATAATATATTAGAAAATATTTGAACCCTGTTTAAAACTGTTCAAAAAGTGTGGATAAGCATATCCACAGCACAACGGGGTCGGACCACAGATAACCTGAGCAAACTCAAGAGATTAAATCATATTAATAGTCAAATTTAAATCGCTTAATTAATCATCAGTCCCCAGGCTGTTTTATGATTTCAGTCTTTAAATTAATCGCTTAAAATTTGACTGATCATATAGAGTAATGAATTGATTTTGAAGGGAATAAGTAAGGTCCGACCCCGATGAAGCTTACAGGGTCGGACCACAGATAACCTGAGCAAGTCCAAAGAATTAAGTCCTATTTGAAGGAGCACCTCTGCTTTATTTAAAATGTCTGTTAACCCTGTTAACATTTAAAACTTATGAATCATATGAGATGCTCTATTCCCCATTCCATCATCTATAGTAAGCATATAGATACCGGCAGAAAGATTTGTTAACCGGAGGGGACTTGTGGCAGTTGATAGTTTTACAATTTTGCCATTAATATTCATAAGCGTTATATTTGAATGCGGTGATAAAGGAGTCCAATAGATGTACTCACCTGAACGGCGATATCCCATTATATTATTTTTATTTTTTGTCTGTTGATTTCTTATTACTTTTACAGGGATGGATCTGTACATGTGAATATTATCAACAAATACTGGTAGTGTGTCTCGACTTGCCAGGAGCTGGAAAATTCCACGTGTAGTTGGAAATGGTGGTGTGATTTTCACTGTATAATTTTTCTTTGCAGGTGTCAGATATATGGTGTCGCCCCCGACATCAACCGCAGGCTCCTTGTCTTCCACTATCCATACACTAAGTACACGGTTTGCCGTAGACCATGCATCCAGAGTAATTGTATATTCAACACCACTGTCAAGAGTAATACTATCCTGGCTTAGTTGAATCGTCCAATCCAGAGTATCTGCCTTGGTAATTCTGAAATTTACCTGAGAATCAATTTCGACTGTGGCTTTACAGGATTTTGCCACCCAGGAGTATCAGTTTTCTTTACCTTTGGAAAAGTCACCATTTTTTATTATGTCTATATCAGGATCAGGTGCAAATTGGGCAGCTATTGAAATATTATCATCAACAGTGATTACCAATGGATTAGCGGTCGAATTTACTCCATCAGACCATGAATAGAATGCCCACCCATTTTCAGCTACAGCGGTAATTGTGACAGATGTACCTTTTTTAACCATTTTTCCGGAAGAAAGAGTTAAGGAACCTTTTCCCTGTATTGATGTAAATATCGATGCGGAATCGGAAGATTGGCTTTTGGGTCTGGCAAGGAGTCTATCCCGGAAAAATTTACCTGAAGTTGTCAATAATGAATCCGGCCAGATACCATTTGCGGTTGCAGATGGTATCAGAGCTGACGAAGCTTCATCCTTATTGAAAATAGACCATGCTGCCCATGAAATTCTCTTGTTGTCAGCCCAATCCAGCCAGGTTGTTGTCTCTTCAGCATACACCTTTCTGTTGACACCGCCACCTGAAGCATCAGTTGAACCGCATTCGGTGATGAAAATTGCTGCTCCCTTGCGCATTGCAGCCTCGGCGATGGCACGGTTAAGCACACCATGTGATCCGGCATAGAAATGAAATGCATAGGCGACATTGCTATCAGCAACAGGATCTTCTGCTGCTGATTCCGGATCTGCTGACCATTCGGGGGTTCCAACTACGATAAGATTTGAGCTGTATTTTCTGATTACAGAAATAATCGTATCTGCATAAGTCTTGATATCATTCCAGCTATCGTGCCCGTCATGACCTGTTCCATTTTTGTCATCTGGTTCATTCCAGATTTCCCAAATGATATTGGGTGTATCTGCATAGGCCTGTGCCATCTTTGAAAAGAAATCTTTTGCCTCATTAACGTGAAGATTTGCATTGTGATCGTGCCAGTCCACTAACACATAAATATCATTGGCTATTGCAGCATCGACAATCGTTTTTGCGTATGCCAGCTGTTCATCAGGTTTTTCAATGTATCCACCGCTGTTTTCAACTGCAATTGAAGCCCGTACCAGAGTTACATTCCAGCTGTTTGCAAGTGAAGCTACTACATCAGCATTGTAAAATTTTTCTCCTCCCCAGATTGACCAAAAAAGCGACATCCCTGCAACCTGCACCGGTGCAGCAGTTTTCGTCCCGATAATTTTTGATCCTGACCTCTTCATTGCACCATTTTCTTTCACTACAGGCGTTGCAAAAAGATTTAATAATGTTGCGAGTATCAATGAAATGGTACGGTATAATTTCATAAGTTCTCCTTGAGAGATAAATTTACAATTTTATCTATTATAGCCTTTAAGAATTATTTATCGTTTAAAAAAAATCAGACATGCACGGGAATGATTATTTTTGTATAGTCGTTCTCTATCGCACGATAAGATTTATCAGTCTGCAATCCAACGCAATTTTCTTTGACTTGTAAACCACATTCGGGAAGTAGGGTTTCATAAATATAGGTGTATACTGATTGGGTGCCCTCATCACCATACAGATATTCGCTATTTCCTTTGTAAAAAATGACGGCATAATCATTTGCTGGAATTTCAATACCTGTCATTCCTTCAGGAATATCTCTTAAGCTATCCACACGCATTGCAGCATAAAAGTCAAAAACCTGTTTACCGGTGTCATCGATCCGGTTCTCTGCCAGCCCGTAGTACTGCTCTCCATCGATACAGTGCTTAATTTCATTTTTCCGGCGTAAAAATGCATAGGTCAGATTAAATATGTCATCATTGTTATTGGTGCCGCTGTATTTCATACCTATATAATAACGGGCAGGATAAGATTGCAGTATTGGTTTACATATCTCATTTCCTGCATAGGGATTAAATACATTTCCGATTTCCATTTTTTCGACAATGCTGGTCATGACACCACCATAGCGATACATCCGTGGATTTACCAGAAAAAATTTGCTAAAAGCCCTCGTAAACGATTCCTGGTTTAAAAAGCCATACTCATAAGACAGGTCCCTGATACTTTTATCTGAAGTAACCAGTTCTTTTGCGGCTTCAGAAATTCTTCTTTTCCGGATATAATTCTTAAGCGTATGTCCGGTTACTGCAGTGAAAATATGGTGAAAATGGAACACTGAGTAGCATGCCTGAGCTGCAATCTCACTTATTGACAGTTTTTCCTTTAAATGACTATCGATGTACTCTACTGCTTTTTTTACATTCGAAAGATAGATTGCAGGATCATTCATAAGAGAAAACCTTCTTTTCAATATACATATATAAAATAATAGATTAAATTTGACTTTTCTTGCTAAACTTGGTTTATGGTTGTGTTTTTGCTTCAGTGCGGGCAAAAGTGCTAATCTTTGCCGAATCCGGCAGGGTCGGACCACAGATAACCTGGGCAAACCCAAAGAATTAAATTATATTAAAGTAAAATTCTAACCGCTTAACTGTTCCCCTGATCCCCAAAGCGGTTGTATGAACATCCCCGGGCTTCAGGTTAATCGCTTCAAAATTGACTGGCCATAATGAGTAATGCATTGATATTCAAAAAGATAAGTGAGGTCCGACCCTGGGGGGACTCTCTCTCAATGGTCCGCTTCTTCTGGCAATAATCGGATGACGAAACTGGAAAAACAACAATAAATGATATACCCCTTTTAATCGCTTTCTTCAATTAAATAGCATAACGATTGTCTGGCATAGACTTATCAAAGAAATTGGGATTGCAGGTGAAATAACTTAATTTAACCATGTGGGAATACGGAAATCGGTTTTGTTTTTAATATCAGCAGGAAATGTAAAGAATCCAATTACGTACTCTCAATTTTTACCGAAAAAATCATAGTTCATATTATGGATACATTTTTTACAAACGGGTAAACCCAGTCATGTTACCGGGAAGGTATTATATGAGAACAGTCAGTCTGAAAGCAGGTGTAATTGCGGCCGTTTTAACTTTTGTCAGTTTGGCATCAATTCCAGATGAACCTGAGATAAGCTCAGAGTGTTTTTCACAGATTTTAACCCTGGTGCAGCAAAGGGACTTTTTTAGTGCGAGGAGATTATTAGCTGATAACGGTGAAAAATTATCCCGGTTTCATCGATTACTTGTCGAGTCGTTTGTGTGTAATGCATTTAATAAACCGGATATGTCAAACAGTAAAATTGATACTTTACTGGATTGCTTTACACAACATTTGCCGGATACATTGAAAATGGAGTTGCATTCTTTAAAGCTGGACAATTCAGTTAAATTATTTGATTATAGAAAAGCAAAAATCGAAGCTGACCTGATAATCAGGGAATACCAGAATTTTTTGAGTAAAGATGATATCGATGATTATAAAAACAGTCTGGCAATCTGGTCCACTGTAGAACAAATTCCTCCACAGCAGGTAAATATCATGGAGGATGTTGCAATAAAAATGAAAAAGGACAAAGCAGGTTTAAATACCATACCAGTATCATCTAGTGGAATCAGTATAGATTTTATTTTTGACACTGGTGCTAATCTTTCAACTATTTCCAGGTCAAATGCAAAAAAATTCTCTATGGAATTGCTACCCGGTCATATCGATGTTCTTGCTGGAACCGGAAAAAAAGTAGATGCACAACTGGCCTGTTGTAAAACTATGACGATAGATAATGTCCAGGTCAGAAACGCTTTATTTCTTGTTTTTAATGATAGTGATTTAGCAATAAGCGGAACTGATTATAGCATACAGGGAATTATAGGATATCCGGTAATTACAGCCTTGAAGGAGATTCAGATAAGCAGAGAAGGATATCTCAGGATACCCAAAAAAACAACTAGCTCTGAAGAAAAAAATCTGGCATTCGTGCAAATGACACCGATTATAGAGATAGATGGATTGTATTACAATTTTGACACAGGTGCGAATAAAACCATGTTATTTAAAAGGTATTTTGATAAATACAAAGCAGATATTACCAAAAGGAACAAGGAACATAAAATTCAATATGCTGGTATTGGAGGAATGGGTACTTACAATGGATATTATATAAACTTCTCACCATCGATACAGGGAAAGGAAGTTATCTTAAAAAAGATAGCGGTAATTCTCCAGGAATTTCAGTTCCACTGGAAATATATGTATGGTAATATCGGGAAAGATCTAATCAATAAATTTGAAAAAGTGACATTGAATTTTGATGACATGTACGTGAAGTTCCATTCCAGGTAGATTCAAGGTAGGGTCGGACCAGGATCAACTGCAGTAAAATCAGGTAGTTAACTTGTGGAATAAGTCAAATTTAAAGCGGTTAACAAGGCAGTACTCTTTCCCATGTTGCAAGTAAGCGTGTTGCAGGTAGGCGTTAATAAACCAAGCCGATAATATTGTTTGGTGTGTACAGGAGCAATTATCTCAACTGAATTTAATTCGATAATAATTTGCTTTTCAACTATCAAATCAGCACGAAAACCTTCGTCAAACTACTCTCCGTCAAATCTAACCGGTACAGGTTTTTGTCTCTCCACTGATAACCCTTTTTTTTGAAGTTGTTTTGCTAATACAACCTCGTAAACCTTTTCAAGCAAACCTGGGCCAAGTCCCTTATGTATGTGGTAAGCAGTATCCACAATAATTCCAGATAGATCATTAATTCGTAATGTAGCGTTCCCCACTCTAACTCCTTTATCATTTGTTTTATTTGGTAAGAATTTAAAGATACCATAATTCACACCTGCACTCCTTTTTCCAGATTCCGGAAGGTCTCACGCGGAGCCGCTGAGGCGCAGAGGTGTCCTGCTACGCAGGCGGACTTCTATAATCAGCAATTATCTTTTAATTGAGATTAATCATAACAATAGGCAAACAGGTAATTATAACTGAAATGGTTTTTAGAGTAGTATGATTTTATCCTGCAAACAATTATTTTTTATCGTAATCATTATATATTCGTGATACACAATGTTAACCGGACAATTCTTAAATTGTGATTGGTTATTAATCCTGTATTAACTATCCCAGAGGTAAATTGGTATTTATATGACATGATTTTTGCAGAAAATGTTTGCCTTTTTTAAAAATTATAACTAATTTAATAAAACATTAATCATGCTTGTTTATTAACTTGATTTATTGCTCTTCTTTTCCTTTTTTCCTTTCCATTTTCTTTTTTCCCGAAATTATTAATCACTGACTTTTTCGAGGTGTATTGTGAATATCAGTAATGATCACCAGAATGAAGGTATGTCAGATCAGAATAATAATGCCCATGAAAGGTCTAATTCGATATTAAAACCATTTCCTATAGAACAAATGGTTGCTGCGCCTCTTATCGCTGTTATTAATGCTCAGAAATTAATGAACGATTCATTAATTGACTTTATTGATCAGGTTTCAACGCTTCCAGACGGGAAACCACGAACTATTGATATTCCATACAGGGTACCCAGATCTTTCATTATACATGAGGAAAATAACCCGGAAAAAGCATCTGATGAATCTTTAGAGATGGGCACTGTTCTCCAAATACCTTTTCTATCTGTGTCTCCTATGCCAAATTTGGCAATCGATAGTGTTGATATCGAGTTTGATCTCCGGGTAGATAGCATTGTTGAAAGGAGTAATAGTGATAAAGAAGACACATCTCTGCCTGAGTTTAAAGCGGTTGTAGTTCACAAGTCAAAAGAAACAAATCGTCACGACAGTTCCTCTCGTTTCAGTTTTAAATTAAGTGCGCGTAAGCAGGAAGCCCCGGAAGGATTATTGAGAATAATTGATATCCTTAATCAAACAGCTGTAATACCCAGAAAGAAACCAGATGCACAATGATTAAAAAGGGAAATTAGGTTTATGCTATTTTCAAAGAAAAAATCAGCTGAACTGTCACCAGATAGTAATGCTGGCAATACTGAGAACACATTGTCAGATATTGTCAGAGGTATTCAACACGCCGTTAATACTGCACAGGAAGTAATTGAGCAGCAGTATTTTCAACATTTAAATAAATTCATTGATCAGAAGAAGACAATAAAATTATCCGATGATCATTTTCTTGAAGTCCCTCTTATTACACTTGTTTCAATGGATCATCTGGTTCTTGATGAGATGTCTGTTGATATGACTTTGATAATGAACCATGCAAGTAAAAAAGAACTTCGGAATCGCGATTATAATCAGAAAAAGTCTGATGAAAATCAGAATGTATATGGTAATTCCAGCAGATCAAGTTTTTCAATCTCTCTTGCCAAAAACAGAAGCGGAGGAAATGTCAGAGCCGCAAATGAAATTGGTATCAGAATGAAATTTAAAGCAGGAGAACCACCTGAAGCTGTTAATAAAATTGTTGAAGAGTTTACAAGAAGTATTTTTCCGAAAAAGATAATCCAAAGATCCGATAATGCTGATGATGGCAGGGAATAATTACAAGCATTAACAAAACACACCTGATTCCTACTATTCTCCTTTTTCTACTGTATTTATATGTAAGTTAATTTCCTGAGATTACTTTTCATAATAATGCCCTGTGGTGTTCAAAAAATTTTAAGAAAGGAGTTATATGGATGGGTTAGTTAGCATGCAAAATCAGTTTAGCGGCCTTCCGATTGCTGATCTCATTGGAAAACCACTTGAGGCAGCCTGTGATGCACAAATAAAAATGGCCAGGGCAACTGCAGATTTTATCCAGTCAGTTGGTTTCTATGACGATAATGGTGTCAGTAAAACCCGTGTTGCTGATTTTTCTTTCAAACGTCATACAATTGTTGGTAAAAATGAACTTGGCCATGACATAATTGAAGAAGAGGATGTAAGCATGCAGGTGCCCATGCTGGCAATTGTAAACATACCAACTCTGATAGTCGATGAAGTAGATGTTTCATTTGACATGGAGGTAAAATCTGCAACAAGTGATCATTCTTCTACATCGTCCTCTTTGAGTACTTCTGGTGGAATAACTTTTGGATATGGACCTTTTATTTCCGGAAAGGTCAGTATAGCCGGAAGCGTGGCTGCTCATAAGGAAAATACTCGAACAAGTGATAATTCCGCAAAGTATCACATAAATATTCACGCCAAACATGCTGGTACTCCGGAAGGTCTGTCGCGTGTGCTGGACATTATTGCCAGTTCTGTTGCCCCGCAGGCAATAGAATCACCTCAGGCAAAAAAGGATAAAGAAAAGGCTGAAAGACTGCAGCCGGTTGTTAATGAAATAAGGAAAATAAATAAAGAAATAGCTTCTCTTGAAAGAAAACGGCTTGTTAAACAGAATAAGCTGAATTATGAGAAAAAACAGCTGCTTCAAATTGAAGATAAATCTTCAATTAATGAGTATAGTAATTTACTGGAACAGTTCAAATCATTGCAATTTGATAATGATTCCAAAAAATTCAGCATACCGGAAGACAAATAAATGGAGGGGGAAAAATGGCGGATAATGAACTCGAAAAATACAAGGGAAAGTATCAGGAAATTCTAAACAAATGCAAGGCGATTAATGCTAATCCGGATGGTGACGGGAGTAAATTAATCCAGGAAATTGATGGCGTGCTGGACCTGATAAAAGAAAAAATCACATGCATGGAAAATGACATAAAAAACAAAAGTAATGCAACTACAATCGCAGAGATTGAAAAGGAACTTTTTGAAATTGAAAATTCCATACAGGAACAGACACTTCTTTTACAGCAGAAAAAAAATGAGATTGAAGAGATCCGTGCCAGTTAATCATTTCCAGTTCAAAATGTACTAAGTACATTATGCCCGAGTTGTTTATCGGGCATTTCTCCTCAATTATTTAAGAAAAAGATGAGTTCAAGCTTTCCGAATTACATTTCGCAGTCCCGACAGGAAATCATCGGAACTGTGGAAGGTGATGATGATTTGATGAGAGAATGGCAAGTTAATCATTAGCCATTTTAAATGGATACTTAATATTTAGCTTTTTCCTGCATAATGTTAACTGATTTAAGGTAGTATATTTTCAGGAGATTTTTATGAATTTCAGAGACGAACACTTTGATATGACAAACATTCGATATGTTAAAAGGGTCATTATAGGTACAAGTGATCCGCGTAAATTACAGGATGATGATTTTATCGAAAAACAGGCGGAATTTCTTAATCGCTGCCTTAATGATACACCTCGGGGGGTAATTATAGGGCAGGAAAAAAACTTCAATTTAATCCGGCTGGGTGAACAGCAGGTAGTTCTTCAAAATATCGTATATCATATTGGTTTTGCACGTAAACCGCTTTGGATTGAATCGATGGCAAAGTCATGAATTTTCTCTTAATCCTATGGCTGGAGGGAGCGGAGCAAATTATGAAAAATCCAGTTCTAAAATATAAAGATGGAACGGATTCTCAGAATCCTGATCTTAAAAACTACATAATTCTTCTTCAGAATTATTTCCCTGAGTTAAATAAAACTGGAGAATTCGATAAACCAACACTGGAAACGGTTAAAAATTTTCAAAAGAATCACAATCTGGTAGATGATGGTATCGTTGGAGAGAGAACATGGGAAAAGCTCAATGAAAAATATTTAACTGATATGAAGGAAGGATCATATAAAATACCTGGTTTTAGGGGTGATATCGTATGGATTCATCGCCTTGAAGGACACTGTGGAAAAGTATACTGGCCCGGGGGGAATTCTGGAATCACTTTTGATCCAGGTGTTGATATTGGATATTTTGATATCACTCTTTTTAAAAGAATGTATTCAAAATACCTGACTGCTGATCAGATGGCCGCAGCAATAAATGGATGTGGGCTCAAAGCAGATAAAGCAAAAGCATATCTTGAATCAAATTCACTTCTTTCAAGTATCTCTATCTCTAGGGAAGCTTCAGAATTGATATTGCCGATTGTTGCCACCCCTTATTGGAATAAGATATGTTCGAGATTTCCTGTTCTTTGCTCCGATTCTACTCCATCCTCTATACAAACAGTATTTCTTTCACTAGCCTATAATCGTGGCCCTGATAATAAAGATCTGAGTATTTTAAAACTTCCATTGGAAGAATCTGACTGGAATCTGGTTGCCGACCTGATATCTAGTATGCAACAGGATCATAAAATTCCAGAAATAAGAAAGCGTAGAAGAATGGAAGCGGATCTTATCCGCAACGAACTGGTTTCAGTATGAAATAGGGTCAGATCCTATGTAACATAACCAAATCAGGGGCAGCTTGCACGATCTTTTAATCGTCGAACCGGCAGAATAAATGCTTTCTGGGGAGACCGCTACTTTGCAACTGCTGTCGAGACTGGTGTTCACCTTTTTCGATGTCTTGCTTATATCGATATGAACATGGTTCGTGCTGGTGTTGTGACCCATCCGTCTCAATGGTGTGAGTGTGGATATAATGAAATTCAGAATGGGCGACTGCGAGATGGGATTATTAATCAGCATCGTCTTGCAACTTTGCTTGGTTGTAAGGATCTTGAGAGCCTCAAGATGGTTCATGATCAGATTGTAAACGAAACACTTTATAAAGTCATGCTCAAGAGGGATGACCGATGGAGTAAAAGTGTTGCGATTGGATCACGCGAATTCACTGAACGCTTTGCTTCAGAGCTGGGAGAGCGGCTAAGAAGCAGATCTGTTGTACAGATCGAAAATGAAGAGGTGTTTGTGGTCCGTGAAGAAAATAGTGACAGAACTTATATGGTGAATCGTAAGGAGGAATCGATAGCGCTCGAGGGAGACAACGGTTTTGAATTTATCTGGAAGATTGATTAATCGATTAAAAATTTACATTTAGAATGACATAAGCGCTTGTCCCAGAAAGGGATAAGCGAGGTCCGACCCCCTCACTCCCGGAGTCGGGCCCGTGCCTGAGAAAGCGCATGATGTACTTTTTCCAGAGCCTTCTTGGCCTCACTAAGTTCGTCGCGCTCCCTTATCAGCTTCTCTACATTACGCGCAAGCGTGTCGCGTTCTCTGGTGATTTCAGCCAGCAGCGTATTAAGCCGGGTGTTTTCGGTTATGCAATCGTCAAGTTCAGCGGTGAGTCGCTCTTCTTCGGTTTTACTCTCCTCAAGAGCACGCTGAATCTCAGAATAGCGGTTTCCCAGTTCGTCAAGCTCCTGCTGCCGTCCCTGATCTTTTGCAGTCAGAATCTGCACCATTCGGACTGCCTGATCCCGCTCCTCCTCGAGTGCACTCATCTCAAAGAGCATCTCTTCCAGAACTTTACGTTTCTCCACTAGCTGCATCTCAGCCTGGCCCAGTTTTCCTGATGCTGTGCGGCCTTCATTTATCGTACGGGTCAATTCAGCTTTTGTCTCAGCCAGCTCGTCACGTAAAGCTTTCTCCAGGTCGCGTGAGTTGGAAAGTTGAGCCTCCAGTTCGTTTACCAGTCCCAAAACACTTTCGACTGCCAGTGCAGGGTCTTCTGGAACCGGTTCGATGCTAACTTCCGGCCGCACTGCTTCAGCGACCTTGCGTTTTACCTCTTCCAACCGTTTACGGCGTGAGCCGCTATCCTCAATTGTTGTTACCGGGATCTCAGGTGAGATTGTAGTAGACCGATACGACAAGGTTTCAGGGATATTTTGATGATTATCTATAGTAAAATCATTCGCGCTTTCTGAAGATCGATTCTGACTGTGATTGGAATCAGTTGTCTTGAAAAATTGCACTGCCGTTGATTCTGTTGTCTGGCTTTCGGGAGATGCATTCTGAGTTTGTGCACTACATGATTCAAGGCTGTCTTCTGTTTCTTCGGTCAGGTTTTCCTTTGGCAACCTGGTGTCGGGAAATTGAACGATCTTGTCGTCTTCTGGATTAATTTCAGGTGGCGTACTTTCAACTATAGCAGCAGAAACCGGCTCCGGTGTATTTGCTGGGGCGGAGTCTGAAACATCAGCAGGCACAGATTTATTTCTAGAAATTTGTTGCTTATTATAGCGACTCGAATTCTTCTCCTGAGCTTCATTTGTGGTCTCCGAAACTGCTATCATAGCAGGGCGGAGCCTGGGTTTCAGTTTAGGAACATTGGTATCAAATGCTTTTCTCAAAGTGTACCTCCAGCTGCGCTTGTCTGTACAGCGAATCCGGCGCGAATTCGCTCCATTACCTCAAGTTGCATATTTTCGATGTCACAGGCTCCCTTTGAAGTAGGATCAAAAGCAAAGATCGGATATCCTTCGCTTGAGGCCTGGGCAAATTTGGTGCATTGACGTACTACAGTATTTAACAGGTAATCGGTGTAGTGGGTCTTGAGTGCGTCGAGTGCTTCACGGGCAATCTTGAAGGTCTGGTTATAGGAATTTACCACTATAAAGATATGTTCCAGTTGATGCGACAGGTCTTCCTCGAGTCCCTGAATGCATTCAAATAGGAGTTTAAGACCATCGTAAGATAGAAAGTCGGCCAGAACCGGTACAATCAGATCTTCAGCTGCCATAAGAGCATTGAGATTTAACAGGCCAAACGAGGGAGATGCATCCATAATGATGAAGTCGAAATTTTCTCTTACCTGCTCAAGTGCATTGCGCAAACGGAATTCGCGGCCTGAAAGCGGCATAAGCGCAAGATCTATGGTGCTCATGGAAAGATTCGAGGGCACGAGTGAGAGACCGGGCATAGTGGTTTCGATAATTACTTCTGAGACCGGGACTTTACGAATCAGAACGTCGTGCAGGGTACGGGGAAAATCGGAACCCTCCAGACCCAGGCACTTGGTGGCATGACCTTGACTGTCCAGATCAACCATAAGCACCCGGTATCCGCGCTCTGCCAGCCGGAAAGCATAGGATGTGGAAAGACTGGTTTTTCCGGTCCCACCCTTGAAATTCAGAAAAAGCTGGATGCGCGATGGAAAAGGTGGTGGTGTATGCTTAAGCTTCTGGCGCAAAAAAATGAGATCGCTTACTGTATAAGATTCCTTTTTACCTATAACGTTCTCGATCTGTTTGATCGTGCAGCTTGCAACTGTTGAGAGTCGCTTAGGGCTGTAACGAATGTTCTCCATGGTGCTTCCTTTGACTAACGCTATGCCACCCGGTTGGCGACACCGGGGTATTTTGTATGTATATCATTCATATTTGGTTTCTAACTCATAAAGAAACGTGGTCCGCGCTGTGAAATGGTTCCCTTTTTCACGAGCATTGTCAATAATTCCGTAACAGCTGGAAGTTCGGCATTGATAAGATGCGATAATTCCTCTGCAGTACGTCCACGCAACGATGTACGGATCTCGCCAATTAAAGAGTCCTCCAGGGTAGAATGCTTCTCCTCTGGGACCGGTACAACCGGTACGGATGTATGTTTGACAATAACGGTTTTATCAGTTTCAGTGTTATTCTGTTTTGATGCAATAGGAATAAAAGGAGAAGGCTCCTGTATTCTATTGAAAGTAGATCTGCGATCAGCTGTTGCAGCTCCGATTGGAGCCTGCATAACTGCTTTCCGCAAAGTGACCTCATCAAGTTTAGTGAGCTTATCGGTAACTTTTCTGACTGCCCGTCGACGTTCAACTGATGATGCATCAGGATCTACCACTTCACCTGACCAGCTTTTTACCGCATCGGCAGCACAACGACGAACCACAAGCTCCTCATGATTGAGCGCTTTTACCAGAGCAGATTGTGCCTTAAGATCGGGTCTGCCCGAAAGCGCCAGTGCAGCAACACGGGCGACACTTTGGTCCGGGTCGGATAACATCGAGGTAAGTGAGTCGGTTACGGTTGAGCCTGGAATAAAACTCAATAAAAGCACAGCACGACGGCGCACAAAAGAGCTGGAATCGCTCAGTGCTCCTACCAGTGCTGATTGGGCATGTTCTTTAGCCAGGGCGGCAGTGGTATCGAGTGCCGCAGCGCGAACTTCGGGGTGCTGGTCGGCAATTTCGCGAATTGCAAGGGTTACAGCTGATGGTTCACCGACTTTCTCCAGTGCGCGAAGTAGTGCCACTTTTACTTCCGGATTACTCTCTTGGTCTAACGCAGCAGTAATCAGTGGTGAGGCAGCTTGTGAACCCAGAGCGCGCAGGCAATCTGCTGCACGCTTACGGCACACTGGGTCTATACTTTCAAGATCTCTCATCGATGTTTGGTAAAGGGAATGCTCTGCCTGAGTGGCAAATTGCTCTTTAATTCGATTAGTCTCGTTTGTGACTGTGCCCAGCCGACCCGCTTTCTCGAAGTGATCTGCGATTGAAGATATTGTTGGTATGCTTTTAGAAGGTTGGGAGACGCAACTCTCTTCAATGGCGATTCCCGCTTTTTGAGCTGCAGACTTCCACAATTTGAGTTGCTCGATTTTTTCGCGTAACTCAGCAATAAAACCGGCTAGAGCAGCCAGATCGGTTTGTTCGGCTGGATTTTCGTCATCATCCTTACCTGGGGCACTCACAACTTTTGCCCGATCGACGAAACCTGCCATAAACAGTTCACGTTCAGATTCAAGTAACCGAACCCGTTCCTCAAGTTCAATAATGCGCATCTTCATGGTGCTTTCGGTACTGCGTGCCTGTGCCAGAAGCATTTCCAGTTCTACTTCTCTGGCCCGTACTACTGCTGCGGCTTCTTTTTCGCGAAGCATAGCAGCACGTTCAGTAGTCAGTTCTGCATTGAGCTGTGAGACTCTACACTCAAGAAAAACAATCTTCTCCAGCGCTCCCCGCAGGAACTCCTCAGGACCATTATGCGCGACGTCACTTTCTGCCACTTAACCTCCAGAAATTATTGAATAAAATAGATGCCATGCGGCAGATGCGCAAGAAGCCACAAGAACTTTTCAGTTTAATCTGAAACTGGCGATTTTTATCATGTGATTCATTCACTAAAGTATCGTCCGGTTCAGGTTTTAGTTTTTTCGGTTATAAACAATTTAAAATTTCATCATCTTGAGCAAGCCATTTCTGCAAACAGATTATATGCTTGCTGCATTTTTTCAAAATATGTTTGTAACGCAGCGATGAAGGCACATATTTTCAGGTTGCTTAAGTTCAAAACTTTGCATTGAAAAATATATTACAGATTTATGTGATCTTTTGGCAATTATATTTTTACATAAACGGAAAACAGGTACAAGCGAATGTTTTTCACCTCTCTGGATAGGTATCATGAAGAAAAAGATGTTTAAGAGCAATACTGGTTACACATGGCGTTTTTTCAGGGCTGGTGGTTTTGACCAGGTAAGAATTGATTCTGCACAGGATCTTATAAATATTGAAAAACTGGACCAGAAGCTCTGGGTTGCTCTTGCCTGCCCTGTAGATAATGTACATTTTGATACAACTACTTTGCAAATGATTGATTGCGATGGAGATCGCAGAATCAGGGCTAACGAATTGATTGCTGCAATAAAATGGACTGTAAAAAACCTTAAAAATCCAGATGAGCTTATAGAAAACAAAGATGGGATTAGTCTGGATTCAATCAATGATTCTACTGATGAAGGGAAAAAAATTTTCCAGACTGTGCGCAGTTCTTTAAAGTTACTGGGAAAAGATGAAAATGGAAGCATTTCTGTTGAAGAAATACAGAATCTGGAAAAAAGTTTTTCAGATAAAGTGTTTAACGGTGATGGTATTATCACTGTTGATACCGCATCTGATGAAGAACATAAAAAGTTAATAAATGATATTATTGCGGTATCCGGGTCGGTAATCGATCGCTCAGGTAAACCGGGAATTGATACCCGTATTGTAGAGGATTTTTTTACTGAAGCACAGAAATATATTGTCTGGAGAATGGAAATCCACAAGGACCAATCAGTGCTTCCTCTGGGCGAAAAAACAGAACCAGCGTTTGAAGTTCTGAATAAAGTAAAAAATAAAATTGACGATTTTTTTACAAGATGTGCGATAGCTGGATATGATGATCGTGCTATAGTCCATCTCAATGGCGGAGATAGTGCATTTTTATCCTGTGTAACACAACCGCTAACTATTGATTGTGATGCACTTTCTTCTCTTCCTATCTCAATAGTAAAACCGCATGGAGTATTACCCTTATCCGGCGATATTAATCCTTCATGGCAAAAGAGCATAGGTGAATTGATCGGAGAAGTTATAATACCGTTGTACGGAATAAAAAAAGATCTCACTTATATGGAGTGGAAGGAGATCTGCAGTCTATTTGAACCACTTTTTTCCTGGCAGAAACGTAAGCCATCATCTGCCATTCATACACTCGGGCAAGATAGAATTGAAGAGATTCTCAATAGTAATATGAAAACAGAAATTCTATCTCTTATAGAGCAGGACAGGTTTGAATCTGTTTCTTTTGAATCTATTAAAGCCCTTGAAAAACTGATCCGTCTTAAAAGAGACCTGTATGTTCTGAGTAAGAATTTTGTCAATTTCAAAGATTTTTATACCAAAGGTTCATCTTCCATTTTTCAGGCTGGTACACTTTATCTCGACCAGAGAAGCTGTCATCTTTGCATTAAAATCGATGATCCTAATAAGCATAGTCTGATGGCTTCCATGGCAGGAACTTATCTTGTTTATTGTGAATGTAAGCGAAAGGATGAAGCAAAGAATATTATAATTGTGGCAGCTTTTACTAATGGCGATTCAGACAATCTCATGGTTGGACGAAACGGCGTCTTTTACGATCGCAGTGGTAAAGATTGGGATGCTACAATCATTAAAATTATCGACAATCCCATAAGTTTGCGTCAGGCATTCTGGCTGCCTTACAAGAGTTTCGTGCGGATGATAGAATCCCAGGTGGCAAAACGTGCAATGGATGCTGAGGTGCAGTCTACTACAAAATTATCTCAGGCTGCATTAGCAACTGCAAATGTGGATAAGGTAAAGACCGGGCCGGCTGTCCCTCAGAAAAAACTCGATGTGGGAATTGTAGCCGCCTTAGGTGTTGCAGCAGGTGCTTTGGGAACATTTGTAGCCACATTGTTTGGGTATATTGCAGGTATAGTCAAGCTTGGTCCTCTGGCTATTGCAGGATCGATACTTGGACTTATTGCCTTAATATCCGGACCGTCTATTATACTTGCATTTATTAAGTTGAGAAAACGTAATC
Organism: Fibrobacterota bacterium; assembly: GCA_023436145.1. GTDB lineage: Bacteria > Fibrobacterota > Chitinivibrionia > Chitinivibrionales > Chitinispirillaceae > JAAYPC01. The sequence goes on along the minus strand of JAEZKP010000017.1, from coordinate 66,744 downwards.
TTGGGCCGATTCTTGATGCGGGAGGATGGGCTGTAAATGCTAAAGCACAGATAAGTGTGCCTTTCGGTGCCTTGCTAACCCATACTGCAACGCTTCCTGCCGGATCTCAACGCGATCTTATCGATCCCTACGCAGAGAGAAAGTCTCCCTGGTCCAAAATCATCATTGTGCTTCTTGTCCTTTATCTGGCATACATTTCATTGAATCATGTTGGTTTGGTCAATAAGTGGAGTAATGGATTAATCGGAATTAAAAGAGAATGGGTATTTAAAGACCTGTTTCAGAAGAAAAGTCCCGATTCAGTTATTCCGGTAACTCAACCTTAATATTCAATAAGCTCTGAAGTGAAGGGTGTCCCCAGGTAGGGTATTCTGCTATCAGGAAAATACTATTCTTTCGTTGCGAGACTCCCTCCGTCTGATAAATAGATTTGGATGATATGCGAAACAAACCGATACCTCATTTATCATCAGATCTTCACTTGTAATTTTATTCGATTTAATGCTTTTACTATCGTAAGACTGACATTCACAAGGCTTCTTTTGAGAACGGATTCAGATCTCAAACAAAATTAAAACTAAACATATGGGAATCATTTTCCATTCAAAGGAAGCTTTTTTCAGGCAGAATGACACAGACTTTCTGGCTAAGGGATTATTGAAGATCCAAATGGAATAGCTGAAGGTATCAAAGTTCATCACTATCATATGTAGTTTTATTATGATTGCAATCACAGCACTCATATTGAAACATATTGGCACCTGTTTATTTACATTATATTTAACCTTAACCATCAGGTGATTTTTAAATTAACGTTTTCAGACAGTATCCTTTCTGCCATATCCAAAGAATCTTCTGGATATATTGGGGTGAAAATATGAACTATACCTGCTCTCAATCAAAGGTGTATTCAGGATATGGTTTTATTAAAAGGAGCGAGGTGGGGTGCGCTCCTTGAAAAGCGATTTTCATGAAATGGTAGTTCTCTGTGACTTGATACCAATGAAGCTGAAAAATAATGAAACCCCACAGTTAAATGCGATTTCAACGGCCTTGTACAATCCTGTAAACATTTTTTCTATTTCCATACTGAAATCGTAAAAAGTAGATGCCGGGTGCTAAATCTTTGGTAGTTATAACATGAGTTCCTGCTGTTTTCATCCCCTGATCCACACATTGTATTAACCGGCCATTATAAGAGAGAAGATCAATTTTTAATTTTACAGGGGATGAGAGCAGATAATTGATGCTTTTATGGCTGGAAAGCAAACTTACTTGTTTAATCTGGTTTAAATGCTGTTCTACACGATGAGAATGTATATTAGTTGGATGCTCATAGTAGTACAGGGAATCTTTAGTAAAAACAAGTAATTCTCCTGACACAAACGGTAGTGCAATCGGATAGACACTCGACACATGAGGTATGATATAATCTTTCAAGGACTTTGAATTGCCAGTTTCAGTAACCATTGAAATAATTACCTTATTGATCAATGGATTAGTATATGTTACAAAACCGGCTATAATGCTGTTGTTTTTATACTGCTTTATTGAATTGCCCCAGCTTTTTGAAAGGCCACCATCTACACTTAAATTTTTCAAAATTTTTCCATCTGCTCCCAACTGTAAATAGTAAATGTCGGTCGGGACGAAGTATTGCCTTTTAGCAAGTGAAGAGTATTCAGGGAAAGCCAGATCAGGTTCTGCATTGGAGTCGTATTCTCCTGTGAATAGCACCCTACCATTCACAGATATCATATCTTTGACGGTGAACCCATAGAACTTTCCTGTCCATTGCTCAGCGCCAGATACAGAGTATTTTGCAAATAAAGCATTTTGCCAAACGCAGATACCAGAACAATAGGACTGGCAAACAACATATCCGTCTTCAATTTCTCTTACTCCAACACCAGTATAAGTGAGAATATCATCACTGGATTTTATATTTGTCCGGGTCCAGAGCGTGTCACCATTTTTATCAGTTTTAATGACATGTACGCTTTGATTAACTTTGTTATTGCCAATTGCGACAAAGCCACTGTCACTGGTTTGAGAAACTGACACTAATGATACTGCGTTGTCTATGAGCGTCTTAGACCAGACTATTTCCAGTTCATGATTGAGAAAAACAATGCTATTGCCTTTTGCAATTATATATCCATCATCAGATGCTTTTTCGATGCTTGCGAAATTTCCAATTTCAGTTGATTTTTTAATAGTAGCACCATTTACTTTATTTAAGATTATTATCTGTTTATTATCAGTGCATAAAACTTCATCAGGTGAATGTTCTAAAAGATCTGTAAGCGTGACGGCTATTTCTTGAATTGATTTTACCCATTTTAATGGAGGGATTGTATCATAACCAAGAATCAAGCCAGGGATTGATAACAAAAGTATAATTTTAGTATAATTCATTTTCGGTTTCTCCTGATTTTTGTTTCAATTACTGTCCTTTGGATTAAAAAATCCATTCATCTAAACTTATTGGGTGACAGGTTTAACTGAGTTCTCTAATATTAGGCTAAATGAAGAACTAAAAATGTAATATTCAACTCTCATTCTGGTGAATGGAGTGTTACAATAATAATATAATTATTTGACGCGAATGTCAGTAGAAAAAGGGAGAATATCAAGAGTTAAAGAGGAAAACTGCTTGGGGCCTTTTTAAAAGAAATTGTGGCAATACATCTGTATTGCCACCTTTGAAAATATGATTAATTACTGAACCTCAAGTTATCCAAATAATATGGACCACTGCCAGGATTGGTATTGATACTTATAGAAAATGAGAAATCGTTGTGATTTCCTGCAAGTGCATTTTTAACATTTGAAGGCAGTGCAATAGTGACTGTATTATACGAATCTAAAGGCATTGGATCCAGCATAGCTTGTCCTATGTGCTGGTTGTATATGTATGCTGAAGGGCAGCTTACATATAATTGAACCAGGCCATACCAGTAAGGATTAGGTTGGTTTGAACCAACAAACAAATCGAATTTGATGTAATCTTTTTCGTTAAGTTTAGTTGTTTGCAGGTTAATACTTTTAATTTCCTGATATCCATTACCTTGTATTTGCATGGCATATTTACCATGGGTTTTTATCAGGCTATATGATTTAGAACCAGTCCCAGATGTAAAGCTCCAGAGAGATGGACGTTCAAAACTCATGACTAAACTGACCGAATCTGGAGCAGGTGAGGAAGAGACAACAAAGGGAATATCGCTTACTAAAGAAAAATCCTGGTTTATTCCTGATTCTTCGGATTGATCTCCGGTAATCGATCTGGCTTTCACATATACATCCCAGATACCTGTATCCGGACTTTCTACATCCACAACTTCCAGATTGTTGATTGTATCTATTCCTCTGTAAGCTTTTTTGGACAGGATCAGTGATGGAGTAATAGCTGAATCAATGCCATCATTGGGTAATGAATCTGTTCTTGTCATACCGCTATGATCCAGAGTCCATGGGTAAACGATTCTGCCTGAACCTCTGTGTTGAAGATACAGATCTAAATCATTGACCAGTTTGCAGCGGTAAGCATCATCTTCAGATGTAAAGGTATTAGGAAGATCATCCCAACATAGAGTAACTCTGAAGGGTGTGGCTTCAGTAACATGAATCTGTTTAATTTTTGTAGCACCCTGATCGATCACATCCTCTATGAACCGAGTAGTATCAACGTATGACACAGCTTTCAATGCATTAACCAGGCCAAATCCGGTAGCCCAGTCAGGACCAACAGTGGAGATGTGACCTGTGTAGATACCATTGGCTACAAAATCAGGATTGGCCCATGGACTGATACTGTTTCCGATTGTATCAACAATGTCGGTTGCGGTATGAACTAGAATTGCCCTGGCTGTTGAATTCCAGAATGGAGTATCATGAGTGTTGTAGAGATTGACTCCTAAATCCGCATTTCTTTTTACCAGAACAGAATCACGGTATTTTTGTAACATTAGTGCCACTATTCCAGTCACATGTGGGCAGGCCATGGAGGTGCCAGTCCATGAATCATAGATTGATTTACCATCTTTAACCACAGATGATCTGACCCCGAGATGCTGAACTCCCCAATCAAAACGTATTCGTTGAATAGTGTCTGCAGCCTCCTGGCCCCAGGTAATATTTGATTGCTCAGTAAGCACTGAGTCGTTTAAAGGAATACATACATCATGCCAGTTGCCATCGGCTGGAATTTGAAATCCGACACGAACACCATCATAGTGATATGAGTCAGATGGCCTTTTTAATAATAATGCCACATACATATTTTCTGTAGTACCAGTAACCGTTTCCATTGCTCTGATTCGTAAAACAAGAGTATCATTTGGACTACAGGTTACAATTTGTGCCGGGTAAATATTATCACTCCAGAAATATCCGCCAGGATAACTGTTGAAACTGATAGTTCCATTTTGGCTAACATTTTCAACTTTGTAAATATCAGAAGTACTGCCAAAGGTCGGATCCCCTGCAGAAAAGTTCCAAACCACTTTAGGTCCGTTATTTAAAATAGCAACTGAATCCATTTCAATTTGGTAATAAAGTTGACTGGTACCGCTAGCTGGAGCAATTACATCTGGTCCTATTCTTCCATCCCGTGTAGGACCTATACTGCTAAAATATGCAATAATTTGACCTCTTTTCTCGGATCCACCGACTTTGATGCCATTTTTATTATTAACGAGTAATGAATAATAACCCTTTTGCACACCATATTGTGCATTAATGCCATTATTGGCTGTAGCAAATACACCGACATTATTATATGTATTTCCTGCAGTTGAGTGGTTAGAAAGCCTTGCATCATTGCCTGATGAGGACCAGTTGTAATAACCATTACTTCCACCTTCAGTAAACGAATGATTATTAACATCACCACGCTCACCATACGGTATGATCAATGCCTTAGGAGCGATACCTCTATACTCGAGAGTGTCACCTTTTAAAAAAGCAAGATGACTTAGCCAGCCATTTCCTGCTGCGATACCTGCAACATGGGTTCCATGATCGGATAAACCCCAATAAGAAGTATCGGTTGTTCTGAGAATGGTATCTCCATACATATTGATCTCATAGAAATCCTGGTGCCTGTTTGAGCCACTTTCATTAATACAAATCCATACTGAATCACCTGTATGTGGTGTATTTAACAACCAATTCGCTGAAGGAGGGAAAGCTTTTGTAAAATAGGGCGACTGTAACGAATCAACATTAGTTGCTTTGCGGGCATAGTTCATCGTGGTTTGTTTTTCCTGATATTCGACTATTTCCTTGATACCATCGATTTTTTCAAATCGTGATACATTTCTTGGAGCAATGGAAATACGATAGCAATTGTCTGCTTCAGGAAATACCTCTGTTTTTTCAGCAATTACTTTTAATTGATTCAATGTACCTTGATCAGATATATCATCCACATATACCAGCAAGTCAAGAAGCTCACCAGAATCTTTTTTTTCTTCGATTTTTTTCAAGGTGTTTTTTTCTATAACATCCTCTAATGTCACTGGCAAGACATTCCAGAATGTAGCCTGATTTTTCAAAAAGGACAGTGCTGAATCGTTATCGGATGTGATTTTTATAACGTAAACATAGGCAGAGCCGATTTTACCGGCATTTCCAACAACTTTTGCACTATTATTCTTCAAGCCTGAAATCAAATCCTCTGTGAGAGGTGTTGAAAAAGCTGCATAGTATCTTTTGTATTGTGATTTTTCAATACTTCTTTTTGCCTGTCTCTCACTGTTCCATTTTCCCATGCTTTTTTTGCCTGCGTGAGTCGGTATCACGATAGCATTGTCAGCTGCGATATTAATCGACAGACCTAATAACAATGCCATGGAGGTCATCCATTTTCTGTTCATTGAAAAAGCTCCTTAGATAGTGTGATTTGTACATAATGAGATTATCACGCTGAATAGAAAACATCCAACATGCAATCGTCTTACATATATATAATGGGATCCCAATTACCTCATATTTTGATATTTGCAAAATTATACAAATATCAATAATTAATAAAGTTTAAATAACTGCAAGAACCGAAGAAATAAGCCTTTTTAATCGGTTCAAATGTAGGCTGTCCATATCCCAAAAAAACTTTGAAATAACACATATTTTACAAAATATGCATTACTTTCGAGTATTTCAGGATTATAAATCTATCCCCTAACAAAACATAAAATGGTCTTGCAGGTAAAACAATAGATTAATGGGTAATGCAATGTTTTGAATAGATAAAGCAATTTTAATTGTCATTAATACTGAAAATAAATTATGTGTAACAAGTTGTAAACAAATAAATTAATTCATGAATTTAATTTAACTTCGGATTAATAATCAATGAATCTTGAGGTGATTGTGAACCGTTTTTTTTGCTGATCAATAAGAAATAACGGGTTTCGAGGACGTACTACTGATAAAGCAAAGTATGCGTAATGAACTTATTACCGGAAAAACAGTTTTTATCTTCAGATACATTTGACATGAAAATCTTTGGTAAATTGGACATTGTGAATGGACCGGCTTGTTAGGAAAAAAATTGTCTCATTTAAGAAATGGTTTTGTTTTTTTGCAGTTGAGATAACTGAAACAGAATTATTAAAATCCGATTTACCTCTTTTAGAAAGCGGAAATGCTTCAAAGTCACATTTTCTCCTCTCAGAATGAGATCTGAACAGGCATACTACTTGCAGACTGAAAAAATACTATTCTGGTTTGCAATATCGGTGCTATAGCTTTCTGATCGATTTGTCTCCACCTGGATACTCAACTATCGGGCAAACCCAAAAAAGGAGAAAAGATCATGCTTTCAGTCTGGCTTAAAGAGTACAGGAGCCCGGGGCACCGGACCGAAAGAAAGAAAGCGGATGTCATAGTCATTGGAGCTGGTCTTACAGGACTTCTTATTGCCTGGCATCTGATCCAGTCAGGGTTTAAAGTAATCATTCTGGAAGCTAGAGAAGTGGGGACTGGAACATCCGGATGCACAACCGGAAAGATCACAAGTCAGCACCGGATTTTCTATCATCAGTTTCTGCAGGATCACGGACAGGAGAAAGGACATATTTACGCAGAAGCGAATCAATGGGCTGTTCAGGCATATATCGATCTGATTGAAAACGAACATATCAATTGTCATATTCAGGTTCTTCCGGCATACGTGTATTCCGATGAAAACCCTGAAATACTTGAGCTTGAGAACGAAGCAGCTCTGAAGTTGGGATTGCCTTCATCTCTGGAAAGCGTATCTTTCAGCACTAATAGAGCATTGTGTTTCCGCAACCAGGCACAGTTCCATTCTGTGGAATTCATGCAGACTTTGGCAAAAAGAATTGTCTCAAAAGGAGGAGGAATCGCTGAGCATAAGCGGGTGGTTGCAGCAGACGAGAAGGGGTTTTGTACAGTCAGCACTGAAGATGGTGAAAAGTTTCACTCAGACTACGTGGTTTATGCTACACTTTTTCCGATACTTGATTATATCTATTATGCAGCCAGGTTGACCCCGGTTCAGCATTTTGGTGCTGCTTATACTTATGAGAAAAGGGAGTTTGAAGGAATGTATATCGGGGTTAAAGATATCTCTTTTCGCTATCACGAAAATTTCCTCATTGCAGTTGGTGTTGATAAGCAGATGGGACATGCTGAAGGAGCATATCAGGAGTTGGATAAGAGAGTGCGGTCGAAGTTCAAAGTAAAAGAGCAAGTAGCCCGTTGGTCTGCTCATGATCATGACACAAGTGATCAAGTTCCATATATAGGGCTTTACCACCTGGATTCCAGGCGTAGCTTTGCCGCCACGGGTATGAAGGCCTGGGGCATTACCCATGCAATGGTTGCAGCCAGACTTATTACCGATCAGATTTGTGGTCAGCAAAACCGATGGGCATCACTTTTTTCTCCGGGCAGAACAAGCGAAGTACCAAAAGCGGTAAGCGAAAAGACTAAGAGTGCTGTCGAGCAACTGGTGAAGTTCGGGAAACGGTGTACCCATATGGGCTGCACATTAGCCCAAAACAGTGAAGATGATACTCTTGATTGCCCCTGTCATGGATCTCGCTTTGATATGGCGGGACAAGTCCTCTGGGGGCCTGCTGTCAAGAAGTTATAAATAGTATTACCTGAAAAATAAACTCTAATCGGGCATATTCGGCATATCTTTTGAATCTCACACACTTTAATGATCAATCTATTAAAAAGAGAAACTAAGCTTGTTATTTTTTCGATTCTTATATCGGTTTTTATTTTAATTCTGGACGCTTTCGCTCCCTTAGGAGTTGCTATTGGTATGCTGTATGTCATACCTGTTTTTCTGACGATTTTTACCGGGTCAGTAAAAATATTGACATATTTAACCATAAGCAGCATTTTGCTGATCATTACCGGCTATTTTATCTCACCTCGTTTAATAACATTCTGGGTGGTAATTCTTAATCGAATATTGTCTATAATAGTAGTAATTTCTACTGCTCTTCTGGCCAAAAAATATTTAACTCTCCAACGTATACGGGAAAAGAGCGAGCAGGTGGCACGTGACCTAAATGTGCAATTGGTGCAATCCAATAAAGAGCTCGAATCGTTTGCTCATGTAGTCTCACATGATTTGAAGGGCCCGTTGCATGCAATCGGTGGTTTTGTCAATTTTGTACTGGAAGATTATGGATCTGAGCTGAAACAGGATGCAAGGGAACTTCTACAAATGGCGGTATCTGGAGTTGATACCATGAACAGAATGATAAATTCGATTCTGGCCTTATCCAGACTTGCAGGAACAACGTTGCAGAGAGATGCTGAAGTAGATTTAACAGCGATTGCCCGATCGATAATAGGAGAGCTGAAATCAACTGCTCCTGACCGGGTTATTAAAATCAGTATTAAAGAAAAAATCAGCGCCAATTGTGATCCAACTCTTTTACGTATCGTTTTACAGAACCTGCTTGGAAATGCCTGGAAATTCACCGGAAAGACGCAGGACCCGGCGATTGAGTTCGGAAATAAAGAGTTGGGTGGAGAAATGGTTTTCTATGTCAAAGATAACGGCGCTGGCTTCGATATGACTTACAAGAAACGTTTGTTTCAGCTCTTCTCCAGACTTCCTTCTGCAAAGGAATTTGAAGGCACTGGTACCGGATTGGCAACCGTAAAACGGATAATAGACAAACATGGTGGCAGAATATGGGTGGAGAGTGATGTAGGTAAAGGAACCACATTTTTCTTTACACTAAATGAGGAACGCACTACACTTCACCTGTCGCATCCGGATGGGGCAAGCAGCTGATCCGGTTTATAGCTGATAGTCACCAGCGGATTCTGGCTGATATATAATTTTAATTACCTTCCATTTTGCAATTCCTGCAGGTACTTTCCATTCGATAATGTCGCCTACTCTATACCCAAGAAGAGCTGTACCTATAGGAGCAAGTATTGAAACATACCCCTTATCTGCATCAGCCTGGTCAGGATAAACGATACGATAGGTTGTTTCTTCGTTTGTTTCCAAATCCAAAAGATGAATTTCGGAGTGCATGGTGATTACATCAGAAGGAATCTCTTCAGATTTTACCACTTTTGCCTTATTCAGTTCATTTTCCAGTATTTGCAAATACTTATCAGTTGTTCCCGAAGATTCACGGGATGATTTTACCAGTGCCCTTAGCTTTCGCATGTCATTTTCTGTAACATAGATGAATTGATCAGCAAGCATGATTTATTCCTCCATAATTTGCCCTAAACAGATAGAGGTATTGTCTACCAGAAGAGATGTTTAGGGGGTAATCAAACCCAACATTGCTTCTGTGTTGCAATAATGAGATTCAATACCCAAAGATATGTACTTCTTTACTTCTTCTTATGTAATGATTTCGTTTACTTGATTATTATAATCAAGATTTCTGTGGAATTTATAACATAATTACAGAAAAAAACGCACTATAGAACTTTTGCAGAAAAAAAAAGTGATTCAGGAAATGTTTAATCCCTTAAGCATTGTACAGCAAATATATCTCAATTCGTTTTTTGCTGTTATCGGATGTGTTATTCATTGCTTATCAATGCCCTAGGGTATACAGATCTGTAATTTTCTGTGAGAACTTGTAGAATTTGAGCATATCATAAGATGTTGCTTTGTAAAAGGGAGGATATGAATACCAATTTGCCTCAGGTTTAGGAGATGATCCAGAGAAAAACACGGATCACACAAAAAAAGAAACCAACAATTATTTTCACTACCATGAAACGTTCCGGTACAGCAGATCTTCCTTTGCATTATGGTCATGTCCCCCTATGGCTGAGTGAGCGGATGAGCCGTCTGGGGCGTTCGATAATCACTGCGATTGTTTACGAATATGGTGAATCCGCAGTGCTGAGTCGTTTGAGTGATCCATTCTGGTTTCAGGCTTTGGGGTGTGTGATGGGGATGGACTGGCACTCATCAGGGATAACCACATCGGTAATGGGTGCACTTAAACGTGCAATCAACCCATTGTCACATGAGCTTGGTATTTACATTTGTGGGGGCAGGGGGGCTTATTCCAGAAATACGCCATCCGAACTTCAAGCACTCTCATCTCAGCTGGGGTTGGATGCGACTTCACTTATCAGGGCATCACGGCTGACTGCTAAAGTTGACAACACCTGCATTATTGATGGTTTCGGGATATACCTGCATAATTTTATCCTGTCAAAAAATGGAGAATGGGTAGTAATTCAGCAGGGTATGAACACCCATTCAAAAACAGCACGCAGATACCATTGGCATAGCGCTTCGGTGCGTAGTTTTGTTGATGATCCTCATACCTGCATAGTCGGAGAAAATCTGGGAGCCCTCATTAATCTTAGCGACAGCAGATCTGAAAATGCACGTCAGGGTATAGTCGATTTTCTTAAACATCACCCCGACACACAGCTGCGTGAATTGAAGCACCTGAGCATGAGTCGTAAACATGAGGTGGTTGCAACAGATGTAAATTCAAAAAGACTTGGTGCTGTTCTGGCAACCGCATACGAAAAACAGTTTCATAGTTTTACCGATGCACTTCTGTTGGAAGGGGTTGGACCACGTACAATGCAGTCTCTTGCCTTGGTTGCAGAAGTAATTTATGGGGCGGCAAGCCGCTTCGATGATCCTGCAAGATTCAGCTTTGCCCATGGAGGTAAAGATGGACATCCTTTCCCGGTTCCACTTAAAACTTATGATGAAAGTATTCAGATACTTAAAAATGCAGTAGACAAGGCTAAAATCGGTTGTTCTGAAAAACTGGACTCTTTGAAACGACTTTATAACTTCACATGGTTTGTGGAAAACAATTTCGAACCCAGGGCAGATGTTGAAAAAGTGATCAGCTACGAAAGAAAAATCTCAAAAAGTTTAAATGGAAGAACTGTTTTTGATGATAGAACTAAGCTCCATCCGAAGAATCCTGTAAAGCCTTGCAGAAATGACGCTGAACAGTTGTCATTATTTGATTAGTTGATGACTATGTTAACATTGGGAAAAAGGGGTAGCTTTCCCCTTTCAATTTTCAAAGTACATCAGAGTCGTTTGATTGAAATAACCGGTAGAACAGCAATGATAGAGAGTTGTATCAGTTCACTTCTGCCTCATCAAATTGAACCATAGAGGAGTTAGTAACGATTTGATCACTGATTTTAGTAATAAGTTCCTGAAATCGACTTAAATTATTTGAAGCACCCAATATATTACCAGCTTTATAGTCGGCAGAAGCACAACCGGCTATACTGTCTGCAGTCTTTAATTCAGTTTTTAATGCTGTGATCAGATGCTTATTTTTAAATGCTGATGATTTTCTGATATTATTAGAAGTTATCTTTACGAGCTCGCCTGCTAAGGAAAGATTGTTCCTAACGGTTTCTTCCATTTCCACCTTTGCCCTTGGAGCCTCTTTTTTTAGCTCAATGGCAAGAGCTGTTGTATTTTTGAGCAATTGAGTGGCTCTGGTATATTTTCGGGATAGAAAAAAAGAGCTTTTTTGTTTTGCAATTTCAGCCTCTGCCGAATCCAGAGCTTTCTGAAGGTTCTGAAAATTCTTAGCCATATATTTGTCTGCTTCCACTTCCAGAGCAGCTTTCAGCGCAGCTTTTGCTCTGGCCAGTTCCTCATCTGGTGCCTTGGCACATCCTGAAAAAAAGCATACAACACAGGTAATTGCAACAACTCGGTAGAAAATATGTTTATAGTACTGCATAATGATTTAATTCTTTTAGAAAGTATCGGAAAAAAGAATAAATATACTGAAAGTCGGGACTTGATTAATCAATATAATTATATAGGAGGAGGAAAACAAACGAAAGCACATATGAATTTCATGAAAAAAGCTGCCGGATGAAATCATCTCAGCGGCGCCTGTAACCACTTGTATTGAGTGAAGTTACTGAAAAGTCATTTTGAATTAAATAGCTGATTCTTACAAGGCCAATGCTCTGAAGACAGGACATATCGACATGTATTTGATATCGCAACTTCATCGATTGCTCCGGAAAAATAGAATGGTTGGTCAACGATTCTTCTTCCAATACCAATACCTACATTACTATTGCTAATTTCTCCCTTTTGAGAACTCTTCTTTCATAGTTTTTCATTAACGAATGCCGAAATAGTTTAATAGAGATTACTTGAATCCCAAAAAAGAGTGCTGCGTGTAAGATTTAACAAGATTTCTAATATCGTAAATCGTTTACGCCAGACTCTACTGTTTGATCCAAAATCGCTTCTGCTGGCTGACCGGAACGGAGTATTCCAACCAGCTTTTCTATTGGTTCTTTTGTATGAGAATAAAATTTTTTCAAACCGGGGCAAAGCCAGTTGAGTTTGCCTTTTTTATCATTTGACTGCAAAATTCTATTTTTGGGGCATCCACCATAACAGATGACAAGATACTCACATTGTTTGCATTCAATTGTCAGTGTGGCAGCTTTCAAAAAGCTTAATTGACTGTGCTTTTCCGAAGTGATCAACCGGTCTATAGTCTTTTTTTTCAGGTTCCCCAAGAGATAGTCCTGTTGTTTATAACCACAGGAGTAAACATCGCCATTTCCCTCGAGTATGATCTCCTGAGCACAGGTCGGTTGGATCCAACATAAAGAAGAGTACCCTAGTAAATAAGCTGATATTAATCCTTCAAAACGTTGAATAAATATGCTGCCGACATCATGGCAAATCCATTCGTCAAAAATCCGGATCAGAAAATCCCCATATTCTTCGGCTGTAGCTATATTGTAACTTGGAGAAAAAAACTGCTTATCTGTGGTTTTTTTTGTGTTTTCCGCAGCAGGAACAAAATGAAGTTTACTAACTCTGAGTTCATCACGGAAAAATTGATATATCTCCAATGGATAATGACAACTGAATGAATTGACCGGGTAAAGTATATTAAAGTCAATTTTATAGTTTTGCAATTGATGCACAGACTGAACTAAAGAATCGAAAGCAGAGTCTCTTTTGATTGATTTAAGGAGATCTTCGCTGAATTCCCCGGGACCTTCAAATCTAAGAGTTACCTGAAAATTGTGCTGGTGTAGGAATTTGCACCATTTATCGTCCAGAAACACTCCATTTGTTTGGAGTTTGTTTTGAATATTTGTGTTTTTACCGGCTGCTGTTTTCTGAAAATGAACTACCCTTTTAAAAAAATCTATGCCCAAAAGAGTCGGCTCGTTTCCCTCCCAGATGATAGTGAATTCTGATGTACTATGTAAATTCCCAATCTCATGAAAGAGCCGCTTCATGATAGAATCTGGAAGCAAAAAATTGTCTATAAGATCAGACTTGTTAATTTTCAGATTGGTACCGCAGTTACAATGCAGATTATATCGGACAGCATCGTTTCTGGCTATTGCATGGAAAGCGGATTGGTATGGCTTGTTTTCCATGGTAATTTCCTTTATTAATTGTTTTTACAAGGAAACTGCTGTATTTGTTCCAGAGCGTAAAAACTGGGTCATTGATGATACAGGTCCAGAAACTGGATGACCTGTAACTGATTTAATTAGTGTGCCGGCTCTTTAGTACAGAAACAGGATCATCATTGAAGAAATCTTTGCATGAAAAGCATATTTCATGTTGAGTATAGCTGAAAATGTGTATTTGTCAAAACATTAACCCCAGTCTGGCCTGCAGACTACCCGGGTAACCATCAGAAAGCTCATCTAAAAGTACTGCTGCCTTGAATTGCATACTCAACTGAACCGTGGAACTTCTGAAAAATAATACTCCCAGAGATGTTCCCAATGAAAAACCGAAGGCGTTTTTCTGATCTCCACGGGCATAGGCGAGTCCGACCTCTGCCCCGGCATAAGGAGAAATATCGGTTTTTAAAGGGTAATAACTGGAAGCAATACTGATCCCCAACAAATGCGATGCTTCAAGATCTGAGGTAATATCTCCGATAAATCCCAACCCCATGTAATCAGAAATCAGCCAGAACTTTCCACCATAAAAACTGTAAGCTATTTTGTCATTTCCAAACCGCCTCATATCTGCAGGGCCAAACCCGACTGTAGAAAAGTTAACTGCTTTATTTGTAGCAATAGTACTCTTGTTGGCAGATGCATCACCTGATTTTACATCTGATTGCCGGAGAATTTTACCAGTCACTTTATGTTGATCTGTGATATAAGAAAAACTGTTTGTAAAAAAAACAGAAATTAAACTGATAATAAGCGCAGTCCGACAAAAAGTCATAACAATCCCCTTTTATATTTATAGAGTCATGCGATAACCAGCTTGTTTGTAAGGTCTTTTACTCCTCTGGTGTATTTAGCCGCATTGTGAGCAGCAGTATATGCTTGCCAGTCCGGCACACGGCCATGAATAGTAACCCTCCCTCCATCTACGGTAACATTAATTTTCTGAATGTCTAAATTGGAAATTCTCTGCAGAGCCGAGAGAATATCTGCTGAGATCGCGGTATCATAAGGTGAATTTGTAGGTACAACTGTAAGTGTGTTTACTACATCTTTTACCCCGGGAACATCAAATACAATCTCTTCTGTTTGCATTTTTTTCCAGAACTCATCAACAGACCCACCCAAAAAAACGATACCTTTCTCAGCTCTGATTTCAAGGGAATCGGGATTAATCACCGGGCTAAGTGAAAGAACACTATTAATGTTTCTGGTAATCTGCTCATCTGTATAAGTGGTGGAAGCGGTGATGATTTTCAGATGATTGTGCACTTCTGTCACTCCTGGAATACTTAATGCATCCATCTGTGCAGCTGTCTTTTGCATATAAGAGGGGACATTTCCGGATAAAGTAGCGATATGATCTTTTACCTCCACTGAAATGTCTGTGGAATTGATGCGATTGTCCCATTGGAGCTGCTTAATTATATCACTGCAAATCTGCTCGTCTGTACGCATCGAAATGTCTCCTGTTAATAGTTTGGTTTTAATAACTCACACAGAATGTTTCTGACTGCTAATCACCTCTTCCCGGAGATTCCAGAGATTCTCGCTTAGCGAAACATGATAGCGATGCGGGTTAATAAGACGTTTCACACCCGGTTCCAGATGTGTCAAATCATGATTTCTTATTCTGCGCATTTCTTCGATGGAAGGAAATGTGTAACATAGTTTCCCTTCTTTGACTATCTCCACCAGCAGAGGCTCTACATTTGAGATATCGCTTTTGTTCATTGTGCGATTTGCATCTGCATCGAATGGATGATGCAGCAGGATCTCTTGCATCACTGAGGGATTTTCGTAATCGAGGGTAAGCAGATCCGCATTTGAAAGATTTCTGCTATCATAAATTCGCCAGAGCTGTTTGCAACCGGGAATAGAGGCCTTTTGAACTGAATCCGAAATCTTTAAAGATGGAAACCAGTCTTGATCGTTTTTTACTGCGGTTAATTTGTATACACCATCCAGGGCGCATCTTCCTTGCGAAGTGATAAGGTTGGTTCCCACCCCGTAAACCAGCCGGTTAATTATTTTCTGGGGATTAATACCGTATCTGGGAGATTCATCATTTATTTGACGAAGAACCTGAAGCAATACCATTTCATCAATATTGTTGGATAAAACAATTATGGTATCTTCAAAACCAGCTTTGTCAAGCATCGCTGCTCCCTGGATAGCCAGGTATGCCAGGTCTCCGGAATCAAGACGTATCCCCACCGGGCGGTGTCCCTCCCGCCGCAGCATCTCAAAAACTCTGATTGCATTGGGTATACCACTCTCCAGAGTATTAATTGTGTCAACCAGAAGCAGGCAATCATCCGGATATGTTCTGGCATAAGCCCTGAATGCAGCCAGTTCACCCTCACCTGCAGCCAGAAAAACCTGAACCATACTGTGGGCATGAGTTCCTCTGGGAGGAAAACCTAATTTACATGAGGTACCGGTGTTGGAAGAAAAATCCGCACCCCCGATTAGAGCCGCCCGCGTTCCAGCATTGGCTCCGGTATGGTGTGCCCTGCGTAAACCGAACTCGATCAGTGGACGCCCCTGGCCAGCCTCCCTGATCCGTGATGCCTTAGTGGCAATGAGTGTCTGGAAATTTAAATTATTAAGCAGTGCAGATTCCAGAAGTTGAGCTGAAAGAAGATCTCCCTGAATAATTACCAATGGTTCATTAGCATGTACCACCCGACCCTCAGGGATAGCCCTTAGATTAATATTGTCAATAATTGAGAGATCTTTTAAATAGTTAAGAAAATCGGGTTTAAACAGTTGCTCACCGGAGCTGCTGTGCTGGCTGGCTAAATGCCGGATCGAGTCGGTAGTAAAAGACACCTCCTTTATCCAGTCTATAAACCATTGAAGACCAGCATTGATACAGTAACCTGCCTGATGTCCACCGTAATCAGGGTAGTTGCGGAAGTAGTATTCAAACTGGACCCTTTTTTTGTGGATACCAGTTTGAAAATAAAGTTGAGCCATGGTGAGCTGGTAAAAATCGGTGAAAAGAACACCCTCACTGATATCTTTTATACTATTCATAAAATTCGGTATTCGATTTATGACTTACCTTCATCGCCGGGAAAGCGGGGACGCGGGTCCCTGGAACCTTCCGGATAAAGGCGATATCCTGGAAATTCCCTTTCGATAGCAAGACCTCGGTGGGGCTTTACCAATTCCAGCATTTCCTTCAAGCGCTGATCGACTCTCCAGTGAAAAGAGTTTTCTTCATCTATTGATCCTGCTGCCACACCGCTCATCAATTCCAGAGCCTCATCTACATTGTTAACCGCCCAGATATGAAATCTACGATCGTGGATGGCATCGATCACCTCTTTTCTAAGGACAAGATTGCGGACATTGGATGCAGGAATGCAAACCCCCTGGTTACCATCCAGACCAAGCAGTTTGCAGGTGTCAAAAAATCCTTCCACTTTCTGTGTAACTCCTCCCACTGCCTGAACCTGCCCCATCTGATTCACAGAACCGGTAATGGCAATATCCTGACGAAGTGGAATCCCGGCAAATGCACTGAGTAAACAAAGCAACTCCGCAATGGTTGCGCTGTCTCCCTCAATCGGGCCATAGCTTTGCTCCATGGTTATACTGGCAGAAAGAGATAATGGGTGTTTCTGAGCATAAACCCGACGCAAATAACCTTCCAGAATAAGCATTGCCTTATCGTAGCTACTGCCGCTTAGGCGGCTCTCTCTCTCGATATTTATGATACCCGCAGCTCCTGTTCCTACACTTACAGTTATCCTCGATGGCCTGCCGAAAGCATAATCTCCCAGCTGCACAATACTAAGACCATTTATCTGGCCTGCCACTAAACCACTGATGGAAATGATAAGAGTACCATTAGCGATATATTCTCTCATCTGTTCGGCGATAAGATTTGAGCGGTATATTTTCTCCTCCAGAGCGGTCCTTACATGCTCAACTTCCACCACTGAAGCGCCGTGTTTTTGTGCCCAGTAACTGGATTCTCTGGCCACGTCTGCAAGCCTGCTGAATTGGGAAGTGATCTTCTCCTTATCTCCGGTAAATCTTGCCGCAGTCTTTATCAACTCCGCTACTGCATGAGGAGAAAACGGTTTGACATTATCTGTTTTGCTCAGTTTTTGAACAAATCTGGCCATTACCGTCTCTATATCTCCAGTGGCATCCAGTTCCGGGGAAAAGTCAGCTTTGACCTTGAAGAGTTCCCTGAAATCTTCATCGTAAAGTTGTAACAGATGGTAAAGCAGAGGATTACCCACCACCAGGAGTTTGACTTTGAGCGGAATAGGTTCGGGTCTTAGTGATGACGTGGCAAAGACACCGAATGGATCGTACATATGGTATTCCAGTTCACCACTTTTTAATGTCCTTTTAAGCTCTTTCCACACCAGAGGCTCCATAAGTGCTTCCATAAGGTTAAATACCAGATACCCTCCGTTTGCTCTTAAAAGACTGCCTGCTTTGATGTTACGGAAACTGGTAAAAAGACGACCGGTGCGATCAAAATTGCCGAAAATAGTTCCGAAAAGATTCTTGTAATTGGGAGACTCCTCAAAGACTACCGGTGATCCTCCTGATTCGGAATTGTCAATTACCACATTAATAGTGTATTCCTGGAAAAAATCCTCTGCCGATGGCCCTCCGCCTCCCAGCATGGCGGCTAAAGAGGGTTGCTGATTTCCCTCCGGTTCCCTGAAATTACTGAGGTTGTCTATCATGTGATCCTTAACTTTAGAAAACCAGGTGCGAAGTTTCTGGTTATTGTAGCGGGATGCAATCTCGTCGATAGCCGGTTCGATAAGCCTGAAAGCGAAGTTGCGTTCGATCTGACGGACTTCATCCCGAAGTCTGTTACTGATTTCCCGCTGCTGGTTAATAACAGAACTGACCACCTGACCCAGTTCCGATTGATTTTTGCTGATCTGCTCTTTTTCAGAATCGGAAAGTGAATCAAATTCCTCGGCACTCATGGGACGATCCCCTTTTTTAGGGATCATAAGAATTCGCCCATCAGGCATTTCCTGAATGATAAGATTTTTCTCTGATGCAAGCTGTTCCAATTTGGAAAAAGCGTTCTTACTCTGATTTTCGTATTCCATACTGAGACGCTGCTTTTCCTTGCTGAAATCCTCCTGGCGAAATGCGCGGGGTACTTCATCTCTCAAGCGACCTAAAAGCTCTTCCATCTCTTTTTTAAGCTTTTTTCCCTGCCCGGGCTCTAAAGAGATGGAAAGAGGGCGGTCCTCCTGCCCGAAGTTATTAACAAAGATCCAATCCTGCGGGGTAGGCTCACTGCTTGCTTTTTCCGAGACCATCTTCTGGATCAGCGCTTTTCTACCCATTCCGCTGTTGCCGGAAATGTAAATGTTATACCCGGTATCGTTAATTCCTAACCCCAGCTCCAGCGCTTTAACAGCTCTGTGTTGACCGACTATTTCCTCCAAAGCATTGAGTTCTGCGGTAGAGCTGAATTCGAGTCTGCTAAAGTCAATGGCAGGCTCTGCCTGCTGTGCGGTAAGCTCCAGACGCTGCTCCAGTTCATGCATGATAACCCCCGGTATGAGTGATAATTGACCAGTAAAAGAAAAATTCACAGTGCAACAAGCGGATGAGAGCAAGTTTTAATGTAGGCATTTTCCAGTGTCCCTTTTTCCATTTATTTATGGTTATTTGTATTCTACTTTTCATTTTTTTTTAGGAAGCAGAACTTCATAAACACCGTTTTTAAACTGCACCTGAGCTTTGTTGACATCACAGGGGGAAGGAAGACGGATGGTGCGGCAGAAACGGCCGGTAGCCCTCTCGCTCATCAGATGTTTACCCCTGGATATGGAGATCATGCTCTCTCGGGCACCACAGATGGTCACGCTGTACTGCTCTGCCTCGAATTTTACCTGTGAAGGATCCATTCCGGGAAGGTCTGCCAGGACCAGAAATGCATCTTCGGTTTCCAGAAAGTCGATAGCCGGAACCCAGGATCTGCTACCCGCCCAGCGGGTGTGAATAAGCTCAGAGAAGGCATCTTCAATCTCCCTTTGCATCGACTCGACCCGGCGAATAGCTTTACCTGCATCAGCCATTATTCTTCCCTTTCTATTTCCACTCGTCTCTGAAAAGAGGTTCGACCGGATGATGTTCCCTTTGAAGTTTAAGGTCTCCGAAAATGTCAGCCGTCCTGGAGGTATCAGCCAAAGGGTGTAGTCTGGGTTTGAGTTTTTTTAGGTCAAATTCTGATTCTTTAAAAATAGCCAGGCTGGAGTTTTCATAATTAAGAAGTGTAGGTAGATTCTCGTATACTATACGCTGGTTTTTCATTTGTGCTTTTAAATCTTCCGGGAAATGAGGACGGGGCTGTCCTGGCCCAGCTGCGGTTTCCAGATAAGGATTGTATATTCCAATTGTAAAAACACCCTCGGAACCGATATTCAATGATTCTTTTACCTTCCCATCTACCCTGGGCAGCTCCAGGACATAAACCAGAAACGCTTTGTTGTCCTGAAAAAGAATGGTGTAGACACCTTCCCCACAGGGGCGTGCTGCAGCCTGTTTTACCTGCGGAACCCCCAGTATCATCTGTACTTTCTCCTGCAGATCATTGAGTATGGCTATCTGCTTGTCATCTACTTTCTTAACCATACCGTTAATCATATTGAAATGCTCGTCAGTCCCAGGAAGCGAGGATGCGTCAAGGAAGATCAAACGGTAATATTTGGAAGCAAAAGGATGTAGTACCAGACTCAAGTGTTCAACCTGCTCCTCATTATAGGCCGCGATTGACTTGGGATGATAAAAGAAATAGATGTGGCCATCCTCGACCCCCAGAAAGTACTGCCTTATGGCTTCCCGATCGTCCATTCGCATGAGTTGCTCCTTGTCAAAAAATCACAGCCGGGTAGAATAAAATTTTAATCTTTTTTGTACAATCTGGTATTACTGCCCCCCGGCAGCAACATTTCCCTTCTCAGGATGTAGCTCCCTGACTGCACAGCAAAACAGATAATTCTTAAATTTGAGAGAGCAAATCCAAATCCATAGATCTAAGCTTCTGCGGCAATTCAATTGCTATTTCATACTCCTGATGTCGGTATGAGGAGGACCAAATCAATAACCATGGCCAAAAAGAAAAATGGAGTTTAAAGATTATTATAAGATTTTAGGCGTAGACCGTAACGCTACCCAGGAGCAGATTAAAAAAGCCTTCCGGAAATTGGCTGTCAAATATCATCCGGATAAAAACCCCGGGGACAAGCAAGCAGAAATCCGTTTCAAGGAGATAACCGAGGCGAACGAGGTTTTAAGTGATCCTGAGAAAAGACGCCGCTACGATCAGCTGGGCGAAAACTGGAATCAGGCCAGAGAAGAATCCTATGATGACTGGTTCTCCCGTAATAGTGATATCTTCAGAGGGCAGCAATTTTATAGTTACACTACCGACACAGAGGATATCTTCCAACGGATGGGAGGATTCTCAGATTTCTTCGAGAGTCTCTTTGGAAACCCCTTTTCCGGCAGGCGAGCCGCAAACCCCAGAAAAGGCAACGATTTCAAGGCCGAGCTTACCATCTCCCCACAACAGGCCATCAACGGGTCAGAGCAAGTAATAACTACAGGGCTAAACAGAATAAAAATCCGAATCCCCCCGGGTACTCGCGATGGCACCGTTTTGCGAGTTCCAAATCAGGGTTCGCCGGGATTTCTGGGTGGTGCTCCTGGTGACCTCTATCTGACGATTCGTATCGCAGATCAAAGCAACTATCAACAACAGGGAAAGGATCAGATGATCGACCTGCATATAGATCTTTATACTGCAATTTTGGGGGGTACTCAGGAGATAAAGACTCCGCAAGGGAAAAAAATACGGATGAAAATCCCTAAAGGGACTGATACCGGCACGATTCTGCGGATTCCGGGAATGGGGTTAAGCACCAACTTCGGGGAAAAGGGGGATCTGCTGGTGAAGGTTCAGGTCCATATTCCTGCAAATATCAGCTCCGAGCAGTCAGCTCTTTTTAAAAGGCTGGCATCTATGCAGAAATGACTCTTCCATAAAACGCCTCGACCGGGTAAATTATCTTTCTGTTTTGGAAAAAATGGTTAAATGTGTGATAAAGCTTTGATAATTTTTAAAATATATTCTGTAGTCCGGCTGCAGACCCAAAAAAATTCTGTATATTATATGCTGGAGGTGACAAAATTTTAGAGGAAAATTCTGGCAATGTAGCAAACAGGGTGGTCAACAAAAAAGGTACAAGAATGCACTGCCCACCAGGTTGGGATAGCTGGAAAAAGCTATATCGTGGCTCCTGTATGCAATTTAACCCTGTTTTTTTTTAAGGTCTACAGTTTCCCAATTTTTTTTTAAACATACGAATGGTTGTGAAATAACTAAACTAAAAAAACTATCCGGTTCAATACCCGGATAGGAGAAGTTCTCTTTATCGTGCAACCCACTGATCTCCAGAAGGAGGTGCGTATGATTACTACCGATAGGCCTGTTACTGCCAGACCACCAGTAACCAGGTATAATAATTGGTTTGTGGCTCTGTTAATTACAATAATGTCATCGGGTTTATTGTTTGCCCAAGGCCTGATCGATAAAAAAATGCCGGCTACTATTCCTTCTGAGATTGTAGCAGCCTGGAAGGATCAGGATAAAGTAAGTGGTTCAAATTACACCACCGCCATAAATAAAATTATTGAATCGCTTAAATCGGAATATAAAACCATTGTGCAGGCGGAATTGGATAAAGGGGCCACAGAAAAAGCCTACCTGACTGCATGCCATTATCGTCGCGTAGCTTTCCTGGAAGATTATGAAGAAGAAATTAAAAGGTTAGTTTATGCCAAGCATCACAATCTGGGTGGTTTGATCGTAGGCGTTCAGGAAGGTTTCAGTGCCGGTTTCAACAGAGATGAAAAGTGGAAACCAGGTGCCGGGCTCTACTATCTTGAATTTAACGATTACTATCCCCAGCCCAAAGCTCTCATAGAGGATAAAGACGGAGTCATCAGAGATCCTTGTGTTTCACTGGATGGAAAAAAGATCGCCTTCGCCTGGTATAAAAATGCTAAAAACACCGGTTCTAATGCCAACGGCTATAAAATTTTTGAACTGGACATAGAAAAGCATCTGGCTGATCCTAAAACTGCACCTAAACAGATCACATTTGCCGATGACGGACTGGTGGTTTCCGATTATGAACCGTGTTATACTCAGTTTGGGGAAATAATGTTTAACTCCTCACGCTGTTTTCAGTTGATTGACTGTTTTGCCAATATGGTTTCCACTATTTTTGTTGTGGATACCTCGGGTAAATATCTCCGCCGCATCTGTTACGATCAGGTTCATACTTTTAATCCTCAGTTAAGATCTGACGGTAAAATCATGTACACCAGATGGGAATACAATGATCGCAATCTGATGCAATCTATGGGTTTGTTTACCATGAAACCGGATGGTACTGAACAGAATGAATTTTATGGTAACCAGACAATATGGCCGGTAACCTGTATACATGGCCGTGAGATTCCCTACACTCAAGGATCTAAGGCAATGTTTATTGCCAGCGGGCACCATGCCCCATACTATGGGGAACCACTCATTGTGGATATTAAAAAGGGTAGAAACGGTATCAAACCGCTTTCTGGAATAGCTGGAACTACAATCTCTCCTAATGGTGGTCCTATAACTGAAGCACCCTCTAAGAGAAGTCCCGGAGATAGCGGTGGTGTAGAATTTAAATACGCCCATCCTTTGCCTCTGGATGAAGAGCGTTTCCTGATTTCCTATACTCCTAATGAGAGGGATATCATGAAACTTTATGCTATGGATGTAAATGGACATAAAGAACTTATAGCATGGGCGGCCGATCAATCAGTGAGCCAGCCATTTCTTATTAAACCCAGGAATATTCCGGCTCCGGTCTCAAGAGTAGATTATAGTAAGAAAACAGGTATTTTCAGAATTGAGGATATTTATGTTGCTGGTGGAAGAACTCTTCAAGGAGTGGGGAAGGGTTCCATAAAGAAGGTTCGGGTATGTAAGATCGAATACCGGCATTCCTCAGCCGATGTTGAGCCAATGAGTTTTATGTCAAGTGGTCCCGGTAAAGACTTTGGACATCAGGGCGAATATGGAATGGTGTTTGTCCCTATTTCTGTTTATACCGGCTCATGGCAGGCAAAACGGATAATAGGTGAGGCACCTGTATATGAAGATGGTTCGGCGGCTTTTGAAGTGCCAGCATTGCAGCCCCTTTATTTTCAATTAATTGATGCTGAAGGGCGTATGGTACAGACAATGCGAAGCTGGTCAACTCTGATGCCGGGGGAGACATTCAACTGCATTGGATGTCATGAAGATAAAAACACCGCTATTTCCGACCCTGGTAAAAGACCTATGGCTGAAATAAAACCCCTGGAACCCTTCTATGATATTTCTGACAAACTGTTCAGATACACCGAAATTATTCAACCTATTCTTGACAAAAAATGTGTCAAGTGCCACAGTCCGGGTAAACTGGATCTGAGAGGGGATCTGGAAGAGAGGACTGATGCTGACCATATAGGCGCTAGAAAGTTGTTTGCCAGATCCTACATTAATCTTACCAAAGGTGGTAGTAGTTACGGTTTTGGAGGTGGAACCTATATAAATTGGCTGACCATATTCTCCACTAACGGCGAGCTATCTCCCAAGCAGTATGGTTCATTAAAAAGCAAACTTACTACAGATATTCTTCCAAAGCATAAGACTAAAGAGGGCTTTGAATTAACTCAGGAAGAGTTGCATAAAATCTATGCCTGGATCGATCTGTGCGTCCCTCATTGGGGTCTTTATAACGAAGGTTATAAGAGTAAAGAAGACTCGCTCTACTATGACAAATCTGTAAAACAGAGGATAAGACACGAAGCAGTCGAAGCCAAAAACATTGAGGAGTTTATAAGGGATAAAGGTGGAAACCCGGCAGGAACTGTGGCCATTCAATCAAACGGGTCTTCCAATACAGCTAATCTGACAAAGACCAACTTGCGTTTTCAGGTTGGTGAGCGTAAACTATTGTTCGTACCATCAACTGCAGGTGAGCTCAAAATAAGCGATCTTCGGGGACGGCAGATTTTGAATGTGAAAATTCAAAAGCACAACGTAGGTACTTCCATGTATATTCCTTTACCACTTTCTATAAGCAAAGGTGTTTATATTGCACGTCTTTTGGATGGAAGGAATGTTCAAAGTTGTAAATTCTCGATCTTGCGCTAGCGATGAGTTATTGGTTTCCAGTGTGTTGATTTAAAATGCCGGCCACTTCGGTTTCAATCGAAGTGGCATGGCTTTTGTCATTTGATGATCTGTAAATTTTTTAACGGGGGTGAGGAATGCAGACTGTTTTTGAGATGGCACGGGGTGTGAAATGTAATACATTTTCCACATCCTCCGGTGTGATTGAATGTTACTTGACTATTCTCTCTTCAGAAGGTCTTTCATTTAAAGAAGCAACAGAAGAGCTCGCAGTGTTATATGGAGATGCACTGATAGAGAATGGTCTCGATGAAAGTACAATTCAGTTCACACGTTTCTATTTAAGCGATATAGTAAATGATTTTAACTGTTTGAAGGATTCTGAACTTTTCAATCTGGTGCAAAATGGAGCGGTTTCCTGTATTCAGCAAAGCCCTATTTACGGCGGGCAGCTGGCGATGCTGGTCTATCATATAAAAGCTGAAAATGGTTTCTCTTTCGAAAAAACCTCCTTTGGGATTCAAAAAACATTCACCAAAGGCAGAAACTATTCGCTTTTGTGGACTGCTAATTATACTTCCAAATTTTATGCTGATTCCGCAATGCAAACCTTGAGAATTTTCTCTGATCTTAGTCTGGAACTTCAGAAACACCAGATGAATATGCGGAATAATACTCTTAGAACCTGGATTTATGTAAGAGATGTGGACAATAACTATGCTGGAATGGTAAATTCCAGGCGTGAATTGTTCAATATTGTTGGGTTGACATCGGATACCCGCTACATCGCATCCACTGGTATCGAGGGATGTCCACTTGATCCGCAGTGTCTGGTGTCTATAGATTCTCTTTCTTATGGAAATATCAAAGAGGAGCAGATTATAAGAATGGAGGCACCTGAGAACCTTAACAGCACTATACAGTATGGAGTTACTTTTGAACGTGGTCTGAGGGTTCGTTTCGGTGACCGGTCGCATCTGCATATTTCTGGAACTGCAAGCATTGATAATAAAGGAAACATTTTACATGTAAGTGACATTTACAGACAAACTGAACGCACAATTGAAAATATCAAGGCGTTGTTGTCTCCCCATGGGGCTTCGCTAAAAGATATGCAGTACCTCATAGTATATATGCGAAATCCAAAACATTTTCCGGTTATCAAGGATCTTCTTTCAAAACTGATACCGGAGAATGTCCCAGTTATGCCGGTAGAGGGTCCTGTTTGCAGGCCGGGCTGGCTGATTGAAATGGAAGGTGTGGCCATCATTCCGGATGTTGCAGATTTTCCACCATTTTTATAAGACTTTTTGTATATTTTAAATAATCCGATGAAAATAATGAATGTACAAATAAGAGGAATGTACAATCCGCAAAGGAATTATTAATAGGAGAATGGCAAAGTGAGACTATTTATGGAAAAAATCAATTATAGAGGCACTATTCGAATTGTCTCTATTGTAATATTGCTTTATTCTTCTCTGACGTTTTCTGAATCAGACCAGATAAAGCGGGCAGACTTTTATGATGCATCAGGTAACCATCTGATGTATGTGGAGTTTGTGTATGACAACAGTGGTAAAAATATCGAACGGAATGTTTATATGAGTGGTGGCTATTTTAAACGCAGAACCGTTCTGATAAATAATTCAAATGGCCAAAGGGATAAGGAAGTCTCTTATGATTTCAACGATGATACCAGTTTTGTAACCACAATCGGTAAAGATGGAGACAAAACCAAATTTACGGTTAGGGATCAATTCAAGGTGGAACAGTTTGGAGGAGACATCAGTTACAGTGGATCTGGAAATGACTTCGACTTTTTCCAGAAAGGCTCTTTGATAAATAAGATTAAATATATGGGGAAAAGAATCGAGGTGCTTGACAAGGCGGGGGCACTGGCATATTATGTGGAACTGGATAATGTACCTGTCAAAAAGATTGACAGGAAGACAGCACCCAGTCTGATGACAATGCAGACTCGTGGCAATAACCAGTTTCTGGTTCATCTGAAGCTGTCATCTCCATCTGCGGTTTGCTGCGATCTGATTTCGCTTTCCGGCAAGAAAGTGACCACTCTTTTTTCCAGAAACCTGGTTTCAGGTAACATATCAGAAACAGTTAATTTGAGTTCTGTTGCACCGGGGCTGGCTAATGGGGTGTATCTGATAAGCATGTCCATAGATGGAAAACGGGTGTACAGGGATAAGGTCCTTGTAAAAAGTTCAGGAAAGGGGTTCTAAACAATGTTTAACAGCAAAAGAACCATTGTATTGATTTTATTTCTTACTTATAACGTCTTTTCTCAGTTCGATGTGAACTCTGTGATTTCACCCAACTTTATTTTTGAAACTCTGGCGCTCAATAAAGATATTGAAACAGCAGCATGGCCCAAATACAGTTCCCCTACAGATCTGATTCCCTCTCCGGATAAAAAAAAGCTTTATGTCGCAGAGCAGACTGCAAAGACGATTGCTGTTATCGATGTGGAAACAAAATCTGTAGAAAAGAAGATACTTCTTCCAAATGAGCCAACCGGGCTGGCGGTGTCCCCGGATGGCTCGAAACTTTATGTTACTTGTTCTTCCGATTTATGGCCGGATGGTTTTGTTGCTGAGGTGGACGTTGCTGCTGGTAAAGTCACCAGCAGAATCGCTGTTGGCCATGGTGCCCGCTCTCCAAATATCTCTCCTGATGGAAAAACTCTTTATGTTTGCAATGTGTTTAATAATGACATCTCAGTCGTTGATTTGGTTGCCAAAAAAGAGGACAAAAATAAAAGAATAAAGGTGATCAGGGAACCCATCAGTGCTAAACTTACACCTGATGGAAAAACACTGGTGGTAGCAAACTCCCTTCCTCATGAAATTTCCATCGATTCACAAACCATTACCAATAAGATTCAGTTGATAAACACTGCAGATGGAAAAATAACCAAGACTTTGCCTCTGACGGTGGGTAGCCATTCTTCTTTCGGGGTTACAATCTCTCCTGATGGAAAATACGCATTAGTGACTCATCTTTTAGGTATGTTCAATCGTATCGCCAACCGGGTTTCAAGTGGGTGGATTCATACCAATAATATGGCAATTATTGA
Organism: Fibrobacterota bacterium; assembly: GCA_023436145.1. Taxonomy (GTDB): domain Bacteria; phylum Fibrobacterota; class Chitinivibrionia; order Chitinivibrionales; family Chitinispirillaceae; genus JAAYPC01. The sequence goes on along the minus strand of JAEZKP010000017.1, from coordinate 38,470 downwards.
TATTGAGGGGAAGAAGATAATAAATGACATTTCTTTGGATAATCCTAATGCAGGTTCGGCTAATCCATGGGGATTGACATTTTCTGATGATGGCAAATATGTAGCAGTTGCCATATCAGGGAAAAATGATCTGTTAGTATTTGACTTTAATCAATTGCTTAAAAATGTAAAAGAAGTGGATACCAGTCTTTCTTCTGAATTGTCTACTATTGGTAAGATTGATTTTAAACAGATATTTGTTGAAGTAAAAGGGCCTAGAGCAGTTTCGATTATTGGTGATCTGGTTTACGTTGCAGGTCTTTTTTCCGATTCAATTGTAAGCTACAGTCTCGACACTAAAACCGGTGCTGCTGGAAGAAATGTGAAAGATAGGATTGCCCTGCAGCAGCCAGCTAAACCTCTCACTTCTCATCGTAAGGGGGAATACCGGTTTTATGATGCAAGTCTTTGTCAGGAATACTGGCAGTCGTGTGCATCATGTCATCCCTTTGCCAGACCCGATGCATTAAATTGGAGGCTAAATGCAGATCTGAGTACTCCTAAAAATGCCAAGAGTATGGTGTATTCATGGTGGACTCCGAAAACAAACTGGGCCGGGAAAAGGGAAAATGCCAGACAGTCGATCGATACCGGGATTAAGGAGGAACTTCACATTGATGTTAGTGGGGAGGTACAAAAGATCGCCAGAGACATGGATTCATTTTTTGTACGTCTGAAGCCAGTTCCCAGTCCGTATCTGGTGAAAGGAAAATTAAGTGAATCTGCAAAGAGAGGCAGAGCCATTTATTACAATGAAAATAAAGTGAACTGTAAAGTGTGTCACCCTGCGCCTTTGTTTACTGATATGAAGTTTCACGACGCCGGTTTCGATGATCCCTTTGATGCCACAAGGGAATGGGACACTCCGGGTTTGAATGAATGCTGGAGAACTGCACCATATAATCACATCGGATCTTCTGAGACCATGGAAGAGTGTCTGTTATCCCCCGGTCATGCAAATATCAGGACGCTTACCGGCACAATGAGACTTAACGAAAGTGAAATTGCAGACCTTATAAATTATGTTCTATCATTATAAACATTCAATTAAAGCCGATCTGCCCTAAAACCAGGTCGGCCTTAAAGGAAAGGTGAACATGAGTAACCATAAAAATAAAATCGGTATTTTCATTCTAATTATCACAATTTTTACTTTTGCTGATATTGAAACTCCCAAGCTTAAACTTTCAGGGTGGGGATATTTAACATATGGTAAAATTGTGAGCTCACAATCCCAAGCTCAAAAAGGTGTTAAAGATTTTGATCTTAATGGTCAGTTATACTCGGATTTTGATGCTGGTTTACAAGCACTATTTCTTTTGGGTGAGCATGGTAAAGGAAGGCTTCATTTCGGTTTGTCCACAGCATTCATGATGATTGATAAAGAACTGAAGAATGTGGAATTAAAGAGAAGAAGATTTGTCGCTTATCTTATTGATGCTGCTGTGGAGTATACACTGGAAACCGGAAATAGTACATTTTTTACAGAATTTGGATATCTCCCGGTTAAATATAACCCTCAGGCCAGAAATTTGGGAGAATATCTATTTAGAAGTAACTGCTATCCTAATGTGGTAGTTAGCGGGTTTGAATTGGCAGATAAGGAAAAACTTGTCGGTTGGCATGGAATGTATAAAAATGACTTCTCTGAGAAGTCCTGGGTGAAAGGTGATCTTTTCTTTAATGTCGAGTTGAATCTATTTCCTATTTACAATCTATCGTTATCCTATATTTTAAGCGCTAATTTGGGTAACTTTATCGAATTAGGTGCAGGTGTGTCGCATCAGCATCTGATATCGGTAGACAAAAAAAGAACGACCCCTGGTTTGGACAGGGTAAGATGGAACAGAACCACTGATGAATTTTATAAAGTTGGTTATATTGGTACTGAGAATGATACTGTTTTATATAGTTTTAAGGGTACAAAAGCTATGGGGAGGGTTACATTAGATCCCAAAGCTTTAATTAATGCACCGATTTTTGGTTCTGAAGATTTTAAGATCTACTCTGAGGTGGCTGTACTTGGTTGGAAGGACTATGACTACTGGTATAAAAACCGGATTGAACGCATGCCTCTGATGTTAGGTTTCAATTTTCCTACTTTCAAAGTACTTGACGTGTTGGCAATAGAGCTGCAATATTGGAAAAATCCATGGTCCAATAACGCAGAAAATATCTGGAGGCACGGGTCTCCTCTGCCATATATGACCAATGGAATAGATGGTGGTGATTTTCCGATTTATCCAGAAGCAGATACCATGAGAATTCACGATGATGATTTGCGATGGTCTTTTTATGCATCCAGGAAAATAGCAAACAGAGTAAGAATCAGTTTGCAATTCGCTAGTGACAATTTATCAAAGACAACCTTCAGCCCACCGCCTCCCAGTTTTACAAAATATACAGAAGTCATGCCCAGGACAAAGGACTGGTATTGGGTGAGCAGAATTCAATTTTACTTTTAGTAGAGAGGGGATACTCTCAGATCACTTAGATTTTTGAGTTATAAATATGAGTTTTATCAGAATACTATTAAAAACGGCAGCTTCAATGAAGCTGACCGTTATTTGTTTTTTAATAATTTCCATACTGGTGGTTTGGGGTACTTTTTATCAGGTCGATTATGGAGTTTTCGCCGCGCAGAAGCGTTTTTTCGACTCCTGGTTTTTCTTGATAGCAGGGACAATTCCTTTCCCGGCTGTAAAAACGGTTACAGCTTTATTGGCGGTAAATCTTTTGGCTTCCGGGGTCTGCAGATTCTCTTTACGACCACAAAAGTTCGGCATTTTGCTGATGCATACCGGTACTGTGGCCCTGATAGTTGGTACAGGGTTCTCCTCTTTTATGATCGATGAGTCGGTGCTCTCGCTTTTCGAAGGTGAAAAATCAGATGTTTCGATAAAACAATCTGATTGGGAAATCGCTTTCTTTAAAAAAGAAAAAGATAAGTTAAACAGTGCCGGTTTCCATAATATTAAACACTTGAAACCAGGGTCTGCTATCCCATTTTTCAGAGATGGAATATCGGTTTCAGTAGAACAGAATTATGATAATTGTGCAGCTTACGGGAGTTCGCCCCATAATATCGAAAGAATCGAACCTAAAAGAGTTGAAGATAACCGGGAAAGAAACATTCCGGGTTTGGTTCTATCTGTTAAAAATGACAATGCTGAGGGAACCCTTAATTCCAGAGTAGTTTTATACGGTGGTGCAGGTGCACCTGCTCATTGTATACTAGGCAGTGACACGCTTCTGATCTCTCTTCAGCCTGGTTATTTCAAGCTTCCTGTGCATATTGAGCTTATCAAATTTACTAAAGAGGAACACCCTGGTACTCAAACCGCAAAAAGTTTTAAGAGCCGCGTAAGAGTAACCGGTCCTCAACTGGACAGAGAAGCGGTTATATCCATGAACAGGCCATTCAGATACAAATCTCTTACCTTTTACCAATCCAGTTATTCTATGCAAAACGGCCGCATGGTTTCCACTCTATCGGTTGTAGAGAATCCGGTCCGTTTTGTGCCATATTTAACCGGAATTATGATAATGGTGGGTTTAATGTATCATTTTATCTTCAGATTTGTCATCAGCGGATTCAAAAGTAAACGATAATAATATGTATAATAAAAAGAACATATGCGGTAAAGTGATTGATCTCAGAAGAATATCTGCCTGGATACTTGCTTTTGCAATGATTTTCGGGTGGTATAATAAGACTGCTCTGGCTTTAACCGGAGGGAAACAGATTGATGTAGAATCTCTGGGTAGATTGATTGTGCTTGAAGAAGGGCGAAAAAAGCCACTGGATACATATGCCAGAAACAAGCTGATTCAGTTTTCCGGCAAACAGAAGGTCAGTGGTTCAAGTGCACTGGAGTGGATTTCGCGCGTACTATTGAGCCCAGATGAAGCTAATGATGATCTGATATTTCTGATCGACAATCCTGAAGTGGCTGATGCATTGGGAATCTCTCCAAGGGCCAGGCGACGTTACTGTTTTTCCGAACTATATGATGCAAGGGAGCGGTTAGGGCATCTGTCAAATGAGGCAATGAAAAAGCAGAGAGAGGAATGGACTGCTTTCGACAAGGAAATTGTTACTACCGATCGCAATCTTCAGGAATATTTTCTCATCCGGTCGGCATTCAGTTTACTTGAACCTTTACCATATCTGGAAATCTCAGATTCATCTCTTGCACTAAATCTGGCAGTACCAGCTAACCAGCCGATTTCATATTCTCAGCTATTAAGCAGAGCTGGTCTGATTGCTGAAAAAATGATAAACGTACAGAAGAAAGGAACTGATAGCCTCAATTCTGAAGAGCTGGCACTGGTGGAGCTAACCAGAAAAATGTATGACATGGAAAAATCACTGGAAAACTCCCCACCTTATCTGATTCCCGACATTAAAAACAGTAAAGGTGAATGGTTGGGTATCTGGGGATTGGTGAACCAGCAGAAATCTTCTGTCTTGAAAGATAGGGCAATGATATATCTGATACAGATAAGAGACGCCTATTTGAATGGAGATCAGAAAAAATTCGATGAATCAGTCATGTACTTCAATGATCTTATTAAGCAATATTCATCAAATGGCGAAAAATTACCTGATCCATCGCTCGAACTTTTTTATAACAAGCTGAAGCCGTTTCTCTTTGCAAAGATTCTGTATGGTCTTGCTGCTCTGATATCTTTGTTATCAATATCACTGGCCTGGAAAAAAGTTTACTCTGCAGCTTTCATTTTTGTGCTGACCGGAGTAGTAATTCACACCACAGGTATTGTTTTCCGGATGATAATCATGTCTCATCCACCGGTTACCAACCTTTATGAAACGTTTGTTTTTACAGCCTGGGCTGCCGTTATGATCGGAATCGTTCTGGAATGGCTTAAAATCGGATCCGTTGGTACCATAACCGCAGCTATCACCGGCTTTCTCTTCGTTCATATAGCCGGAAAATATGCTGGTGATGGTGATACGATGGGGATGCTGGTTGCGGTACTGGATTCATCATTCTGGTTGACTACTCATATTGTAACCATATCATTGGGATATGCCGGGTATATTGGCGCCGGGCTGGTAGGGCATATCTATCTGATCAATAAAATGATAAAATCGAATGATACGGTACAATTGCAGAATATATCAAGGGCATTAAAAGGAATTTTTATTTTCGGCTTATTATTTACAGTGGTGGGAACCATGTTTGGGGGGATGTGGGCAGATCAGGCCTGGGGGAGATTCTGGGGCTGGGATCCTAAGGAAAATGGTGCACTGCTTCTGATTATATGGGGGTTAATTGTGATTCATGCCAACTTGGGAGGCATGATTAAAAATACCGGTTATGCCATGGGTGCAGTAATGGGGGCGGTACTGGTGATGAGTGCATGGATTGGGGTTAATCTACTGGGAGTAGGATTGCACTCTTACGGGTTTACCTCCTCCGGTGCATTGACTCTATTTATTTATATCGGTGCAGAAATACTATTCCTGGCTTTTTGCGCAACTGTGATTTATAAAAAACAGCATTCCAGATTGATTGTTAAATAACCAAATAAAAATCCGGATGCAGATACCAATCTCAATTTTCAGGTTGGTTTACGGAATCTCGATACAGGTTCAGGACATGGGTAACAATTTAGGTTCAAGACATAGGTAACGCAACATTTACTTTAGTTAGTCTCTATTTCCGCTAATCCCAAATCCCAAATCCCAAATCTCAAATCTCAAATCTCAAATCTCAAATCCGGAATCCCAAATCTACAATCTGAGATCTTAAATCTAAAATTACTAGTCCCAGAAGTTTTTCATTTTGTTTTTAATATTCGTGTGAAGTTGAACCGATTTGACAGGTTCTTCATTTTCAATTTCTACAGCAGTAATTTTTTCCATAGTCTTTATAACTCCCGGGTTAAAGAAACGGCAGCATTGGGAGTAGTTGTGACGGTCGGAAAAGCCCTGGGGACGGGAATAAAACCGCATGGGCCAGCTGACATACAGATAATTTCTGGCTCTGGTCAGTGCAACATAGGTCAAGCGAAGCTCCTCTTCCAGTTCATCATCGGAACCGGTTGACATGTCCGATGGGATGCATCCGTCGGCAGCATGAATCAGATACACTGCATCCCATTCACACCCTTTTGCCGAATGGATGGTGGAGAGCACCAGATAATCTTCATCTTTTTTCGATGGTCCGGCAAAATCGCTGGTGGAGCTGGGGGGATCAAGTATAAGGTCGGTTAAAAACTGCGATCTGGACCGGTATCCGTTCGCCAGCCCTATCATATGTTCCAGGTCGTTTCGGCGTGGTTGAGGGTTTTCATAGTTGTTTTCCAGCAGGGGAGCATAAAAGGTAATAATAAGTTCAAGTTGACTGGTAAGTGAGAGAGTGCTCTTATCGGAGCTGTCAATTATGAGTTTTCTGAGTCGCAGCAGGTCCATCCGTACGTTTTTTTGAACAACTGCAGTATTGAGAGAATCGATTGAGAAGTTATGGGAAGAGTAATGCTGATAAATTGCGGATGCAGTAGCCGGGCCGACACCATCAAAGAGTTTGAGAATTCTGAACCAGGCAATTTCATCTTTTGGGTTCTCCAGAATTCTTATAATACTCAGGAAATCTTTTACATGTGCCGAATCCAGAAATTTCAATCCGCCATGTTTATGGAATGGAATTTCTTTTTTCATCAATGCAAGTTCCAGTGATGCAGAATGAGAGCTGGAGCGGAAAAGTACAGCCTGGTCGTGAAGGGCAATACCCTGTTCATAATGGTGAAGAATTTTCTCGATTATAATATCTGATTCGTGCTGTTCATCTTTGCAGGTGATTATTTTAGGAATATCCCCGCCTTCTCTGACAGTGAAAAGGTTTTTGGTAAAGCGTTGTCTGGCCTGGGAAATCAGATGATTGGCAGTGGTAAGAATAGGTTCTGTGGAGCGGTAGTTCTGTTCAAGTTTGACTGTATGGGTTCCAGGGAAAAGAGTCGGGAACTGGAGGATATTATGCACTGTTGCAGCTCTGAAGCTGTAAATACTCTGTGCATCATCTCCCACTACCATGATGTTCTTTTTTTTCTGTCTCATACGTAAAAGGATTTCGGCTTGACGGTGGTTAGTATCCTGATATTCATCAACCAGAATATGATCGAAACGGTCTGAAATGGCATCTGAAATGGCCGGGTCTTCAAGAAGATAATACCAGTATTGCAAAAGATCATCATAATCCAGAATATTCTGCTGCTGTTTGGTGTCTACATATTCTCTGAAAATTACTTTAATTTCGTTAAGCCAGCGATGGCACCAGGGGAAGAGTTTTTTTATTATAGGTTCTAGTTCATCACCTGAGTTCATCCTTCTGGAGTAGATTGCCAGTAAAGTTCCTTTACGGGGAAATCTTCCTTTTTGAGAATCGATTTTTTTATGCCGGATCACATCTATCATATCTTCTGCATCGGATTGATCCATGATGGTAAACTCTTGAGGCAGCCCTATGGAATTGCAGTAGATTCTAAGCAGCCTGTTGGCAATGGCGTGGAATGTGCCTCCCCATACCCTGGAGGTAAGTTCGGAGTCGTTTCTCATTGCCTGTGCAGCCCGGTTGAGCATTTCTTTGGCTGCCCTGCGGGTAAAGGTAAGCAGTAATATCCGCTCCGGATTTACTCCATTTGAAATAAGATGAGCAACCCGGTAAGCCAGTGTTTTTGTTTTTCCGCTACCTGCTCCGGCAATGACCATCAGAGGCCCTTCTCCAAAGGTTACCGCTTCGAGTTGCCTGGGATTTAATTCATTTAACCATTGTTGTTTCATTTTTTTTCACCCTCACTATCATAAAAATAGATTTATCCCGGGTAGGAGAATAGAAATGCTGAGGTACAAAGGTATAATTCAATAACTCCAGGCACCAGATACTGGCAACACCCCGAAAAGAACCAATCAAGAATAAAACAGTACCGGTTATATAATAACGATAAACATGGCAGAAAATTCTTTACCTTTTGCAATAATTAAAGATAAAATTAGCAGATAACTGCAAGAAAAAAAGGGTTAAAGATGAGATTATTGATGATTTTTGTGACGGGAATTCAGATTGTTCAATTAAATGCAGATCAGCCTGCCATTACAGCTGACGGGAAAAGAGTGCTTCTTCTCAGTAATGGTACCTGGCGATATGCAACGGTTTCGGAACAGCGACTCTTTGAAAAATCTGAACACTTTTCCAAGAACAACGAAACATCTGGCGGGCAGGAAGTAACCGGAAAGGTTTTAATGCCGCTTGATAAAAGTCGTACGTCATTAATTGATATAGTAAGAAATGACACAAGTTTCGATTTCAGAAACGTACGCTGGGGGATGAGCAAGGCCCAAGTAAAAAATGCAGAAAAAGCTAAGCAGATTAAAAGCGACAATGAACATCTTCAATATGATCTGGAGTTTTTGGGGTATACTTGTCAGGTGATCTATTTTTTTGAGAAGGATTGCCTGAAAAAAGCAGAACTGAAGATTAAGCAGGATCATGTGGATCCAGCCCGCTATTTTAGAGATTATGAGGAGTTGAAAAAATATTTAAAACCTATTTACGGAGTTCCGGTTTCCGACAGGATGGATTGGAAAAACGAAATGTATTCTAATGATCCTTCCAAATGGGGTTTTGCAGTGAGTATCGGATTTTTAAGTTGCCGTACTACCTGGAGAAACAATCGTACTCTGGTATCGCTCAACATTTCTGGTGGCAACCATCAAATTACTACTGTTATCGAATATTCAGAAGATTGATCCTGAAAATGCTGTTCAATGTGGCGTTTCGACTTGCCCCATTGCTTATGTTGTATAGTATTTAATATGTATGTCCTGCCCGCACTCTGATAAATAATGTAAAGAACACGAATAATTTTCTTTTCTGCGACTATCTCAAACTGCGGAGTCGGGTAAAAAAGAGTTTCAGTAAATCCAGGAATGCTATAGCTTCATAATGGTATCGTTTAAACCTGAAAACGGCTTACCGTAGCTTTTAAATCCTGACTCAGTCTGGCAAGTTCGTTTCCACGTGTACTGGTTTGATTTGCGTTAATAGCGATCTGATTAATAACCACGGACTGCTCTTCGACTGACGTGGCAGCTGCCAGGGAGATACTGCTGAGCTTTTCTGAAACGGTTGTGTTGACTTCCTGCGATATGTCTTGCAGAGAGTTAACCTTTAAGAGGAGGTTTTCTACAATTTTATCAATTTCCTTAGAAGACAGTGCGGTTTGCCTGGCCAGTTCCTTGACTTCACTGGCAACAATAGCGAAACCTCTGCCGGTTTCACCGGCACTTGCTGCTTCGATTGCTGCATTGAGAGCGAGTAAATTTGTTTGATCTGCAATATCAGTTATTGTTTCAACGATTTTGGTGATGTTGTGAGCAGAATTCTGCAGATCTCTGATAGCTGTGATTACTTCGTTTGTCCGGTTAACTGTAAGATCGGTAATTGATTTCTGATCCTGGAATAAACGGGACATTTCAGTGAAAGAGCTGGTCATCTCTTCAATTGCAGTAGCAATCTGAGTAGATGAAGAGGATGTTTCATCTGCATTTTCTGAAAGAGAAGTTGCAGATTGTGACATCATGGTTATTGCAGATCTTAAGCTATTTATGGTCTTGTTGAGCGCATCTGAGAGCCTGGTCCATCGTTCAAAGGTATTAACTGAGTAGCGGTCGGCATTTTCCGGAGTAAACTGGACTTTCAGATCCCCCTTGGAAACTGAATCAAGCATTTGAGATAAACTGGCCAGCTGTCTGTCCTGATATTTTAAATCCCGCTGTATAGCCGAGATATCCATCACTATTTCCAGGTGGCCGGTAATTTTATCTGAGCTATCCTTCAGATAGAATGAATCAACCTGAAAATCCATATCAAGCCCTGGTTGAGTGAAAGTAGAGGTTTGTTGCCCTCTTTGCAGGCTTTTTATGCCACATCTATCAGTATTGCATATATCTGCACCCCATTCACTGCATTGATGTCCGATCACCTGGTGTCTTTTTTTACCACAGACATTTTCTGCAGCTTTATTAATGAATGTCCATTTCATATGCGTATCGGTGACAGAAATGGGAAATGGTAGATTATCAAGTATCGACTCGTACCAGAAAGATTTTTGCTTAGCTTGGTGCTTTAATTTCCTCAGTTGAAAGAACAGATGTACTGAAAAAGTAATTGATACGATAGTAATGACTGAAAACGCATAAGTCATGATTCTTCCTCTGAATAGGCTGGTTTAATTGTTTTCTGCCTGAAAAACCTGAATGAATTTCTTGCCTTTTGAATCATTTTAGCATGTATGATATCAGTATTCAACAAAGAAATAGCAATTTGAGCAGATAATAATATTTGGAGGCTGGAGTTATGGTCTTTTGGTGATGAACTAAAGTTAGCCCGAGCTAAAATCAATTAGTCCAGAGTAAAATAGAATGTAGCTCCCTTGTCCTTTTCTCCAATTGCCCATAATTTTCCATGGTGACGCTTTATAACCTGTAATACAATAGATAAACCTATACCTGTTCCGCTGAATTCCTTTTCTTTGTGTATTCGCTGAAATGGTTGGAAAATTTTCTCGACAAATTTCATGTCAAATCCGGCACCATTATCTTTTATAAAGAAAATTTTTTTCCCATTACGCATATCATATCCAAATTCTATACGGGTAGTCTCTTTTTTTGAGGAAAATTTCCAGGCATTCCGCAGAAGATTTTCCAGAGCCAGTTGAATCAGATGAGGATCTGCAATTGCAAAGACATTTGGCTTTATTATTATGTTAACTTTACGTTGGGAATCTTGTCTTATGAGCTCCTGAAGAATTTCTTTTATTATACGGCTTAAATTTAGCTTTTCTCTCTTAATTTCCTGTCTTCCCACTCTTGAGAGATTAAGCAGACTTGTAATCAATTGCTGAATTTTGGATACATTATCATTTACCAGTTTAAGGTAACCACACCCCTCTTCACCAAGAATGCCGCAGTAATCTTCGTAAAGTATATCAACAAATCCTTTAATGATACCTAAAGGTCCGCGCAGATCATGAGAAATGGAGTAGGAGAAAGATTCCATTTCACGGTAGCTGGCAGAGAGTTGTTCCTGGAGCATTTTGCGATTGGTGATATCTGTACCGGTGGTGATAATGTGAACAATATTTCCGGATTGATCAGAAAGGGTTGAACTTTGCCATCGAATAAATCTTTTGTCACCTGATCTGGTGACCCAGTGGTTTTCATATTCGATAATTGTTTCGCCATTCAGAAGCCTTTGTTGAATATTTTTAACCAGATCAACTTCTTCTTTGAGAATAAAAAGATCGAATATAGAGCGTCCGTTGACTTCAGCGGAACTATAACCGGTAAGTTTTTCGCAGGCTCTGTTAAACCGGATAAAGTGGTAATCTCTACTCATCACCGTAATCAAAGCTCCTGCGGTTTCAAAAATTGCATCAACAAAGTTACGCTCTTCAGTGAGTTGCTTTTGTAAGTTATACATTTTGGTAATATCGGAAAATTCCATAATAGCACCGTTCAATCCATCTGCAGAAATAGGTGACGCACTAACTGAAATCCAATACTCCCGGTCCGGTCTTTTGACGCATACGATTTCATTGCGGATCGTTTCTCCATGTAAAGCACGATTATTAGGAGTCATATCTGCAGGGAACGGTTGGCCATCTGCAGTCATCAGAGTCAGACTTTTCTGCAGATGCTCTGTTCCGCTTAGGGCTGTACCAACTGTACTGATGCCGGTGATTTTTGCAGCCAGGTTATTCATCTGAAGAATATTACCTTCATTGTCATAAATTATGTAACCATCCGGAAATGAGCTGAGTATGGCTTCAATTTCTGCCCGTCTGTTCTGAGCCTCAATCAATGCCTTTTTTCTGTCTGTTACATCGAGAGCAAAAACCAGAACCTGCTCTTGTGGTCCCGGAAGTGTGGTAGCAGCAAGAAGAATCCAGACTCTTGAGTTATCCTGCCTGATATATTCCTTTTCATAAGGTTTTATCGAACCACTCCTTTGCATCTTTTCAAAAGATTCAATGTCCATTGAATAATATTCGGGAGGGGTTATTTTTTGCCAGGTAATAACATGCTTATCAAGATCATCGCGGGAATATCCTATTGTGTTAAGGAAATAATCATTTGCGTACAGGATATTACCCTTTAAATCTGAAATACAGGTTCCTATGATCTGTGATGATATTATCCGTTCGAAACGTTGAGCAGAGATACTCAGTTCCTCCTGAACCTGCTTAATTTCTGAAATGTCGGTATTTGTTCCGAACCAGCGGGTTATAGTTCCTGATCTGTCACGAATAGGCATTGCTCTGGTTAAAAACCAGCAATATTTGCCATCGCTTCTCAGCATAAGAAAAGTATTCTCCCATGGTGAGCCACTCTGTAGTGCTTTTTGAAAGCTGTGCAAAACATGATCCAGATGATCGGAATGGATAATTCTTTTTAATCCTTCTTTTTTCATTGTTTCATAATCTGTACCGGTAAATTCATACCACCGTTTATTAAACCAGAAGATTTCTCCTTGAGGAGTAGCCATCCAGGCCAGCTGAGAGATATTATCTGCGAGAGTATGAAAGCGATCCTCGCTTTCTCTGAGCGCAATTTCGGAGGCAATCCGGCCTGAAACATCATTGAAAACAACGGCCACCTGCTGATTCTCAAGGGCTCCTAAGCTAAAAGCATACACATCAAACCAGCGATTTAATAATTTTAATTCTTTGGTAAACCGTGCCGGTTTGCCGGTAAGTGAGACATTTCCGAAAATCTCAATCCACTCTTTTTCTATTGAAGGTTCAATTTCACGCATGCATCTGCCGACTGGTTCTTTAATACCAGTTTGCATTGTAAATGACTTGTTAACTTCCAGAAAATTAAAGTCAAAGGGGTGGCCATGGCTATCAAATATTATCTTTATTATACAATACCCTTCGTCAATAGAGTTGAAGAGGTCGCGGTATTTCTGATGAGTGCGATATAACATTTCCTCATTTTTTTTCCGTTCTGTTATATCGATTCCGATACCTACCAGTCTGCCATCAGCTGTTCTGATAAATGACCAGGAACTGTCCAGAGTTTTTCCATTGCTGGTTCTCATTTTAAAATCAGTAAAACCGGTGGGACGGCTGAGCATGTACCTGGCAACCATTTGCCGGTATTCCTGATCCGGGTAGGCCAGTTCCATAAGATTTTTTTCTCTGGCATCTACATCTGACCATCCGGTCAGAATTTGAAATGTTTGATTGACATGAACAATGTTCATCTGTTGATCGTATAACTTTATCATCACCGGAATGTTCTCGATAAGGGTTTCCAGCAGCTGTCGCTCGGCCTTCAGCTCATTTTGAATCTGATTGTGTCTGGTAATATCCAGGCCAATAATGACCGCTCCTTCCACTTTTCCAGAACTACCGAGAATTGGAGATGCATTTATTTGCAAGAATCTCTTTTTTCCACCATCTTTTTCCAGAATCCATTCTTCATTGGAAACCAGTTCGTTTTTTTCCAAAGCCCGGTAGATAGGAAGACTTTTTTTATCTGAGGTTGACTTTCCGGGTTGATGAAAACTGTTATCTACGGTACTGTTATAAGCACTCTGCCCTTCAATATTACCGATAAAATTTCTCAGATGGTTGCTCATGGCAATTATCTGCGCATCCGGGTACTTTACTACCAAAAGATCGAGAGGAAGATGAGCCAGGATAGTTTTGAAAACATTGTTTTCATACACATTGATTTTCTGTTCATGCAATTCTCTGCTCAGGTTATTAATGCGTAACAGAGCACGTATACGCATTAATAACAGCGAAATGTCAATATCTTTATCTGCTGTATCATCTACAATTTCCATCAAGCTCTGGTTTGCAAAACGGTCCTTTTCAGAAGAAATTGTAAGAAGAACCGGTATGCACACTGGTGAGATATTTTGTCTCAGTTGTCTGATCTGGTAATCGAACTGTTCAAGAGTCTGGATGTCGGTGATGAATAAATCAAAAGACTGTTCCGTAATGTCTTCATTATAGTCGACTATTACATATTGACCGATCAGCGATTCTTTAAGCTGTTTTTGGTAAATTTTATCGGTCAGAAGAAGACAGATTGTGTTCATTTATTTCCTCTTATAATGGTCATACTCGACAGTTATCCCCATATAGCAAAAGGTGTGCTATACGGGAAAACTGTGTATTGGTTTAAAAGCTGAAACTTCTTACAATAGGGGAAGATAGGGAGAGTGTGTTGAAAAAAAGGCCCAATTGTTGCATAGCTTTTCAGGTTTGTCAGAAATGGAGAAAAAAAAGAAGTATAATCAGCAGATTTCCTGAAACCGGAGCAGATTTATTAACCGATTGAATCGCCCGCCATCAGAATGAGATTGCGAAAAATCAGATTTCTACCTGGTAATCAAAATCAATTTCGTCGCCAGAGATACCACCACGCAGTCCCCAGTTTTCCTTAGGCTGTTCATTAAGCATAATCATGACAGTTTGTTTGTCAATACCGCATTGTATATGCAGCCGTTGGAGAATATTCTGGTATAACGATTTTTTTATGGCTTTTGATCGTCCGGAAAACAGGGCGATCTCGACAAACAGCAAGTATGGAGGTTTTAAGGTGAAAAGTTCAGGTTCATAGGAAATAAATGAGACACTACGGTCATCGGGAACAAGTTTCAATGTCTCCACAATTGCATCCATTACGCTATTCATAATCTTTTTAGCAGCTGAGTGTTCAATTGATTTTACAGATTCTATTCTTACTCTGGGCATGTCTTGATCTCAGGTTTAAGGTTTCAGATTTTAGATTTTAAGACTAAGACAAAGATGGTCATAGGATTAGGTGATTAAAGAGCTGTATTTCCCTGGTTCCTGCAGGTAAAGATTATTTCCATGACAATCGATAGCCACAATCAGAGGAAAATCCCTGACCTCCAGTTTGTAAATGGCTTCCGGCCCCAGATCCTCATAAAGTACAGGTTCACACTTTTTTATACACTTGGCCAGCAGTGCACCTGCACCTCCAACTGCAGCGAAATAGGTGCATTTAAATTTCTTGAATGCATCGATTACCACATCACTGCGGTTTCCTTTTCCGATTATTCCGGAGAGTCCAGTTTTGGCTATGAGTTCCGGGGTGTATTTATCCATTCTGGAGCTGGTGGTAGGACCTGCAGCACCGATTACACGTCCTGGCATGGCTGGTGTGGGTCCGGTATAGTAGATAAACTGATCAGTAAAGTCAAGAGGCAAATTTTGCGATTGTCCAATAAGCTCTGAAAGCCTTTTATGGGCTGCATCGCGTGCGGTAAAAATTGTACCGTTAAGAAGGACCTGATCTCCTGCATAAAGAGTGGTGCAGAGATCTTTTGTAAATGGAGTTGATATTGTTTTCATAGTAAACCTGATAGAGAATTCAGAGTATAACCGCCGCCCTTCTGGCAGCATGGCAATTAAGGTTAACTGCAACTGGCAGGGATGCTATATGGCAAGGGAATGTTTCGATGTGTACTGCCAGTGCGGTGGTTGTACCACCAAGGCCCTGAGGGCCATTGCCGCAGCTATTGATCCTGTTAAGTATCTGTTTTTCAAACTCACTGTAGCGTTGATCAGGATGTGAAGAACCTGTTGGCCGCAGAAGTGCTTTTTTTGCAAGAGAGGACGCCTTATCAGCAGTTCCACCGATACCCACACCTACAACTACCGGAGGACAGGGATTTCCCCCTGCTCTTATTACCGTGTTGACCACAAAATCCATTATGCCTGCTTTTCCATCAGATGGTTTTAGCATGGCCAGAGCACTCATATTTTCACACCCGCCACCCTTGGGAAGGATGGTTATGGAGAGCTTGTCACCAGGTACAATTTCCAGAGATATGACAGCAGGTGTGTTATTACCGGTATTTAACCTGTCAAACAGGGGGTCATTTACAATTGAGTTTCTGAGATAACCCCGTTTGTAACCCTGTTCAACCCCTCTGTTGATAGCGTCAGTAATGGTGCCACCTGAGATAGTAAGCTGTGAACCCAAAGAGACAAAGAATACTGCGAAACCGGTGTCTTGACACACCGGTATTTTCTCAGAAGCGGCAATTTTTGCATTTTCTATACATTGTTCCAGGATGCTTCGGCCGCCTGCAGATTTTTCGGTAAGTGCAGACTCCTGTAGTGATCTCAGCACATCGGTCGGAAGCTGATATGCAGCCTGAATACAAAGATCGCTTACCGCGTCAACAATTGTTTGATAATTAATTGTTCTCATACTTGATTTGAATCGGCAATTTTTTCACTAAGTTTAATCAACTGTCCCCTGTATTCAGAAAGATCGATGGGGTTGCGGGCTACACCAGTTTCAATAGCCGCTTTGGCTACGGCTATACTTTCTTCAACCAGAACCCGGGGATCCAAAGGTTTAGGAATGATATACTCAGGGCCGAAAGTAAGTGAGTTTAACCCGTAAGCTCTGAGCACCGCCTGGGGAATATCATCCCGTTCTGCCAAAGAGGCCAGAGCATAGGTTGCGGCGATTTTCATCTCTTCGTTAATGGTGGATGCTCTGACATCCAGTGCTCCTCTGAAGATGAAAGGAAAACCAAGAACGTTATTTACCTGATTTGGAAAATCGGATCGACCGGTAGCCATAATAAGGTCTTTTCTGGCAGCAACTGCATCAGGGTAACTAATTTCCGGATCGGGATTAGCCATGGCGAAAATTATAGGTTTCTCTGCCATAGATTTTACCATTTCAGCAGAAACCAGACCGGCGGTGCTTAAGCCAGCGAAAAGATCTGCACCTTCCATTGCATCCATAAGAGTTCGTTTTGAAGTTTGACGGGCAAATGGTTGTTTATAAACATTCATACCCTGCTGCCGGCCTTCGAAAACAACACCTTTGCTATCTACCAGAAGAAGGTTTTCCGGGTTGACTCCAAGCTTGATATAAAGATTCGCACATGAGATTGCTGCTGCGCCTGCACCGGAGAAGACCACTTTTAATTCTGAGAGGGCTTTATCCTGAAGTTTGGCAGCATTGAGCAGCGCAGCTCCGGAGATTATAGCCGTACCATGTTGGTCATCATGGAAAACCGGAATATTCATTTTCCTTTTCAACTGTTCCTCTATATAGAAACATTCCGGGGCTTTGATATCCTCCAGATTTATTCCACCAAAGGTCGGTTCCAGTCTGGAGATGATTTTTACCAGTTCTTCTGGGTCTTTTTCATCTATTTCAATGTCGAAAACATCAATATCCGCGAAACGCTTGAAAAGAATCCCTTTCCCTTCCATTACAGGTTTTCCAGCCAGGGCACCAATATTGCCCAGACCCAAAACAGCTGTGCCGTTAGAGATTACCGCAACCAGATTTCCCCGGGCAGTAAAACGGTAAGAAGAATCAGGATCTTTCGCAATTTCGCGGCAGGGCTCTGCAACTCCGGGCGTATATGCCAGAGAGAGGTCTTTTTGAGTGCGGCAGGGTTTTGTCGGGATTACCTCGATTTTGCCTTTTCTGCCCATTTCATGGTATTCCAATGCTTCCTTTATCATAACAATCTTTCGGTTAATTGTGGAACAGTCTCAGAAAATAGATCATAAAGTTCGTTTAAAAAAGTCCTAATATTCATTTTTATTCCGGTGAATATAAACTTCTTTATGTTTGGTGCTACCGCAGAAGAAATTAAAGTTTTATAAAGTCGATTTTTCTTGTGGACAAAAAGAAATTAAATTGGCAAAATAAATTCAGCTGGATTCATAGTCTGTTGATAAAAATGACCGGTTATATAACAGTCTGATTTCATTATATTGTAATGTATGAAATGTAAATACAATCCTGTCCGCATCCGGTATGTGATAAGAAAAAGAATTCAGGTGGTTGATATTTTATTATTTTACCGTCAGCTTTACATCATAATCACACTCTTTTCAGTTCTCCAGAAGGAGGTAGGTACATGAATATCAGATTGTTTCTCAGCAGTATTGTTTTATGTGTGATACCTGCAGTATCCCAGTATCTGGTTGATACCATTCCCGGTATTAACTACATTCGTTCGGCTACATTGATTGGTGATGCTTTGTATCTGAACTGCAGAGATGGCGGAAAGGCAGGTTCTGTAAGTGTAATAAGAAACGGTGTGAAAACAAATTTGTACCCTGGTAATTATTCTGAGAACGGCCCGATGGATTTTACTTTGATTAATGGTGATGTTTATTATTGCTTTAATGATCTGTCAACCGGATATTACGGGAGATATTTCAATTCTCTTTGGAAGATTGAAGGGGGTACAAGTTGTGTGGAAGTTGTAGCCGAGCGGGTCGGAGAACCTGTGGCTATAGGTGATACTCTTTACTTCAGAAAACATGATACTTCCACTGGTTATGAACTCTGGGTATATAACACAAAGACTAATACTGCCAATATTGTTGTCGATATAGGACCCGGCCAGGATGAATTTTTCCCATCCCGCTTAACTGCATTTAATAATAAACTTTATTTTTTTGCAAGCCATCCCGCATATGGATATGAGCTCTGGACTTCCGATGGAAGCGCAGCTGGAACGTATATGGTAAAAGACATCTGGCCGGGTCCGCATGAATCGGTTCAAAGTTACGCACTGACTATTGGCTATTCATTCGATTATCTGGAACCGGTTTATAAGTTTACAGAGTGTAATGGGTACTTCTATTTTCTTGCAGAGGACGACAAACATGGACTGGAATTATGGCGATCCGATGGTACTGGAGCCGGCACTACGATGGTTAAGGATATAGTGCAGAATGGCCATGCTTTCAACAAAAATAACTGGGTGACACCACCGCTATTCTGTGTTTTCAATAATGAACTTTATTTTTTACCTGACTATGGTGCTAATGGAAGAGAGCTGTGGAAAACCGATGGCACTGAGGCTGGAACCTATATGGTTAAAGATATAAACCCCGGGCCTGCCGGTTCAGATATTACTGAACTTAAAGTTTATAATGGCTACCTTTATTTCGATGCCAATGATGGGGTCCACGGCAGGGAGTTGTGGCGTACTGATGGAACCACAAATGGCACAGTGATGTTTATGGATTTGCAACCGCAGATGTCTGTCACCAATAACAGTAACCCCACAGATCTTACCACCCATGTTGATGGAAAACTCTATTTCATCTATAAAAACACTACGGTTGAAACAATCTGTGATGATCAGGGTTTTTGTTTTCCTTATGCCACTACCATCGTTTCTCTGGCCCGCACGGATGGGACTGTGGCAGGAACAGAAAAAATATTGGATTTCCCGTTGGATGAAGATCTTGATTCCACTCACATGCTTACTTCTGCAAGTCAGGGATTGTATTTCAAAAGGTGTGTTTACAATTACCATAAATTATGCTGGTTACACACTGATGAGCCTCTTTTTTTCACCAGTACTCCGGTAACCAGTGCCCTAACCGGTGATGAATACATCTATAATATTGCTGTTACTGATCCGGATGGACGTACTATAACGATAGAGGCAGCCACTTTGCCTTCATGGATGTCTTTTATTGATAATGGTAATGGTACAGCTACGCTTAGAGGTACACCTTCCGCTGAAGGTGATTTCAATGTGATCTTAAATGCCAAAACACCCGGAACGGTTGTGCCGGTAATGCAATCATTTACTGTCCAGGTGAGAAAGCCTGTAGTCGATAATTTCCTTGAGGTTTACTTCTATGAAGAACAGCTCTCCAGTATTTATCAATCCAATCCACGGGTTTATGTTGTCAATACCGGGAGTACAGCTGTCTCCAATTTCAAAGTTGAATATTACTTTATGGTAGAAAACGGAAAAACACCTGTACTGGAAAAATATTACACTGCTGGTTGTTCCGTTTCACTTGTTTCAGTTGCCGGATCTTTCTACAAAATCATCTATGATTTTACCGGTGTAACCATTCAACCTGGTCAGAGTCTTCCTAATTCCAGTGGCGTAGTAATAGGGCTTCACTATACCGATTATTCGCCATGGGATAAGACAAATGATTATTCCAACAATCTTTCATCTGCATTTATAGAAAATAACCGCATCTGTATCTACTCAGAATCTAATGTCCTGTTATATGGCACGCCGCCTTCCGGAAATATTCCACCTGTTGCTGTTGCCGGGAATTCGTTTACGGTGGTCGATATAGGTGGAGATGGTGAAAGTGTTTCTCTGGATGGTTCCCTCAGCACTGATGTGGATGGCAGTATTCTCAGCTACGATTGGTATATTGATGGTGTTTTAGCCGCAACCGGCAGAACCGGTTTGGTTACTTTGTATGTGGGAGTACACCAAGTCTGTCTGCAGGTGACCGATGATGATGGAGCGGTTTCGAGTGACACAATTATCATTACGGTTTTGGATAATGCACACGCAATTACTTTTGATGTCAGCCCCGATCCGGTTCCATTTAACACTCCGGTATTTATTCAGTATAATGTTCCTGCATCGATGAATGGCGCAACTATCCAGTACAAAATCAAGAGAAATTGGGATACTCTTAGTGGAACCCTTGATGGCAGGCAGGGAGCTCACGTAATTCAATTCTGGGAATGGAACAAGTATTACTTTGGTGGTTCTGGTCCGTGGCCTTTAACAATCGAAGTAAATGGCGTTGTGCTATCCACCAAACAGATAAGATTTGCCTACTGAAAAAATATACGGCTTCCGCTTTCTGGTGGAAGCCATAATTTCCTGACTGCTTTTAAATTTCTGCCCTCTTTTCCCATTCTGCATCAGAAACAAACCTTCATTTTATATCAGTTCAGGGGAAAAATTTCTCTTTTCCTTGCCTTTATGTATATTGGAAATCTTTGGTAAAAAATTCTCATTTGGAGGGTCTTATGTTGAAAAGGTTATGTCTGGTTTGCCTATTCCTTGGATACAGTGTTTCTGCGCAGTTTTATCCTTATAATTCACGTATGGAATCTCTGGCTGGGACATTCATTGTTGATGATATGACTGATGTACTCAGATACGCTGCATACATGAAGAACTACCCTAACGATCTTCAGGTGACCTTTACCAGTCCTATAATCGGGATTAAAGCGCTTAATGAGAACTTCCGGTTGGGAGTGATCGGTAACAGAGGATTGATGTTGAGTCAACAGTTCGCGACAAATTTTTACTCTATAGCCGTTCCGTTTGTTGATTCTGCAATTGTAGCAGCCCCAAACATTTCGATCAGCAATCAATGGATTCCTCATGTTCTCCTGGGTGTCGATGCTGGAATTCTTACTTTGGGATTTGATCTGTTTTTGGAATATGCCCGTTCACGGTTCAAACAGGAGAACCCTCAGGAGCACACCAAAGCTTATGCTTCTATACATAATCCCGGTTTTCTGGCTTCTGCTCTTTTTGGGGACAATTTCCAGTTTGCAGCTAAATTCGGTTTAGCTGTGCCTATGATTTCCGGGAAACAGGAGAGTGACAGCAGGACAACTGAAGTAGAATCTGATAAAGGAGTCTATCTGGAGTTTGGTGGAGAAGCTACTATTCCTGTGAGCTCGGTAAAGGTTTCTTTGGGTGCTGATCTCATTATGGAAAAATATGCATTCATTTGGGATGATACTATTACCCAGGGCAGCAGATCTGCGGATACCACAGATGAATTTTCTAACTCCAGAATCGCAATCTATGCCGGAATTGAAGGCAAAATTTTTACCAATGGGTTATGGGCCGCACAATACACACTTAATTTAACAGGAAATACTTCTGAAAATGATGGCGCTGACCTGCGGATACGAGCCAGCCGTATTGTTCACACATTTTCCGGATGCATAGAAAATGGTTGGGAGAACTTGTGGATTTTTGACAAAGTATATGCCCGTGGCGGTATGAGATTGAATCTGGAAACCCCATTGTCATCGGAGGAACTCGGGCAGACTGAAACACATACTAAAAACCAGACCTATTTCAATCAGTTGGTTCCAACGGTCGGGATTGGTATTTGTAAAGGGGTGTTCACACTGGATCTTAATATCAATCTTGGACAGTGGGATAATCTGGTCACCGGCCCTCAAGTCTCCAGGGTAACTGCAGGATTGATGTTCTGAACTCAGAAATGCCGTTTAACATTTCAGGAAAAAGTCCTCTTATCCTTCGATGATAAGAGGGCTTTTTTTCTGTATTCTGGTATTATTTGATCTCTGAAGTTATATGTATCAGGGATGTCGGCGTAAACAATATTCAGCAGACATTTATTAATTTAATGGTGTATGATCAATTCAGGCAGTTAGAAGTGCAATAAAACAGTATAGACCCGGAGGATTTATGCCTAAATGTTACTGCTGCGGAACCCAGATAGCAGAAAATGCTGTGTACCAGATTGGAGATAAAGTGTTCTGCAATGAAGTGTGTAGTAGCCACTTTAACAAAAAAGAGGGGGAAAAAGGCTTTGGGTCAGACAGAAAAATTCAATCAAAATTTCTGACAAAGACTACTGCAGTAATTTCTTTGATTTTTACTTTGTTAATTGTTTCGACTGTAATCTGGCACTTCGCAGCTGGATCTGCCACAGAAATGCGAGTGTTCAGTTCTCCTGATAAATCCTTTAGCATATTGTTGCCAGGTAAAGTAGAGCAGAAGAGGGAGAAAATGGAGTCAGAAATCGGGCCAGTGGAAATATTTGTCTTTAAGGCAAAGTCAGAGAACCATGATTTTTCCGTCATATATGTGGACTATCCCCATTTCATGGTTGAGGAGCAGACACCCAATAAGCTACTCGATGGCTCGTGCTATGGTACTATCATGGAAACCCGTGGAAAACTGATGAAGGAGACTGTAATTGATTTACAGGGAAATCCTGGCCGTGAATTGAAAATCGCTGGCCCGGAAAAGGAGTATATCAGAGCCCGTCTCTATTTAGTGAGTAACAGGCTTTACCAGATAAAAGTTGTATCAAAAGCTCCATATACGGCGGATAAAAATGTGGACACTATGTTTGATTCGTTCAAGTTAACCGATAAGAAGGTGAACTCAGATCGGAAAAAAAAGCATGAGAGGAATATCTCTATATCATGAATTGTAATCCGAATTGCAGACCATGGCCTGTTCCTGTGCCAAATAGGAAAATATAGGTGAAGGTTGCGAAAACCCTTCTGAACCCGAGTTTTGCTTTGGCCATGAATCCTCCAAAGAAAAGTTCCTCATACGAGTCGTACGAATGATATGAGTAGTCGTAATAATCACCCTCGTCTTCACCATAAGAATACCAGAATCCGGTAAAGGCCCCAGGACATATCGATATAATTTCTTCATAATTGAATTCATGATAATAGACAAACGAACCACCTAAGGTTAGAACGCTGTAATCAATTACATCCCAGAAATAATTTATCCCATAATAATTATTCTCATATTGCAAACCTAAGTCCAGTGATGGGCCCTTAGACTGGTAGTTTTTTACCCAAATGCTTGAAAAAGAGGGTTCAATAAGAAATCGCAACTTTCTGCCAAGTGCAAAATCTTTATGTACGACCTCACCAGAATGCACTAAAATGTATTCGTCAGTGTGGATCTTATCGTAGCTCAAGGAAATTTTGTAAAGACCGGATCTGAGGTCTTTCAGGTACTGATTTCCAAATCCTATCTTTTCAGTGTTTATGAATACTTCAGTCTTTTTGGGGAAAACTTTTATTTCGAGAGCACCTGTACCGTTTGTATCAGGAGTTATCGGTTTTAACTTTTGCTGTTGTATATGATCTTGCTGTGTCTCTTTATAAGCCGGTTTAAATGTGGAGGTGGAGACAGCTGAACCGGTATCGATAGATTTTACGGATGGAACCGACAGATCCGAAATAGTGTCTTCACTGTAAACACTTAAACTGTCATCTCCGGCATTTATTATCTGTGCACCGAAATATAGAAAAAGCAGGAAATGGACTGTTATAATTCTCATGAGTTACTCACTTTTTGAGTGGATTTATGATAAAGAGATCAGTAAAATAATATCCCTGCTTTTATTTTACATTAAAAATTTAACATACTCCGGTAAACATTAAGCATGGATATCATGAGTGAAATACAGCTGATAATAGCTGAAGACAGAGTGGGCCATAGAGGCGTTTTTGGGTATACGGGTCGATACCGGGGAAGGACACATTTTTCCCGGGAAATCACTGATAAGGCGGCAGATTGTTTAATTAATTTGATATCTGGATATCATCATAATCAGCCATAGCTTCTGAACCGGTGTTGTCTGCATCACTGAGAAGGCCGATAACCTCTACCTCCGGAGGATTTTTGCCAAACAGCCGCAGATAATCATCTCTGATATTTACTTTTTGAGTAACCCATTGGCCTTTTTTTTCTGCACCGCTTCTTAAGACTACGATGCGTGTTCTGCTGTTATAGGGGCTGTTTGTAATGGTACCTGCAGGCAGAGTGCTGCTCCATACATATTTAATTATGTTATTGAGTTTGAATTTGCCTTTGAAGATGACGTAGATACCTGCACCGCTGTCATTTTTATCTCTCCTTGTTTCATCTCCTCCGGAAGGAAGTTTATGAACGCGCCATTTCCAGGAAAGAAACGGGTAATGCTCTACCGAGAAGTTGTGCTGTTTGCCTATGCTGGTGCAGCCACCTCCAGTTTGAATCCTGAGAAATTCCTTGTCCATCTCTTTCTGAATGGAAAACATGGAGATGTCTTTTCTGCTGGGATGCCATCCTTCGGGAAGGTTTTTCCCGTATGGGACTTTCAGAGAAAAGGTCTCGATGAGCTGTTGGCGGTTTAGTTGATTGAGTTCAGTGGCAATTGTGGAAAACGGTGATAGCAGGAATAATCCGGTGCAAAGAAGTATAGACAAAAAAGAGTTCATAGACAGTACTCCCGAAAGCTGCTGGTTTGCCATCGACCGTGAATTACGGTAAGACTTTGAATATATTGCAGATAAGTTAGGAATGGCTTTTCTGAAGCTATGTATTTCCATGATGATACGAAGGTATTCTACTTTCCATAATAGTCGCCAAATCGTATCTTTAGAACTCATCCCGTCAAATCATAAGAACAACATCCGGAAAAATTAGAATTTGGAGAGGAGTTCTTCGTGGCTAAGAAAAACAGTGTTGACGAAGAGTCAAAAAATAGAAACAGTGCATTGGACCAGGCGGTCAGTCAGATTGAAAAAGCGCATGGTAAAGGCTCAATTATGCGTTTGGGTACCGCAAGTCTTCAGCTCGATACGCCTGTGATCTCCTCCGGAGCGCTCTCTCTTGATCTTGCTCTGGGGGTTGGTGGATTTCCCAAGGGGAGGATAGTGGAAATATATGGTCCGGAATCATCCGGAAAAACTACCCTGGCACTTCATGCTATTGCTAATGCTCAGAAAAAGGGTGGAATAGCAGTATTGATCGATGCTGAGTATGCATTTGATGCAGCTTATGCCAAAAGTCTGGGGGTGGATATTGATAACCTGCTGGTTTCTCAACCCGATACGGGAGAGCAGGCACTGGAGATTGCAGATACACTTGTGCGTAGCGGGGCAGTGGATATAATTGTGGTGGACAGTGTTGCTGCGCTGGTACCTGCTGCAGAGATTGAAGGAGACATGGGGGATAACCATGTGGGATTGCAGGCCAGGCTGATGTCTCAGGCTTTGCGCAAGCTCACCGGTATTATTTCAAAATCGAAAACCTGTCTGATATTTATTAATCAGCTGCGTATGAAGATTGGAGTTATGTTTGGGAATCCTGAAACCACAACCGGGGGAAATGCGCTGAAATTTTATTCATCGGTAAGAATAGATATCCGTCGGATCGCAGCCATTAAGGATGGGGAAAATGTGGTGGGGAACCGGACCAGAGCTAAAGTGGTAAAAAATAAAGTAGCACCGCCTTTTAGAGAAGCTGAGTTTGATATCCTTTACGGAAAAGGGATCTCTTTGGAAGGCGATGTACTTGATTTGGCTGCAGAGATGGGAATTGTAGAGAAAAGTGGAGCATGGTTCTCCTACAAGGGTGAAAGAATCGGGCAGGGTCGGGAGAGGGCTCGTGAATTTTTAATTGAGAATCGGGAGACTCTTCAGACGATTGAGCAAGCGGTGCGTGAAAAGGGTGCTTTTAAAAGAAACATTCAGTCAGAGAACAGTCCTGAAGAGATACCTGCTGAACTCATTGAGTAATAGATACTGATTCCGGTAAAATATCCGGGAAATTTACCTGTAAAGTATTTTTTTAACAACGGAAAATAAATCTCTGAATTTTTATGAAATCTTCAAAAACTATTCGCAATGATTTTATCGAATTTTTTACGGCGCGTAAGCACTTATTTGTGCCCAGTGCGCCGGTGGTTCCACAGGATGATCCTACGCTTCTTTTTACAAATGCAGGGATGAATCAGTTCAAGTCCATTTTCCTGGGCGATAATCCCAGAAATTTGAGGCGTGCAGCCAACTCTCAGAAATGCATGCGGGTTTCCGGTAAGCATAATGATCTGGAAGAAGTGGGGCGTGATCACTATCATCATACTTTTTTTGAGATGCTTGGGAACTGGTCTTTTGGAGATTATTATAAAAAAGAGGCTATCCATTGGGCATGGGAGCTTTTCACCGAGGTCTGGAAACTCCCCAAGGAGCGGCTCTTTGTAACTATTCATCACTCAGATGATGAAGCTGAAGCTTTGTGGAAAACTGAAACTGACATTGCCCATGAGCGGATAATGAAATTTGGGGATAAAAGCAATTTCTGGGAAATGGGGGACACTGGTCCATGTGGTCCCTGTTCTGAGATTCATTACGACATAGGAGATCTTTCAACCCAGAAGGAAACCTTTTCAGATCCGGTTAAAGGAGTAAATGGCCAGAATGACAGATATCGTGAATTATGGAATCTGGTGTTTATTCAGTATAACCGGGAAAAGGATGGTACACTTTCCCCTCTTCCAAATAAGCATGTTGACACTGGAATGGGTTTTGAACGTATAGTATCGGTTATTCAAGGTGTCTCATCCAATTACGACACGGATCTTTTCCAACCTGTAATCTCCGAAATCGAAAAAATAAGTGGCCGAAGCTACCAGAAAGGCCCGCAGGGAACAGCTCACCGGGTTATAGCAGATCATATACGTGCACTGGTTTTTGCGATCACTGATGGTGCTTTTCCATCTAATGAGGGAAGAGGGTATGTGCTTCGCAGGTTGCTTAGAAGAGCTGCCAGATTTGGTAGAGAGCTGGGATTTAAGGATCCCTTTCTTTTTGATCTGGTACCTGTGCTGGTAAGGGAGATGGGTGAAGCATTTCCGGAGATTGTTCAGCGAGCCGCTTTTGTTCAGGAAGTAATACGGTCTGAGGAGGAGCGGTTTGGGGCGACTCTGGAGCAGGGAATCGATAAATTTAATCAGATGGTACAAAACAGCAAGCAGAAGAATACTACAATTCTCTGCGGTGCTGATGTTTTTTCTTTATACGATACTTATGGCTTTCCGATGGATCTTACCCGTCTAATGGCAGCAGAGCAGAATCTCTCCATAGACGAGGAGGGTTATGCTCAGCTTATGGAGCAGCAGAAGGAGCGTGCCCGTGAGGCCCGTAAAGCAGATGAAGGTTTGACTCCGGAGGGCTGGATTGAGCTTAAAAGTATATCCGGAACTGAATTCGTGGGATATCTTCAGGAGCAGATCGCGGTTAATGTCTGTAGATATAAGTCAATAGAAACTGCAGATGGGCAGATTTTTTATCTTCTCATTCTGGACAGGACACCCTTTTACGCGGAATCCGGCGGTCAGGTGGGTGATACCGGTATCATGATGACTGCATCTGGAAAGCAGATCACGGTAAAGGATACCTTTAAATGGAACGACCTTATCATTCATAAAGCGAGCTGTGCTCAGCCTTTGACAAAGGATGACTTTCTGAAACCGCTTAATGCCTCCATCGATACAGCGCTTCGTCAAGCCACCCGGCGGAATCATTCGGCAACCCATCTTGTTCAGGCTGCCCTCAGAAAAGTTCTGGGTACTCATGTTCAGCAGTCCGGCTCTAAGGTTGATCCTTGTGGACTGCGTTTTGACTTTACCCATTTTAAAGCACTGACTGTAGATGAGGTCAGGACTGTGGAGCGGCTGGTTAATGAGTGGATTCTTAGGGATGTGACGGTGACTACCGATATCAAGGATCTCAAAGAAGCTAAAGAGGAAGGGGCAACCGCTCTTTTTGGAGAAAAATACGCCGATAAGGTAAGAGTGGTAAGTATGGGTGATCTGAGTAAGGAACTCTGTGGGGGAACCCATGTGACATCAACCGGTCAGATCGGTTTATTACATGTCACAGAAGAGACTAGTATCAGTGCCGGTGTACGAAGAATAAGTGCAGTTACCGGTTTTTCAGTTATCAATTGTCTGTATGATAAAGAGGAAAAATTGTCCGGTTTGTCAAATCTGCTCAAATCCGGGGAAGATAAGCTTCATAACAGAGTCGAGAACCTCCTTGATACGGTGAAAAAACTGGAAGACAGGGTGGCAGAGTTATCCTTAGTCAGAGTTTCCGGAGTCATTGATCAACTTTTTGAAAAGGCAGGCAAAAATGCCGGGGCATTCCCCTGGATCACCAGCAGTCTTGGTGATATGGATAAGGATTCTTTTGCCAGAATCACAGATGCTGTTTCAGATACTATCAAGAATAATAATCTTGTAAATATGGTTATTGTAGTAGGCGCGTTGGTTGAAGGTAAAGCTCTGTTTGCAGCCAGTGCCGGAGCTGAAGCTGTCAAAAAATACGGAGTACACTGTGGGGAACTGGTGAAAGCTGCGGCTCAGCTGGCCGGAGGGGGTGGCGGGGGATCTGCAGTGAGGGCTCAGGCTGGAGGTAAAGATCCTTCCAAACTGGAGCAGGCGCTTAAGGCTGCTGCAAAAATTATTGAATCAAAGGCAAATGTATCATGAAAAAACAGGTCAAAGAGGCTTTACTGGCCAGATTGAGCAGTGGACGAAAATGTCACTGGGTGTTGCTTGATCCCGATGATTTCTCTCTTAAAGAAGCAGCCCGAGTGGCTGCTGAATCCCAGGCTTGTGGTGCAGATGCCCTGCTTGTGGGAGGCAGTCTGTTGCACTCCAACCATTTCGATCAGTTTGTTTGTACCTTAAAAGAAAATGCCTCTATTCCGGTACTTCTTTTTCCTGGCGATGCCACTCAGCTTTCCAGACATGCTGATGCATTGTTATACCTTTCGCTTATTTCCGGTCGTAATCCTACCAATCTGATTGGAGAGCATGTGAAAGCTGCTCCAGTGATAAAAAACTTTGATTTGGAACCCATATCTACTGCATATATGCTTGTAGAGTCGGGGGCAGTCAGTTCAGTTGAGTTTATGAGTAATACCCGTCCCTTGCCACGTAATAAACCGGAAATAGCCGCTGCCCATGCACTGGCAGCCCAGTATATGGGGATGAGTCTGGTGTATCTGGAAGCCGGAAGCGGTGCGTTGCATTCGGTTCCTGCTGCTATGATTAAAATGGTCCGTGCATCTGTCGAGATACCGATTATTGTTGGCGGAGGAATATGTGATAGTGCCACTGCATTGGAAAAGTTAAGTGCCGGGGCTGATATTATTGTTACCGGTAATGTTCTGCGCAAAGAAAACGGTTTGGACCGGATGAAAGAAATAGCTGCTTCTGTACGGCAATTCGTCAGCAGATAAATGTGAAAAGTAAGGTTGATAAATTATAGTACCAGCCTGAATGATTGCAGAAGGTTCTTCTGAAATACTGCCTGCCTCTGAAACTGATCCTCTTTAAAATTAATTACTGGATTATTCTCATTTACTATTCTTATTAAAGAAGTATTGGCTATTTCTGGGATGATATTCATTGATAAAAGGTGATGCCTGGAATGTACCATTAAAGCAGGGGTGTTTTAAAGTAATAACCGGGAAGAGGATAAGGGATAAAAATTTCGAGAATTTCTGTATATGCTCAAGTTAACCGTTTATTTATATTAAGATGTTAGTTAAATGATATTACCTGAGATCAGTAGAGCTGATTTTTTAATGTTTACAGGCAAGGAGATGCTTATGCGGTTAAGTAAAAGGCTCTTTTCCGGAGCTCTGATGCTGTCTTTTGCAATTACGGTAACTGCAAACGATGTCAACACTTCTGGGCAATCCGGTGTGATAAGAACTTTTTCGGCAAATACACTGGGTAAAACCGGCTTTCACATCGGAAGCAGTTTTAAATACGCAGCAGATAAGGAGTATTTGACTGTTGTAAGGAAAGGGACCAGAGAAATCTCCCATGAGTCCTCGCATCTGTTTTCCGGGAATTTCTATATCGGGTGTGCATTGGGTAAATATCTCGATATCAGTGTTGATGTCCCTGCATATTCTGATATCTCCGGCTTTGAGCAGACTCTCTCCGGTATTGGTGATCTGGGTGTTGCCCTCAAGCTGGGAAATCCCTTTCAGAAAGAAAGTGCATTTATCAGCCATGCATACGGTCTGAAACTGACCTTTCCGACAGGACAGAATAAAAGGGGGCTTTTTGCCAGGCACTCCTATTACATAATGGATGATTCCAACGGGCAGTATAGTAAGCTGGCAGAAAATGTCTATTTCCTGAATCCCATGATTTTATGGACCATGAATTTTGACAGACTTTCAACAGCGATTCCACTGCGGCTTCATGCCAATCTGGGGTGTGTTGTTGCACAGCAGAAAAGCAGAAGTGCTGTAGTAGGAGCGATGGCGGTAGAGTATACACCTGCTCCTGTTATTACTCTGTTTACTGAAATTACCGGGGAGTCATCGGTGAGCCGTTATACCCAGAGATTCGATGTTTATTCATTTAATGATGATCAGGTCTGGCTGACTCCGGGTGTAAAGTTTAACTTCTCCAATGGAATTTATCTGACAATGGCAGGTGATTTCGGTATTTCTGACAAATCAGAAGCAAATGTCACCAATTGGAGGAATGATGGATACAGTTACTCCACAAAAGCACTACCCCGTTTTGGAGCGCAGGTAGCTTTCGGATGGCAGGGTATTTTCAGGGAACCGGATACTGATGGGGACGGGATTATCGATAAGCTGGATAAATGTCCTAAAGAAGCCGAAGACAAGGATGGTTTCCAGGATGAGGATGGCTGTCCTGATTATGATAATGACAATGATGGAATTCCTGATACTCGTGACAAATGTCCTCTGGCAGCAGTAAGTTGTGATGGTTGTCCAGTTCTGGATGCGGACAATGATGGAATCAACGATGATGTGGATAAATGTCCTAATGAAGCGGAAGATAAGGATGGTTTCCAGGATGAGGATGGTTGTATCGACCGGGACAATGATGGCGATGGTATAGATGATGAGAAGGATTTATGTCCGGATAAACCAGAGGATATCGATGGTTTTGAAGATAATGATGGGTGTCCGGAGTTGGATAATGATGGAGATGGTGTCGCGGACGATATGGATAAGTGTCCGGGAGTGAAAGGGCTTCCCACCAATGATGGTTGTCCTAAGACTCAGGAAATTCAACGGGGCAAACTGATACTGGCAGGGGTGACATTCATGTCTGGTAAGGCGGTTCTCAATGTGAATTCCTATACTATTCTGGACCAGGTGTATGAGTCACTTGCTGAGTGGAAGGAAGTTAAACTGGAGATTCAGGGGCATACTGATAGCCAGGGTAGTGATGCGGTGAATTTAAAACTGTCACAGGCCCGTGCAGATGCAGTCAGGGCGTACCTGATTCAGAAGGGTATTGCTGCGGAGCGGCTCAGAGCAGTCGGTTATGGTGAGGCATTCCCCATTGCAGATAATGCTACTGCGGAAGGCCGGGAGAGAAACAGAAGGGTTGAAATGCATAGAATCGACTGATCCAGCGCCTTAAACTGAACTTTTCATGCCCCTCTCTTGTGAGGGGCATTTTTTTTCGCTCCCGGTTTATTCTTCAGGGTTGTTCCCCTTAAATATTGCTTCAACCGTAAAAAAGTGGTAATATATATATAATAGACATAATACCTGATTCAATGTAACCTGGAGGGGAAATTGAATTTCAGGATTAATTCATTATCAATTCTCTGTGCTATCCTGCCCTTGTTTTCTCTTGTCTCTTGTATTTCAGGCAGAAGAAATATTAGTAATGATATAGAGCGTAAGGTGGTTATCGGTAAAGCGGTTCATCCGGATTCCACAGATGCGGTTGAAGCACTGGTGTCTCTTTTTGATGTGCGTATCATTAATGATCACGATTCCATCTTCAATACTTATTCTGCAACCACTTCCAGAAATGGGTGTTTCGTTCTTCAGGGAGTTCCTGATGGACAGTATTTGCTTTATATATACGATGTATCCAGAGGAAGGTGTGATCTTTCTCTCATCCGCAAGCAGCAGACCTCTTTACAGCTTGAAAGGCCGGTGATGCTCAAGTCTCTGGTTACTCTCAAAGGAAAGGTAATCACTGCAGAGAAAACAGGTGACATAAAGGTTATAATACCAGGTTTCGGGGCATCAACACAGTTGGATATCAATGGTTTTTATGTTTTACCCGATGTGCCGGCAGGCAGCTATGAGCTTGCCTTTGTCAGAAGAAATTCTGTTGACTATTTATTGCTTAACATAGCAGATGAAAAGCAGGATACAGTTTTTATCAGGGATTTTACTCTGGGTTATCAGACCGGAGCATTGTCATCTCTTTACAAAACTGAGAGGTAAACTCCGGAAATGCCAGCCCGGAGTTTTGGTTACTTTACTGTTAGAAATTGATACTGGGCAGGGGGAAAAATATTGCTGCGCCTCCCTGAACTTCCTGCCACTCCCATTTGAAGTTATGGTAAAATGCTGCATCTATCACT
Source organism: Fibrobacterota bacterium (assembly GCA_023436145.1). GTDB lineage: Bacteria > Fibrobacterota > Chitinivibrionia > Chitinivibrionales > Chitinispirillaceae > JAAYPC01. Next base: position 5,619 of record JAEZKP010000017.1, on the reverse strand, counting down.
ACTCCGAATTTTCTGCCGAGTTTCATGTTCAGGTTTCCTCCCAGCAGATTTGAGTAATAGGAATCTTGGGTGATAAAGCGTCCTGAATAGGTTGGAATTAAAGACAGTGAAAAGAATTCAGAAAAATTAATAGTCAAGTAAACTGGTACTGACAGCTCTATTCTGGAGTTTTTGTTTGAATCATCGGTATCATCTGTATCGTCGCTGTCTGAAAGCGAAGAATAGCCGGCGCGCAGTCCGGGAGCCAGGAAAAAACCTTTCTCTTTACCGGAGCCAATCAGGCAGAACTTGCTGTCAAATAAACCGCCGGTAGGGAAGGTATACTTTAAACCTAAATCCAGTCTGTCAGTGATTCCCAGCATTGCTCCGACTTCAAAAAAAGTAAATTCCGGCTGTACTTCAATTAAACCCGGAATCGTGATGGGATTGCCTTTAGTGGTAATATGTGAAACTGCGCAATAGCCCTGCATGTTGCCTTTGCCCAGTGGTTTACCGGTCTGAAAGTTGGATACGGATGCGCACCCTGCAGTTAAAAAAAATGCTCCTGCCAAGCTTATTGCAAGTACTTTTTTGGAATATGTCATGAGACCTCCAGATATTATTGAATATTGTGTTAAATGTCTGTTAATTTACATTATTCTTTGTAATATGGAAAGCCAAAAGTAAAAGAAAACAATAATATGTCATATTCCTGGAGCAACCTTTTCTTTGGTTGGACTGAATCTTGCTCTCCGTTTATGCGGAAAAAGGAGTCTTTGTAATGCTGGTAATTCTTGCTGCTTTGCCTATTTTGGTTGTCGGTGTTTTGATGCTGGCTTTGATGTGGCCTTCAAGTAAAGCGATGCCTGTGGGCTTTGCTGTGGCAGTGATAGTGGCTTTAACTGCCTGGGATATGCCATTGTCCTGGATTGCTGCTGCATCTATTGCCGGGCTCATAAACGCTATAGACATTCTGATCATTGTCTTTGGGGCTTTACTGATTTTGCAGCTTTTACGCAGAAGCGGAGGTATAGCTCAGATTTCCAATTCCATGGCCAGCCTCAGCTCTGACAGACGGGTTCAGGTACTGGTGATTGCCTGGTTTATGGGAGGGTTTTTGGAAAGTGCGGCTGGCTTTGGGACTCCTGCTGCAATTGGGGCACCGTTATTGGTGGGAATGGGTTTCCCGCCCTTTATCGCTGCTGTGGTTACCCTTTTGGCATCCGGACCACCTACTATTTTTGGTGCTGTAGGTGTTCCACTATGGGGGGGATTTGAGACAATTCGTGAATTGGGATCTTGGCCGATAATCCGAAACGGAAGCACTTTGAGCTTTAATGACTTTTTAGCCAATATCGGAGCGGTAGCAGGGGGGCTAAGCTTTTTAGTGGGAACGTTTTTACCTCTGGCTACCATATCGGTTATGACCAAAATAGGAGGTGGCTCATACAGGAGCGGTCTTAAGATATGGCCAGCATCTTTATTGGCCGGTTTTCTGTTTACATTTCCACAAATGATAATCGCGGTTTTTGTGGGCCCGGAGCTTCCTTCTCTGGTGGGTTCTCTTTTCGGGCTGGTGGTGTTTGTGCTTCTTTTAAAATGGAAACTGATTCCTTCATTTGGGAATTGGGATTTCCCCTCTCATGATAAGTGGCCTGGGCACTGGGAAGGGATTGTTAAGGCAGGAGCACATGTAAACACCAGTATTGAAAGACCAATGGGTATTTTCAGGGCATGGTTTCCCTATGTATTGATAGGGTTTTTGTTGCTCTTAAGCAGGCTTCCTTTTTTCAGGGTTGAACCTCTGTTGCGGTTCTGGTCGATTGGGTGGAGTAACATATTGGGAACTACCATAAGCAGGGACATAGAACCATTTTACAACCCTGGAATATTTCCTTTCATATTAGTTGCACTTCTAATTCCTTATCTGCATAAAGTCAACTGGAAGGTGGCATCCAGAGCCTGGGTGGAAGTGGTTCATATGATTATTCCTGCTGCAATAGCACTGGTTTTTACTTTAGCTATGGTTTATATAATGATGAATTCCGCAGAGGCTACCTCTAAAGATTCGATGCTTATTGTGCTTGCAAAAGCGGCGGCAGCATTTACCGGAAAAATATGGTATCTGATGGCCCCTTTTGTAGGAATTCTGGGGGCGTTTGTATCGGGAAGTGCCACCGTTTCCAACATCATGTTCGGGCCTTTTCAGTTTGGAATCGCTCAGAGTGCATCTTTGCCTGTAACCCCTATACTCTCCTTACAGGCGGTTGGAGGGGCTGCCGGCAATATGATCTGTATTCATAATGTGGTGGCAGTGCTTACTACTGTGGGGCTGGTGGGAAAAGAGGGCTTATTGATTCGGCAGAATATGATGGTATGTATCCTTTATGGGCTTCTTAGTGGAGGCGTTGCCTGGATTTTGACCAGTTTATTTTTTCCTGGTATATTTTAGATCACTGCTGTGGGATCTCTATCTTTTGTTTTTCATTGTTTCTGCGGAAAAGAAGAATTTTTCTTCCTAAGGTCTGAATTACTTCTGCATTTAGTGCAGAGGTTAATATGCTGGATGCTTGTTCGCGTTCTATATCTGCAGTTTCCAGAATGTTTATCTTTATAAGTTCGTGGTCATCCAGGGCTTTGGAGATGCTGGATAGCACCTGCTGGCTCAGTCCATCTTTTCCTACCTGGATAACTGGTTTGAGGGAATGTCCCAGGCCTTTAAGGTATTGACGTTGTTTTGAATTCAGCTTCATAGATTTCCTCTTCTGCTCAGAAGTTATTTTTTCATTTCTGGGAACCACAAAATAAACCATGGGTATCGGTTTGTTCCTCAAATAATTATTTTTAAGAGAAAAAGTGAAACCGAGTTCTTCTAATGGCTTTAAATATTGCAGTTGAGCAGTTGCGGAGCAGATCCCATGTTGTAAGAGCCTGACTAGCCTGATTTTGAACACATTTCACCGTCTTACCCAACTGGTAAATTAATAAAACAGTAAATAAAACAAATCACTTGGAGAGGGAACATGGAATTTTTCTGGAAAACGATTATTCTGGGTATAATTGAAGGGGTTACAGAGTTTTTACCTATTAGCAGTACGGGGCATTTGATTCTGGCCAATGAATTTGTCAAATTTGACAAGCAGTTTGCTGCAGTTTTCGATGTGGTTATTCAGCTGGGGGCAATTCTTTCGGTAATCGTTTATTTTTGGGACCGGCTTTTCCCGTTCAGTCTTAAAAAAACTGTGGAGCAACGCAACGAGAGCTGGCAGTTGTGGTTTAAAACGGTCGCGGGAGTGACACCAGCTATTCTGGTGGGATTGCTGTTGGCAGATAAAATCGAAGAGCTGCTTTTCAATTCTTATGTAGTGTCTGCTGCGTTGATTGTTGGTGGGATTATTCTCTTACTGATTGAGAGGTCCGGTAGAGTTGCCAGAATCGAAAATATAAAATCACTGAAATATTCAACTGCAATAGCGATAGGTTTTATTCAGTGTCTTGCCATGATCCCCGGGACCTCCCGCAGTGCGGCCACCATCCTGGGTGCGATGGCTTTAGGGGCATCAAGAGCAGTTGCTGCGGAGTTTTCATTTTTTCTGGCTATTCCTACCATGGTTGGGGCTTCAGGATATTCCCTATTTAAATCTGGATTTACTCTGACAGCTCAGCAGTGGCAGTTGTTAGGGGTGGGGTTTGTGGTTTCGTTTCTGGTGGCCTGGGCGGTGATTGCTATTTTCATGAATTATATCCGGCGTAATGATTTCAAACCGTTTGCTTACTACAGGATAATTCTGGGAGTTCTGGTCTTTGCTTATTTCTTTTTTACCGGAGTTAAACCACACTGATTCTCCAGAAGGCATCTGTTTTGCGGTTCTCTGAGATAAGTTTTTGATTTTCATGGACAAAAGGAGGAGATCGTTATGGCAGAGCCGAGTAGAAATCCGGTAGGTTGGTTTGAGATACCGGTTACCGATATTGTACGGGCAAAGGATTTTTATGAGTATGTTTTGGGCTATCAGCTTACTTTTCAGGAGCTCAAGAGGATGAAGCTTGCAGAATTTCCCATGACTGAGGGGCGGGGGATTTCTGGAGCGCTGGTGCAGGCGATAGGTTACACACCTCAGCACTCAGGGACATTGGTTTATTTTACAGTGCAAAACATAGAGGAAACACTTTCCCGGGTTGAGAAGAAGGGTGGAAAGCTGCTTATTCCCAAAACCGATATCGGAGAGCATGGTTATATAGCACATTTTGAGGACAGCGAAGGTAATCAGGTAGCTCTTCATTCCATGCAATAGGCTAATTCTGATCAGGGAAGGGGAGGATTTTATATTCCCCCTCTTTCAGATTCTCTGTGGTGTATATCCCAAAGCGGCTTCTGTGGAGGGAAGTGACTTTATAGCCGCATGCCAGAAACATTCTTTTAATCTGATGGTATCGTCCTTCATGGATGGTGACAGTTGCATTAAAATTATCTTTGATCTTCAGATCTGCAGGCAGACAGGGTTTAGGATCACCGGGCAGGCAGAGCTTTCCAGATGAAAAGATTTCTGTGAGATCTTCACTTATGAGCTTGTCTACTGTTACTTCGTATACTTTGTCAATTCTGTGCCGTGGTGAAGAAAGTCTGTGATTAAGAAGGGTGTTATCGGTTATCAAGAGAACTCCGGTAGTATCTTTATCCAATCTGCCTATAGTGGATGGAACCGGGATGCGATTCATCCATTGTTTAGGAAGCAGCTCATAAACCAGAGAACCTTCAGCCGGATCATGTGAACAGACGTAGCCGGCTGGTTTATTCATCAGAATAAAAAGTCCATCAGGGTGATCTGCTTTTTCACCATCGATGAGTAACAGATGAGGGTCTGCCTTTACGGAGCCGTTTTTTATACGGACATTGTTGAAGCTTACAAAATGGGAATGCAGAAACTGATCGGCCTGACGACGGGAGCAGTAGCCCAGGTTACTTAAGATTTTGTCTACTCTATTCATAGTCCAATGTGTGTGTTTTGTTTTAAATATAGCTGTAATTTTATTAATTCACAAGGAAGCACTTGGAAGTTGCAGGCGGGATTTGAGAGTAAATAGATTAAGTGGTGCTGTACCTGAGTGCAGCACCAAATCTCTTTAGAATTCAAACATATAGCCAAGCAGAAATGAGTGCCATATTTCTTTTTTTTTCTATAGAAGCACCCATCGCTTCTAAGGCTTCTTCTACTTCATCGTCGATATCCTGTATACCAGTCAGGCCAAGTGTAAATCTGACATCCAGAATGAGTCTACCGGGCCCGGCTTTAATACCCAGACCTGCACCCATGGCGATACCAAAGTCTACAGTTTTCATCATTTCGTTTATTTCATCAACTTCATCATCGGTAAGCTCTTCTTCTTCAGCTAGAAATTCCCATTTTCCTGCTACACCGGTTTTGAAAGCTATTGCCGGCCCTGCATAGAGTTGTGGTACGACTACATCTCCGGCAGGAATAAGGACTTGGAATAAAACAGGAATTTCCAGATATCTGAAACTGAGCTTATTTGTTACCTCGAAAGATTCGCCAAATAACCCATCGCTGTAATTAGTTTCTGTTCAAAATAAACGAATGCTAATTGATCTGGAGCTGGAATCTATCTTTTTCCTGTATT
>JAEZKP010000075.1 GCA_023436145.1 Fibrobacterota bacterium | reverse complement strand
TTGTTTGAATTTTGAATAATTGGTAATTGGGATTTGTTTAGGATTTGGTGTTTGTGATTTGGAATTTATTTGCGTGCCCTACTTCTTATGAAATCTTATGTTTGTTAAATTAACCGGACACTTCTGGTTTCACTTATACTTTACCAAAATCGTAAGTCTCTGATATTTAAAAATATATAGGAGTCCCCCTTATGTACAGATCAATTGTATTGGGTTTATGGATATTTGTGATGAATTTATCGGCTAATCCCATTAGTTTGAACCTTCTTTCGGAAGCACAGGTAACCACACCCACTAAGTGGGCAATTGAACTTGATTATAATCACATAATAGGGCCTGTTTTCTCTCAGGATGCTTCAATATTTGATACTGTACTCTTTCAGTCCAACCGATATAATGATTCTTTTTATATCGGAGTTAGTTTCAACTCTTAAATACCTCAAAATCCATAATATTGGCAGTAAACTCTCAAAAACAGGATGGTGCAGCATGGGTGAAAATTTCCACAGTTTCTGGAAGACTGGTCAAAAATCTGTTTTTTAACCTTGCCGGTGATGGCACTCATTCATTTGTCTGGGATAAAACCGATTCAAAAGGAAAGTTGATAAAAGAGGGAATTTATCTGGCTACTTTAACTGTTATTGGAAAACCGGCATCCCAAAAATTTACTTTAAAATAGTGTATAAATTGGACAGGTAATCGCACTGAAATGCTTCTCTTATAAAGTACTCTCATTTCTGGCTTTTATCATTTTCACCAGTTTCGATCCATCCGGACCATCATAGGACTCAACTTTTATATAGCCTCTCTTTGAATAGAATCGAATATTATTGTCACTGGACTCTCCGGTAAACAGCTCAAAAATTGCTGCATGAGAGAATCTGGATTCTATGGCATTAAGTAAAGTTGAACCATATCCTTTCTGCTGAAAAACCGGGTCAACAATTAATCTTCCAATATAACATTTATCATTAATTATTTTGCCTCTGACTGATCCGATAATCCTGCCGTTAATGCTGCCTTTCAAAACCAAAAAATCGGGAAATTCGTTTTCCATTTCTGATAATGTTTGCACCATTGGAGCAATAAGGAAATTATCTTGCAATTTCGCTTCCTGAAGAAATGCCCGTTTTTGCAATGCAAGGATCTCTCTGGCATCTTCTATGGTGGCTTGCTGAATTATCAAGGTCGTGGTTGTTCTCTTTTTTAATCGCCACAATTCAATTCTCAATAACATAAGTTGCCTGATATTACTGCAAAATATGAGATGTTTTGCATTTGTTTCGATAACGTGAGGCTGAATCCATCGCTATCTGTAATAAATCTTACATGCTGATAATAGTCGAGCATGAATAATTCCTTAATAATATACCTTTTTTAACGTAATTTAATTACTTTTTCCTCTGAACGTATTATGAAATACACATACCAGACACAGCTACCTATTTTCGAAAAACGGGATGAGATTATCCGATCCCTGCGTACCAGCCAGGTCACTGTCATTTCCGGTGAAACCGGGTCCGGAAAAACTACTCAGTTGCCTCTTTTGTGTCTGGAGGCGGGTTTGGGCCAAAAAGGGATCATTGGTTGCACTCAACCTCGCAGGATTGCTGCACTCTCTTTGGCTGATTATGTAAGTTCGTGCTTTGAAAGCACTGCAAATATCGTTGGTTATAAAATCCGATTCCGTGAACAGGTAAATGCGGATACAAAGATCAAATTTATGACCGATGGCATTCTTCTTTCCGAAATATCTCATGATCCTCTTCTTTCAAAATATGATGCAATAATAATTGATGAGGCACACGAGCGCTCTGTCAATATCGATTTTCTACTGGGTTATATGCGGGTTCTTCTTCTTAAACGCCCAGATTTACGGTTGATTGTTTCATCTGCTACAATAGACACCAGGCTTTTTTCCCGGATATTTCATAATGCGCCAATAATTACGGTAAACGGGCGGCTTTTTCCGGTGGAAATCCGTTATAAACCGGCTATTGAACTGTGGAAAGGCCAATGCATGGACTGCTACATCGAAGGAGTACTCGAGGCTGTTCATGAAATTCTGCAGGAGAAAGAAAAAGGTGACATTCTGATTTTTCTCCCCACAATTGAAGACATATTTGAAACAGTAAACCGTCTTACTCACTTCTGCAGTGACGATATTACGATATTACCTCTTCACAGCCGCATGTCGGCAGCTCTTCAGCGGAACATTTTTAAACCCGTGAATGGAAGAAAAATAGTAGTGGCTACAAACATTGCGGAGACTTCCATAACGGTTCCCGGCATTCGTTACGTTATTGATTCCGGTCTTGCACGGATGCTCTCCTATGAGCCATCAATAGGGTTTAACCGAATGCCCATTGAGCGGATCTCGAAAGCTTCGGCGCAACAGCGAGCAGGGCGTTGCGGACGTGTTTCGGATGGTATCTGTATCCGGCTTTACTCTGAGCAGGATTTTCAGTCCAGACCAAATTATACCACACCTGAAATTCGAAGAACCAATCTGGCCGGAGTAATTTTAAGGATGCTTTCATTGGGATTAGGTGATGCATCCAGGTTTCCCTTTCCTCAGCATTCTTCAAATAAAGCCATTTCGGATGGGTACCGACAACTGCAGGAACTGGGTGCTATTGACCGTAAACACCACCTTACCAGACTTGGCAGACGCATGGCCAGACTGCCGCTGGATCCTCCTGTATCACGCATGTTGATGTATGCGTTTGATCACGGTGCACTTCCTGAAGTTTTAATAATCGCGGCAGCTCTTTCGGTGGATGACCCCTGGGGTTATCGTGAGCAAAGGCCTGCAAATTTACGGCATCCTGAATCCGATTTTATGGGATTTATATCACTCTGGACCGCATTTCATGGCAGTCTCAGAAGAAAACACTTCAGCAGGAAGAGCCTGGAAAGATTCTGTGAAAAATATAATCTGCTTCCATTACGCATGAGAGAATGGTTTGACGCACACAGGCAGTTGGAGGAGATCTGTCGCTCAATTTCCGGAAAGGTGCTGAAAAATCAGAACTGCACGTCTTTTGATGCTATACATAAAAGTCTTATTGCCGGGCTCATGCATGGGATAGCCTACAGATCTGGCAAGGGTGTTTATTGCGGAATTCAATCAGGGGAAATCTATCCTTTCCCATCATCTGTGCTATTTACCAAAGATGCAACCTGGGTATTGTTTCATGAAATTGTAGAAACAAGTAAGGTTTATGGAAGAATGGCTGCAGTGGTAAAACCTCAATGGATAGAGGAATTGTTCAGGGCGCAATGCCGTTACAGCTGGCATGATCCATGGTTTGATCAACAATCAGGTACTGTACTGGCGTACGAGGAGGTTACATTTCATGGACTGAAACTTGTCAGAAACAGAATCGTGGAGCTCTCCGGAAAAGACTTCAGTCTTGCACATGAAGTGTTCATAAAGGAAGCTTTGGTAAAGGAGTTGGCAGGCGATAGCTTCCGATTTGTCAGAAGAAACCGGGAAACCCGCCAGAATATTCATTGTGCCGAACATAAATTACGTACCGGACTGTATTGCGGAGATCAGATGCTGGCCGAACTCTATGATCAGCAACTGCCTGATGTCGTCTGTATTCGCGATCTGAACAAAAAAATAAGAGAAATGGGCGGCGATTCTTTTCTCATCTTTAAAGAAAGTGAACTCACATTTGAAATCTGCACTGCAAATTTACATCAATATCCTGACGAATTTGAAATATGTAGCCTTAACATTCAGGTTCATTACTGTTATGCTCCCGGTGATGAAAATGACGGCGCTGCCTTATTGGTTCCAGAGAGGATTTTCAGAGTTGTGCCTCTATTTTACTGGGAATGGTTTCTTCCGGTGTTTGTAGGAGAACGGATCAGGTTCTGTATAGATATACTGAAAAGAAGATTTCCAGAAAAATCAATAAATTCAGAAGTTACCTACAGTAAATTATCAGAAGAATTATCATTATGCAATGGTCCATTTTCAGATGCATTAAATTCTGCACTTAAGAACCACCTTGATATCTCAATCAGTCCCGATGAGCTGACTTCATTTTCACCAGTTTATCTGTGGCCGCGTGTACTTGTGCAAAATGAAAAAGGTGTAATCATTAAGGCTTTCAGAGCAGGCCGGGATTTCAGGACAAAAATCTCCGATGATTTGGATAGTATCAGGCCGGTGGAGTGGAGTAGTTATTGTGAGAAAATCGAGATGGAATTTGTCGATCAATGGGAAGATCTACAGCTTTTAAAACGGGTCCCTGTTAAACCTTCAGAACAGATAATACCGCTGGCTGGTTATCCTGCTTTTCACATTGAGCGTAATTCGGTCTGGGTCCGTGTGTTTTTTTCATATTATGCAGCTATGAAAAGTCAAACTGAAAGCATACGGAAGATGGCAGAACAGAAAATCGCAGAATTGCTGGCTTGGGAACTGGAAGCATTCAAGTTGCCGGATGTACTTATCCGTTCTTTGAATAATATGCTGGATATTTGCTTTTCAGAAAAGATAGCAGAGCGGATTTTTCTGGATACCATATTGCAAATGCCCCATGATATCCCCTGTGACCGTCATTCTTTCGATAGGTACACCCAAGGCGCGATTTCACGGATTTCCAGTGCTGGAACTGATGTTGTCTGTCTTTTAGAGAAAATTATATCCGGATTTAACAATTGCCAAAGTCTGATGAAAAAGCGTGTAGAACGCCATGGCGCAATTACCAGCAGTGTCATTCGTGAGGAACTGGAACAGGCAATCAATGACTATCGAAGGATGCTATTATCCTCAACTGTTCCGATAGAGTTTGTGCAATTGTTACCGGAATGTCTGGACGGATTATTGCGCCGTATAGATATGGGATTTCTCGAATCTCGCAAATATAAAGAGCGGACTGAAATCCTGGGAGAATTTAATTTGCAGCTTGGGAATTTACTAATGGAGATGAAATGTAAAACTGAGCCAATGCAATGGAAAAGACGATATCTTCTGGAGAAGGAGATTATTCAGCAGTTTTCTGGTTCAGCACCGGCAATGCGAAAAAGGGACGGACTGTTTTATTCTTTTTAGGACGATTCAGTTCGGGGGTAGGCTTGCTTTGGAAAACCTGGCTCGAATAGACGAGGGATCAGACAAGGCCGATAATAGGAAAAAGATAGTTCGTCCCCAGGGTCGCAGGGCTGCCGGAAGTAGGGACGGACTGTTTTATTCTTTTTAGGACGATTCAGTTCGGGGGTAGGCTTGCTTTGGAAAACCTGGCTCGAATAGACGAGAGATCAGACAAGGCCGATAATAGGAAAAAGATAGTTCGTCCCCGAGGCCGAGGCCGAAAACCGGAAAGCCTGGAGGGCTGCAGGCCGCATTTGATCGCAAAAAGAAATCTATTTCTGTTTTAGAATTTTTATCAAAGCTTCCTTATTGTAAACAGTACTTATGAGTTCAATTGTGTTCTCTTTGTCGATTACACAGGGGTATAGAAGTGAAATAGTTTCGATTTTATCTTTATCGAAAGTAACCAGAGATGATATCTTAACAAGTTGATTCACAGTCAGATCGTATTTTAGAAGATATTTCAGGTAGATTTTGTATTTTTGATTATCTGGCCAGGTATTTTTTAATTCAGATATAAAAAAACCGAAAGTCTCACTATTCATTAAATGTTCCTGCTTTTTATATCTTTTTGCATGTGAAGCTTTGTTGTTTTTAGTTAACCCATGAATCATTTCGGTTTGATTTGATTGCTGACTCTGGGCAAATGCAGAAAAACAAAATACCAGACACATTAGAAAAAGCATCTTTTTCATAATACAACTCTCTTAAGTGATAATGTTTGTCAGCGGAGATAAAGAACTTACCTTATGTAATATCAAAAATCATGCAATAAGCAGAAGGGGCTCAGATGGCGCGGGAAGCTTAGGAATTTTGATAAGTTTTCTCCGTCCATTTTTCCGGACAGGACTCAATCTGTCTCACCAGTTCCCTGCAGTGCGGGAGCTCAAAGGTGCAGGACGATTCAATTTGGAGTAGGTCTGCTTTGGAAAACCTGGCTCAGGAAGCTGAGGGGAAGGCAAGACTTATAAAAGGAAAAAGATAGTTCGTCCCTAGAGGGACCGCCGGCCTCCTGAAAGAGGGACGGACTGTTTTTTTCTTTTTAGGACGATTCAATTTGGAGCAGGTCTGTTTTGGAAAACCTGGCACAGGAAGATGAGGGGGAGGCAAGACCGATAAAAGGAAAAAGATAATCCGTTACCCCAGTTGTAGGTTAAATATCATAAACCAGAAGGTATTCTGGCACATTATTTACTTCCCTTGTGTCAATGTCTCTAAATCCTAATGAACGGTATCCTCTGATTCGCCTTTTGCTGCAGGTTCCATAAACCTTCCTGATATGCTGTGATTTAAGAAAACTGAGAAGGTGTTTCTGAAGCTCATATAATACCAGATGACTGTTCACTGATACCTGAGTATTGAAAAGTAATAACGCTTCGCAGATACCATCTTCACTTTTGTTTATTTGAAAACCCAAATATTCGAGCTGTAATTTTTCCTGCATGTTAAAATTAAGAGCAAGTCCGGCGATTATCGAATTATTCGTTTCTGCAATCATGATCTGTTGGCTGCAGTAAGGAATCTTTGTAACAATCCGCTTTTTACCCATATTCCAGATCAAATCCAGCGAACGATCCTGAATAGAACTGAACGCAAGGTACAAGGCTTTCTCATAAGCCGCTAATTCATCAGGATTAGATTTATCTAGTAATCTGATAGTTAAATTGTCCATCGGTTACTCAAACTGGTAAAATTGAATTACATACCAAATTCTTGGTGACATTCTGGTGGATGAAAGGGCATATTTCGGGGAATCGAAAAATACATTCCGTGGGGTTATTTAAAATATAGTAAAAAACAAGGTGTTGATCGGAATATTTTGAGACTTATCGGACCTATTTACACCATGAACAAAGATGGGCTGGGCTGAAATAATGACTCATTCTTTGCAGAATTTGTGTTATTAAAGTAAATATAGCTATTTTACCTATTTAAAGAAAAGCTTAAACTCTGTTGTTTTTATATTTTATCAATATACCACTGCCCAGGGAACAAACAGGCATGGACAAGTGTTTTTCTCCAGTATTAACAAACGATCTTATTGGATTAGTAATATCGTATTCTTATGTTTTTGCAGTGATCGGACTTGCCACCTTTTTCCGAAGTAAAAAATTACTGTCCAGTGAGGGTAGCAGAAAGTTTATCCACATTGCCTCCGCCAACTGGTGGATACTGGCCATGGCACTTTTTGACTCAAATATTACTGCATCGATTGGCCCGTTCACCTTTGTTTTTATCAACTACTTTTCTTTTAAAAAAAGGTGGTTTATGGCTATGGAGAGAGAGGGTGGGAAGGAGGACATGGGTACGGTTTACTATGCAATATCTCTGTTTAACAGGGAAGCCCAAAGACCTGCCAGAGTAATTCCACCGGAAAGACCTTTACATATTGGTTTCCATCACCGGATACTTTTTGATTTACGGCAAAAGTGATCATCTGCCTTTACAATTTACTCTGTGTACAATCGGTGGGTTTGCTGGTTCCATAATAGACAGTGTTCTTGGAGCTACTGTTCAGGTCAAATATCAATGCTGGGCATCCGGGAAGATTACTGAGTAGAAAATGAATAAAGGTATAATCAATAAGCGGGTCTCTGGTTTTCCAATCATAAATAATGATGTAGTCAATTTCGCAAGCAGCTTCATTTCACCTCTTTTGACCGTTTCCATTTACATACTGTTTTTCAGCTGAATAAAAGATCTAATCACATAACATGGATTTATTATTCCGGCAATTAAATACTACTCAACATTTTTCTGAAATACTTAAAAACATTAGGAAATTCAGAATAAATGTAGTAAATATGGGTAACATTTAATTGCCGATGTAATAAAACACAGCTTTTCTGATAAAGCCTCTGCACGTGACATCAGGAATCCCGAAAGAAACGACTGTCACATGCAGAGCAGTATGTGCTATTGTCAATTGTCGCCGGAGCCTGTCTGGTAATCACCGGGATCGTAAACCGGATTCTCTCCGTTAAAGCCCTTTGGCCGCTTTATCTTATCATCGTAAATCGTTCTATTGAAGATTCTGAAATCACCACGCTCATAATTCTGGAATGATATGTGCGAAAATATGGGCCCGGCGGGCATATACTCACCATATGATGTCGAACGGTTGCCGGTGGTGTAAAGGTAGTTGTAATATTTGCCGTTGTAAATTATATGCAGGGCGATATTACCTACCGTAAACCACCTTCCTTTGGCCAGAACATTTTCCCTGTGGCTGTCATCATAATCCATAACTACGAACTCTGCGTTACCATTGGCATCCAGATGAAACCGGTATTTGTGGTTGCCACCACAGCAATTGCCGTCGAAAAACCACGTATAACCATCATCGGGGATAAGCTTGGGGTCGCGTATACTTGTATCGGGGTTAGCCAGCTGGGCATCGGAGACCATTCTTGCAGGTTCGACATTGGCAATCAATTGGGTGAGGGAGGTAGGATTGGCGATATTGGGAACGCTGGGGATGGTACCAGTGACTTCGGAAACCGGTCTCTTGTAAAGTCTGTAGGGCATCCCTTCAGAACTGATCATCGTCATCTCATCCTTGCTAAACACATAATACGCATAAGTTTTGGTAGTTTTGGAGCCAGAGGTAGAGACGATATTCAGGGAGCGGTTATTAAGTGTGTACCATTCACCGGAAGTAGTAGGGAAGCCGCTGACTACTGCAGCTCCGTTTTGTCTGATGATAACCACATTGTCATCGCCTGTCCACACATAACCTTCCTCAGTAATCAATCTGCAGTCGCGGTGTTTATCACCTGAGCATGAAGAGGCGGTAGGATTTGCTGCTTCACACGGATTGATCATACCCGGAGGTAAACTGTTAGAATGGGCGATACGAAACCCCATACCGGCAGCACCATCTCGCGATCGGATAGCCCGTCTGGTCACACGGGCAAAATCCTCCGGTTCATCATAGCTGCCGCCACGCCGTGTCTTGTTTCCCGTACCTGTTAACTGCACAGGATCAGTCTTATCACCCTCGGTGTAAGCAACAAGCCAGTCATATACCCATTCCCAGGCATTCCCACTCATATCATATATGCCTAATTGGTTGGGAGCCTTAGTGCCTACTTCGCGGGATCGATTTCCGCTGTTACCTGAATGCCAGGCGACTTCATTGGCATTATTGCTACCGGAATAGCGGTAATTATCACTTTTGCCTACATTACCTCCACGAGCTGCAAACTCCCACTCCGCATCGGTCGGCAGGCGAAATGTTCTGCCAGTGATGCTGTTTAATTTGCACACAAAAGCATTGGCATCGAACCAGCTTACCCCGATTTTAGGACTTTTATCGGAACCGCCGTAAGATGGAATACTGTCACCCATTACAGCACGCCACAAAGCCTGTGTCACCTCGTGTTTGCCGATATGAAAATTACTCAGTGTCACGCTGTGTATTGGTGCTTCATATTGCCGGTCCTGTGAAGCGCAATTGTCGCATCCTCTCTGATATGTGCCGCCCTGCACAGACACCATATCGAAAGAGACGCCATTTACGGTTTCCGTGAAATCGCCAGAACCAGATGCTAGCGCGTCCAGTGTAATCTCAATATTTTCCTGAAAATAACTACTCAGAGGATAGTGACTGGTGGAGTAGCCATTTGCAGTGATCACCAGAGTATCTATAAAACCTGACTCGTCTGCTGCTGTTTTTTGGAGCACAGAAGCGCTGCCCTCACTTTTTCTACTGAAACTGGCAAAGCCAGAACCTCTCTGATCAGCAGAGAAGTATCTGAAAACACTTCTGTTGCCTTCATGTAGTACAGAGACCACGTAAACACCTGATCCAAGAGTGTTGAAAGGCATTGCTATTCTGTTTAATCCGGGTCTAAGCAGGCCGGATTTAAAATCATACACCTTTCTTCCGGACATGGAATAAGCTGATACACCTATATCAGATGACTTTGTAAGATTGACATTGATAACAGAACCTTTAAGTGTGGCAAATGGGGTAAGAGGTTGAGTATGGTTTTTAAAGGTTGTGGATACATTTCCAGTTAGAGTAAACTGGCCGGCTGAATTGGTAATGGCAGTTATGCTTATATTGCTTTGAAGTTTTACTGTGGTGTTTTCTACCGGCTTTCTGGATTTCTCCAATACAGTGCCGGACAGTTTTATCTCACCGGCAAAAAGAGATGAGCATAGAAATAAAGTAACCATCATGAATAAAGAATTCCGTGATTCGTTAGTCATGGCAGACGACATCTTCTTGAATTTTCCTGCAAATTCATGATCTTTCTTTTCCATAATTGCACCCCCTGATTATTAATATAAGGGAGTTTGTTTTAACATGCAACAACTTTAAATCAAGGCGGCCCGGAGATTGTCTAAATTGTAAATTCATCTGCAACATACGGGATTCAATGATACCTAAGATTATGAATGACCGGGCTTTCAGAAATAATTGACACACAGCATATTGAATAAAGACAGGAGGAAAATTTCAGGCCAGAGTGTTTGTAAATATTTACAAAAATCAAAACTCAGTTAAACTTTACATGTGGTTCTGAAAACGGAAATGAAATTTTACATGAGATTGCCGGAAAGAAACAATTCTGAATGTCTGCGCAAACGAGGGATATTCCTTAAGACACTTACCTGGAATACTCAATCTTTGCGGATATTACCGGTTACTTTCACTCCCAATTCGAATCCATTTCTGAGAAACAGAAAATCAGTATTCACACCGAATAAACCGTTTGCAAGTTTAATCTCTGCTCCCAGATTAACTCCTGCGAATCTGTATGCTCCAATAAGAGTTGTCGGGATATAGCGGTAGGACTGGCTGTGATTTGAAATAGGATTGACATATCTGAACAGATCCGTTCTCCAGGGGTTGAAAAATCCGCTCTGTCTGAAATTAAGATATTCTGCCCTCAGAGCCATATCCATCGATTCTGGCATTCTCAGGAAAGAAAGCTGGCTCAGGTTGCTCCTTATTCCCCATACAATGTTATGGTACCAATACTTCTGATCGGAAAAAGAGGAATATGCCGGACCGTTTTCAATGGAGAGGTTTTTAAATGAATACTCCAGACTCATATCCACATATTTTAGAAAATCGGAGGCTATTCCAAATCCCATTCCAAATGAAGAAACCGTCCAGTTGGAATCGGACAACTCTGAATCATATTCCCAGGGATTGTTGTCTTCGGTGGGAAGGAAGAGTTGAGATGTCATACGATGGTATCCCACTTTAAAAGCCGGTCTGATAGTGAAATTATCTCCAGGAATTTCCGCCATTAATTTCCAGTCCCATCCCACACTGTCCGCTCTTATGACATCCTGGTTACCAAACTGCTTACTGCTGGGTTTTGTTACATACACGAACTTGGGAGATCCGATACCTAAGGAGAAATTACTTCTGAGCGGAAACTGATCCTTTCCAAAATCGATAAATCCACCAAAAAGGGGGAATGTACCGGAAAAGTAGCGATCCTGTATTTCCGGATCCTGGCAGTCAAGTGAATCGAAATAACCCCTGATCCCACCATAGAGACCTATTCGTACAAGTTCATGTACTTTGCTTCCCAGATGAAGACTGACTTCATTGGACCCGAGGATAAAGCGCTGATCCTCATCAAGATTGTGAGATTCTTTACCGGTGAAAAGATCCCCCTGAAGTGCGAACTGGAATATGCCGGATTCTGTTCCTGCAGCCAGTCCAAATCCAAACCTGTGAAGAGGAAGTTTTAATGTTTCTATATCGGTTTTGTTCTCCAGAATGTCGGGACTATAGAACAGGTCGAAGAGTATGATACCTGGTTTACCAACACGAATATGGGGAATAACCAGATTTTTGCAAGAACTTGAATTGTCCAGTTCATCATTAAACCGGAAAAAACGGAAGAACAGGTCGGTTCTTAAAACAGAACTGTCCTTTTCAAGCCATCCCAGGGGAGAGCCTGCATGATCGGCCGCATTGTATTGCGATTTATCGGTAAGTCCTGAAAATTCGGATCCTGGCATGTATGCAGGGTTGTCCATCAGAATGTTGGCTGAACTATTAAATACAAAAAACAAAAAACAAAATATCATCGAAATTTGCAGTTTCATAACATTTCTCCTGGCTTTTTCACCCTGAAAAATCAAAGTGGAGTTTTTGAGGAACTTATTTAGTAAGTTTTTGACAGTATTCAGTTCAATCTCTTGTAAATGAATTGTGCTTTTTTATTTCCGGCAACAGACTTAGGCTGATCAGTGGCATTTAATTAGCGATAATAAATATGTAGATAACTATTCTGGGATCTTTTTAGAAATTTCAGGAGAGAGAATGGAGAAGCGGTATTCAGTATTTTTAACCGTTTTTTTTCAAATTGCTATGGTTTTTGCTCAGGATGCCAGAGAGATAATAAAAAAGGCAGATGAAAAGATGCGGGGAGAATCTCTTAATTCCACTGTAACTATGGCCATAATACGTCCTCAATGGACCCGTAGCCTCAGTATGAAAACCTGGGAAAAGGGAGATCGCTACTCGCTTATTCTGATCACTGCACCGCCCCGTGATGATGGGACAGCGTTCTTAAAGAGAGGAAACGATCTCTGGCAGTGGCTTCCATCGATCCAGCGAACTGTAAAGATTCCAAATTCCATGATGAATCAGTCCTGGATGGGCTCCGATTTTACTAATGATGATCTGGTGCGGGAAGCATCAGTGGTCAATGATTACACCCACAAACTTCTCTCTGATACGGTTATCGATGGGAAACCCGCATACTGTATCGAAATGATTCCCAAACCGCAGGCTCCGGTTGTGTGGGACAAAGTGATTGTATATGTAACTAAAGATCAATATATCTTCAGAAAACAACTTTTTTACGGAGAAGATGGTGAGCTGGTCAATATCATGAATTTAAACCAGGTCAAGAAGATGGATGGAAGGGAAATTCCTACCAGTTGGGAAATGATCCCTGTTGACAAACCCGGACATAAGACGATGATGGAAATTCAATCTATCGATTTTGATGTAGAAATAAATGATGATTTTTTCTCTTTACAAAATCTAAGAAAAATCAGATGACCGGTTCTGATTTCTGCTCCTGCCATCACAGCTGTTGTTTTTAAAGTACTGCAACAAGAGAACTGTTATTAACAATTCACAGGTATCAGATGTTAAAATGATCATCTATCTGATCCTTGCATGGCGCAATCTGTGGAGAAATACTCACCGTACTGTAATTACGGTGTCATCCATTTTTTTCGCTGTCATACTGGTACTGTTTACCCGCTCCATGCAGCTTGGCACTTATGAACATGTGATATTCAGCACTCTCAGTGTCTACACCGGTTTCATACAGTTGCATGGTAAAGGCTACTGGGATGAACGGTCCTTGGAAAACAGTATGCCTTTAACCGATTCACTGATGAACCAGGTCACTAATTTCGAACATGTAACCGCAGCTGTTCCCAGGATAGAAACTTTCGCCCTGGCTTCATCGGGCAATATTACCAGAGGAGTAACTGTTACCGGCATAGATCCTTTTAAGGAAAATCAGATGAGTAGATTATCTGAAAAATTAATAAAAGGCGACTTTATCCAACCGGGTTCCATGAGAGTATTAATAGCCAAAGGTTTGGCAGAGCGACTCGAACTTTCTCCCGGTGACAGTTTAATTCTCTTGACCCAAGGCTACCATAGCACCAGCGCTGCAGGTTTATATCTTGTCTGCGGAATAGTGGATCTTCCGGTGCCAGAACTTAATGAAAGCATGGTGTATATGGCTCTGGATGATGCTCAATACTTTCTTTCTATGCAGGGAAGAGTGACTTCGGTGGCTGTTATGATCGATGATCCTGATAATTTATATGCAGTGGAATCAAAGATGAAGGATTCTTTTGCTCAGCAATATGAGGTAATGAACTGGCGTGAGATGGTTCCTGAACTGGTTCAATATATTGAGGTTGATAATGCCGGTGGAATAATAATGCTGGGGATACTTTACGTAGTTATAGGGTTTGGAATCTTCGGAACGGTGATGATGATGACGGAGGAGAGAAAAAGAGAGTTTGCCATATTGCTTGCAGTGGGCATGAAAAAATTCCGGATTCAACTGATGATATTACTCGAAACTGCAATGATCGGTTTATTAGGAGTGATCTGCGGCATCATCTTTTCAATACCTCTGCTTCTTTTTATGAGAGCACATCCCATACAGCTCAAAGGTAATGCGGCTGCAGCGATGCTGGAGTATGGATTTGAACCAGTTATTCCATTTCTGGTAGAACCATCCTTGTTTGTGGACCAGGTGATAGCAGTTTTTCTCATTTCGGCAATTGTTAGTATTTATCCTCTCTGGACTGTTTCCAGACTCAAAATATCCAAAACTTTGCATGCCTGAGGAGAGTTGAAATGCTGACCGGTATCGCATGGCGAAACATCTGGCGCAACAGGACCCGAAGTCTGATTCTGCTTGCAGCCATTGCAATAGGGTTATGTGGTGGTCTTATCTCATCATCGATTGGTTTCGGAATGGGTGAACAGATGATTCAGTCTGCCATTATGACCAGACTCTCCCATATACAGATACACAATCCGGACTTTTCTGTGGAAAGAGATATTCATTCTTTTGTCCCCGATGCAGCTGAAAAAGTAAATCAGATTAAGAAGAATGAATCGGTAGCTGCTGTATCAAAAAGAGTGACTATCAATGCCATGGTTTCCTCTGCGACATCGGCTGCAGGAGTGCAGGTTCTAGGTATTGATCCTCAAAGTGAGAGGGCAATAACTCTGATTGATCAGTCGATTATCCGGGGGACATATTTTGACACCAGTTTTTCGTATCCTGTTGTTATCGGAGAGAAGCTGGCTGAGAACCTTAATGTGGGACTGGGCTCAAGGATTGTTTTAACTTTTCAGAATATTTCAGGAGATCTGACCGGAGGGGCCTTCAAAGTCGCTGGAATTTACAGAACCGTTTCTTCAGAATTTGACAACTCAAATCTTTTTGTTAAAGACTACGAGCTGTGGCAGCTTCTGGAAACCGATACTCTTTATACAGAAATCGCGGTCCTCCTCAACCGGGGAGCAAACCTGGATTCCACCGCAAAAAGTATAAGTTCTGTGATACCGGGTATGAGAGTTCAAACCTGGCGTACTCTTGCACCTGAACTCTCATATATCGAAGAAACCACCTCTGTTTCGCTCTTCATATTTATGATAGTTATACTTCTGGCATTGACATTTGGAATAACCAATTCGATGCTCATGGCGGTTCTTGAGCGAAGAAGGGAACTGGGGATGTTAATGGCAGTAGGGATGTCGGGAAAAAAGATTTTTCTGATGATCGTTCTGGAAACAGTGTTTCTATCTCTTACTGGTGCTTTTTCTGGTCTGCTTCTCACAATTATCTCTCTGGCCGTTCTTTCTCGCACTGGCATTAATCTCTCCTATTTTGCACAGGGACTGTCAGAATTCGGTATTGCACAGATTCTTTATCCTCACTTATCGGGTTTCATGTATGCAGCAATAACCTTGCTAGTGATCATAACTGCAATCATTGCCGCATTGTTTCCTGCATTTAAAGCACTGAAATTGCGGCCGGCTGCGGTACTGCGAATGTGAAAGGTAGATTAACATGGCTATTATAAGTGCTGAAAATCTGAGTAAAACTTATCATGACTCGGAAGTTCCGGTTCATGCTTTGAAAAGTGTAAATCTGGAAATTGAGAAGGGAGAATTTACTGCCGTAGTGGGACCGTCCGGTTCCGGCAAAAGCACTCTGCTTCATCTTCTTGGAGGGTTGGATATACCAACTGCAGGACGGGTAATAATAGATGGCACAGACATAAATACATTGTCATCCAACCGACTGACAGAATTTCGATTGTATAATATCGGTTTTGTTTTTCAGGCATATAATCTGTTGCCAGTGTTAACTGCCTCGGAAAATGTGGAGTTTATAATGTTGTTGCAGAAGAAAAGCTTATCAGAGCGGCGTAAAAGATCTATGGAACTCCTCGAAGCCGTTGATTTATTGGATAGAGCAGGGCATCGACCGGTACAGTTAAGCGGGGGAGAGCAACAAAGGGTGGCTGTGGCTCGTGCCCTTGCTTCTGAGCCCAAATTTGTTCTGGCTGATGAACCCACTGCAAATCTGGATTCACACTCTGCAGGAAAACTTCTTGACATAATGGAGTCATTGAATAAAAACAGAGAAGCCACCTTCATTTTTTCTACTCACGACGAAAGAGTGATCCGCAGAGCCCATCGGGTGATTGAGCTGGAAGACGGAAAGAGAATATGAGATTTGAGATTATTATGGAAAGAAATTAGTAAAAATCAGATGGAATACTATTGGGTATAATTTCCAGTGTAGTACATACTTGCCTGAATAAGAACGCAGACTGAAGTGCACAAGTAAATCTCAAACCCTTTAATTCAAGCATTTGGAAATGAGCCTCTTTAAAATAAAATGTCCTTCATCCCAATCCCCCAAATTGGAATCACTGTTAATGTGTCCTTTTTTTCCGATATTAATAGCAGTCAATCCAAATTCATTTACCAACCTCTCAGAGTATTCGATACTGGCGAATGGATCGTCTTCGCTGTAAACCAGGTATGAAGGAATATCGATGACAAAGGAAGTATCAGTTTTAAAATCAGAGAGATCTTTCTGCAGTATACCTGATCCCAGATCAGGTGGCGCTACAAAAAGAATTCCTGATATCCAGTCTTTAATCTGAAGATAACTCTTTATAACCAGATGGCAACCCAAGCTGTGGGCAACCAGCACTGATGGTTTGCCAGTTTCATTTCCCAGATGATTGTGAAGAGATCTCTCCCATTGCCAATATTGAGGATTATCCCAATCGCTCTGTTCAATTCGGGTAAATCCGTAAAGAGTTTCCCATCTGGTCTGCCAATGCCGGGGACCTGAACCGTAAAGTCCGGGAATTGTGAAAACCTTCAGATTGTCATCCATAAGTTTCCTTTCTACTTTGATCGCAGTTTTATAGACTGATTTACCGGAGCGGACATTAATTGCCGATTCCATTTTGAGGCAGCCATTTATCTATGATTCAAAAAAAACACGCAATCCCTATCAGGTTCAGAAATTCTACTACATTGTTTTCCCTAAAACCTTACAGTTCCGGAAGTTATACAAAGTTCCACACTCAATTGTTCACTAATACTATCAACAATATAAATATAAGCTGGAGTAATTCCACTGGCAAGAAAAAAAGTGTTAAAGAAAGCTCCAGATCAGAGGTTTTCCCTCCTCCATCACCATTTAATACAAGCAAAAAAAATGGTATTAAACTTTTGTTGGTAAGCTTGTCCACAAAAGAATTGATGGCTTGTATCAGGGTACTTCAATCATTAATTTTTACCTGAATCGGTTGGAGAGCTTCTTGATCTGGAATTCTTTATTTATTTCTATGTATATCTGGAAGTTTGTTAAAACTGGTGAGATTTATTAAAAAATGAAAATAATCATTTTTGTCATTTTGTTGGTAATCGAATTATCTGGCTTTCCGGCTTGGATCCCACAGAAGGCTAACACCGAAACTGGTGGATATTTAAAAGATCTGCCATATTTAGTATTTGACAACGAAAATACAGATTTTAACAATCTGATTCATTTCAGAACTGATTTCAGGTGGTATCCATGGAGTTTTCTTACTTTAGAAATCGGTGGACGATTGCAGTTATACACAGGGGATACTTTTGGATCAAACGGTTCGCTGGACACATTGGCTGACATTTACAGCACAGATGTGGGGTATGCAGATTTAACTGATGCCTGGTCATCTTTGCTTTATGCCAACATAGACCGGGCATGGCTGGGGCTTGAATACAATAACTTGAACCTGATGCTTGGCCGTCAGAGGATTAACTGGGGGACAAATCTTGTCTGGAACCCCAATGACTGGTACAATGCCTTTAATTTCATCGATTTTGATTATGAGGAAAGACCCGGGACCGACGCATTCCACATTCAGTACTATACATCGGCTGTTTCGGTGGCAGAGCTTGCTCTGGAAGCTGGAAAAGATCAGCAGGACAGGACTTTTGCAGTAATGTATAAATTTAACACTGGTGGGTATGACCTTCAGTTTCAAGGAGGGCTTTACGGTCTGGATGGGGCATTGGGTTTCTCCTGGTCTGGTGGAATTGCTGGTGGCGGTTTTAGAGGTGAAGTCGCATATTTTCATCCGTTTTTCGATGAAGGAGTAAATAATTTTGTAGCAGATGATTCCTCAGGGAATTTTGTTGCAGCACTTTCAGCAGATTATACTTTCCCTAATTCAATTTATATTCATGGTGAGTTTCTTTACAACGGATTTGGAACAAACGGGAAAATTGATTCTGCACAGATATTTGCTCCTGTAAGTGCCAAAAATCTGCTTCCTTCAGCATTTGGTATATTCGTTGAGCTTGGTTATACTTTTTCCCCCCTGGTATACGGGACATTTTCTCTATCAACCAATCCTGCAGATTTTTCCCTTTATCTTGCACCATCAGTAAACTGGTCGGTTTTCCAGAATATCGATCTGTTTATGATCGGTCAAATTTTTTTTGGCGGTTCGAATACCCTCTATGGTGATACAGGTGACCTGCTGGCATTTCGGGTGAAATGGTCGTTTTGACCGTAATCACCGGTTTGCACCGAAATGATTTCCCTTAGATTCTGAAGCCCTCTCTCACCGGCAGCACTTCCATTTATTTTGGCGATTGTGAAAAAACGTTTTGCTTCATCATACTTCTTGTGTTTGAAGCTGATTTCTCCTGCCAGAACCGCCAGCTCAGCAAACCCTGGAAACTGATCAAGTCCTTTAGCTGCTTCCTGTAAAGCAACCAGATCGTTTCCCATTTCCTGGTGCATGTTTATTATTCGATAAAGCAGCCATTGGTTGGTTCTGTCTTTCTGGTAAGCAAGTGTCAAATAAAAAAGCGCTTTTTGCAGGTTATGGGAGTTTTCATGGATTTCTGCCTTCAAAACATTGACATAGGAGTCATTTTTTCCTGATTCAGGATACATTGACAACCATTTTAAAGCTTCATCATTATCAAGTAAATCCCTGTATATTTCAGCCAGCGCAATATAAGGCTCATCATTTTGCGGGTAAAGACGGATAAGGTTCTCGAAAATAATGATTGCTTCAGAATTTGCCTTAAGCCTCTGATAGCAGGTACCCAGTAATAGAAGTGCTTTTTGGTTTTCAGGTTCTATTTCCAGTGCTCTTTTAACCGATGCGATACATCTGCCTAATTCATCCAGTGTATAATAGCAGATGGCCAGATTCAGATGCCCCCGGAAAAAATCCGGTGCGTATGATGTGGTTGCCAGATAATAAACAATGCTCTGAGGTATGCTATCCAGTTGAAAGTAGCTGTTCCCCAGATTGAAATAACAGATCGCCGGATTTTCTCCGTTAAGTGAGGCTTTTTTATATAAAATAATAGCTTCTTTGAGTCTTCCCTGTCCATATAACTCATTGGCCTGATCGATGGTTCCAGGGGTAGTCTGAGAAGACAAGGAAAACATAAAGAGAAACAAATAGGGGTACTTGGACATATCAGATCCTGGTGATCATGAGTTGAGTTTGAATGAAATTTTCTGCTTCACTCTTTGTTTGACTGGAATTCCCTGATTACGGGCTGGTTTGAACTTCCAGCTGGAAAGTATGGTCTGTCTGGCTGCCTTAGCGATGGATTGGTCCGGTGAACTAATAATCTCCACTGATGCAACTTTCCCGTCATTATTAATCAGGATAACCACAACCAGATCGCCTTCAATCCCCAGTTCTCTAGCCCTTTGGGGGTAGGGTATCGCAGTCCTGGTAAGTGGCTCAGCATCTTCATCCACTTCACCCTCTTCAAATATAACTGCACTAAGATCGTTCACAGACATCCCAATGGCTTCTCCGCTTCCGGCGACTGTCAAGTCAGGAGTAAATTTGAAACTCAATGATTTCTGAGAATGTATACGGGATGATGAAGCCTGAATCCGGCGGATCGTTGGTTCGGATTGTGCCTTTTCCTCTTCTGGGGGAGGTTTGATATATTCGGCAATGATTTTAGGTTCTTTGGATAAAAAGTCATCATCTTTTTTTGTGCTTTCAAAAAAGGAATGTGCCAGTGGAATCAGCAAAAAAAGGCCAAAATTGATCACCAGTACTATAAGCAGCCTGAGTAAAAAAAAGGATGAGTTGATTATTAACTTCAGCATATCTATTCTTTATCTGCAGCGATGGATACTCTGGATGCTCCTGCAAGTGCACATTGATCCATAACCTGGACAGCGGTCCCTATAGCTGCATCCTGGTCTGCAATAATAACTACGTTCAGAGCTGGATCTTTGCTGACTTCTGCACTGATAAGAGCAGGCAGCCGCTCAATGCTTACTTGTCTTCCGTAAATATGTAGTGATCCCTCTTTTGAAATGCCGATTAACAGGGTCTTCTGACCCTGTGTTATCGCAGTCTGAGCTTTGGGTTTGGAAACATCGATACCGGTTTGCCGATTGAAATTGGTGGTAACCACAAAAAAGATAAGTAATATGAATACCAGGTCAATAAGCGGTGCGATGTTGATTTCTGAAGATGCATTACTGGTGCTGTTTAGTAAACCATAATCTTCAAACATGTTTTTCCTTATTCCCTTGAAGACGAATCATTTTTCATAGTCTTTTTTTCTGTCTGGAAAGAATTCAATTTATTTTTCACCTGTTCACAGTCTTTAAGAATATCTGTGATCAGGGCATTTTTTTTCCCGTTCAGATAATTATGAAAGATCATAGATGGAAAAGCTGATATTAAACCAGCCTGGGTTGTCAGAAGTGCCACACTTATACCTTCAGCAGTCAGGCTGGGATTACCGATTCCAAAATCAACAATAACCCTGAATGTCGTTATCATTCCAATTACAGTTCCCAGCAGTCCCAGAAGAGGAGCTATGGATATCCATACGCTCATGGTGGAAAGATGTCTGTTAAGAAATGGAACGGTTGCGATGAGAAATTCACGAAGCATTCCTTTACAACCAGCCCCTTGCGTTTTCAGGCTCTGCTTGAGCTGTTCGAGTAGAATATCATAGTTTTCAAATCCGGTTTTCCCGATATGGTTTTCGTTGTTGCGGTAAAGATAATCTACATATTGGAGAAATTTTCTTCGGGAGAGGGAGAAACTGCTTAGTGAGACCAGTTTCTCGACACCGATCATCCAGGCTATCACTGCAGCCAGAAAAATAATCCACATCAGGATTCCACCCTTTTGAAAATCAGCAAGAAACAAAGATAGAAGATCCATCTGGTTTAATTCTCCGGCCACAATCGATTGAGAATGCGAATGGCATACTTTTCTGTTGCTGCCTGAATATCATTTGCCCTATTTCGCAGGAAGTTATGGATTAACATTACAGGTATTGCGATAATAAGCCCGACTTCGGTGGTAATTAATGCTTCTGAGATTCCTGCAGCCAGAATTTTTGGATCTCCTGTTCCATAGCTGGTGATCACTTCAAAAAGGTTGATCATACCGGTTACAGTTCCTAATAAACCCAACAATGGTGCGGCTCCGGCGATTACTGCAAGTGTATTGAGATGTCTGGTAAGCTGAGGAAGTTCTTCTATGAGTATCTCTTTTACTGCTTTTTCTGCTGATGCTCTTGACCATTTCGAATGTTCCAGACAGGTGTGCACCACTCTGGCCACAACTCCATGATGGTTACTGATAAAATTTTTAGCTTTTTCCATTTCGTTATTGTTAAGATAGTTCATCACCGTTTTTGATATTCTTGAGTCTGAGGTATGTTTACGGCTAAAAATTATTAACTTCCAGAACATGAGTATAATTGACCAAAGCACAAGAATACCCAGTGGATACATTACAGGACCACCTGCTTTAATGAATTGTTTGAATTTTTCGGTGCGGTTTATTTTTTGACCCTTTATCAGAACCGATGATTGTGTGTTTTGCATGATATCAAACATTACCGGGCCTTTTATTTTCTGCATTTCGATCCACCCAGGGAATGAAGCAGACAGGAATTCCTTTAATGGAGATAATGAACCCAGCTGTTCTGTGGTGTAACGTCCTGAACCCGGGCTGCCAGATTGTCGAATAATAAAAATGTCGGAATCCCTGTTTACACCGTAACCAAAAACATTACCAAATCGGGCAAGAGTAATCAGTTGTGGTTCGCCAGTTTCCGGAAAAATGTTTGTTTTGGTTATAGTGGTTTTGTTTCCTTTTTCCAGATATTTTGAATAATAGGAAACCAGTTTGGGCAGTGCATTTAATGCATTTCTGTCAGTTTTAAATTTTCGGCGCAGCTCTTCCAGATCCATCCGTCGCTCTTCGATGTCCACAGGAAAAGATTGCATCAGTTGTTCTGACTCTTTTTTCAGGACTTCTTCCATTGAGGAGGAAAGGTAGTTCCAAATCTCCTTTTTTTCGGACAGCTTTTTCTGCTCTGCCTCGATTATCCGTTCTTTTGAGTAGCATTCTTCTTTAATCTGTGCCAGTTCATTGCGTAACCGTTCCGTTTTTTCATGCAGTTGGACAAGTTCTTCTTTATCTTTTTCACGCTGGTTGAAGTTAAGTTGACGAATACGCCATCTGGCGGCTATCTCATTCTGAAGAGAATCTCTGGCCTTTTCTAATTGTCCTTTAAGAAGTTCAAGTTCATGTTCTCTGAGTATCTGATTTTTATCGGTTGCCGCCACCGCGGTCAGCGTAACTATGAAAAGAAATGAAATGATCCTGTGCATTGCTTTATTCCCCTTCAGTAAACCCGAACTTCGGGACCCTGGCAAAAGCCGGTAATGCTTTACCTTCTCTTATGTTTATTGCATTGAAAATCTGAGCGGCACCTTCAGGATCAGCCTGGGTAAGCCAAATCTCTTTGCCTGCGCTATCTGTTCCATTCCAGAATGCATACTTGTTTCCGTTTGGCTGCACAGCAGCTTCGAAAAGACTTCCTATGCGTAAGCGGTATACTGCCCCTGGCATGTCTGGAACTGGTGAAATCCCCTGGAATATCTGAATACTCCGGGTTAACTCCTCGTGATTATCTATAATCTGAATCAGCCTTTGCAATCCGTCAACATTGTCTATGTTTCTGGATGCAAGTTCACTTTTTAGAAAAGCTGCAGGGGCAATAATACTTTTGGAGGACATGGGAGGTATTTTTGCTGCTTGTTGGGCAAAGTTATCACATATATCAATTAGTCGCAGTCTAAAATTTTCTTGCAACAGATCGTACTGTTTCTGCGATGTCGTAAGATTGGCAATAACTGCAGATAAAGAATCTCTTCTTTGTTGATGATCATGGATCAGCGCTGAAATAGAATCTGCTTCTGCTGTAGCGGCCCTGAAACGGTTTTCAAATCTGGCCTTATAAGAATCATGATCTTTTGAATCATTTATGGATTCCTGTTTGACAGTGTGCCGCTGAGATGAAACCGATGCCAGTTCTTTTCGGAGCCGAGTAATTTCTTTTTCTAAATCAGCTGTTTCCGCAGCATAAACTGGAACCATTAAGTAGCCGTATGCAAAAATAATAATCATCAGAATATTTTGATAAATTCTCATAAGTGTTCCTTAACAGAAAAAACTGTTTCAAATTTCTTTGGGTGGTTTATTGCACCTGTTCAATAGAATAAGAAAAACCAGCGCTGCTTCAGTAAATATGACGATATATACAGTTATAAATTGAGACCACCGGAAACTGAGTAACGAATCAGATACTGAGTGTATAAAGTGAGTTCGATTCGTGGAGGCCAATGTCTAAGGGTTCGGGTGGCTCCGGTACGAAGCGAGTACATAGGATTCGAATTACCTGTTCAGGTGTATGTGAATTTTATTTCTATGAAGATAATATTTATACTTCAAGTTTAGAAAGACTAAACAAAAGATGATGTTTAAAAGCTTTTAAGGTCTGTGATAGTTTTGACTGTTTTTGCGCAGCTGGTGGATTTTCGATATGGACTGCTATGTATTTAAACTATCTTTAACTTATCCTGAATTGCAAAATTAGGTAAGGGCAATACAGGGAAAAATTGAGTTATTTCAAATCCTTTTATTTATCGTTAAGGATTTTATATGAAATTGATTCCACAGGTGAAACGGTTGATAAAAACCGATGGAAAATTTACTCTGAGCGATGCAGAGTTTATTCATATAGAGAGTAGTTCAGCTGATTTGTCCGGTACGGCAAGGATGTTAAAGGAAAGGATAAGGGCATTAACCGGAATTGATATAGCTCTTCGCGTTGGAAGCCTGGAAAAAAATAAGGGGATCATTCTTGGGCATGGTGAAGAGCAGAGTGAAGAGTATCGCATTTTGGTGGAGAGTGACAGGATTATTCTTGATGGTAAATCCCAAAAAGCTCTTTTCTGGGCAGCACAAACTCTTCTTCAGGTGATCTCACTCCAGGGGGTGGAGATTCCTTGTATGCAGATAAATGACTTTCCTGATTTTGACCATCGCGGTTTTTACCACGATATTACCAGGGGAAAGGTTCCTAAAGTTTCCACCCTGAAATCTATAATTGAGAAATTGGCTTATTACAAAATTAATGAATTTCAGTTATACATAGAGCACTCTTTTGCTTTTAAAAATATTCCTGAGTTATGGGTTGGTAAAGATCCTCTTACAGCAGAGGAAGTATTGGAACTGGACAGTTACTGCAGAAGTTTTCATATTGATCTGATTCCATCACTGGCTTCTTTTGGTCATCTTTACGAACTGCTGCGGTTAAAGCGATATGAAGATTTAAATGAGTTGGACATTAAGGCTTCGGAGCTTCCGCATAATCTTTGGGATAGGATGGCCCATTACACAATAGATCCGGCCAATGAAGCCAGTTTTAAGTTGATCAGTTCGATGATTGAGGAGTATCTTCCTCTTTTTTCATCCAGATACTTTAATATCTGCTGTGATGAAACTTTTGATTTAGGTAAAGGCAAAAACTCACACAAAGTTCAAAAGGAGGGGGTAGGGCCTCTATATCTGGAATTTGTGAACAGGTTGATAAGTGTAGTAAAGAAGCATGGAAAAATACCCATGCTTTGGGGTGATATAGTACTTAATCATCCAGAGCTTATTAGTCAGTTACCCCCGGATGTGATTTTTTTAAATTGGGGGTATGCAGCTGACATTACTGATAATAACATCCGGATATTGGCAGATGCTGGAGTGAAGCAGTATGTTTGTCCCGGGACCCAGGGATGGAGCAGGTTTGCTTATGATCTTGAGGCGGCTACCAGTAATATTCGTAAGATGGTGGAATACGGTTTCAGGTACAAAGTATTAGGAGTTTTGAATACAGATTGGGGGGATTGCGGACATGTGAATCTTTTGGCTGGCATGTTTCATGGTATGATACTGGGTGCTGCTCTCAGCTGGAACAGGCAATCTTATCCCTGTAATGATTCATTTGATCGTGCAGTATCAGTTTTGGAGTGGGGAGATAATAGTGAGACACTTTATACTTTACTTCGGGAGTTAGGATCGCTCTGTTTCTATCATTTTGGTAATATTTATGCCTGGGTTAGCGGAACAGAAGGTCTGTGGAATAAAGAGGAGAAGGTTAAAGAAATTGATGCCGGGGTGCTTTATAAAAATTATTCCAGGGCAGTCGAGATTCATAAAGAACTTATCAGGCTGCGCGCTTTGAATGATCAAAAGCATCTTGAGTACGATGAGATCGTATTGGGGGCCTCTGCTATCGTATGGACATTAGGATTGCTGCTTTTTAAAAAGGGGAATGAGTACCAGCAGAGGCTGGATGTTCCTTTAAAGAAAACGGAGTTAATTGAGATGGGGTACCAACTCCTGGATAAATTGATAAGTCTGTGGCGGGTTCGAAATAAAGAATCGGAGCTGCGAAATGTGGTCGATATCTTTAGAAATGCGTTAGAGAAGGTTCAGGGTATTTAAAAAATCTTTGACTAAAAGACAGCTGATTGGTACAATTCTCCCAGGGCTGAATAATGAAGATACTGGTTATAGATGATTCTAATGCGCTAAGATTTATGATGCTTAAATTATTGCGTGATCTTGGGTACAGGGATATTACAGCTATCGGTTCAGCTGAAGAAGCTGTACCGCTGGTGCATAATGAAGCGTTTGATCTGGTGCTTCTGGATTGGAATCTGCCAAAAATGTCCGGAATAGATTTTCTTAAATATCTGAAGAGTAATGCAAAAACAGATAAAATTGCAGTGGTAATGGTTACAACTGTTCAAGAGCGATGCCATATATTGCAAGCGATTAAGGTGGGCCTGCAGGGTTATCTTATAAAGCCACTCAGTAAGGAACTGCTTTCCGCCAAGTTAAAAGAGATAGAGTCAAAATTATATTGAGATAGTCCGGATTTGAGCTGTTTGCTGTCGATGCTATCAGGATTTATATTGCCCCACTGGATTATTTGATCAGAGGACAAGTTGAGGAGAATAGGAATTCATGATTCTTGACTCTTTGGATGCTATGGACAGATACACAGGAATTCACCCTGGATTTCTGGCTGCATTTGAATATCTTCGTTCGATAGATGCAGATGCATTCAGTTCTGGAAGAAGAGAGATTATAGGTGAGCGTCTGATTGCTACTGCAACCATTACCGCAGGGGTTGGTTTGTCGGGAGTGCGGTTGGAGGCACATCGTAAATACATTGATATTCAGTATGCAGTGTCGGGGATCGATAATATCGGGTGGCGGCCGCTTTCCAAATGTATAGGTAAAGATGGTGAGTATGATGCTCAGAGAGATGTGATCTTTTATACAGATGTACCGGAGACCTGGTTTGGATTGACTCCCGGGTCTTGTGCTATATTTTTCCCTGAGGATGCTCATGCACCATTGGGGATTAATGGGAGCTTACACAAAATTGTTCTTAAAGTTGCGATAAACTGGTAGGGGATCGGACTGGTATCTGGGATAGACGGTATGCTCTTTGCTTCCACTTTTATAAAGTAAGTGAATCTTTATAACGGGGAAAAAGGAAAGGGGAAAGCCGGTAGTGTATCTGCGCAAGGGATAATAAATTATATTAGCGAATATGAAAAAAAAGGTACTTCAGGCAGGTGCAATCGCTTTCCGCTGTGATAAGGGTGAGCTTAAAATTCTTCTGATCCGCTCCAAGAAAGATCCTTCCAGATGGATTTTCCCTAAAGGTCATATTGAGCGTGATGAAACGGCAGAGCAGGCAGGAGTTCGTGAGCTTTCAGAGGAAGCTGGGATTGATGGAGAGATAGTGGAGAAGGCTGGTGATCTGGAATTTGTGCTCAAGGAAAAATATTACAAAGTGGAATATTTTTTATGCAGGTTTTTAAAGAAATCCGGAAATGGTGAGCCTGGCAGATCACCAAAGTGGTTTGGAGTAGAAAAAGCAATGGAGAAGCTTTATTTTGATAATAGTCGTGAATTGCTTCGTGCATCTTTGAATAAATTGAATTTTATAGCGGTTAAATAGTCTTAAGGTTTTGTAGGCTCTTCCAAAAATCTCTGCAACAGATTATTTTTATTTTTTTTCAGATTGAAACTGATTCAGTATCGGCTTAATTTCAGATAGTGATAACCGGGTCCGATGCTTTTATGGTCCTTCCAGATAATGCATGTTTCCATTTTCATTTTATCTTCAGCATGCTTGGTAGGAGAACTGTTATTGATGGACTTTTAATAACGGGAGTATTGCATGAGAGATACCGGACGGCTGGCGTTACCGGAATCTAAAAAAAGTAAAATTGGTGAAACTGAAAGATCTGAGTATCTAGGTTCTATTGTTTCTGCTGCTACTATGGCACCTCCTGGGGTGGAGGTCAATACCTCGATACGATGTCGCAGAAGACCCGAAAGAAAAGCTTGTCATGGTTTTATCAGGCTGAGACTTCAGGAGGACCCTGCAGAGTTGAACTGGTGGTGCCCGGTTTGTGCAGATAGTGGAGTTATACGCAACTGGAAGGGGATACCATGGAATCTTTCCCATACAAGAGGGACTGCTGCACTTAACGGTGCTGAATTCTGTGAAGTGCTTCTTGCAGAAGCCGAATTCAGATTACTCTCTGAAATTGAAATCCTGGAGCCTCGCGCTCGTAAAATTGTCCAGACTGCAACGATCATAGATGGAGGCATCATTCTGATAGGGGCTTTGGATGCCGTCGATGAATTAATGGGGTATATAGCCTTTGAAGCCAATCATGAGCAACGTAAAAAACGCCAGCTGGCACTCAACCAGCTATTCGATAAAATAAATCATTGTATTTCAGGTAAATGGTGACTAAGAGTATTTCAGTAATATTCAGTTGATTATACAGAAGATTTCTGCTATAATGAAATTATGAGTACTCGTCAAAAAACCCTCGATGTTAAAGACCTGCGACCGGGAATGTTTATCGGGGATGTCTTTAACGAGAAAAATGTCCTTCTTTTCTCTTCCAATACACTTCTTACCGGCTATCATCAGATTGAATACCTGAAAAAACAGGGGGTCAGTGCTGTTACGGTTATTTTTCAAGACGGCAAAGCAGATGATGGTGTACAGAAAAAAGTAATAAATGAAGATACTTCTGAGCAGTTTGCTGAGTTCAAAAATCAGGTCAGACAGGCTGAAAATATTAGAAAAAGTACAGTCCATGCAGTTCGTTCCATGGTTTTGGCTGTAAGGGCAGGTAGATTTTTTCCGCTTAATAATGTCATTCATTCCTTGAATGGTCTGGTTACTCAGGTATTGCAGCAACCCGATATAACAATCGGTGTCACTCAGATTAAAAATTACAGCGAGCAGGTGTATGCGCACTCAGTGAATGTTTCTGTCTTAATGATCGGTTTTGCCTCTGTTTTGGGATATTCTAAAGAGATGGTTTTGGAAGCGGGAATGGCTGGGATGCTCCATGATATTGGTATGGTCAAACTGCCGGAGGATCTTATCCGCAAAGTCGGACTTCACACCCGTCAGGAGCTGGAATCAATTAAGATGCATCCAATTTATGGGGTAGAAATATTGAAGAGATTCAGAGAGGAGCTGCCTTCCTCAGTGTTTCACGTTGTTGCTGAACATCATGAGCGTTTAAATGGAGGCGGTTATCCTCATTTTCTCAAAAGCCACCAGATTCAGCAAATGTCTATGCTCTGTGCCATTGCCGATGTTTATGACAGATTGACCACTGCTGCGCCTTCCAAAAGAGCATGTTTACCTCAGGAGGCATTGGCATTGATTTTTCAGGGTGCAGATGAGGAATATCCCAGAACACTTGTGGAGCATTTTACCAAACTTATGGGTATCTATCCGGTGGGCAGTTTTGTGAAACTGGAGTCCGGCGAAATGGGTTTGGTGGTTAAAATAAACCGGGATCATCTTCTATCTCCTCAGGTGGTCATGCTTTTTGATAGAGGTGGTCGGAAAATTGAAAATTTGCAGGTAAGGGATCTCTCCAGAAAAAAGGAGAGTGAGAGTGAGGCCTGGAAGATATCCTGCTCGATGGATCCAGCTAATTTTGGTATTAATCCGGCAGATATTTTTCACAATCATGTTGTTATTAAATTCAGTGCCATTTAACTGGCGTCTGAAATTCCTCTCCTGGGGTATTAAATTTAAGACTCTTGTGGACACAATTAATGAAAAGACATCTTCTTTACTCCGAGGATAAGCTCCGGGGGTTACTTTATGGTACTTGGATAGGTGATGCTGCGGGGGCATCTTTTGAGGGTTACGGACCAGATCTGATTCCAACTCTTGACCAGCACTACTTTGTTTCGCATCCACCGGTGACTTATACCGATGACACCCAGATGACCATTTCTGTTCTGGAAGAAATGGTGGAAAATGGGGAAATAGTTCAGGAGTCCTTAAAGCAGCGTTTCCTCAGAAGGTTTTCTCCATGGAGACATTACAGTGGAGGAATGTTGGAGGTGATTGAGCGCTGGAGAAATGGGGAACCGATTGAGAGTGCTGCCGGAAGTTTGTATGGAGGTATGGGCAGTTTTGGTGATGGTGCAGCAATGAGAATAGCACCGATCAGTGCTTTTTTCTCCATCGAGTCAATTGAGGAATTCACTGAACAGATAAGGCTCTGTTCCAGTTTGACTCACACTCATCCTTATGGCATTTCGGGTGCTGTGTTGCAGGCTTATGCAGTGCTCTTAGCATTGAATCAGGTTCCGCCGCAGGACTGGATGGCTCGTTTCTATGAACTTGAAATAGAAAGTGCTTATAAAATCAAGCTGGGTGATGTTGCCATGGCTTTAAAATATAAAGCCTCAGCTCATGAGAGTGTAAGACTGGTTGGAAATGGTGCAGATGCTCTGGATGCGGTTTCCGCGGCTATCTATTCATTTCTTCGCAATCCATCTTCATTTGAAGATTCCATTTTTTTCGCTATTTCCATGGGAGGAGATACTGATACTATTGCAGCTATGACTGGAGCGATTGCAGGTGCATTCTGGGGTTACAGTTGTATACCATCATGGTTACTTGAGGGTCTGGAAGGTGGAAAAGATGGTAGTCAGCTTGTAGAAAAGCTGATTTTAAAGGCTGTGGAAAAAAGAAATAATATTCGGAGGGGAGAGGATTCGAACCTCCGGTAGGGTTACCCCTACGCAGGTTTAGCAAACCTGTGCCTTAAGCCGACTCGGCCACCCCTCCAAAAATTATTGAGAAGTCTAAAATAAATTGGTTAATTGGATAAAACAAGCTATTTCGGGATTTTAATTTCTATAAATTATATTCTGGATTAATCTTGACCATAAATATAAACAAAGCCTAAGCAACTTATTATTATGCGCTTACTATTTGAACTCATCATCAGCGGGGAATATATTTTATAGTGCACTGTTTTCGATTTTGAATGTATAATTACATCAAAGCACTGTGATTTCCGGCTTAAATTTTTGAATTAAAACTGTCGGGATACAAGCTTTCTCTCCAGTCCGGAAGATCTGGATAATATCGATTTTTATAATATTCAGGTATTTTCGCCAGGGAGCGCGAATTTATTCAGGTTTTATTTCAGGAGAAATATGGAAAGTAACGACCTCAAGGATACTTTTTACCGCTATCTCCGTTATTTTCTGGCTAAAGATGACACTTCTGCCACCTCATATGACAAGTATATGGCTCTGGCTTATGCTGTCAGGAGTGAATTGGTTGACAGCTGGATCAAGACTACAAACAATTATAGAGAGCATAATGTTAAAAGGGTATACTACCTTTCCATGGAGTATGTCTTTGGTAAAAATTTACGACATAATATGGTTAACCTGGGAATTGAGGCTCCATTTACCGCTGCTGTCCGTTCTTTAGGTTACCCCATAGAGGAGCTCTACGCTCAGGAAGATGATTTTGAGCTGGGCTATGCAGGTAAAGGGCGCATGGCAGTCTGTTCGCTGGAATCCTTGGCTACATTGGGGTTGCCGGCAATGGCGTATGGGTTACGTTATGATTATGCTCAGTTTCAGCAGGATATAAAAAACGGAATTCAGGTAGAACGTCCTTACGACTGGTTGCACAGGGGACATCCTTGGGAAATTGTCAGACCTGAGTATTCTTGCTGTGTCGGTTTCGCAGGGGAGTGTTTCCCCAGAGAGCCAAGCTGCTCTCTGGGAGCCTACGAATGGAAAGCTTCTGAACAGGTGCATGCAATTCCCTATGATGTACCTATTCCGGGTTATCACAACAACATCGTTAACACTTTACGGTTATGGTCTGCACGTGCCTCTGAGGAGTTTCTTCCAGATTATGCCAATCATGGTGATTATGTAAGGGCTTGTGAAGAGAAATCGCAACTTGGACGTATCACCAAAGTATTGTTTCCTGAAGAGGATATCCGTCGGGTGACAGAGCTGCGTATGAAACAGCAGTTTTTCTTTGTCAGTGCTGCATTGCAGGATATAATACGGCGTTACAAAATATCCAATAAAGATATCACCGAGTTTGATAAAAAAGTGGTCATCCAGTTGACTGGAAGCCGTTGTGCACTGGCAATCCCGGAACTCATGAGAATCCTTATAGATCAAGAGAATATCTCCTGGGATAAGGCATGGAAAATTACCCGAAATGTGTTTGCTTATACCAGTAACGCTGTTCTTAAAGAAAATCTTGAGTCCTGGCCGGTTTACAAAGTCGCACAAATCCTGCCCCGTCATATGCAGATACTCTTTGATATAAATCAGATATATCTGGAAGACATTCGCCAGAATTACTGCGGTGATGCAGATGTAATACGGGACTTATCGCTTATTGAAGAAGGTGAAGTAAAAAGAATCAGACTGGCAAACCTGGCTGTTTTAAGTTCATTTTCAGTCAACGGTATCTCCAGAGAGCAGTCTGAGATTATCAAGCGCAGACTTTTCCCTGCCTACGCTACTTATTTCCCGGAAAAGTTCTGCAATAAGACAGTAGGAATTGCGCACCGTCGCTGGTTGTTATGTGCAAATCCCAGATTATCCGATTTGATTACTTCTGCAATTGGTGAAAAATGGATCACGGAACCTATGAAACTGGTAGAGCTTGAAAAATTTGCAAATGATCGTGAGTTTCTCCGGTCTCTGCAAAAGATCAAGTTGCAGGCTAAAGAGTATTTAGCTTCCTATTTTAAAGAGTTTTCTGTTAAGGTTGAAGACTGCTCTGTCATGTTTGATATTCAGAGCGGTAAAATTCACCCTTTCAAGCGTCAGGTCTTGCACATCCTGTATATCCTGCACAGGTACTTACAGGTTAAAGCAGGTGCAGTTTTAACCTGTAAAAGAATTCATGTGCTTGCCGGAAAAGCCTCTCCTTCCGATTTTCTGGCCAAGCAAATCATTCATCTTATCAATGTTACAAAGAACCTGATAAATAATGATCCAGAAGTGAAAAGTCAGATGCAGGTGGTGTTTATTCCCAACTTCGGGATGAGCTGGGCAGAGAGAATTGTGCCTTCAGCCGATCTTTCTGAGCAGATTGCTACCGCTTCATTTGAGGCTGGTGGTACATTCAATATGAAATATGCCTTCAATGGTGCTTATACTATTGCCAGCAGGTGCGGTTCAAATTTGGAACTGGCAGAGAAAGTTGGATCTGAAAATATTTCTCTTTTTGGGAAAAGCTCTGAAGAACTGTTTAATATTGGAAATTACCGGCCACAGGAATATCTGCAGGAAGATTCGCGTTTAACCAGCATTTTCTCTTTGTTGGAAAGTCTTTTGCCCTCCTTATCCGATGGTTCTGCGATTTATCCACTGATCTCTTCACTGCGTGATACTGATCGATATTTTGTGCTGATTGATTTTGCAGATTATGTGAAGAAACAGGAATTAATTGATCTGTTGTTCACTGATGAACAGATGTGGACCAGAGCCTGTCTTATGAATATTGCACGTTCAGGATATTTTTCCTCAGATAGAGCCACTCTGGAATATGCTCGTGAAATCTGGAAAGTGATATGAAAAAAGAGTCAAAATTAACTGGTATACCTGTGGTATCCGGTTGGGGAATGGGTTCTGCTTATTTTGTGGGAAGGGCAGTTCAGCAGACTTCTACCGTTTCGATCTCCCGTCAGGATGTGGGAGATGAGATTATGCGGTTTAATGAGATTAGAGAGCGGGCTAAAAAAGATTACCGTCAATATATTACCGACCTGGGAGGATCTTCGACTGTTGATGTTTCTATACTGAACATCTATGAGCATATCCTGGATGATCCTGCTTTTATTGGACAGGTGGTAGAGACCATCTCGACTAAACTCTTTGATCTGGAAACTTCTATACGCCTGGTATCCAATGATTTTATTAAGCGCTTTGATTCTGCCGGCACAACTTATTTCAAAGAACGAAGCAGCGATATGGTGGAAATCTGTGAAAAGCTGATTTCCTATCTTTACCAAGATGATGGCAGAACCAAAACATTTATGGAACCGGTTGTTCTGGTTGTGCTAAGAACTTTCACTCCCACGGACATACTCTCCTATGATAAATCCAAAATCCAGGCCGTAATTACTGCCAGTGGTGGTAAGACATCTCATGCTGCGATTCTTGCCCGTTCCTATTCTATTCCAGTTGTATCTGGAATCAGAAACATTGCTGAAAATATTAGACCTGGAGATCATGTCCTGGTTGATGCAGAAAAAGGGTTTGTATATGTACGACCCTTACCGACAGTTATCAGTAGATTTAAAAAGCAGGCATTCGATGAAAATGCATTTGAAATGCTCAAGGCAAAATGGCGCAGACCGGTTTACACTACTGACGGTGTTCAAATCGATGTCCTGGCAAATATCTCCTTGCCCGAAGATGTGGATGATGCTAACGATTTTGGTGCTGATGGAATAGGACTGGTTCGTACTGAGTATTTGTTGTCAAACAGGAAAGAAATGCCATCAGAAGATGCTCAATATGTGTATTACAAAAAAATTCTGGAAAAAACAAAACAGAAACATTGTGTTATTCGCCTGATGGATATCGGAGGAGATAAGGTTCCCCAGTTTTTTGACATGCCAATGGAATTTAATCCGTTTATGGGCTGGAGGGCTATCCGGATTTTCCTGGAAAGAAGAGATCTTTTCGAAACCCAGATTACTGCCATTATGAAAGCTGGAATCGATCACGATTATTCTATAATGATGCCGATGGTTACCACTTTGCAGGAATGGTTGGAAGCTAAAGCGGTTATTGCTCAGGTGGCCATGAATTTGGGTATGAAAATGCCTAAATGCGGAGTGCTCTTCGAGGTTCCGCTGGCTATAATGGAAATGGAAACATTCATGAAAGAGATCGATTTTGCTTCGGTGGGTACTAACGATCTTATTCAGTATCTCAGTGCTGCGGACCGCAATAATGCAAAAGTTAACTACCTGTACAATCCTATAGAACCGGCTTTCCTGCGTATCATTCAAAACGCCATCAAATGTGCCAACGATAACGGGATGCCA
The DNA here is from genome assembly GCA_023436145.1 of Fibrobacterota bacterium. Lineage (GTDB taxonomy): Bacteria > Fibrobacterota > Chitinivibrionia > Chitinivibrionales > Chitinispirillaceae > JAAYPC01. The sequence goes on along the minus strand of JAEZKP010000075.1, from coordinate 54,884 downwards.
CTTTCCATCTGTGGGGAAATGGCAGGAAATCCCTTACATACTGTGCTTCTGGTTGGTTTAGGTTTGCGCAGATTCAGTGTCATTCCCAGAAATATCCCCTTGATTAAAGAGTTGATCGCCAATATTAATTTTGCTGAGGCTGCCGAGAGTATCTCTCATATCGAAGCAATCGAGTCTACTGAAGATATGTCACACTGGCTGAAAAACCTTAACAAGCGTCTTCTTGGGGAAGTGCTGCAGAAGCTGCCTGTCAGCGTTGATGTGTAATTCAGGCAAGAAGATTTTAGATTTAAAATATTTGATTTTAGATTTTAAAAACGGGAAAAAGATATCAGATTCCCGAGCAAATTCTAAAATCTCCTCAAATCAGAAATCTCCAATCCTTTTTCCAATCCTCAAATCAGAAATCTCAAATCTCAAATCTCAAATTCTCTATCACGCTCTTTCCATGCCGATAAGTCTGAGAAACTCACTTCTGGTGGCATTCTCAGTCCTGAAACTACCTAACATTGCTGAAGTGATCATCTTTGAGTTCTGTTTTGACACACCTCGCATCATCATGCAAAGATGTTGAGCTTCGATCACTACTCCTACACCCTCGGCATCGATCGGGGTGACCAAAGAGGCTGCGATCTGCTGGGTCAGTCGTTCCTGGACCTGTAGTCTTCTTGAAAAGCAGTCAACCAGCCGTGCCAGTTTGCTTACACCATAGACTTTGTTTTGTGCTATGTAACCAATGTGGCATTTGCCGAAAAAAGGAAGCATGTGATGTTCGCACATACTATAGACTTCAATATCCCGAACTATTATCATGTGATTGCATTCTTCATGGAAGATTGCTTTTTTGATAATTTCCTCGGGTTTTTGCTTATATCCCTGCATGAGATGTTCAAATGCGCTGCAGACTCTTTTGGGCGTATCCAATAAGCCCTCTCTACTGGGGTCTTCACCTATGAATTTTAATATCTGCCGAACCGCTTCTTCCATTAACATTCACTTTCCATGATAGAGAACAATTTTCTGGTAAACTGAAAACCAGATGATTTTCAACAGTAAAAATAAACAAAATCCGCCCTCAATCACAACTCATGATCAAAATAGATCTTTGGGTGATTACTATTTTGGTGTGGCATTACTATTTTTATGAAGGTCTTGTAATTTTTATATTTTCCATTTCGTTTAATTATTCAGGATTATTTTAAAACGGTACTCAGGAGCAAAGAATGCATTTCTCAAAAAAAAGTTCCTCAAAATCATCTCTGTTAAAAAGTCTGATGTTTTTGGTTATTCTGATCACTGGATTCCTACTTATGAGCCGAATCAACCGTTATGGTTTACCCTCGCAACTCACCAGCTTTATTAATACAGATGCCGATGTGACCCGGCAGAAGATGGCTCAGTTAACAGAACCTCAGCAGGATAGTATCAGAAAGGCAGTTGCAGGCTTCTGGGTAAGTGAATTTAATAATCAGAATAATACTGTCAGAAAATCAGATCATCTGGAAATCCGTGATAATGGAATTATCTGGCAGGTAATCAACTGGTTTATTACATTTCCATCCGGAGATACACTCTCTTTGTACCTGGCCCGCACTGGTTATCTGATGCCTTATGGGGAAAGTGCGGACAAAAATGGTTATGCTTGTGATGTACGGATTATTCGCCAGACTTTTATTGCCGGTACTGACACCTGTTATGGGAACAGTCAGGTAGACGAGCTTTGGTTAATGAATAAGAGTAATGAGGGTTTAATATGTAATAACCGCAATTTTCAGAGCTACACCGGTGAACTGGTGTATTTTTTTCCCCAGGGTATGATTGATCTGGTAGATAAGCTTACTTTAGACGGTTGTACACCCGGGGCAAATCTGCAGACCTTTGCCAGTGAGGCTATCAAAGGTCAGATGCAGGATCTTGCTCCTATTGGGTTTAACAAAGAAACAATGCATCAGTGGATCAGTCATTATTATGGACCATTGGTGGTAGATGATATACTGCATTCTCAACTGCTTTTTTCGGTTCCGGAAAGTCTGACAGTTACTTTTGGCATTTCTGCGGATGGCAAAGTTGTAGCTCCCAGTATTAAATCTGGTTCTGCAGGTCGCGTAAGCCAATTAATAATGCAGAATTTAAGAGAGTGGGAGTTTCCAAAGCACACCGATAGCGCAAAAGTCCCAACAATCATTTATACCTTTCATCTTGTGCAGAAATAGTGCTGTAAGACTTTTTTACCTGCTCTCCCTAAAAAAATATGACCTTGGCAGGATTCTGGAGATATCCTGCCCAGGTCATAGAAGCACACTTTTTGCTCTGCATTTTCTTAATGTCTATTTATTGGTTACTAAACTTCAGTTATGCAGAGAGGTGGGCAACTCTGATGGAACAACTTGGTTCTGGCAGCTCAAATCTGATGGTAAAAATCAATAATGCATGCCTGGAAAATCAATCCGAGATTTTTGAAAAAAAGGATGGCGATTACCAGTATGCCAGAGCAGAGATGTGGAGAACTGTTGCCTGTGGAAAAAGCCTCTCCTTAAATCAGTGGGTGCAAAACCTTTTTAGTTGCATTGGTTATCATTTAGGCTTTGATTGTATTTGCATTTACAGCATACATAAGGGGGAGGATGCCCGAAAAGTTGCTCAGTGGGATCTTTGTGATCTTTTTCCGGATTTTGTTACTGTGATACCGGCAGCGGTAGTATTTGGATTGTTGGGTAGTATTGAGCAAAAGCCGGTAGTTTATATTCAGCATGAAAGTCAGGGGGGGTATCATAGGGATTTGTTTAAGCGCTTTAATGAAGTCCCGCTCTCCATAATTCCTCTTGAACTTAACCAACTACTCTTTCTCATTTTTCTCCCAGGTATTACTTCTGAGAGGAGCTGGAGAACTTGGGAAATTGAACTTCTTTCGGAATCGATGCAAATCTTATCCTCAAAACTTAAACCAGCTCCCTCTTCCAAAATTCCGTTTTCAGAAACAGTCGAAACAAATCTGCATGGAGTCGATGAGTTGGAAAGGCAGTTAACAAAAATAAAATATCTGGAATCTTTAACTGTGTTGGCTGGGGGTATTGCAAATGATTTCAATACTATTTTAGCCCAGATTTACTCCAGGCTCTTTATGATCAAAACCCGGCTTCCTCAGAGAGATGATATCGGCCATTGGATAAACGAAGCCGAGCAAGCTGCATATAAGGCATATTGCTTGTCAAAGAAGCTTTCCTTTTTCAGTGACGGAATTGTCAAAGAAAACATATCCATAAAAAGTTTGATCGAAGATTCTGTTGGTTTCATTCTTAAGAATTCAACTGTGGATTATGTGCTGAATTTGCCGGAAAATCTGTGGAGTGTGGAAATTGATAAGGGGTGTATAGAGCAGGTAATAAAGATTCTGGTGGAGAATGCGGCTCAATCTATGGTTGATAAGGGATCGGTGACCATCTCAGCGGTTAATTGTACTTTGAAGTTTCCTAACAGTCTGGTCAGGAGTTGCTGCCAATTGCCTCCTGAGAATGGTGACTATGTAAAAATTTCAATCACCGATCAAGGGTGTGGTATTCCGGAAGAACTGAAAGAAAATGTATTCATTCCTTATTTCACCACTAAATTGGAGGGTGGAGGTTTAGGATTGACCACAGCTTATGCTATTATCAGGCAACATGGGGGATACATCTGTTTTCTTTCTTCACAGGGACGAGGCTCCACTTTTATTATCTATCTTCCGGTAGCAGATACTCAGGTTAAACAGGATTTAAAGCGCTTAAGTTTAAATGGAACAGATGCAATTCATGTATTATTGGTTGCGGAGGAGCCCTTTATCAGAATTATTTTAAGAAAATGGCTCAGTGTTTCAGCCTTCAGAGTGATGATGGCTTCATCGGTGGAACAGGCGCTGGGGGTCTGCAAAGAGAAAAACAAATTTGGCGATCCTTTTTCTCTGGTTATCATCGATTTGTCAATTTCGAATCCTGATTCAAAAAAAGAGAAGATTCTTCAGTTTAAGGCAGTTTTACCAGAGGTCAAAGTGGTGGGATATTGCTCTGGATCTGAAAATCAGGAAATATTAAAATGCAGGGAATACGGGTTAGATGCATTTTGGGGGAAAACCATTTCCTTAAATGATTTAGCTACAGTTATAAAGGATGTATTATCAGAAGGGTCCACAATTGAAGTATAAAGATTCAGCGTCGCTGGTGCGGAACACTAGTATCGGGTCGGTGCCAAAGAGGTCTTCGGTATTGGGATTAGGTTGTTGGGTTTTCGGGGGGGTAAACTGGGGTGTACAGAGTGATAATGATTCTCTGGATGCAATCAAGGCAGGTTACGATAAGGGTATTACCCACTTTGACACTGCTCAGTCCTATGGAAAAGGGCATTCTGAAGAGCTTCTGGGGCGTGCACTTAAAGGGGTTAGAGAAAAGGTGTTTATAGCTTCCAAGATGATGTTTACCCAAAAGGAAAAAGTGGAAGCATCTATCTCAGCTTCACTCAAACGGCTTAGAACCGATTATATCGATCTGTTCTATATTCACTGGCCTAAAAAAAATGCCGATCTTGAAGCGATGATGGAGGGTATGGTTCGTGCCCGGGAGAAGGGATTAATAAGAGGTATCGGAGTTAGTAATTTCTCGATAGAGCAGATGGAACGGCTCCTAAAGGTAGGACAGATCGATGCTAACCAGTTCTGCTATAATCTTCTCTGGCGATGGCCGGAGCATAACCTGATCCCGTTCTGTATTCAAAATGGGATCTCCATTGTCACCTACAGTTCTATAGCCCAGGGGATACTTACCGGGAAATTTGGAAAAGAAATAGAATTCAGTTCCGGGGATCACCGCAAAGATACAGTCTTATTTGAGAAGGAGTTGTGGCCTGTTGTTTACGACGGAGTTGAGCGTTTGAAAGAGATTGCTGCGCTCTCCGGCAGGTCTCTTCTGGACCTGGCGATACGCTGGATTTTAGCCAGGCAGGGGGTTTCTACCGTTCTTGTGGGTGCGCGAAACAGCTCTCAGGTCCAATTAAATGTTAAGTCGCTGGATGGTCAGATCGATGATAAGATTTTAGATGAGTTGACCCAGGCCAGCAATCTGATAATGAAAACCATTCCTGATACCGGCAATATCTTTCGCTGGTACCCCTGAGCACAGAGACCCAGCCAGGATTGCGGGCCTAAGCTGGGTAATTTTCTGTCTATATAACAGACTAAGGCACCAAAAGTTCTGATTTTATGCAAAGGTGTGCTATAAAAATTCGATGCAGTTCTGGTATTATTATCTTCAAATTGCAGGCTCATAATAATGGATTATTTCCCGTTTGCCTCCAGATTCAAATTGGTCTATGATGCATAACGGTTCAATTATACGATTTGAAGGGACGTTGAAGATTAATCCGGCATGCTATATAGGATTAAATCAATTCCTGTTTTACATTTAGTGGACAGCTATCCCTGCAGACTCCAGAACCGCTTTGTTTTTTGGATTACCAATATTGTTTAAAATCCACTTATATTCTTTATACCCGCCAGACAGGCCATTTAGAGCACAGATTTTATCCTGTGCAGAGGAAAAAACATCCTGGTAGTGCATTCGTTTTACTGGGTCACTCACCTTAAAAGAGTCTGCATATAATTTGGTCAATGAATCCAGAAATTCGTTGGTATTGGCCCAGGCTTTAATTTGTTGAGGGGTAATCGTAGAATCTGCTGGTGGTACAAAGGGGGTTATTTTAATTTCCTTTTTTATCTCTTCAGGTGGTGGTGAATTCTGTTGCTGTTTCTCTGACTGGCAACTGGTCAGGACAAGACCTGCAAAAAGAGCAAAAGTGATAGATTTGTGGTCCAAAGTCATCTCCTGATATAAAGTTATATGCGGATGGCGATTTTATAACTAATTTAATACCGGGAGGCAGAGTTTTGCCAGTATTAGTGTTTACCCTGTGGGATTAAGGATATATGAGGCCCAAAAAACATTTGGGGCAGCATTTTCTGACTGCTCCATCTTTTGCGCGAAGAATTGCAGAAGCTGTACCGAAAAATAATAGTGAAAAGGTTCTGGAGATAGGCCCTGGGAAGGGAGCACTGAGTGTATTTCTGAAAGAGCGTTTTCCTGATTTTCATCTGGTGGAGATCGATCCTGAAGCAATAGAACAGCTTAAGATAAAGCTGGGAGAAGGTAATTACACTATTCATTTTGCAGATGTGTTGGAGTTTGATTTCTCAACAGCTGGGTTTCCTCTTCATGTGGTAGGTAATCTTCCATATTCAATAGGAGCGATGATTATCAGAAAGACACTTTTTCTGGGTAAAAACATTCTCTCCTGTACATTCATGGTACAAAGAGAGGTGGCAGAGAGAATTGTTTCTGCGCCCCATTGTAAAACTAATGGATTTCTGAGCATTTTCTGTTCTTTTTTTGGTACACCCCGTATACTGTTTCATGTTCCCCCGGGCGCATTCTTTCCGCGGCCCAATGTGGAGTCATCTGTTTTTCAGATAATAATAGATGAGGATATAAATGAAAAACTGGAACTTTCCTGTTGGGAGCCGTTCTTTGCATGGGTAAGCAGGGCTTTTTCACAGAGACGAAAGACATTATCTAAGGTTCTGGGTGATGATCAACCGACAAGAGATAAAATCAGAAACGATCTGATACAGCTTGGGTTGGACCCCCTTTCCCGACCAGAAGATCTGGGTATAAACGAATGGCTGAAATTGTACAGATTAAGATAAGAAAAATCAATATACAGATAATTTGTATATTGATCTTTCTGCAGCATCTTTTTGCTCAAAGCAATCAGTGGCCATCATTCTTTATTGCCCCGGACACTACTCAGACAGAGCCGGAAAGCTCTGGAGTGAATATTTCCAACAGGTTCTCCTCTTTTAAAGAGCTTCGTAATGACTTCCGTTTAGATTATCTGAAAAGCAGAGATAATGGAATGTTTCGCCAGATATATGAACATTCGCTTCTGCTTTACGATGAAAACACATATCAGCATTACATTGATTTAACCGGAAGTGTGGAGTGGGGCAGGTTTTCATTTCTAGACAGTGATTTTGGTTTTAATTATGAGCCCAAGATAAGCTACAAACGTCGTCTGGAGGGTTCTATTTTACGTTCAAATGTTAATTCTGGTCCGTTTTTACGAATTAAACCTTTTCAGATCCCTTTTAAGATTGAAGCCGGTATTTCAGCTGCTTCTAATGATAAACTGCCTGGAGGAATTTCTTCTCAACCATTGAATAGCTATCATGGGGATGCAGGATTTTATGGTGGATGTGAAATAGGAGATACTGTAAGAGGGGTTGCGGGTTTACCTCTTTTTGTTAATTTCAAGCTTTTTGGAAAGACAATTGAAGGAGCTGGCTCGGGTCTGGCAATGGGAAGTGTGCTTTTTCAGCATCAGATGCAGACAGGTGATTCTTTCTATGTTTACGGAGCGGATACATTATTGAATGGAAAGGATATAGAGTTTCTTTATGAGGAAACTCCATGGAGAATAAATCATGCTCTTCAGGGTGCTGTGGGGGTAAAGGCAAAAGAAAGGAAGTTGGCTATAGTGCCTGCTGCATTTTACAGCTACCGGCTCAGTACAACCGAGTACCCCAGTTCTGAAAATCTTATCGATATTAAAAAAACCTCACATACAGTTAACCTGCAACTGGCTACTGTTAATCGTTATTTTTTTGATTATCAGGGCGGACTTGAGTTGACATGGGATTACGAGGATCATTACTTTAGAGAAAAAACGGATGGTAAAAGAAGTTTCAGAGATATTAATGACCACAGGTCTGATCTTGCCAGTTCAGATCACCTGTTGAGAGTAAATCTACCTGCAAATCTTGCTTTGGAATATGAGTTGCATGCATTCAAGGATTCCAGAAAATACAGTAATATTCAGAATGAAAACGAGACAGACTATATCAGAACAAGACATCATTGGGGAGTGAAACTGGACAGCATTGCCGGCATCTGTTCAGAAATTTATGGGGAATATGCAAAAACTTACCTGTATTATTTCAGAAAAGCAAATAGCCAGCATAGCAAAACAGTTGAAGACTATCGGGCTGGTGTGAACGTTTCCTTCTCCCGGGATCGTTTCAGAATTGATGAGAAAATTTTTATTGATGCAGAAGTAAACGATTACAGGTTTAAGTATGCTTCAAATCTGCCTCCCTATTCCCGAAGGTTGTCATCCACACTGAATGCCAGCTGGGCAGTGCATAAAAATGTTGAACTCACCAGCTCCTGGATTCAGAAGTATAATGATCGGGGGCACTGGTATGGAGAAGATTATTTCGATTCAACAGAAGCTCCATTTAAAAGTTTCTACGCCATCGACAGTAAAACTGATGATTATGCAATTCTTTTTTACACCAGGCTTCTCTTTGATAGTTGGAATGCTAATGCTGGTGTTTCGTTTCGTGACATCATACAAAGAAACTACGACAGCAGGACTGATTCCTACAAAAAAGATCATAAAAAGGGTTATACTATAGAACCGACATTAAAGTTCAACGTTCAGTTATCTTTTTTAAGTTTAGAAGGTAAAATCGCACATGTTATATATTCCAGAAATAATTATCTGCAGCAGGCAGGTAACAGGTGGGATCTGTTCTTAAACCTGAACACGGCATTTTAGTCATGATGATCAGATTCTTTTCATTACTGGTGTTTTTAACTCTCCTCAGATGTGGAATATTTACTCCCAGGGAGGATTTTGAGGAACCTGATGGCCTCACGGTAGATCAATATAACTTTAATGGTATATTAAGCAGTCTGGGGGAGCGTTTTATCAGCACAAACCTGGTCGAACTCTTTGATGATGCACTGGTATATATCGATTTCAATACTGGGCCGGAGCGAAAATTCAACAAAAATCAGCTTGTCAATAATTTCCGTAATTTACTGGAACAAAAATATGATTTCTCAGTCACCTGGAGTGATTCTACAGCGGATCACCAGGATGTCGGAGATTCTTTGTTTATTAATAAAGTAAGATACCGGATTACTTATAAAGAAAAAAACGGTGACAGTACCATTATCGAATATGGTTCTTCAGATTTTATCCTGAAAGGAAAACCAGCCTGGAGAATCTGTTCCTGGAAGGACATTCCTGACAGGGTAGGGAGGCAATCTTTTTTTGCACCATTAGGAACTGAATAATGCAAACCTTTATTTATTCTATATCAGTGCTTTTAATGGCAGTCTTTCTTTACTGTGAGAATCCTTTCCTGCCACCAACCGGAAAACCCGATAAAACATTCAGTCCCCGTTCTACTCCGGAAGGGGTGCTTAAGCAGCTTATTGAAGCTTATGAATCAAAGCGGATTGATCTTTATGAGGAACTTCTAAGCGATTCGTTTCAATTTTATGTAGCCCCGACTTTTATTTCCAGTTATCAGGCTAAATACAATTATGCTTATGAAGACCTCGACACGATGTTAAGTTTTACCACCGGATCTAAATTTTACTACTGGACAAAGGCAGAAGAGGTGGAGAGTCACCGGAAACTGTTTTCCAATGATGATGGTATGGTTAAAGAGATAAGATTCCGTTCAACACCGGAACTGACCAGTATCCGTGAGCATTCTGATTCGCTTTTCATTGAAATGATGATCACTGGTGGGGAGTTACAGATTCAGATAAATACTACCGGACCAATGCCTCAAATTATTGAATATACTATTGCCATTGAAAAACAGGTCTTTTTGCTGGAAAGAGACAGTGAAGATGAAACTTTGTGGGTGATTCGCAAATGGTATGATCTGAGTAATGCTCCAAATGACATTTGACAATTGTCTCTACAGTCCAGAACAGAATCTTTCAAATCGATTTTATTGCTGCTGTCATTGTTTTTTTCTGAAAAAACGGACAGCATCTTCAACCAGGCTCATGTCCACACAGGTATTTACACAGGGACCATGGGGCCGGTCGTTTATGACTCCATATACCGGAATAGGGTGAACATCCTGAATTCCCAGAGTAAGATCTCTTTCGCAAGCCACCGCTATAATACCGTCGGGATGAAGAGCTGCTACCCGACGACGGGCTAATGTACCCCCATTTACCACTTCGATTTTAAGACCATGCTTTTCACCAAGAGTTACCAGCTCACCAACAGGGCAGCGTCCGCAACGTACGCAATTATTTACATCATTGGTGATTTTCCGGTTACATATATCGATCTGCAGACAATGTGGCAGAAGGACCAGAATTTTCTCTCCTTTGATCCTTGCTGATTGTGCTTTGGTCAGAGAATTGTTTACTTTTACAAAAGATGTCCGTAGCTTGTTCCTATCGATTTTAAACAGTTGAGCTAGCGAAATTGCAATCGGAAACAGTAGTTTAACGGTTACCGATCTTTTACCATGGGGATATAGAAGATCCACTCCCAATAAAGAGGTAATGGTAATAAGAAATAAACCGGAAAATAAGATAACAAAAAAAAGCAGGAAGGATATGCCTACCAGTAGATCCACCCTGGGATTTAACTCGAAGAGTCTGGGGTGGATGAGGTAAAATATTGTGCCTTCGATTCCTCCTACGATTACAAGGCTGAGCCAGCAGAATACCAGAAAAGGGAATTTAGTCCATGCGGCACGCCAGGCGCTTTCGTTGGAGGCAACCAGGCTGAGAGTTGTGTTATTCATCTAAACCTTGTATAACCTGCCTGGATTAAATCACATTCTCAATTCTCTGCACCTCTGGGATTCGACTTTTCAGTACCCGTTCAACTCCCATTTTCAGAGTCATTGCTGCTCCGGGACATCCGCTACAGGCACCTTTAAGCCTAACTTTGACTACACCATCAGCAGTAACATCCACCAGCTCTATATCACCACCATCTGCCTGAAGGTTTGGACGAATTTCATTTATTACCTGTTGAACTTTTTCTTTCATAACCACCTCATCCGTTTTTAAGTTACAAATAAATCCGATTTCAGGAATCGATACATATGCAAAATAAATACCTTTTATTGAAATGCAAAATCTTATTTCAATACAGGAATTGAAAATTTATCTGTTTTAAAAAAGGGGGAAATAAATTTTCAGAAAATTTTCTTAAAGAATCGCATTTTTCTGCCGATAAAATAACAGAAGCAGGTACAGCTTATATTAAATCAGTATGATTTAAAAAAAAGGACAAAAGCACCGTGCTTTTGTCCCAGGAGAATTCGTAAGGGTAGAAGAAACGGCAAATCCTTACATCTCTTTATATCGGTAGTTTGAATAATAATCTTTAGAGGGATCTGAAAAAATGATAGTCCAGGGATCAGGACTGCAGAGTTGCGTTCAGGCTAAATCCAAAAGCGGCACCCCTGCTAAGGGGCAAAATAAGGCAACTGAAAAGCTTCAGCATCAGGAAAAGGACATTGTAGAGCTGACTGATGTTGGTCTGGAACGTTCTGAACTGCTCAAAAAGATTCGCCAGAAGATCCAGAGCGGTTTCTATAACACAGATTCTGTTCTGGAGGATATAAGTCACGGATTTGCAAAAGCACTTGATTCCCAGTAAAAACAACTTTTTTTTCTGCAAAACATCTCCAAAGCTTCATTAAAGCCTCTCTTTATATCCAGGCCAGAACTACAACCATATCCGGATATTTCTTGACGTTTCATCTCTAAATCGATACAATTAAATCTTTAATTGTTATATTTTGCAGGAGATAAATCTATGGTGAAAGAACTTAAGCCGCTTGTTTTTTTGATTGCATTGGCAGGCATAATGATGCAATGTAAAAAAAATGATAAGCTGCTGAAAGTCGATATCGTTGTGGGAGAGCCGGTAGAATGCAGAAACGGACTGATACGTAAATTGACAGAAGGGCAGATACCCGGGGAAAATGATACGCTGATTATTGCTCAGGATTCCAAGTTGAAATTGACCTTTGGCAGTGCGGCCATTTATCTGAACTGTAATTCAAAAATAAAGCTCAGCCCGGTAGTTAAACAGGATAATAATTACCGGCTGAAGTTTTATCTTATTGAAGGGGAATTGTATTTTTCCAGGAATGAACAGAGGGGAAACCCGGACTCCTTTATATTTAATTGTCAAGGAGTATCTGCTGCTGCCGGTGCCGGCAGTGTATATATCAAATCCGAAAAAGATCAGATAACCATATTACAGATCAGTGGCTCCACTTTGATTACCTCCCTGGACACAGAAGAACGTCTGATAACTTCATGCAGTAGACTGGTTATCAAAGGGCTTCAAAAGGGACAGGTGGAAACCATCAGTCAATCAGATGTCGCAGCACTAAAGAGTTGGGTAGGGAATTCTGCAATCGATGCCGCATTATCATTATCCAAATGTACTCCGCAAAGTAATACGGTAAAAAATTTACCTCCGGAGTGGGTCAGATTACCTGATGAGGTCTATATGAGTGGTGAGCTGGTGATCGATACGGTTGAGGCGATCGACCCGGAAAATGGGAAAATAACCTATCAACTTCTTAGCGGGCCTGATGGAATGGTTCTGGATAATCAAAGTGGTGAATTGAAGTTTAAGCCAGCGGCTCCCGGAAGTGCCAACGTTACCATCAAGGCAACCGATTCGGATTCGCAGTCATCGGTGCTTGATCATTTCATAACCATCTCCTCTGGGCTGGCTGTGCTCTTAAATGCTCCCCGCATGGTTAATCCTAATGAAAAATTCACCATCAGTGCATCACCTCCAAAAAATATGAATAGTCGAACAGATGAATTTTCCTATAGGTTTGATTGTAATGGTGATGGGATTTTCGAATTTCCAGGATCAGAAAAATTTGGGAAAAGTTCAATAGTGAAAGGATGCTCTTTTCCAAAAGAGGGTATCTATTTACTGAAGGTAGAAATAAAAGATAATGGGGGCAGGACCGCATCCTCCATTCGCAAGGTCCTGGTGAACCGGAAACCTGAAGCTTCGTTAAAGATAACTCCGCTTGTCGGTACAGTCGAAACTGACTTCCTACTTGATGCTGGGGCCAGCAGCGATTCCCGTGACTCTTCGATAGACCTGATGGTGAGGTTTGATGTGGACAATGATGGTAATTGGGATATACCATCCAGCACTGGATTTATAAATGAAAAACGGGCCAACTGCAACTGGAGTGAATTGGGAAAATTCAAAGTGGTTGTGCAGGTTATCGATAAACAGGGTATGACAGATACTGCTTCTGCTGAAGTCATAATAAGCCGAGGCATAAAAATAGATTACATTACCTGTCCTGATACTATACATGTTGGGGATACAATAAGGATCGAATGCAAATACACTCCTTCAGAATTTACAGTAAAGACATTTGAATGGAGTTTTGATTCAGATAGTAATTTTGAAGTTTCTACCAACAGACCGGTTTGCACTCATTTATTTAAAGAAGCAGGTGTTATTGATATCAGATGTCGTGTTACCGATGAAAAGGGGCTTTTTGCCACACAACAAAAGAAAGTGATAATCGTAAATAGTAACTGTATTATAGATGCTGGTGGACCGTACAAAACTAATGTGAATACGCCGTTGTTGCTAAAAGGTATCGCCAGGGATCCGGACAATAAGATTTTGAAATACTTCTGGGATTTTGATGGAGATGGTATCTCAGACTGGAGTTCGGAGAAAGAGGGGAAGGTGACGCATGTTTTTTCGAGAGCCGGCAGCAAAAAGCTTATTTTCTCAGTCATGACTGACGATAGTGCCAGATTTTTTGACAGTGCTTCTGTTCAGGTCTCTAATACTGCACCAGTAGCCAAAGCTGGTGAAGACATTGTTTCAAAAAGTGGAAAGAAAGTAAAGCTGAATGGGGTTGGAGAGGATAAGGACAGTAATATTATAGAATACAGGTGGGACTTTGATAATGACGGTAAAATTGATTGGACGTCTAAAGAAAATGGAATTGCAGAGACAACATTTCAGTCATTTACTACCGCTGTATTTTCGGTACTGGATTCCGATAGCGCTACCTCGTATGACAGTATCAGAATAGTAATATGCCCTGAGGGAATGCAGCTAATGGAGCAGGGCAAATATTGCATCGACACTTATGAATATCCTAATAAAAAAGGGGAATTGCCTGAGATGAACGTCACCTATTCTCAGGCAAAAGAGAGATGCCGGAAAGAAGGTAAAAGGCTTTGCAGTCCACAGGAATGGGAGAATGCCTGCAGAAATGAGCAGAAAAAAAATGAATATCCTTATGGAAAAAGCTATATAAAGGAGAGATGTAATACGCTAGGGAACCCGGTGTTAAAAAATAAGGTGAGTGAATCCGGATATTTCTATGATTGCAGGGGAGATGCTGGCGTATTGGATATGAGTGGAAATGCTGCAGAATGGACGGAAACAGAAAACGGAGTGGCATATGTCTATGGTGGCTCATGGCAGAGTGGAGAAAATGAGAGTACCTGTGGTTCAAAAATTCAACTTGCGGGTGGCGGAAAGTATTTTTATGTCGGGTTCAGATGCTGCAAATAACAATACAACGGATAATTAACTTTTTTAACAGAAAAAACCGGTGGTATTTTCCATTAATCGCCGGTTTATTTTTTTCATTGTGTTTCCCCCCTTTTAATGCGGATACTCACTGGCTTCTGTTTCCACTGCCTTTTCTCAGTTTTGGTATATTGCTTCCTCTGTTAGGCTTTTCTGTTCAGAAATCTCTGAAACTGGCGGTATTTCAATGCTATTTATTTTCTTTCGCTTTATCATTAGGGCAGTATTATTGGCTGATATTTGACACAGTGGAGGGACTCTGGCATCTTATTGTGTTGGGGTTATTTGTGGGATCAGCAGTTATGGCGTTAATATTTCTTGGTGCCGCACTTCTGTTCAGGTTTGTTTTTAAGCAGTTTCCTAAACTTTACATATTACTTTTTCCGGCTCTATGGGTTCTTATTGATTACCTGCGCACACTGGGGGATCTGGGATTTCCCTGGTCATTTCTGGGATATGCGTTGACACCGGTTCTCCCCCTTTCCCAGTTTGCATCTGTAACCGGAGTTTGGGGGCTGACCTATCTTGCTCTGCTTGGCAATATGCTTCTCTGGGATTCAGTTGTTGCCTGTTATAGAAACATGATGAGTGTTAAAAAGTGGGTACAGGCAGGTATTTTTATTGTCTTTCTGATTGCTATTTCGCTATGGGGGGCAAACCGTATGAGTCATCCTCCAGCTGCAGAAGCAGTAAAGGTATCAGTACTTCAGGGCAATCTGAATCAGTTTAACTGGGGGAATAATTCACTTGATACTGCGTTTGCCGTGCTCCAATTACAAATGGATGCGGTATCAGGAGAAAAGCCGGATCTGGTGATAAGCTCAGAGAGTTCCATATTAAGTTTTGTAGCCCGCAGATCTGATCATAGTCAATGGGTTAGAAATTTAGTGAATTCTGCAGGTGTTCCACTTATTTTCGGGTCTTTACATTGGGATAAAGGACCCACTGGTTCTCCATATGAATATCTGGTTTATAACACGGCGTTTCTTGCAGAACCCGGGAGAAATGATCTGCAGTTTTACCACAAGATAAAATTAGTGCCATTCAGTGAAGCGATTCCTTTTGAGGTTCAGTTTCCTATATTATCCAGAATCAATTTAGGCGAAGCTGATTTTCAAAGGGGAAAAGAGCATACTATTTTCAATGTGGGTAAAACTATTAAAGCCGCACCTCTGATCTGCTATGAAGCAATCTTTCCTGAATTTGTTCGGCAGTTTGCAAAAAAAGGTGCAAATCTGCTGGTTATGATTACCAATGATGGTTGGTTTGGCAAGTCCACCGGGCCTTATCATCATGCGGAAATGGCACGTTTGCGGGCTATTGAATGTGGTATTCCTATTGCCAGGTCGGCTAATTCCGGAGTGAGTATGTTTGTTGATGCTTTTGGACGGATGAGTGCAAGGACCGGATTGTATGAGAGGGCTGTGATTACTCAAAAAATTTACCTGATGAATCTTAATACTATCTATACCAGATGGGGAAACTGGCTGGTGAAATCATGTCTAATTCTGGTTATAGGCAGTTCCATTTGGATAGTGTTTCAGAAAAACCGTGAGAGGTATTTTCTGAAAAAAACATAAAATTCTTCAGGTGAGCCAATCAAATAGTGTTTGCAAATCGTGAACATCTCCATCTATAATCTCCAGAACCAAAATTCCACTGTTTTTTTCAAATATCCGTTGTACAAGTGGTTTAAGATTCATTTCGCTTTGCAGATAAAAGTGGCTGTGAGAATCTCTGATTTTGTCTTTGGGGGTATCTTTTGAAGAAAAGTTGTGATTAAGATGGTATCCTACTATATTTTTCTCATTTAGCATTCTCATGGATTCTTCCTGAAAGTCAAATCCGTGAACCAGCGATGCGCTCCAGAGATGCCCCAGATCCAGCCACAGGTTATCAATCAATTCATGGATTTCCTGGGGACGCTGCAGTCCACCCCCAATTAAAGGAAAATCATTTTCAAGAGCGAGGGTAAAACCACTGTAGATTGAAGTTACTTTCTTCAGATTATTACGGAAATTCTCCTTATATCTTAAAAATACTTCTGTAATAAAAATCTCAGGGTCCATGATAAAAGATCCATTTAGGCAATAATCTTCACCTATAGCTGCCTTTATTGATTTACGATAATTTTTCATATCATGTATGATCGGCTTGTCTGTCATGAAGAAACCATGAAAGAAAAAAATAGGAGTTTTTAGTAGAGTCAGATATGGGGTGCAGTCTTGACAGCTTTCCTGAATTGTCTGAAAGTCGGTGGATGCCAGATTTAAAAAATGTCTGGCAAAGAGCGGAGAGTGAACTGAGAAATGCAGTTCATCTTTGAATTCCAGAACTCTATCAAAAAGTTGCCGGTCAATAGAATTGTGAAATTGAATGCCGAATTGAAAACCCTGCTTTTCTACAAAATCTCTTGCCTTTAATATTTTTTCCCGATAATTGGTTTTGTTAAAGCACATAGTGCTGTATTGAATTTTTAACATTATTTACCTTTTTCCGATTCTGGTAAAACTCATCACAATTATTATGCGATTTTTTATACTTCACCTGCAAGACAAATGAATTATATAATCAGTATCATCCCCTGTTCAGAACCGATCATGCTTTTAAGTCAGTGGTGCTCTGAGGGAGGACCTGTATTTCATTTGTTCCATTGATTTTGGCATTGATCTCCTCAGTTATTCCATTTTTCTGAAAAACATGGTGGGCAGGGCGCTGCTCAGGTCAGACTGAAAAATAACAAAATAGTTTGCTATGTTGCCAAACTTATGTGTCGCAGAACATGAGGGTGGAGTCTAAAAATGATAGATACTTGTTTTTTGTAAAAGGCCAGCCGTTGAGATCTGGAATCTAACTATTCAAAAGCAGAAACCATCTTTTTGATTAACAGATAAATAATTTGTTTGGCAATTGGTTATCAATTATTTATGTTTATTGGTATCAGAGAGCATAGCAGAACCATTATTGTAAAAATAAACAGTACCTGTTCATAATGGTCAATTGTTAATAAACCAGTCATTTGTTATACTGGCAGGAATCCATCAGTTCCCATCATTTTTGAATGTGGGCTACCGATAAAACACCAGTGCACAAACCCTATCGTAGTTTTTCACGGGAATACACATAGTGAGGAATAGGAAAGATGAGTATTAATGATATCAGGATTCTTATCAACAAACTGAATAGCTGCTGTCAGAAAGTGTTTCAGGAATCTATAAACAAGTGCATAAACAGCAGTAATTACGAACTTACCTGGGAGCATATTCTTCTTAGTTTGCTGGATATTCAGAATAATGACAGCTGCCTTATGCTGTTGCACTTCGGCGTTGACATCGGACAATTAAAAAAGGCTCTGATTCATGAGATAGAGACTTTCCCAACTGGTAACACTTCAAAGCCGACCTTCTCACCGGCACTGATTAGTTTGTTGGAAAGGGCTTGGAATCTAAGCTCACTGCAGTTTAGCCAGAGTTCGATCCGATCTGGAATGTTGTTTATGGCTGCAATTGATGACATAAAGCGTTCTTACTCCGCTTATGCCGATCTGTTGAGACACATTGATTTTAATGATCTGGTTAAAACCTTTTTTCAGATTACCGAAAAGTCATCAGAAAATAAACAGGGTGCTGATCCGGCAGTTGCACAATCTCAAGAGGTCAGAACAGAACTGGAGAAGTATTGTAAAAATCTTACTGCTGATGCCAAATCAGGAAAAATAGATCCTATTCTGGGTAGAGATGATGAAATTTTCCAGGTTATTGATATTCTAAGTCGGAGACGTAAAAATAATCCCATTCTGGTAGGTGAGGCTGGTGTTGGGAAGACAGCGGTGATTGAAGGGCTGGCACAATATGTTGCAGCTGATCAGGTGCCTTTATCTTTGCGAGGTGTGGAAATCTGGGAGTTGGACTTGGGCTTAATGCAAGCCGGAGCTAGTGTAAAAGGTGAGTTTGAAAAAAGGTTGAAGGGGGTAATTGACATCGCCAGAAAAAGCTCTGGACGCATAATACTATTTATTGATGAAGCACATACCCTGATAGGAGCTGGTGGAACTGCTGGCATGGCAGATGCGGCTAACCTTCTCAAGCCTGCACTGGCACGTGGTGAGTTGAGAGTCTGTGCAGCTACAACCTGGCTTGAATACCGGAAATATTTTGAAAAGGATCCTGCTCTGACCCGGCGATTCCAAATGGTAAAGGTTGAGGAGCCCGATGAGGAGAAGAGCTGTTCAATGCTCCGGGGTATTGCACAAGTATATGAAAAACATCATGGAGTTCATATTACCGAAGAAGCTATAAAAACAGCCGTTTCCTTTTCTAAAAGGTACATTTCAGGCAGGCAATTGCCAGATAAGGCGGTTGATGTACTGGATACTGCCTGCACCCGGGTGAAGATGAGTCAAACAACTGTGCCTTCGGCAATTGAGCATCACAAAAAAGCTCATATGAATGCAAGTAAAGCAATAGCGACATTGAAAAACGATCTGGCCGCAGGAATACCTGTCAATAAAAGTGATATTGCCCGTTACGAAGAAATTCAGAAACAGAGTGAGAAGCTCATTTCAGAATTAACCCTGCAGTGGGAGAAAGAACTGGGTTATGTGGATAAAATCAAGGAGTTATATAGTGTGATTTTTAAATCACCTGGTGTACCTTGTGAAACTGAAGAGAATTCAAAAAAAGACTTGGAAACACTATATTCTGAATTTCAGAGTATTACAAATAAAGTACCAATGGTTTATCCATATGTTTCAGCAGAAGTTTGCGCACAGGTTATTGCAGATTGGACTGGGATACCTGTGGGTACAATGGTAAAGGACGAGGCTCAAGTACTTCTTGAGCTGGAGCAACGGCTTGAGCAAAGAGTGAAGGGGCAGCAAAGTGCGCTCTCAGAAATATCATCGGTTATACGTTCCTCAAAAACTGGCATAACAAACCCGGATGCTCCAATAGCGGTTTTTCTGTGCACAGGGCCTTCAGGGGTGGGAAAAACAGAATGTGCACTGGCATTAGCGGATATTCTTTTTGGGGGAGAAAAATTCTCCACTGTAATAAATATGTCTGAATATCAGGAAAAACATACTGTTTCCCAGTTAAAGGGCTCTCCTCCGGGTTATGTGGGGTATGGTGAGGGTGGAGTACTTACCGAAGCTGTACGTCAGAAGCCTTATTCAATTGTGATATTGGAGGAAGTAGAAAAGGCACACCGGGATGTTCTGGATATGTTTTATCAGGTTTTTGATAAAGGAGCTATGCGTGATGGGGAGGGGCGGGATATTAACTTCCGTAACACGGTCATCTTCATGACTTCAAATCTGGGGGCTGATACCATATTTGATGCTCAGGCGCAGGGGATATCAGATTTCGGTTCCATTAAAGAGCTCATCAGGCCTGAATTAACTGATTACTTTAAACCTGCACTACTTGCCCGCTGTACGATCATCCCATTTATGCCTCTTACTGATGATGTTCTTAAATCTGTGATAACTCTTAAGTTGAGAAAAATCGAGAAGCGGCTTGAAGTGATTCACCAGGCAAAGTTAATGTTTACAGAAGAGGTGATTTCTGCTGTAATGCAACGCTGTTCTGCCGCTGAATCCGGGGCAAGGAATGCTGATATGGTTATCAATAATTGCATACTTCCAGTAATTTCCAAGTCACTTATATCCAATATTGGGACCGATGAATCTGAATCTGCAATAAATATTCAAATAGATGTTGATGAGGATGGAGAATTCCAGATCGATCTTGAAAGGATAACTGAAGAAACTTCTGGTGTACTTTAATATTTGTAGCTGTCCATTAAGCACACTGTCTTTCTCAGGACAGCGCCATCTTCTTAAGAAAGAGAATAATAGAAGGTCAGAAGAGAAAAAAAGTGTTTTTATAGTTCTGTTTCACAATGCAAATTGGCGTTTTATATTTGATAAGAGACTGAAATTTTAAAATCGTGTTAATTGTTATTACAACAGATGTTATAAACTGTACCGCTGAGCCACTGCTATAGTTTTTTTATTATATAATATTGATCAAAATTATATTATACCTTAACCCAGGCCTGTTCCATGGTGATCTTCGCATTGATGGAAAGGTTCAGCTATATTCCAGATATGCGGTTAATGTGTGGTTTTAACACCTGATTCTGTATTTTAAATAGAAAGTATAATGCAAATGCATTTGATAATCAAATTGGCAGTTATGCATTTCTTCCTGGCAGGATTTATTGTTTCCAGCACAGGTGCAATCGAGCTCTCAGGGGACATCTCATCATCAGAGCTATCAAAGAATCAAAGCCCTTATAAAGTGATCGGGGATATATATGTACCATCAGGTAAAAAGGTTATTATTCCTGCTGGTGTAGTTTTCCTTTTCAAGGCACTCGATAATATCACCCTGAAAGTGGAGGGTAGTCTGATTGTGCATGGGACAAAAGACGAACCGGTTGTTTTCACCTCAAGTAATGATCCTCAGTTTAACCCCGATTCACTGGCTTCAGTGTATGATTGGGCCGGTATAAAAATCTCCGGTTCCGCTCAACAGGTTATGCTACGATGTGCAGTAATAAAATATGCACGAAATCCAGTGGAAACCCGCATTCCTACTACCCGGTTTGAAAATGTCAAATTCTCAGATAATATGTATAGTCAATTAATCATCAATGGCAAGGAATATGATATATCTCAGGAGTTGTTATTTGATTATCCCTCATTTTCAACTGATACTTCGAAGTCTGATACATTAAAATCTATGTCAGAAAATGAAGAGAATAGAGTAATAAAGCCGGTTCCAGATAATACCAGTACCAGCACTTTGGCAGTTCCTGATAAACCTGAACCTGACAAAAATGCCTGGTGGCATAAAAAACCACTCCGATTAACGGTGCTTGGCATTGGTATCCTAACTGTCGGCTATGGTACAGCCGCAATGATAATTTCCCACTCTCATGCTGAAAAGCATGATAAATTAATGGCTGATTTTTACAATGACGATTTGCCGAATTCCAAACGGGAGAATTCTTTCTATGATGCCCAAGAAGAGAATAAAATCAGCACTGCGATGTTGCGCTCAGGAATTGCGGGTTTTGCTGTAGGTGGGGCATGTGCGCTTGGCTTTGTTTTTACTTTTGTTTTTTAATTTTACATCGAAGGATTGCTCTTTGTAGTGACTGCAACAAATGATGATCCGAAAGATCAGAATCATCTGAAGCTTCCTGATTCAGAATGGATTCACACTATATCTGAAACCCCAATACAACATCCTCCAATAGACCAGGAAACTTCTATTGATGGATTTGAGTCAGTACCTGCAGCAAAACAGGGAGACTTGCTAGGTTCAGGGAAAATTGTCAGCGTATTGGGTGAAGGAGGCATGGGGCGGGTATATAAAATCTGGTGTGAAGATCTGGAGTTGTACCGGGCTGTAAAAGTAATTCTTCATAGTAGAGACGCTGCTGCTGTCAGAAGATTTCAGCGAGAAGCAAAGCTCACTGCCAAGCTTGACCATACTAATATTGTAAGAATATTTAGTACCGGCATCTGGAGAGGGTGTCGCTACATTGAGATGGAATATATTGAGGGTACATCATTTGATGTCCTTTTGAGGCAGAAAAAACGCTTTAACACCAATATCTGTGCTGCAATCGGACTTATTGTTGCCAGAGTACTTGCTTACGCACACAATCATAGCTTTACTCTTGATGGGACGGTCTGTACCGGAGTGGTTCATCGGGATCTTAAACCTTCAAATCTGATGATTACCACCACCGGTAAACTGAAGGTACTGGACTTCGGCATTGCACGTCCGCTTTCTGATGAAGTATTGTCCTTAACTACTGGCATTGTAGGCTCCATGTATTATCTGCCACCTGAACAACTGGACGGAAGTCCTATAGATTATAGGGCAGATATCTACGCTTTGGGTGCAATGCTTTACGAGCTTGCCAGTGGACAAGTCGCATTCCCGTTTACTAATCACCGCGAGTTTTATTACAATAAATCACGTGGAATATATACCCCTCTCGATAAAGTATCTCCTGATATTTCCAGTGAGTTTTCCAGTATTATCGATTGTTGCCTAAGCTCCAATCCTAAAGATCGCTACAGCAACGCTTCTGAACTGATCAATGAATTAAAGTGTTTTGTTGCCGAGAATGAAGCATTCAGTTCGATATATGATGAAGATACCGATTGTCTTCGACTTGACGTGAAACCTGAAAGCGGTCAAGCGGTTGATCCCAGAAAAACTACCCGTTCCCGTGTTCGTACCAGAACCGGTATTAAAAAAAAGAATGTAAAATTCAGGGTGCTTTCGGGTATTTTACTTTTAATTATTTGTTGTATCCTTATCTGGCGTTTTTCAGATCGGTTTTTTCCTGGAGTTTCGCTGGGATTGAAAGCACCTGCTTTAGTCAATTCTGTACAGGAGAGTCCTGATACCGGGGACTCGATCTGTTTTGTTTGGAGAAAGGTAGAGGGCGCAAAGTTTTATGACCTTGAACTGTCCTTAAATAAGGATTTTTCAAAACCCTCACAGCTTTACCCCGGGCTGACTGATACAAATTTTTCGGTGTTAGTAAAAAGAAACAGTAAAACGCTGTTTTGGCGTGTTGTGTCCGGCAAAAAGGAAATGCGCAGTCTGTGGAGTGAGACAGGGGTAATTCTTACTTCGTCTTTACCAGTCTCAAAGGAAAACTCGTTATTACCACCGGTACCAAAATATCCGCTTCATAACCAGAAGGATATCAGACTACCGGTCAATTTGAGATGGCAGAATATGTCATCATCAGTATCCTGCCGAATTCAGATAGCTTCCGATTCCATTTTCAGAAGGGTAACCAGAGAGAAGAATGTTACGGATACTGTGTTTACTTTAAATGACCTTTCCTATGGGAAGAACTATTTCTGGCGGATTGGAATCTCCATTTCTGAAGATTCAACACTCTGGTCTTCAGTAATGGCATTCAGAACAGAAGATAACCTGCGTTCACGCGAAGAACAACTCTCCACGCTTTACAATTCAACAGATCTGGTTACCATAGCTTTGAAGGCAATAGGCAAGGGGAATTTAAAGGATGCTGAAGAAGCATTAAAGAACATCAGAAAGAAACATCCGGTTTATGGGGAAATCGTACTCAGACTTGCTGATGCTTACCTGAACATGAAAAGCTTTAAGAAAGCTAAAGAATTGTTGGCCGGACTGGAGAGTGATGATGCACTGTTTTTTATAAGCAATGGTCGCATTCTATTACAGGATAAAAGATACAACGATGCTTTGAAGGCTTTTAAGAATGCACAAAGCCGGTCATCAGCTGTATTTGATTATCACAGGATCATCCGTGATGCCTCCTATTACTATGCAGAAACATCTCATGGTATTTTTTTGAGTAACCCTACTTATGAAAACAAGGAGAATGCACTGAAAGCCTGGGAGGTTATTATTACCAAATTATACAAATCAGACAAATCCAATTACCGTTTCAAAAACGCAGTAAAGGCCAGTAATGAAATTGCACAGATAAGGGTTAAATAGTGCACCAGTCTGGATAGAAAATGGCAGACTGGAAAATTACTGAGGTTCTTTTCGAACTACAAGCTGAATGTATGTTTGAAAGCCGGCATAGGCTATAATCACTGGTTTTCAGAAGGTTGCGACAATACCCAGACTTGTCAGAAAAACAGTGCCAAGGACAAATCCAGGAATTGCTTGATTTCTATGTTTACTATTGTATCCGCGGTTGAAACTCCAAATATAGGAGCCCAGCGAAGCGACACCCAGGCCGATCTGCCAGCAGGCTTTTGGTGTCAGGATTCTTTTACGGGAAAGTGGTTCATTAATAATACCAGGATTATTTTTGTCTATATACATGTTATTTTTTCGTAAAGGAAGGTAACGGGAATTGGGGCTTCTGATTTCAAGGGTGAAAGTACCCTGATCTATCGGTTCATCAATAAGTGGTGTTTTTCCTATAGGAGTTAAAAGGAAAACCTCAGAGCTGTCTGGTTTACTTGTAATTGTCAGTTTCCCATAATCCTTTTGAAGTGGAATATTCAAAGCCGTTTCGCTGTTCTCAACTATTTCAATAATTTTTGTGTAATCTATCTGTTGTGTCTGGTCCCGCAGATATATGGTGTGCTGACCAATGGTTAATGGGTATTTGAGCAGAGGCGTCTGGCCTATCAATTGTCCATCAATATAAAGAGATGCATTTGGCGGGTCGGTAGTAATTGTAAGTCTGCCCATTCCCTCTGCCATAGTGGGCTGAATACAAAAAAGTGATGCAATCAGTGTAAATAAAACAGCGCAGTTTTTTGATACAGACACTGCACAACCTCCCCTTCAATAGTTTAAAACGTCTTATTGCAGATCATAAGCAGCAATTTTTAAGTTTATGTTGCCAATTATGTTTTGCTGCAATTGAATATAATATATATATTAAAACAGGAACTGATCACAATCCAAAAAAAAATATAGTAACGCTTCATACTATGATCAGGCCTCCAGCTATAGCTGAGGGCTGAATTCTGGCAGATGGATCATGACTTTTCCTCCGATAAAAGTTCTGAATGAGAAATTGATAGACAAGGTATTTTATTATGCTCGCTGATAAAGTTATCTGGAAAGATGGCCTTTTTGTGCTTCCACAACATTTTCAGCAGTTTGAAAGATATTTACTGAATTTAATACAGCAGACCAATGCTATTACAGCACCATACATATACGGGTTGGCTTCATGTACAATCGATGCAAACCTTTTGAACAAGGGGAAGTTTGCTATTACCGAGGCGATGGGGGTTATGCCTGATGGTACCCCATTTTCAATGCCATCCAACAACGCTGTCCCGCCGATCAGATCAATAGAAGAGCATTTCGGGCACCAAAGGACATCTCTGGATGTCTATCTTTCCCTTCCTCTTGCCCAGGCTGGAAGGCCAATATGTTCCAGTAACGCTGCATCTTTTGACACCCGCTATATAACTGAAGTTGAAATGGTTGTTGATGAGGTCTCCGGAAGTACCTCTGAGGAGATTGAGGTCGGAAAGTGTAATTTTTCTATCCGTTTTGAAGGTGAATCTTTTGATGCGGTATCTTCACTTCGAATAGCCCGTCTCAAGCGTTCAATCAATGAGGGAATCATAGTGGATGAAGCTGTTTCACCTGCTATTATCTGCATTAAAGGATCTGCAATTTACATGAAGAAATTCGGAGCTCTTCTCTCTGAACTGCATGCTAAAGGTGAGGAGCTTCTCAGAGCAAGAAAACAGCTTTCGAACCGTTTTTCCATCTCTACTCCAGAGGAAATTGCAAACCACCTTCTTCTTACGATAATCACAACCCATACTCCTTTGCTTGACCAGTTGTATCAGCGCGCATCACAGGTTCATCCATACACCGTATATAGTCATGTTGGGCAACTGGCCGGTGCTCTCCAGGCATTTGGATCGGAAAATGAAATCAGTTCGTTGCCTGCGTATAACCATATGGATCCGTGTTGTTCTTTTGATATCATGAGATCTTCTATTCATGCGGTTTTAAAAGCTGATTACTCTTCCAGAAGTGTGCGGATTCCGATAGAGAAGACTGCAGATTCGACCTATTTATCTGAAGTTAAAGATCCAGCTCTGCTTCTGCAGGGGGAATTCTATTTTGGTCTTTTCGCAGATGCTTCTCATGAGGTAATTATTAATACTGTGCGGCGCACCGTGAAAATGACCTCGCCCGATGAGCTTCAGCGACTTACAATCGGGGCTCTGCCGGGCTTACGCTTAGATCCTGTAAATCCGCCTGCTGAACTGGCTACAAAAAAAGATTTCCTCTATTTTAGTCTCAGCCGTGATGGAATCCATTGGCATAAAATACAAGAGACTGGAAAAATCGCTTTTTATTTTCCTAATACCTTAAGCAATCTCAGTATGGAACTGTTAGCCATAAAAATGCGATAAGGAGTTCTAATGCTGAATAATCTGGAGAAAACCATTTGTAACCGTACGCTTAACATTAACTTAAGCAAGTTGATGGATCCGACGGTTTCAATCAGCACGTTATGCAATGATATCTTTCTGATTATTATAAGTATGCGCGAGCAGGAAGACTTGGGAACCCCCGAATCTTTGCGCAAATTGTTAAAGCATTATATAGAAATGTTTATGCAAAACTGCAGCGAAATGGCTATTGATTCAAAAATAGCTGAGGCAGTTAAATTTGCTCTGATAGCGCTTATAGATGAAACGGTAAGAAGTATTCCAGGTAAATGTTGCGACTTCTGGAATGCTCAGCCATTGCAATTTGAATACTATACAGAACAGATGGCTGGGGAAAAGTTTTATCAGGATTTGCAGGAGCTTATGGCGGATCCTCATTCCAATTTTGCAACATTAGAAACTTTTTTTTATTGCCTTACGCTGGGATTTCAGGGCCAATATTTTGGAAGAACAGAGGAAAGGGAAAAGGTAATACACCAACTTGCGACGGTGCTGATCAAGACTCGCATGCAAATCAAGCCCAAACGAAAGAAACAGGTCGTATTTACAAAAAAGCATTCAAGAGTGGCTTTTTTTATGCCAGCATGGTTGATTACCTCAATCACTGCAGTTATATCGTTAATTATCTGGCTGGTGGCATCTTTTTCAATGCACTCACTTTCACAAAAACCGGTTAATGCGGTAAGTCAGTTTACGGAAATAACTGACCAGTACTGAGATATCAAAAAATGATATCCGGAGAACAGATTATGGCAGATTCAACTCCTCAACAGCTTATCCAGACAGCACTTGATTCAATACAACGTGCTGCGTCTCTTATGGGAACCATGGAGGAGAATCGCACCGTTGTTTCTGGTATGGAGAAAGCTGCTGCTCTTCTGGAAGCAATAGTTCCTGTGCTGTCGGAAGTATGCATCGGGGAGCTTCCCGAGGATAAGCCGGCTGAGGTTTATAAACCAGAAGTGCTGGATATCGAGGCGATGCTGAAGCCAATTCCAGGTGATAATCCGGCCGGTATTAATGTCCGCATTTCCGGAGAAGTCAGCAGTCTTTTGGGCCTCGTTGTGAACAGAACACGTGCAGCCGATTTCAGACCACAATATTCCGAACTTCTCTCAAGAGCAAAGTCATTACTGGCTGAGCGCAGTAAAGATCTGGGAGTTGCTGTACGTCTTATCGAAGCTGCGGTAGAAGAATCTGGTTTCGCGGCATTAGCAGATGGCTTGCTTTTGGTAAACGAGTTGTTCTCCCGATACTGGGATGGACTCTATCCTGAAAACGAGGATGACGATTGTGAAGCCAGGGCAAATGAATTGACAAAACTCCAAGAGCTGCTTCTGGCAAGAATATATGCTCATTATGGACAACCGCATGAATATTCTCCTGCCTTTTCAGATCTGAGTTCTGCTGAAAAGGAATCATCGGTCTTCAAAGCAATTATGGATCAGTTGGATCTTCTTGACAAAACGACAGACCAGCGGTTTGGTGATCAGGCACCTGATCTGGGCGAACTGAGAGAATTTCTGCGAAAGTTCCAATGCCGCATAGATATGCAATGTGAGGCATTCAGGCAAAGTATTCAACAGCAAAGGGACGCTGAGAGATGGGAGCGAGAGCAGGCAATAGCTGCTGCATCGGAAGCTGTTGATCGTGAAGCAGACCGGCAAATGTCCACTGACAAGAAAACTGAAGGTGCAGTTGTCAGTATGGAACCTGAAGATGTCGAAGATGCATTTTCGCGTCTGGATAAATTAGCGGATTTTCTGGTTGCCAATGCACCCCGTGACCCTATTGGGTATCTTTTACACCGCTGCCGCAAATGGTTCACTGATATGGCAGATACGTCTGGCGGATGTATTTCAGAGGAACGGCGCAGTAAAATTGTGAATGCATTTTCCTCTCAGCAATGGGAGGAACTGCTGCAGGAATCAGAATTTGCATTTGTAGAGGGTGGTCATCGTTGGCTTGATCTTCAACGTTTTCAAGTTGCTGCAGCCGAAGGGCTAGGTTCAGACTTCGCGGCGGTTGCACGAACCATAACCACCACAACCGCTGATTTTGTATCAGACAACCGCAAACTATTGGATGATCAGCTGGAAGACGGCACACCCTGTTCCTCACCTGAGACAACCGAGTGGATACGTCTTGGTATTGCCAATCGTGGCAGCGGTCAGAGAAGTGCAGGTTTTGGTGGTAAAACTGATGCTTTTTATACAAGTGAAATCGAGAGAGCCAATGAGCTTTCTGATAAAGGCAGGCCTGGTGCGGGTATGAGTCTGTTGCACTCACGTTTGCAACAGGCAACCTGTTCCCGTGAGAGATTTCTCTGGCGGATTGTGCTGGCAGAGTATTGCCTTCGAAACGGTATGACCGAAATTGCCCTGGCTGCTATTGATCACCTGGTCGAAACAATTGATAAACTGAGCCTTGTTGAGTGGGAAGATCCCGAGCTTTTCGCACGTGTTTACAAAATCGGATACTCGGGGTACCGACGCCTTGGTGAAAAGAAAGCCCCGGTAGAAAAACTTGAGTTTTTCTACCGCAGGATCTGTCTTTATGATCCGAAGCATACTATTGCTTCAGAAAATTAAAATTGATAATAATGAACGTTAATAACAATTAATTATTCCTTGAAAGGAGCCGCTGTATGCCGGAAAGCAAACAAAAGAAACTCGAAAGGGTGCGTCCGCCAAAGGTACAGATTTCCTATGAAGTCGAGACATTGGATGCTGTAGTAAAGAAGGAACTGCCTTTTGTCATGGGTGTCATTGCCGATCTTAGCGGCGACAATGAAGTAAAGAACGCAAAAGGAAGAACACTTAAGATCACCGAACGGAAGTTCTGTCAGATTGACCGTGATAATTTCAATAATGTTCTCAAAAGCTGCAGGCCCAGGGCAACATTTCGTGTATCAGACAAGCTTTCCGGTGAACCCGATAAAACCATGAGCATTGATCTCGAATTCCAGAACATGGAAGATTTTCATCCGGAAAAAATTGCCGAGAAGATCGAACCTTTACGTAAACTCATGGAGGCTCGCAGACGTCTGGCATCACTCAAGCAGAAAATGGATGGCAATACTGATCTGGAGAACAGCCTCAACGAAATCTTGAGGAATGTCGATCTGCGTCAACAGGTTAAATCATCTCTTGAGGCAGAAGAACAGACAGAAAATCCCAAACAATAATTTCAGAATAACACGAGGTTTACTATGAGTGAAGAAAATATGCAGATGTCGCAACAGGAGACCACTGAAGCGACTGTTTCCTCTAATGAAGATGTAATAGGTCAGATTCTAAGCAGCGTTGATTTGAGCCATCAGCAGAGAGTCAAGGACGAGCTTAAGGAATACATCGATTCGCTGATGCAGGGGCAGACTGTTGCCGCTGATGCTTTAAATGCGATTGATATTCAGATCTCACGTATCGATGAGCTTTTATCTGCTCAGATGAATGAGATTCTGCACAATGAAAAGTTCCAGAAAATCGAATCGACCTGGAGGGGGCTGAAGTATCTTGTAGATCAGAGTGAAACCAATGAAATGCTCAAAATCAAGGTCATTAATATCTCCAAGAATGATCTGCTCAGAGACCTGAAAAATGCAGTCGAGTTTGATCAGAGTGCCATGTTTAAAAAAATATACGAAGAAGAGTTCGGAACTGCCGGAGGTTCTCCTTTTGGAGCATTGGTCGGTGACTTTACATTTAATGTCGGTAATAACGAGGATATGACTATTCTCGAACACATGTCAGGGATTGCAGCTGCTTCACATGCACCTTTTATTACTGCACCATCTCCTAAATCCTTTGGATTTGACAGTTTCGAGAAGCTGGGTGATCCGCGTGATTTATCCAAGATCTTTGATAAAACTTTAAATCCGGATATGATACGCTGGGCTGCATTTCGTGAATCTGATGATTCAAGATATGTGGGACTTTGCATGCCCAGGATTCTGCTTCGACTTCCTTATGGTGACAGCGGACAGAAAGTGGAAATGTTTAATTTCCAGGAGGCTGTTGACGGAACGGACCATTCCAAATACCTCTGGGGAAATGCAGCATGGGCGCTAGCCGTACGTATGACCGATGCGTTTTCCAAGTATGGCTGGTGTGTCAATATCACTGGAAGAGAGGGTGGTGGTACGGTAGAGGGGCTTCCTGTGCATACCTTCAAAACTGACTCCGGAGACATCTCTTACAAGTGTCCCACCGAAATCGCTATCACAGACAGAAGGGATAATGAACTTGACAATCTAGGGTTCATACCGCTGTGTCATTACAAAGATACCAATTATGCTGTCTTTTTCAAGACTCACTCTGCACAGAAGCCGGTAATGTATGATAACCCTGAAGCTTCTGCGAATGCTGAGCTTAGTGTACATCTGACATACCTGATGGCGGTTTCCCGTTTTGCACATTACATGAAGGTTATATTGCGTGACAAACTCGGAACACTGCAGGAGGGTGAGGATATTGAGATGTTTCTTAATAAATGGTTTTCCATGTATACTCTTGCTGATCCGACTGGCGCTGGTGAGAAACTTAAATCTGAAAAACCGCTTCGTGAGTTCAAGGTTTCAGTCAGACCTATCGAAGGTAAACCTGGTTCATATCAGGCGGATCTGCACCTGCGTCCACATTATCAATTACAGGATATAAACATGAGTCTTCATTTGGTTTCAACTGTATCCAAGAAATGATGCGGTCAAAGATGACCGGCATCATTTCTTGGATGCCCTAATAATAATTTCATCATACCTCTGGAAAGGAGTCTGTATATGGCATTTGATGCGTATCTGAAGCTCGACGGAATAGAAGGACAGGCTGACGACGCGAAACACGAGAAATGGATTCAGCTGCTCAGCTATGGTCATTCTATAGTTAATGAGACTACCGGGCTGCATAGTGCAGGTGGTGCTCACATGGGTGGTCGTTGTCAACATAATGATATAGTAGTTACTAAGCAGATTGATGGCACCAGCCCTATGTTGATGCTCGCCTGCTGTCAGGGTAAATCTCATCCTAAAGCTGTTATTGAACTGGTTCGCTCAGGCGGTTCTGGTATCGATGCAATTCCCTATCAGAAGATTGAGTTAACCGACGTGGTGGTGAAATCTGTCTGCCCGATGGGCGCTGATGGATCAACATTTCCCACTGAAAGCGTTTCGTTAACTTATGCTACCATTAAATGGACGGTAACGAAAACCAGTAAAGAAGGAAAGCCCGCCGGGGAAATCGTCAGCGGATGGGATCTGAAAAAGAACACCAAGCTCTAAAAGCAGTATTAATTCCACAGTGGTATCATATTCATGATTATATGAATGTGATATCACTGATTTTCTGTTATGAACGACCAGTTTGAGTTGTCATTCATTGACCGTCTTTGTGAAACCAGGCACTCTGCTTCTATTTCAGAGATGCGGGAGTACTTGCGCAGAGATTTGGAGGATCTGCTCAATACCAGACAAGGATGCGATAACATTCCGCAATGGTGTGAGCAGTTGAGAAGTTCTATAGCTGTTTATGGACTCCACAACATCGAGACTGTTGACATAAGCTCACAAGAAGAACTTCAGAGGCTTTTGTCAGATATAAAAAATGCCATTATCCGGTTCGAACCGAGGCTTGAGAACGTGGAGGTATCTATTACAAAGGATGAAAGTGGAAAACAGGCATGGAGCCCTTTCATATTGCACCTTCGCATCGATGCAGAAATGCGGATGGGTAATTACCTGGACCGGGTGGTGTTTAATACTATGATTCAAAAAAGTGGAGCAACTGTGCAAGAGGCTCTTGATCATGCATGAAGATCTTTATCCCTATTATGAACGCGAACTGCATTTTTTGCGTCAATCTGCTGTTGAATTTGCCAGGAATTTTCCGGATGCCGCATCTGCATTGCGGATTGAAAAGGATAGGATACATGATCCTCATGTGGAACGTCTCCTGGAGGGGTGTGCATTTCTTGCCGGTCGCATTCGCAGGAAACTTGATGATGAATTTCCGGAAATCGCTCAGTCCGTCTTGGGGATGCTCTTTCCTCAATATCTTCTTACCATAC
The DNA here is from genome assembly GCA_023436145.1 of Fibrobacterota bacterium. Classification (GTDB taxonomy): domain Bacteria; phylum Fibrobacterota; class Chitinivibrionia; order Chitinivibrionales; family Chitinispirillaceae; genus JAAYPC01. Next base: position 22,381 of record JAEZKP010000075.1, on the reverse strand, counting down.
CACCATTGGGAATTGTACAGTTTCAGGTAGATTCTCAGTCAACAAAACTGACTTCTAATTATCGTATCCCCAAAGGAACCATACTTCATTCTGCACCTGTACGCGGTGAACCCTGTCGTTTCCGTACCTGTTATCCTGTAGATCTGGCTCCAGTTGCACTCGATGATGCACAGTGTACTAAATGGACACGGAAAGCCGGCCCTGAACCTGGTTGCAATTGGCAAGCCCAGGCGGTTCTGCAGCTTTCGTTTAAAGCTCTCAGCGGTTTAACATTTGGGAATTTCCCGCTGCCAGGCCTCCGGTTGTTTCTCCGGGGAGGACCTCTTGCCCACCGGCTTTACGAGCTGATGGGGAGGAGGGTAGTGCGTATTGAAGTCATACCAATTGACAGAGGATCGTTCGCGGATGGCGACGGCAGTGGGGGGGTGTTTCTGCCTGCAGAATGCATAAAACCGGTTGGGTTTGATGCGCAGGAGGAACTTATGCCATTTCCTGAAAATGCTTTCTTAGGTTACCGGCTTTTAAGGGAATTTTTCGCTTTCCCTGAAAAATTTTTCTTTTATGATATCGATCTCAGAGGAGCCGCAGAAAGGATAGGATCTCCAAAAACTATAGCTGTCCGGTTTTACCTTGATCTTATGCCCGAGGGTGCTTCAAATATCAATTCTGAACAATTCGCCCTTGGCTGTACTCCAGTTGTTAATCTCTTCAGTAAGAAGGCAGAACCACAGAAAACACGTTCAGGATGCCACGAATATAGAATTGTTTGTGAAGCTGGAAAGCCAGAATCCTTTGAAGTATATACAGTCGATAAAGTGGAAACAACAGATCTGAATACAGGTGTGCGCAGGCTGGTTGAGCCATTCTATTCATTCCGGCATGCGCTGCAATCTGAAGTACCTTTTTATTGGTTTACCAGAAGAGAGAAAGCAACCGATCATTCTTCCACCAGTGCCACTGAATTCTCAATCGGAAGTGAGAAGGCAGAAGATACTTCAAAATACACCGCAGACGAGGTTTTTCTTGAACTATGCTCACTTGATTATACAAGCGTTTCTCCTGAAAACCAGAGCATAAGTATTAATCTTACATGTACTAACCGCAATCTGGTAAGGGAAATGCCACTTCAGGAGGAAGGCAGAAGCGATTTTTCCGCTATTGATATTCCATATTTTGGCCCTGTAAAGATGCTGACGTTGCAGCGTGAAAACATACGTACTCCATTAGGCCGGGAGGATGAATATTGGACAGGGTCAGATGCCGGCAGGCAGTGGCGTGGAGGTTACTGGCGGCTCATTTCTCATCTCTCACTCAATTACCTGAGCCTGAAAACCGGTGGAATCCAGGCATTACAGGCTTTACTCCAGTTATACGATGTTAAGGGCGAGGCGAAAAACGAGAACATTATACTTGGCCTTACCAGGCTTGATGTACGTCCTGTTAACCGTCTTATAAGAGGTGCACTGTGTCAGGGAGTAGGCATCGAGTTAACTGTGGATATTGACAGGTTCAAAGAGTCCTCCTTTTACCTTCTTACAGCTGTACTTGACCGGTTCCTGGCGCATTATGTCTCCATAAACTCATTTACTCAGTTAACGGTAGTAGATAACACCGAACGAAGGAACAGGTTAAAGCAATGGCCGATAAGAATGGGCGAACAGGTAACGATATAATCGAAGCTGTGCTCAAAAATGCCAGCAGGTCTGATTTTTTCCGGATAATACGGTGTCTGGAGCTGATGTTGCCCGGGGGGATCCCTATCGGTAAAAATGGACCACCATCAGATGAGATTGTGAGCATTCGGCCTGAAGCATCATTCCGTTTTGCACCTGGGGCTATTGCCAGTGTTGAAACGGACCACAAAAGAAAATCTCTACTAGTCATGATAATTACCTTCTTTGGTTTATACGGAAGATACGGTACACTTCCATGGCATTATACCAGCCGCATTATCCATCAGGAGAAGCCTTCGATAGCTGACACCCGTTATCCAGATAGCGGACTGAGAGCATTTCTTGATCTGTTCAATCACAGGTTTGCGTCGCTATTTTATCGGGCAGGTGTAAAATACCGCTGGCCGCTCACTTTCCGTACCCATGGAGATGATGAAACCACCGGGAATTTTGTTGCTTTCACCGGGCTTAAAACTTTTCATACCAGGAATATGCTTTGCATTCCAGATATAGCATTGCTGCGTTATGCCGGCCTTTTCACAATTCCCAACTCTGCCTCATCACTAACTACTTTGCTCTCAGATTTTTTTAATGTACCAGTACAAATACGGCAGTTTGAGGGGGAATGGCTGGAAATAGAAGAGAGCGATCAAAACACAATCGGCCATCGAAAAGCGAACAACTGTCTGGGTAGATCCTTTACCATAGGAAGACGGATTTTCAGCCGTCAGCATCGATTCCGTATAATAATAGGTCCGCTGAAATTCGACCAGTTTATACTTTATCAACCAGGGCAGAAAAAGTTCAGGGAACTCTTGACATTAGTAAGGATGCGTGCAGGGGTTTCCATGAAATTTGATTTAGCACTGAATGTGGATAGACAATCTGTGCCTCTTGCGGCTTTGGGAAAAAATAAAGTCCGGCTTGGCCGTACTTTTTTCCTTCAGTCGCCTCATAAACAGGGCCCCATCTCCTGGCCCACATTTAAAGTTGAAACTGATATCACACATCCAGATACCTTCGAAACGAAGGAAACGGAAACCGAAGGGAGTATTGCATATGTCTGAAAAGAAACTGAACTTTTTTCTTGATACACCGCTTGGTGATGATGCTCTCATAGTTGAATCCTTCAGCGGTATTGAAGAGATTTCCAAGATATACACTTATGTCGTTGAGGCAAAATCGGACAAAACATCACTTTCATTCGATGCCATGGTTGGTAAGCCGGTTTCTCTGATACTTACTCTGGCTGATAATAAAAAACGTTTCATTTCCGGTCATGTCAAGAAATTCATTCAGCATAGCAGACTGGACGATCTTAATCATTATCATATAGAAATCGTACCCTGGTTGTGGTTTTTAAATAAAAGGTCGGATTGCCGGATTTTCCAGGGTCAGAGCGCACTGGACATTATCAAGGAAGTATTTGATAAAGCAGGATTTGCAGGCAAATACGAAACTAAAACTACTGCCACTTACCGCCAACGGGAGTATTGTGTTCAGTACAGGGAGACTGATTTCAATTTCGTTTCACGTTTGATGGAGGAGGAGGGTATCTTCTACTACTTCACCCACACGCAGGATTCGCATATTCTGGTTTTGGGTGATTCTCCATCGGTTCATAAGCCTTTGCAGCCTTCTGGCGATGTGACTTTCTACCGGGCTACTGAGCAGGAAGAGCGACGACCAGCTGTGATGGATTTTATAGCGGAGCACTCAGTAAGATCTACTAAAGTTTCCCTGAAGGACTTTGATTTTGTTAAGCCGAGTACTGATTTGACAGTGATGCAGAATGAAAGTGATAATTATGAACTGTATGATTATCCTGGAAACTACACTGAGCGGGCAGATGGTGAACATTATGCGAAAGTGCGACTGGAATACCAGAAATCACTGGTCAAAGTTTTTTCCGGTACAGCCACAGAGCGTAGATTGACCACGGGTTCTACTTTCAATCTTATAGAACATCCCAGAGCTGAGTATAACGCCACCTATATACTGAAACTGGTCCATCATATCGGAAGTCAAACAGAAGATGGCCAGACCTATAAGTGCAGCTTTGAATGTATTCCTTCAGATGTTACGTTCCGCCCGGAGTGCAAGACAATTAAACCTTCACTTGCCGGGTGTCAGACTGCAGTGGTAACAGGACCTTCGGGAGAGGAAGTCTGGCTTGATAAATATGGAAGAGTTAAGGTGCAGTTTCATTGGGACCGCCAGGGTAAAAAAGATGAAAAGTCAAGCTGTTGGGTCCGGGTGGCGCGTAGCTGGGCAGGTAAGAACTGGGGGACCATGTTTCATCCTCGCATAGGTCAGGAGGTTATTGTCCAGTTTATCGAAGGCGATCCTGACAGACCTCTGGTTACCGGCTCAGTGTACAACGAGGAGCAGATGCCGCCTTACGAACTGCCGGCAAACTCTACTCAGAGTACGATAAAATCCAGAAGTTCAAAAGGTGGTACACCTGACAACTTTAATGAAATCAGGTTTGAAGATAAAAAGGGGGAGGAGCATTTTCTGATCCATGCGGAGAAGGACCACATGGTGGAGGTGGAAAATGATGAGACGCACTGGGTGGGTGCCAACCGCAACAGCACTATTGATAAAGACGACACACTTCACGTTAAAGGAAATGAGACAATCACCATAGATGGAAACCGTACCGAAAAGGTTGAAAAAGACGAATCCATCTCTATTACTGGTAATAGAACCGAGAATGTGGAAAAGGATGAAACTGTCTCTATCACAGGTAATCGCAGCTTATCAGTCGATAAAAACTTGACCATTAATGTTTCTAAAAATGAAACGAAAACCGTAGGTGGGAACCTGGATGAGACGATCAGCAAAAATGCCAATTTAAACGTCAGCGAAAATCGTCAGACAGAGGTCGGTAAAAAGGATGTTTTGCAAATTGGTAAGGAGTGGATGGTCAATGTTGGAGAGAAAATTCTGATCAAATGTGGCGATGCTTCCATAACTATGAAAAAGGATGGAACCATTGAGATAAAGGGCAAGGATATCAAGGTCACCGGATCGGGGAAAATTAATGTGAAAGCATCAAGCGATCTGATTTTAAAAGGAAGTAAGATAGCTGAGAATTAATTGAACTTTAAAAATGTTAAGATCTGTTTCTCGAAACTGAAGGGATAAAAGATGCCTGCTTGCTACGCACCAAGTGAAATTAATGGTATCGGTTCGCATGAAGCTTCCATATTCGGACAGTTTGCTGAAGATTTGATATTTTCCGATTTTTGTAAACAATTTCCGCCAGATTCCCGCTCAGTATTCAGAGATAATTATAATTATGCCGCATACATGTATTTTTTGGCTATTAATAACCCACATTTCACTAAAGAAGTACAATTGGACTTTGCAAGAAGGGTTTATGTGGCAGGAATGGGAAAAGTTCCGGATTTCATTGTGCATCAGGTTATGGAAAGGGCTTTTTATGAGGTCAAACCTGATTCAGTTAACGGACTTATTGCCGGTCAGGAAAAAATTGACATCATTCATATGATATATTCCGAATATGGCCTGCCTTATAAACCGAGCAACAGCTATAGACCCCATGATCATTTGGTTGCTTATCTTGGTTCCATGGTACAGGTAAAATTAAAGGTACGATATGCTCAGATTGGGCTGCTGGTATACAAGTTGTGTATTGAAACAAACGGTATTGTGGAATTATCCGCGCTACTGATATTATTAAAATTTATTATCAGGATGATAAACCAGAACAGACACAGATACCAAAATGGATTTCGCCCGATTGACCTGGCACCTGTTTTTCAGTCGGAAAAAAATTTAGTTGATCTCGCTGCGAAATTGGGGGTTCTAACCGCCGGTTCTGCTATAATCATCAGAGCTAAATGGAAACATTTCTGGCAGGCTGTGATAAAGCGGTTTGCCCTGCGAGGTGCTGCAGCTTTAGGGTTGACGGCTGCAGACGGGCCATTGCCGGTAGGGGATCTGATCGCATTGGGATTAACCATTTGGACGGTTATTGATATTATTTCATTATACGATGTCCTTTGGAGAGATGCTGAAAGAATTGCTGCCCAGACTGCATAAAATTTATCCCTCTGGTTTGCAATTTCTACAGTATTTTCTGAATAGTGAATGTTGTAACTGACAGCTTTTTGAGTAATTTTAACCTGTATTGGCCAGCCAGTGAACAATGTTCGAAAAAAGATTTTTTATCGTAATCTAAAAGCAAGGCACATATGCCAAGGATTCTATGATTTAATGATGCTGATTGATGTGCTGGGCCAAAATCATTTCCTATGTTCATCAATGCATCGTTTAAGCGATTGGGCATGGAATCCGTTATGCACTGCTAACATTAAAGCATCAGCATAAACTTGACATTTAGGTGGTATGATAATATTGATACCATTATTTAAATTCACTCTATTTTGCTTTTCATTAAACAAACCGGTGAAATCTGTAATTGAAACTGTTATACTAAAGATGTATGAGTTGGAAAAAGTTAAATTGCCGGTCCCATTCATTCGTTTCTCAATTTGTTAAACCCAATAACATTTTCTGTCTTCCAACTGGACAATCAAATTCCAAAACATTTTCCTGTTGTGACATGACAGCTAGCAGTTCGCAGAGATATCTGCGAAGATTTTTAGGTACACACTCAGACCGCAGAACAGATGCTATTTTATCCTCAGTTCGTTTTGCTCCAAAACATACACATCCATTTTGTGGTAAATGCTTAAGGTTTTTCTCCAGATATTCTTTCCATTTTTCGGTATTGCGTGATAGTTGCGTTATGGTTATTGGGGATGGAAGGTTATCATCAGAATAAATATCATTCTCTGATGTATCCACCTCTTCCTCCAGTTTAGATTCTTCATACAACTCGACGCCTGTTATGAGGAATAATGCTTGTGAAGCTGATTCTGATAATTTCTTATTTTCCAAAGCACTAAGCAGAATATCAATTCCTTGCACTGCTCCAGAAAGTCCGATACCCAGTACATTTTCCGGACATTGTATCTTTGTATTGATTGCATTGGCAATAAGTGTTTTTTGGGCTTGTGGCAAACCAGATATTCCTATTAAAATGTAAGCCCATGGCTCCTTAATATCTTTCAGTATATAGACAATACTTTCATCTTTCAACCGAAGAAGTGCTAGACCGACTTGCTCCCTTATTTGGGAATCGGAGTGTTGTGTAAACAGAAAGGAAAGATGGTCATGATCTTTCAAAGATCCTATCCGTCCGAGTGTCCAGGCGCATTTGGAAATTACATCTGCATCAATACTCTCATTCAGGAGTGAATATATAATATCAGTTCTCTTAATACGTAAATACCCTAAAACATGAGCGAGGATGCTTTCGAGAGCTGGTGATTTTGAATTTTTACTTAGTAGGTTAAAATCATCAACCCATTCAACAGGCATTTCATGACATAGGGCATCGCCAATTGCTTTAACCCGTTTTTTATCTTTTAAATCGCCCTTTTCTATAATGTATTTAAATAGTGTAAAATTATTCCATCTGCACAAAACCCTCACTGCAGCATGCATTTCACCGAAATCGCCTTCGATAGCCTGTTGTATGCATGTGCAGAGAGCCAGTTCTTCGCCCACTACAAGTGCATCGATATGCGCTTCAAATCGTCCTTCGAAATATTCGAGATCTCTCCAGGATATTTGCGGATCATCCAAAAGTGAAATGCGCTGTTCATAGAGAAAGGATGCCTCTTCCAGATGTTCCAGATACAGACCGATAAGAAAGCCTGTTTCAGAAAGCCCTTCTTTGAGTGGTCGCTCAATACGTTTTAAGATTCTTTCAACGTTTATTTCAATATTTCCATTCATATTTTACTCTGGCAGTCACAGTTCCTTGCCGCAGATAAGGCAAACGGGTTTTGCCTCTGATCCTACAGCAACCAGAGGTGGTTGCAGCACGGGGGTTGGTGGTGCGTTTTTGTCGTTGTGAAGCATCATGTCAAGTGCTCTGGGTACGTTTTTTCCTTCTATTTTCACATCAAAAGAATAATTAATGAATTCCGCTTTTCCTTTTGTTTTCGCTGATGCCACCCCTTTGTTAGACCCTGCTTCGTCACCAGTACTTGTTTTGAAATTAGAATCTTTAAGACAGACCGGATTACCATCACAGGTGACCTTTTTGGCTCCTTTATCAGTGTCACTTGACTGAGCCAGATTTGGGTAGGGGATTGGAATAGGCGATGGTGCTGCAGGTGTGATGCAGACATCCGGAAATGAAATGGTTTTACCTCCACTGCTTTTGTGAATAACTGTCATATTGTTTACACTAACTGTACAACCCATAATTAAAACTCCACTTTTTTAATTAAAATTAACGAATAAGATGATCACTGAATCCATTATACTGTCTGCCTAATTTTTTTCGCTGAATTTGATTCGTTGTATTAAAAAATCGAAAAATCTTCAGGAAATTCCTGAATGTTCATTTGTATGGCGATATCAGGAATAAATGTGTATTCCTTTTCAATCTGTATACCTTTTTTTTGCGCAAGTCGTAGTAAAGCTAAACCTTCCAGGCATATATTAGCCGTAGTCGGGTCATCATATGGATCCATACGCCCACATTTTCTTTCAGTTGCGTTCTCTTTTTGCCACTCATTGACGAACTTATTAAATCCAAGGGAAAATGATGCTCCATCTGAGTCAAAGATAGACTTCAGGACTTCGTATCTGGAAGATGAGCCTCCATCCATCGATTTTTTAAAAGAAGAAAAAAACGATTCCTGCTGTTGATAATTATCAGATTCAGCTAAAAATGAGCCAATAAGCTTGAAATACCAGAAATCCTCTTCGATTTCACCTTTTTCAGAAAAACAATCTTCTATGCTGTGTTTTATTATCTCCCTGGAAAGATTGTCTGCTTTTATAATAATTGCGTCAAGCAGAGGGAAACTGAAGCTACGCCAATGGTAGTATATGTCGACCTGCTTTTTTTGACACGCAAAAAGAAGTTCGAGATATGTTTTAGCACTGCAATAAAGATTTGCAGAGAATTCATTAACGTCAAGATCCATAAGTAGTGCTCCGCAGGCAAGCCTTCTGAAGTTCTGTATTACTTCAACCATAAGGCTACCATTTGGACCATCATGAGATAGTTTCCCAAGTTGTTTTTTCAGTAGGAACTCGGTATTTATAATTGCACTGCCGAGAGTTTCAAAACTCATGTATATTCCTTTACCAAATTTGTTCACCCATTGGACAAGGACAAAAACCTGTTAAGCCAAGATCTTCCATTTTCTTAATAAAATCCGAACGATAAATAAGATATGTTGGTTGCTCGCCAAGCCTGAATAATGGTATATCATCAGGAATCAGTTCTTCCTTTATGTGTAAATTATTGATTTTAAGAACAGTAATTCCATCGTCTCGTGTAATAAATTTTGAACGATCACGGTCCAGGCAGTTTATTTTTGTAAGTGGATTAACAAGGAAATACTGTGTATTTTTCAATAATCGTCCTTTTTTGTTCCTTATTGCTATAGGAAAGTACTCTACATTATCACCGGTAATTCCTTCGCTTTTAAAAAAATCATAAGCTTTTTCAGAAATAATAATTACATTTTCAGTATTACAAATAATATCAGTAAGAAGGTCTCCCCATTCCTTAGAAAGTATAGCTTCCGCATCAGGAAGAATATTGCCTTTCACACTAATACCTTCTTTTAAAGCCCAAGTTTTTTGAATATTAATAAGTCTATTTACTACAGCTACTTTAATATTTTCTGGAATCCCGAAAGTAAAATATGTGTACTTGGTTTCAGGCATTGAGATATCTCCTATTCATAATGGTTAAATTAATCTATAATCTTAGACTGTATAACTACATTGTATAGATTTGTCTGCGCATCCTCTAATAAGTCATTCACATCTTTAATTACTGCTTCATGATCTTCTGTTTCAATAGCTTTATCTATCCTTTCTCGTATACTTACTAGTTCTTTTTCAACCTTGAATGAATATATTGGATGACTTCGTCTATTCCACGGGCAATGTGCGGGAAGGCCTACAATGTCTGCATGTATCTCCTCATTTGGTAATAAAATAATATTATTTTCATTATTTATGTTCCAGTGGAGATATTTCTTACATAAAACGATTGAAAGTCTTAGGTATGGGGTAACTTTTGAATCTGATTGAACAGGAGCATTTAAAACAGAATTGTGAAATGAACCTCTTGAAATCAGATGATGGTAGTTATGTTTATATGGAAAGAAAAAGTGTATTCCTCCATGAGGCTGCGGCAGAAAGTTTTTCGCAGTTGCCTTTTGAGGTTGTCGTTCGTTTTTTTGTCCCCACCAAGGAGTAAACATTCCTGAATATATATGATCTATATGCCAAGCATTTGGATCCTGGCTAAGTAACCTGATTGGTCCGTTAAGTCTTCCTTGCCATGCCTGTTTCCAGCTTTTTTGATGAGATTTGTTAAACTCTTTAGGTTTCTTTCGATCATTGTTTCGTTGTTCAACATTCGTCTTGACAAGTTTACTTGAAATATAACCTTTATTATCAGCAATGTTGTAATGACTTTTATTGTAAAGGGATGTTCGGCCGAGTGAAATATCGTAACCATTTTTCCGGTAATCACACTCCTCAATGTCGCCTTTAACTTTCACATACTTTTTAGTAGCTTGTATATAATTATGAGTAGCATGTTTCCAAACACAACCATATCCTTTTCCATGCCAGCGCTCATGAGAATCGAAATATGCATGAACTGGTTTTGTCATCGCTTCATCCTTATAGTAGCAAGTAAAAGGAACCAAAGTTAATATTGCGAAATAATCATTGCCGCAACATCACCTTCTTCAGACCGGGAACAGATTAATGTTGATATACTTAAGGCGTAATTTCGCTGATATGATTGAACAGCAGCACAAATTGCTATCGCACCGCTTGCAGCTCCAGTGTCCCCGAAGCATTCTGCCGGAAGAATTGTGTTATCGGGCAATGTTTTTAAATGATACTTAACATTCAATAGAGCGTTTCCCCATTCGACTGCACGAGAGTTCTCTCCATTTAAGTCACAATATACCGTGTTAATATTCTCATTATCTTTCATAACATTAATCATTACCTCAGTCAATGATCTTCCAGACTTGATAAATTCATCTGTTAATCGGTGTTTTTCGAAACCTGTTGCACATTGACCAACCGTCGCTTTAATGCAAGCTGCTCGCTTTATGGCATCTTGTTCGGTTTCAATAAAAAACGATGCTCCTGCTTCACCGGGTATGAATCCTGTTATATTATGAATAGTTTTAATGCATCCGAGATCATGATAATACTCAACAGATGCTTCATTTGTAAGCGAATCAATACCAAGTACGACTGCATTTTTAATTATTCTTTCGGCAATATAATTTTTTGCCTGTGAAACGGCTTGAATAACAGAGGCATGTCCTGTTTGGATAATCCAGCATTGGTTAATTGGAAGTGCTGGAAATACACTAGATATAATCTTGTTTGGTAATTCTGATACAATTAGCTCATCTATTATTCCTGCCGGATCGTTTCGTGTTACCGAGATGCAAATAAACAGGCCGGTATTTTGCCAAAAAGATCCTGGCATATCAAAAAGATTACCATTACGCAATAGATCATTAAGAGCGAACGAGGCTATTCTTAGGTAAAGTGCAACACCTTCATATCCTGCACTAATTCTTGGTATAGAATAACCCACTACCGGTACTTCTTCAACTTCTGATTCGTCTAATATCAAAAATGGTAGATCACTGGGGCGTACGATTCCAGCTCGAAAAGAGGAGCAAGAGGTTTCAACGTCGTGCCCTATAGCACTAACCATTCCGATACCAGTTATGACAAGTTGATTTTTCAATATAATCTTCTACTTAGTATATTAAAATGTGAAACGTCAGGCATAATTCAGGGTGTCTGCGTAATGTGAAGTATTTCAGTTAATCCTCACCGCTGCCCCACGAATCTTATTTATCCTGCTGGCGCGACTGATTAGATCTGTACCTCGCAAAGCGATTTTCCCATCCTTCATAATGTGAATGGATCCTTCTCCGCAGGAAAGCATGATTTCCTCCTCAGCCGTGATTTTTATCCTCTTTCCATCAACAATGGCAGTCATGGGTTTTCGTGGTGAAACCGTTTCAACTTTTTCTTTATTCTCATTCGAAGAGTTTTTAACTGCATTTAACGGAATTCCAATAATTCCCAGAATATAGTAAGCAGTATTTTCAGATGATGCCTGGGCAACCAGTACTTCATCATTGATGTCAATTTTTGCAGATGTGTCTTTGTTCGGGATTACCAGCTGGCAGGAGACCATATTTTCGGAGTTGTTTAGACGAACAATTACCATACCATCATCGGAATATCCCAAGACAACACCTTCCTGCAATTGAAGACCCGATGCTACCTCAAAAAACGGATTATCCATGGCACCTCCCTATTTATACATTTCGTTAATGAACCTGCCATAACAGAAAATAGCTTCATTCATGGACACCTTCAAGACTTTCTACTGACAAGGTTATCTCTTCCACATTATGGGGATTGTTACCGGTTAAAGTCGATGTATGCCAGGTCATTGACATAACCTTGTCATCAGGTTCAAAGAGAATTGTATGACAGAATAACGGTAAATTCAGGGTTTCTTCCTTGATTTGGACTTCCGATTTTAGTGTACACCTGGGAAGATAAAACTCAAGAGGGCCATCCGGGCTTACATTTATCAAATTGACAGGCTCGCCTCCTTCGAGATATCGTTCGAAAAACAACCCCGGTGGCGCTGCAATGAAGAAACGATCGTCGAAATCTTCGGGAAGTAATGGCATGCGGTTATTTTTCCAGAATTCATCATAGCTTCCTGCAAAGTTGCGTCTCGGGAGCCACCAGGGAGCAATGAATCCATATCCCGCAGGAGTACCTTTTTTTTGTTAACCCGTTATATGGATGTGATGGATCCTCAAGATTGGGGACCGGTTGTCCCTCAATCACCTGATTTTCCTCTCTGGCATTGAGCCCGATACCAACAGGATTATGTTCTTCTGAAACATACTTATTTTTGTTCTTATTGATCAGGCATCTTCCTCCGAATGCTCTCTCCCAGACAAGCGGGATGGATTGAAATGGTTCGGGATCGGTCATTTTAAGCCCCAAAAAGCCTTTTGTAAACCATCGGTCACCGTAAACACGTACAATTTTATGCTGTTCGCCTATTGCTACCATGGTATCCATGATTTGCGCTTTTTGGCCGTCGGGAACCCAGGCTTGGCCTACTAACGCTACATCTGTACCAGGTTTTGAAAGCACCATGTCACTTGCGTATCTAAGGCTTGACTCATCTGGTTTATCCCAATATTCATCTGCAATAGTCACCGGAATCTGCTTTTCGGCAATGCGAAGGGGAGATGTTAAGGTAAAAGAAGCCTTTACCACCAATATTAGTATCTCTCTGCCATTTTTGTCCGGCATAACAGATACTTCGGTTTTAAAAGGAGATTTGTTTTTTATGTTTAACATAGTACATATCTACCCATAACATAAGTTGAAATAAAAGGGCCATTAAGATATGCCAAGTACCTAAAAAAGATTTAATATTGGTAATTTAGAAATATAGAAAATAGCAGTACTGATGGCAATGGTATTTGATATACAATCAAAAAAGAAAGATAATTTTAAAAAGTTAATCGATCGCTTATGGAGGCAGTCTTTTTGGCAGTAGTGGCTCACTCCCGATTGAATTCTCACAATCGAAATGATGATGTTCAGATATTTTTTTTTCATGGGATATGATTTGCTTTGATAAAATGATGAGATATTATTATTGTACAGTAGTGTCCGGTTAATTTAACATATCATATAAATTTCACAAAAAGGCTTAATAATCGACAGCCTTTATGAAAAGAAAGCAAGAATTAAAACGCAAAGGACGCTGAGCACGCTGAGGGTTATTCTCGACTTCGCTCGAATAACGAGAAATTGCAGATATATATATCTTTTTAACATAAACCCCAATATTTCTTATCTCTGCGAACTCCGCGTGCTCTGCCCGCCTTCCGTAGCAGACTACTGCGGTGAGAATTTCAATCAATATTTGGGCCAGGTGATGTATGAGTCAATCCACACAAGATCTTTGATACGGGCAGTTTCCATAATTGTTTTCACTGCTGCTTCTTTAACATCAATGATACCGATTTTCATACGCCACATTGGAAGCTCTTCAGAAAAAGCTAGGAGTGTAGATTCCGGGTGCCATGTGAGATAACCCGGATGACCATTCAATGTTGTAGATGCCAGGATTTTTTCGGGACATTGTGGATTAACGACTAATATATTACGATCATCAATGAGAGCTAATAAAGTTTTGTCTGCATTCAGACGTGGGAAGAGGCCGGTTCGAACCTGATGTGATTTCCGATTGATTAAATCATAATAATAAATATGCGGTGTTTTGTTGATACCGGTATAAAAAATACCCTTTTCAGATGTGTCCCAGTCGATTGGAATTGCAGGCAGATTTTGAGCAACTGTTTCTGTGATGGTTATTCTTCGTTTGCTCAGGTCACTACCAGAGAAATTTAATGGAAAATGGCACAAGTGGGCGATTGCTGAATTACGCGGTGGTGCATCCCTGCGACCAGGTAATATTAGTACAGCAATACTACCCATATCTGGGGATAAAGCCGGAAACATCAAAGCCGCATTTTCTATCCAAGCAAGAACTTCGATTGAGTCATTCTGGGTGTTAAGCAATACAATCTCTTGCCTTTGGTCTCCAAATCCTTTCACCGCTATGAGTTGATGGTTATTTATTCTTCTAAAAAAAAATAAATTGGAGTGTGGCGGCTTATGGGAAGACTGAGAACGGGTGACCAGATTATTAATTCTGTACATTAAAACCAAATTCATCGCCTGGACCACTGCCTTTGAATATTAGAGATGTTGTGGCATTAGTATTGTTCTTCATTTGTTCCCTGGTGTTTCCTTTTTCTGATGGAAAACAGTTAGTAACTTGTAAGCTCAATGTTAAGATGAATACGTAACGTCTGATGATGCTACTTCGACTTTGCGAGATTTTTTCCAAAAGAATTCGGGTTCGCAAAAGCCCAACCGCCGCCTGGCACAGAAACATCACCAGCCTTGCCATCCTTGACAACAAATGTTGTGCAATTATTAAGCGCGAGGCAGTATTTGGTTTTGTCTGAAGCCCATTTTGAAGCGAAGTTTTTCGCCTTATCATATTGACTACCCTCAATTGTATAAACTTTTCATCATCATATTCGTGGTCTTCGTCGCCGTGATAGAGTATGCCTGCAACATATTTGAAAAAATCCAGAGCTCCTGAAATCCGGTCCTCTTCCGGGACTGAATCCCACCCTATTATTGCCCCCTTTGGATAAAATCCGTACCATGACCTGTTTCCACCTTCATCTTCCAGTGCACAAAAGGAGTGACCTGTGAGATCATCTCCATCTTCGATGCCTCCAAGCTTTCCACCTGAATACCAGGGACCTTTGCCAGATGGCCGTTTTGCGCGTGCGATGAATTTACATTTTTCCTCTTTTTTGTCTTTACTCTCTGAGTCTTCGTTTCTTATACTTTGAGCTATCTTTTCATTCATTTCCATGCGGAAAAAATCCTTGCAACGTTTGTCTTAAAATGCAAAGTCTAAGTATATGATTGAGATGAGAGGAAAGCCAGTAGTATCAATATTGTCATCGCTATGTATATTCACAGAAGCTTGATTCAGATAAAATGACACCTGCATATTTGACGGTAAAAATATCTATAACATAAGGATTCAATTGAAGTTACTACAGTACTTTCAACCCATGATATTTTTCTTGTTATGGAACAACGGATCCCCCAATCTGCACACATTTTTCCCTTCAAATTTGACATCAAACGAATACATCATAAACTCGCATTCGCCTTTGATCTTGTTACTTGCCACCCCCTGCGCTGAACCAGCTTCATCTCCTGCACTCATGCTGTATTTGGCCCCCTTAACCATTGGCATCTTTTTATCGGTTTTTACATTCTGGGGACCGTTGCTTGTATCTGAGGCTTTTCCAATGTTGGGGTAGGGGATGGGAACCGGGCTACCGGGAGTTGGTGTTTTGCAGACATCCGGAAATACAGTACTCATGCCACCGCTACCCTTATGTGCAATTCCTCTGGAGTTTACGAATGTGGTCTGACTCATAGTTACACCCCGGATCGGTTTTATGACCCTATTTTATGGTTTTTCTTATATGAAGAATGCTGGTAATGACAGTTGCTTAAATCTTAGTAAAATAAATAATGAATCAGAAATAAAGTTTCACATTCATTGTAGTAATCTTATTCATGCTCACTCGCAAAGTCAAATATATTATTCGCTTGGTATCATACATACTGCTCCACGTTTTTCTTTTTCTGAAGAACAGAATATTAAACATGGTTCTTTTACACATTTTTTCTGCATACCAATTGCCGCAAGACCCGTAAGCAGAAGACCTGTTGCAGCACCAAGATCGCCGTAGCAATCTGCCGGGTGCTCAATCCGGAGATTATCCACGAAACTATCATGATTACGCAAGTAGGCGACACCCCACTCCTTGGCAAAAAAATTCTCGCCGTTAAAACCGGCGAATACTGTTTGAACCTGCTTCTGTTCAAGTGGGACAAGTGCTTTAGTGATTGCCTCAGAAAGGCCATCTCCTTTGTATGGTTCATCACTAAAACGATGCCCCGGTTCATCGGCACAGACCCCATGATATATTCGAGCAAGTGAAGAGAGCTTGTTTTTGTGTAAAGCGTCCTCTGATGCAAGCAAGAGGACGCAGCCACCCTCACCAGGTGCAAATCCATCCATGACACCTTTATAGCTCTGACAAAATCTATAACAGGCTTTCATCAAAAAAATGTAAACTGTTGTAAAGCATAATTAAACTTTGATATACTCTTCGGCGCGAATATAACTTTATAACTCTGTTATGCTGCTTTCTGAATTATCTTCGCTTCAAATTCACTGAACAGTCTTAATGCCGTGAGGAAATTAGTGAGGTATCAGAGGAAATAAGTCTGAACTGTAATTTGTTTGTGATTTTGTGGAGAAAGTCCAGAATTTTATTTTTACCGTAAAAGCGGAAGAGGGAGGGCTTGGGCAGTGTGGTGTGCTGTCGGAGGATCAATTATCCAACACTTGAGCACATTTGAATTAGCCTGTGTTAATCGGCAATCCTTCATTGTTCTCCTCATGATAGTAATTTTCTCACTATCATCCCACAGGAAATGCCAATGTTTTTGCATTTTTTCGTTGCATTTATTGATAAAACCACTTTGCAAATAGTCGTTTTTTCAACAAAACTATCGATTTTAGCTTAATTTAACCAAATTTCTATGGGATGATAGTGTAATTTTCTCTTTGATAATGCATGTATTTCGAAGTGGGAGTAAGAACAATGGTTTTTTACTTATTATGTGTTAGAGGTTGGTCTGATATGGTATTACTATATAGTGGAATATAAAGAACCCCAATTATTTTTTATCAGAGAAGAAGTATATGTTCGCAACGTGTCTACTTTTACAGGGAAGCACCATAGTTTGGGCACCTGTCAGGGGCGCCCGTACAAGTCGTTCAACATGATTAGAACTATTGGATGTTTTTTATAACTATTCATTAAGATATATTTTTATTGAAATTTTTCACTATCATCCCATATTGAAACAAACCTCAGTCTCAATATAGCTTGATACTCAAAATTTCGGCATTTTTAGAAGCTTTTTCATTTTGCCATGTTCACACATTTTCCTTTACTTTTTTATTTTATTACCAAATGCTGTCCCATAGATTAAACAACAAATAGCGGTAAATAAAGTTGTTGAGGCAGCATTATTACCCGCAGATGATCATCTTCTATCCCACAGCAATATTGTGACTCCATGGCAGAAAAGGTTCGAACATGTCTCATGGCCAGCTTTTATATCAACTTTTTGAAATTCTATGGGATGGTAGTGGAAATTTTTAAATATTACCCGGCCCACTCTTCTGGGGCAAACCAAGTAAGATCATCAATACCTGCATTTTCGATAGCATCACGAACGGACTTGTGTACGAGCACTGCAGAAATATTCTCAGCTAATCGAAACATAAGCAATCCATGAGCTTTTTGATCGTTAATTACAAGTGAATCAAAATCGACTGCTATCATTTTATCATCGTTTTCCGGAGAAATAATTGAAGAATTCATATCAGCTGCTGCAACCCTACCAACGATGTTAACTGCAAGATAAATATCTGATGGTACTGGCGGATTACCTTGTGGATTTGTAAGAATAGTATGGTAAGTCTGTATGTTGTCAACACCAGCTGCTTTAAATGCTTTTACAAGAGAACGTTTCATCAGTGGAATTGGATGCCAAGTAAGCACAGGGTAGACCCAGTTTTCTATATCGTCTTCTTCGTAAGTCTCAAGATTTATTACATCTGTTGGAGGATGGAATTCAATGTTCTCATTATCTTCAAAAAAAGGAATACCAGCAAACCAACGTCGTTTTCGTGCTTCAATATCTACACTTAGTCTGAAAAACTCAACTTCAACTTTTGATTGACAGGCAAGCACAAAGTAGTTTCCCATTCATTTTTCCTTTATTTATTATGTGTTTCGCTCTTTTCCAACTTCGTTCATCCATGCTTGAATCCATTTTGAAGTGAAAATATTTTTTGCAGATCGCCGTTTTTTTGTTTCAGGATTCATATCAGATCCAATCAAATGTCTTTTAAACCATTCACCGCAACGATTGAGTCGAATGACAATTCCATAAGGAGGACCAACAAGGCTCTTATCAGCTTTATCCGGCCTTTCTGCATTCATACATTTCTCGCATGGTTTGGTTTTCGTTTCCCGCGTGTACATTTCTTCGTATTTTTCAGAAATCTTTGTAAGATAGTTCTTTACTTCGTTGCTATAATCTATATGACGGTCATGGAAGTAACCATGAATAATATCTATTGCAGCTTTAACGTAAGCCCACTTTGGATTTGACGAACTTATACTGTAGTTTTTCCCAGCAAGTATGTATTTAGGTTCTGCTCGTGTTATGAAAGCTTCTTTAATAGCACCATCACTCGGACCGTCTTGCTCTTCTGGATCACTTCTTGTCTTCCACTCATCGTCTGCCAAATCCAGTGAACTTGCCCAATTTTTTAAAACTTCTTCGGTTGTTTTTTTTCGTTTCTTACTAGAAAGACCTTTCCATACTTCTACTGCACCGCTGCCACCACCAACTGCATAATTACCGGGTAACCAAACTCCGTTTTGTGAACCATTAACATTGTAAAGTACGTTACCCCAAACTTTCGAAGTGGTGACAACTGCTGGATCTGGTTTACCATTTTTAAGGAAATCCTGTTTTTCGTTATCAAAACCTTTACACATAAAATTAAGAATGGCGTGCTCTCTTAAGGATTCCTGTGCGGGAACAAGATGATGAGCACCGCAAGTAAGGGGGTATTCAAGAGGTGTGCCATCTTCCAGTTTTACAACTTTCTCATCTACAGTGATTGTAACTGCTCGAATTGGGTTGTCTGGCCGTAAACGAGGATCTAAGAAAATTGGGCCTTTCATTAAACAAGGTTCAGTTGGTGGTTTTTCTTTGTGAACACCAATTCCTTCACTCATATTTTTTGCTAATACTGTTCCCACTCCACCCAGTTCATTTTTCCCTTTGATATTTGGCTTTTCATGGCTAAATGGGCATTCAATATCTGGTTCTTGTTCTGGCACATAAACTGTGACTATCTCTCCCAATTCCATTGTGGTTTCCTATTTGCCAAATTTTAATAGTTGGGTAAAATATATTTATAGTAAATTATTTAATAACGATGAGGCTTACACTGAATTATTATTAGTGATAATTTCAAATAATTTATTTGTTATGTTACTAAATTTTTAATACAAATGAACAAATTACCCCACAATATTCTTCTTATTATGAAACAACGGGTCCCCCAATCTGCAAACATTCTTCCCCTCAAATTTGACATCAAACGAATACATCATGAACTCGCATTCGCCTTTGATCTTATTGCTTGCTACTCCCTGCGCAGAGCCGGCTTCATCACCGGTGCTCATGCTGTATTTTGCCCCTTTGACCATTGGCATTTTTTTATCGGTTTTTACATTCTGTGGACCGTCGCTTGTATCTGATGCTTTTCCGAGATTAGGATAGGGGATTGGAACCGGGCCTCCGGGAGTTGGCGTTTTGCAGACATCTGGAAACACGGTGCTCATACCGCCACTGCCTTTGTGGGCAATTCCCCGGGAGTTTACGAATGTTGTCTGGCCCATAATGTCTCTGGTTGTGTTATGGTTATTGGTTGAACTTCTTTAACTAATTTCATTCCTGCTCACTCACAAAGTCAAGTTATTTTTAACACTTGATCGCATGCATAGTGCTCCGCGTTTCTCATTCTCTGATGAACAGAAGACTATGCATGGTTCTTTGATGTATTTTTTCTGCATGCCAATTGTTGCAAGTCCTGCAAGAAGTGGGCCGGCAGCAGCTCCGGGATCACCGTAGCAGTCTGCTGGGTGTTCTATGCGGAGCTTTTCTTCGAAACTGTCATGGTTTCGCAAAAACGCAACACCCCATTCTTTTGCGAAAAAATTTTCTCCATTGAAGGAGGCGAGTACGGTTTGTACTTTTTCCTGTTCGAGTGGAATGAGTGCTTCGGTTATTGCTTCCGCGAGCCCGTCACCTTTGTATGGTTCGTCACTGTAACGGTGTCCCGCTTCTTTGGTACAGCCAGGTTGGCATATTTGAGAAAGTGATATAAGTTTATGTTTCTGAATTGCTTTTTCTGAAGCTAACAGGAGAAATGCGGCACCTTCTCCCGGCGCGAATCCATCCATGACACCATTGGCAAGGATACGGTTATTTCTGTCCAGTGTTTCAAGAAGGAAAAGATCCAGATACGTATCGCAACCGCCGACAAGTATGAATTGTTCTGTATTGGTTGTGAGCAGGTTAAAAGCTTCTTCTACTGCTTCAATGCCAGATGCGCGCCCGTTCTTAAACAAACGGCTCTTTTTCAGATCAAACTGCTGCATGCATTGTATGTGCAGTTGATTGATAAAATCATCTTTTACCGGTGTTGGACATTCTGGAATCTCTTCTGGCACAGATAAGAAAAGCGATACAGAGATTCCTTTGGGGACAATACTTCCGAGTGCTTCAATAAGTGGCTTTTGTGACAGGCGCAGCATGCGGATTTGACGGCTTGTCAGGCCCGGAATTTTGCTGAGTTTGTCATTGAGAGGTGGAAGTGCATCTTCGGGGACAAGTGCCATGGTCATCGGTTCGAACCGTTTGTTCATGATTGAACTGATGTCAAGAGCGCTTGTTCCTGATCTTACTGCGGCAGCAGTCATTTTCGCACTGTCACCCAGTGGTGTCATCATGCCGATTCCGACAATATGTATAGTTTGTTCTGCCATGTTAGTTCGTCACGATTCCTTCTAATGATTCTATATCAAATGTCACCTGCTCCACATTGAGCGTTTTCTTATCACAGGCAATCGAATCCCGATACACCATGGAAAACCTTTTTTCATCCGGTTCAAACAAAACAGTTTCGCATTTCATATCAAGTTTTTCGGTTTTTCCTTTGATTTGTACTTCAACTTTGAAACGACAAATCGGCAAAGTAAATTCAATCGGGCCTTGTGGACTTACATTGATAAGCTCAACCGGTTCTCCACCTTCAAGATAGCGGTCGAATGTAAGTTCCGGGGATGCGGCATTAAAAAATCGCATGTCAAAATCTTCAGGAAGATAGGGCATGCGCTTTTTCTGCCAGGCATCATTGTATGTTCCAGCGTATTGCAGGCGCGGCATCCAGTTTGGAGCAATAAAACCATAGCATGCAGGTACGCAGGAGTTTGTAAGTCCTCTGAATGGATGTGACGGATCTTCAAGGTTGGGAACCGGTTGCCCCTCCATTTCAGATGCACTGTGGTTGCCTTTGAATCCTATACCAATAGGATTTCGGTTTTCACCTTTTATTTTCCCTTTATCTTCATCGATAATATGCGTTCCGCCGAATGCTCGTTCGTATACTATGGCAACTGCATCGAATGGTTCAGGATCGGTCATAGTAAGTCCTAAAAAACCTTTATCAAACCATCTATCACCGTAAACCCGAATAACTTTCTGCCGCTCTGCTACGACAACCGCAGTATCGATCTGCTTGACCAGTTTCCCTTCCGGTGCCCAGGCTTGTCCGTTAAGTACCACATCGGTTGACAGTTTTCCCAGATGCATATCAGATGCATAACGAAGACTCGATTCCCCTGGTTTGTCCCAGTATTCATCAGCTATTACCGGTGAAACCTGATTTTCAGCGATTCTGATTTGTTTATCACCCAGGGTAAATGTGGCTTTAATGACAGCATAAAATGTATCAATACCATTTTTATCTGGAAAAATGGCCATTCCAGGTTTGAATGGAGTGTTGTTTTTAAGTTGCAGCATTTTTGTTTACAATTTTGATTTGAAAAGGTATAAGCCATGAGATCAATTCAATAACACCGAGCCTCCGCGCATTCTGTTGACTCCTTTTGCCCGGCTGGAAATATATGCACCGTTAAGCAATACCTTCCCCGCTTTGGTAAGTGTAATACTGGATTCTCCGCACTTGAGCACGATCTGCTTCTCAGCAGAAA